>DASWNW010000080.1:0-70273 GCA_036399015.1 Thermoanaerobaculia bacterium | reverse complement strand
AGCGATGCTCTCAGCTGACCAGTACTAATCGGCCGTTTGACTTGACCATAATTGTCTTGATTTGATGTTGTCTGCAGTGTGCGTTTCACCACTGCAACCCGTATTCAATCCAGTTTTTCTAAGACACCAGGTTTTCCGGTGGTCATAGAGCAGAGGTCACACCCGTTCCCATTCCGAACACGGCAGTTAAGCTCTGCATCGCCGATGATACTGCGCGGGCAACTGCGTGGGAAAGTAGGACGCCGCCGGGATTATGAAAAGCCCACGGGGACAACCCTCGTGGGCTTTTCTCTTTTTGTACGCATTTTCAGCGCAGTCCCCTCCGCACCAGCATCTCCTCCAGCAGCGCACGAGCCCGCGGCCCCGGCAGTGGCGGCGACGGCCGGGTATGTCCCTCGATCGCCCCGCGCCTCATCCTGCCGGTTTGCAGGTCGAGCGAGTACCAGCCCGATCCCGCCACCAGGCCGGCTTCGCGGATCCCGTAGTGCGGCGGCCGCGGCAGCTCGCTCGCGCGGACCTCGGCGCTGGCGAAGATCGGCCGGTCGTCCCGCAGGTTCTCAGGCCGCAGCAGCGAGTCTCCCTCCAGCCATCTCGGAGGCGCAACGCCGAGGAAGTCGAGCACCGTCGGCGCGACGTCGAGCATCTGCGCGTTCCGCGGCTCGCGCCGCGCGTGCCGGCGTTCCGGGAACCGGATCATGAGCGGGATGCGCGCCTTCGGGCCGAACAACCACTTCCGGGGGTGATCGGACGTCACCACCACCACCGTGCGCTCGAGCTGCGCCCGCCGGCGGAGCCCGTCGAACACCCGCCGCACCTCCTCATCCGCGTCGCGGAGCTGGTTGTCGTAGAGATCGGTCCCGACCCGCAGCGGCCCGCGGGTGAACCGGTTGGCCGAATGGGTGTCGAGCAGATGGACGTGGGCGAACCACGGTCCGCGGCCGCCGTCGACGAAGGAGAAGAAGGCGTCCACACGCTTCGCGTCGCTCCAGAACGGATCGGAGGTGCCCCCGATGACGCGCGCGAAGTCGTCGGAGACGGGCCGCGTCCCGAAGAGCCGCGCCAGCGTTCCGTCCAGCCGGTCGATGACCGCCAGCCGGAAAGGACGCGCGGAGTCATAGAGCTGCTCGACGCGTTGCGTGGAGAGCCGGTTCTCCCACCGGTAATTCGTCAGATCGAACCCCTCCTGCAGATTCGCATCCTCGGCATCGCCGAAGTGGCGCATCGAGAGCTGCAGCGTGCGGTAGCCGGAGCGGCGAAAGATCGCGGGGAGGTGCTGCACCGCGTCGTCGCCCCGCAGGATCGACGGCGGGACGATCACTTTCGTCGTGAACGGCAGCTTTCCGGTGAGGAGGCTCGTCTGCGACGTGTACGTCTGCTGAGCGTTGCTGAAGGCGTTCTCGCAGAAGAGCGTCTCCGGCGCCAGCGACTCCATGAACGGAGACGTGGCGGCGCGGTAGCCGTAGGCGGACAGCCGGCCGGCATCGACGCCGTCGATCGAGAGGATCAGCACATTCGCTCCGCCCCTCGGCAGCGTGGGAAGCGCCGCCGCGGCGTCCGGCGTCTCGGGAGCGGCGAAGAGGGCCCCAAGGAGGATGGGAGTGGCGGCGGCCCAGAGGATCCAACCCCTGTGCGAGGGCATCTCCACTGCGAGCTTGCGCAGCCAGAGGACGAAGCCGGCGGCAAGCACGGTCCCATGCACCACCCGGACGAGCGCGGTGTTGCTGGTCAGGCCGGCGCCGGCGAGCACGTAGAGGAAGTTGTGCACGAGCGCGAGCACGAGCGCGGCCAGCAGAGCGGCGGCGGGAACCACGCCGAGCCAGCGCAGCCGGGGGAAGAGCAGCAGCGAGAGAAGCGTCGCGCCGAGCTGGCAAAGCAGAACGGGGCCGACGAATGGCAGAGGGGCGCGGAAGAGGATCTCGAGCTGCTCCGCGAACGGCAGGACCGTCAGGAACGAAGGCTTGGTCGCGAAGAAGAGCCACTCGAAGGCGCCGTACGCGAAGAGAGCGAGCGGTGCGAGTGGGAGGGTGAGGAAGACCCAGCGCGCGCGGCCTGGTCCCGCCTCCGCCGTCGTCGTCGCACCCCGCGCCATCGCGCGCGATGGTAGCCGAGGGCGCGTTACTATGCACCGCCACGCGATGTTCGACGAGCTGCGGCGGAAATGGCGGGAGGGGCGGGAGGCCTGGGCGGGGCTGCGCGCGTTCCAGTCGGGCACCGGCGCCGCACCGCGCATCGTCTTCTACGCCGAGACTGCCGCGGACTGGGCGCACCTCGGCCCGGTCGACGCCGCGCTGGTCCGCCAGGGCGTTCGCGTCGTCCGCGTCACCTCCGACAGGAACGACCGCGTCCTCCAGGGTCCCGACGCCTACTGGGTCGGCTCCGGCGGCGCGCGCACGGTCCTCTTCCGGACGATCGAGGCCGACGCTTTCGTGATGACGCTCTCTGATCTCGAGCAGTTTCATCTGAAGCGCTCGGCCCACCCCGTCCACTACTTCTACGTCTTCCACTCCATCGCCAGCACGCACCGCGTCTACCGCGAGCATGCCTTCGACGCGTACGACACCATCCTCTGCGTCGGTCCGCACCACTTCACGGAGCTGCGGCGCGCCGAGGAGGTCTACGGGCTGCCGCCGAAACGGCTCGTGGAGCATGGGTACGGGCGGCTGGACACGCTGATCGCCGATCTCGCCACGAAAGAGATCCCGCCGCCGCAGGACGGCGTGACGCGGGTGCTCCTCGCGCCGTCGTGGGGAGAGTCGTCGATGGTGCGGCAGGGCCTGGAGCCGGCGATCGAGGTGCTGCTCACGGCCGGGTTCGAGGTGTCGCTGCGGCTCCATCCGATGACGGTGCGGCATCACCCGCGGCTCGCGCAGGAGCTCGTCCGCCGTTACGAGGGGCGGCGGTTCCGCTTCGATCCCGACGTCAGCACGACCGAGGCGCTGCTGGCGGCCGACATCATGATCAGTGAGTGGTCCGGCGCGCCGCTCGAATACGCGTTCGCGCGGCAGCGTCCCGTGATCTTCGTCGACACTCCGCCGAAGATCCACAACCCTAATCACGCCCGGATCGGGCTGCCGGCGCTGGAGGCGGACATCCGCGACCAGATCGGAAAAGTGGTCGCGCCGGGCGAGCTCGCGCGGCTGCCGCAGGTGGTGGCGGAGCTTGTGCGCGACGCGCCATCGTGGCACGAGCGGATCGGCCGCATTCGCGACGAGACGGTGTTCAACGTCGGCCGGAGCGGCGACGCCGGCGCGGCGCAGATTCTTGGTACCCTGAGCGTCGATGTCTGAGCAGACCGTGTACGTCGGCATGAGCGCCGATCTGCTGCACCCGGGACACCTGAACATCCTGGCGACGGCCCGCGAGCACGGCACGGTCGTCGTGGGGCTGCTCACCGACGCGGCCATCGCCACCTACAAACGGCTCCCGCACATGACGTTCGAGCAGCGCCGGCTGGTCGTCGAGGCCATCAAGGGTGTCGACCGGGTCGTCCCACAGGAGACGCTCGACTACGAGCCGAACCTCCGCGCCATCCGCCCCCGCTACGTCGTGCACGGCGACGACTGGAAGGAAGGCGTGCAGAAGGCGACGCGCGCGCGGGTGATCGAGGTGCTCGCGGAGTGGGGCGGCGAGCTGATCGAGGTTCCGTACACGCAGGGGGTCTCTTCGACGCAGCTCATCGCCGCCGCGCGGCATCAGGGGACGACGCCGGGCGTCCGGATGAGCCGTCTGCGGCGCCTCCTCGCCGCGAAGCCGCTGCTCCGCTTCATGGAGGCGCACAACGGCCTCACCGGTCTCGTCGTCGAGAACGCGCGCATTCAGGAAGGGAGCACGCTGCGGGAGTTCGACGGGATGTGGCTGAGCAGCCTCACCGACTCGACCGCGAAGGGGAAGCCGGACATCGAGGCGGTCGACGTCACGTCGCGCATGCAGACGCTGAACGAGATCGTCGAGGTGACGACGAAGCCGATCATCTACGACGGCGACACGGGGGGCCTCCCGGAGCACTTCGCCTTCACGGTCCGGACGCTCGAGCGTTTCGGCGTCTCGGCGGTCATCATCGAGGACAAGGTGGGCCTGAAGAAGAATTCGCTCTTCGGGACGACCGTGCTGCAGGCGCAGGCGACGATCGAGGACTTCTGCCACAAGATCCGCGCCGGCAAGCGCGCGCAGGTCACCGACGAGTTCATGATCATCGCCCGCATCGAGAGCTTCATCCTCGACGTGGGGCTGGACGACGCCATGGAGCGCGCGGCGGCGTACATCGAGGCGGGGGCGGACGGGATCATGATCCACAGCCGGAGGACGGACGAGTCGGAAGTCTTCTCCTTCTTCGACGCCTACCGGAAACTGCCGCGGCGCGTGCCGCTCATCGCCGTGCCGTCGAGCTACAACCGCGTGACCGAGGAGCAGTTGCTGGAGCGGGGCGTCGACATCGTGATCTACGCGAACCACCTGCTGCGTGCGGCTTATCCGGCGATGGTGGAGACGGCGGAGTCGATCCTGCGGCATGGCCGCTCGCTCGAGGCCGACGCGCGGCTGCTGTCGATCAAAGACGTCCTCCGGCTGATCCCGGAGGCGACCTGAGATGCTGGAGCCGGCCGAGGTATACGGCGCGCTGGATCGTCGCGGGGCGGCGTTCTTCACCGGCGTCCCCGACTCGCTGCTGAAGGAGCTGTGCGCGTACATTTCCGCGACGGTCGAGCCGCGGCGCCACGTGATTGCCGCGAACGAAGGGGCGGCGGTGGCGCTCGCGGCAGGGCATCACCTGGCGACCGGCGAGGTCGGCGTCGTCTACCTGCAGAACTCCGGACTCGGGAACGCGATCAATCCGCTGCTCTCGCTCGCCGACCGGGAGGTGTATTCGATCCCGATGGTCCTCGTGATTGGATGGCGCGGAGAGCCGTCCGTGCGCGATGAGCCGCAGCACGTGAAGCAGGGGAGAGTCACGGCGGCGATGCTGGAGGCGATGGAGATCCCGCATCGCATCCTGTCGCCGGACATGCCGGAGGCGGAGGCCGACGTGGCGTGGGCGGTGGAACTGGCGCGCACGGCCGGTCAGCCGGTGGCGCTGCTCGTGCGGAAGGGGACGTTCGCGCCGTTCGACGGACCGGCATCAGCCGGCGAGCAACTTACGCGCGAGGCGGCGATCGAGCTAATTGCCGGCGCGCTCGATCCAGCCGACGCGGTGGTGGCGACGACCGGGATGACCTCGCGCGAGCTGCACGAGATCCGCGTCCGCCGCGGTGAGCCGTCGCGGGATTTCCTGACCGTCGGCTCGATGGGGCATGCCTCGGCGATCGCATGTGCGATCGCGCGCGCGCGGCCGGAGCGGCAGGTCTTCTGCCTTGACGGCGACGGAGCCTTTCTCATGCACATGGGATCGGTGGCGGTGCAGGGGCAGATCGGCAGCGCGAACTTCAAGCACGTGCTGCTCAACAACGGGCGCCACGACTCGGTCGGCGGCCAGCCGACCGTCGCCCGCGACTGCGACCTCACGGCGGTAGCGCGCGCCTGCGGCTATGCGACGCTGGAGCCGGTGGCGGCGCACGCGGAGGTGGCGGCGGCGGTGGCGCGTCTCCGGGAGACCGCCGGACCGGCGCTCCTCGAGATCCGCATCGGCGGCGGCGCGCGCGCCGATCTCGGCCGGCCATCCGGTACGCCGCGGGAGAACAAGGAGGCGTTCACCGCCTTCCTGTCGCAGGACGCGACGTGATGGCTTCGCCGCGCGCCTGGTCGTTCCACAACCCGGTGCGCATCGAGTGCGCGCCCGGCGCGCTGCAGCAACTGCCCCGGTTTCTAGGCGCCGAAGGGGAGCTGCTGCTGGTGACCTCGCGCGGGTTCCGGGAGCGGGGCGGGCTGCAGCGGCTGACGGAGCTCGTGCAGCGGCCGATGCACGTGGTCGACGACGTCGAGCCGAACCCCGGCCTCGCACAGGTCGAGGCGCAACTGGAGAAGTTGGCGGGACTGCGGATCGGAACGATCGTGGCGGTCGGCGGAGGGTCGGTGCTCGATACGGCGAAGATCCTGGCGGCAGTGTCGGGCGGAGTGCCGCTCCGCGAGCATCTGCTCTCCGGCGCGCCGCTGCCGCCCTCGCGCGCGTCGCGGCTCATCTGC
This sequence comes from Thermoanaerobaculia bacterium, assembly GCA_036399015.1. Classification (GTDB taxonomy): domain Bacteria; phylum Acidobacteriota; class Thermoanaerobaculia; order Gp7-AA8; family Gp7-AA8; genus QHVT01. Next base: position 64,159 of record DASWNW010000080.1, on the reverse strand, counting down.
GTTCCGACGACCGCCGGGACCGGGAGCGAGGTCACGCCGTTTGCGACAGTCTGGAACCACGAAACGAAGAAGAAGCATTCGGTTTCGGGCGAGACGCTCTTTCCCGACGTCGCGCTCCTCGACCCGGAGCTGACGCTCTCGGTGCCGGAAGACGTCACGCTGTCGACCGGCCTCGACGCGATCACGCAAGCGTTTGAGGCGGCGTGGAGCCGCCGCGCGAATCCGCTCACGACAGCGTTCGCGGTGCGCGCGATCCGGGCGGGACTGCGCGCGCTGCCGGCGCTCATCCGAAATCCCGGCGACGTCGGGCTGCGGCAGGAGATGCTCGAGGCAAGCGTGCTGGCCGGCCTGGCGATCAGCCATACGCGCACGACGCTCTGCCACTCCATCTCTTATCCGCTGACGGCGCACTTTGGGGTGCCGCACGGGTATGCGTGCGCGTTCACGCTGGGGGAGGTGTTCGACTTCAATCAGGCTGCCGACCCGGCGCTCTTCGAGGAGCTTGCGAACGGCGTTGGCTTCTCGTCGGCCGATGCGCTGCGTGTGGCCGTGGAGGAGCTGAGAAATGCCGCCCGGGTCGGTCCGACGCTGCGCCGCTACGTCGACGACGTTCACGCCGTCGCGGCGCTGGTTCCGGAGATGCTCACGCCGGGGCGTGCGGACAACAACCTGCGAGCGGCGGCGGAGGAGGATGTGGCGGAGCTCGTGGCGCGTGCGGCGCACGCGTGCGGCATGCGCTCCGTGTGAGGTCTACTCCTGTGGCGGCGCCGGCTCTTTCTTCGAGCGGCCGCGGAATCTGCCCCAGAACATCTTGACCGCGACGTAGGCGCTGGCAACGCCGCCGATGATGATCTGCAGCAGGAAGTTGCCGGTGGCGGGATCGACATACGCATGCGCGGGCAAGGCCAGGGCAAGCAGCAGAAGCAGGAGTTCGGCGTGACGGGACATGATGCGTCGATGATACCGCGCGGGTGCGCCTGTTTATAATCCGCGCACGGACCGCGCCCTGCTCATTCTCCGTTCGGTTTCGCGCGCCACGTTGTGGCTCTATGCCCACGCCGCGCTCGAATGGCTCTTTTACGCCACGAAGCCGTCGATCGTTTCCACGGCGCCGCTGCACATGCGGCTGTTGCTACTTTGCGCGGCGCCGCTGCCGCTGCTGGCGATCCTGATTCCGGCGCAGGCGGTGCTCGCGGGCGCCGACTCTTTCCGGCGGGAGGCGAAGGCGTACTGGCTCGCCGCATTGCTGCCGGCGGCGGTGGCGACGGTGTTGTACGTCGTCGCGGCGGACAATTTCGCGAAGACGGTCGTCGGCTTCGGGATCATCGACGCCAGGGGGGTCATCAACGCGATCCTGCTGGTGGGAGTGGTCGGCATCGCGGCGGGTGCGCTGCGCGCCGAGGCGCTGAAGCTGGCGCAGCCGCGGCGGCTGGTGTACTCCGCGGTACCGGCAGCAGTGGTCGTGGCGCTGTCGCTGGCCGCATATACGGTCGCAGCGGCGGACGAAAGCGACGGCCGGGCCGCAGACGCGGCGAAGGTCACCGCGGCCCGGCGTCCGAACATCCTCCTCGTCGGGATGGACGGCGTCACCGCGGAGCGAAGCTCCGCATACGGGTATGCGCGCAGGAAGACCAGTCCGAACCTCGAGGCGCTGGCGGCGCGCGGCATCCTCTACGAGAACGCCTTCGCGAACGCGGGGCGGACGTACGGCTCGCTCATCAGCATGATCTCCGGGAAGCTGGCGACGGAGACGCACATCATCTTTCCGCCGGTCTACCTGAAGGGGAAAGACTCGGTCGACCATCTGCCGCGGATCCTGCGCGCGGCCGGCTACACCACGGTGCAGATCGGGATGCGCCACTACACGGACGCGTACGACTGGAACATGGTCGGCGCATTCGACATCATCAACGGCCGCGTGGAGCCGGCGGAGGCGCTGCAGCCCGACCGTTCCGAGCCGCGCGAACGGATGGCGCGGTACAGGAGGGAGCTCGCCGAGCGGGTGGCGAGCCGGTTCCTGCACCTGACGTTCGTCCGCCGCATGGAGGACGAGTACCGGTTCCTGACGGGCCTCGGCGACCACTCGCCCTATTTCGAAGACGAGTACCGGCTCGAAATGGCGCAGGAGTTCCTGCAGTCGCGGCGCGAGCCCTGGTTCCTGCATCTCCACCTCGCCGACTCGCACTGCTGCATGGGCGCGTACGACAAGAAGTATCAGGAGGTGGACGGCCACCTGGGGCGGCTGGTCGAGCTGCTGCGGAGCACCGGACAGGCGGAGCGGACGCTGATCGTCGCCTACTCCGACCACACGCGCGACTGGAAGACGCTGGAGCGTCTCCCGCTCGTGCTGGTGCCGCCCGGCGGGACGGCGCCGCGGCGGGTGAAGACAAACGTGCAGCTCGCCGACGTCGCCCCGACGATCCTCGAGTACCTCGGTATCCCGAAGGCGCCCTGGATGTCGGGTCAGCCGCTGCAGCGGGCGGAGAGCCTCAACCCGCGGCGTCCGATCTACAGCCTCGTGGAGATCGGGCGGAAGAGCGTCCTCGGCCCGCGGATGAGCGGCGTCCGGGACACGGGCCCGCCGTTCTACGGCGCGACGAGCGCGGCGGTGGTCGTCTGCGACCGCTGGGTGAAGCTGATCTTCAGTGAGAAGAAGTTCGAGTCGGGGACGATCGCCGGCCACACCGCGCCGTGCGGAGACGTCGATGAACGGGAGCTGCAGACGATGCTGACGGCACACCTGCGGGCGAACGGCTATCCGGTAGACGTGCAGTGACGTCCATGCACGACGCGCGCGTAGAATACCCGGCCGCCGAGCGCACGCGTCCGATGCTCATTCTCCGTTCGATCTCTCGCGCGACGCTGTGGCTGTACGCGCATGCGGCGCTGGAGTGGCTGTTTCACGCCACGAAGCCCTCGGTGGTCTCCGCGGCAACGGTGCCGGTGCGCCTGCTGCTGCTCTGCGCGGCGCCGCTCCCGCTGCTCGCGATCCTGCTGCCGGCGCAGGCGCTGCTGGCGGGAGCCGACACAATGCGGCGGGAGGCGAAGGCGTACTGGCTGGCCGCACTGCTGCCGGCGTCGATCGCCGCCGTGCTGTACGTCGTCGCCGTGGACAACTTCGCGAGGACACTGACCGGCTTCGGGATCAGCGACGCGTCGGGAACGGGCAACGCGGTCTGCCTCGCGCTGGTGCTGCTGCTCGCGGTGTGGCTGCTGCGCGGCGAGGCGCTGGCGCTGGCGAGGCCGCGCGCGGTGGTGTACTCCGCGGTGCCGGCGGCGGTCGTCGTCGCCGCCTCGGTGGCGGCGTATGCGGTGGCCGTGCGGCACGGGCAGGAACGTCTCGCGGAGCCATCCGGAGTGACGGTGGCCGCGGCACGGCGTCCGAACATCCTCCTCGTCGGCATCGACGGGGCGACGGCGGCGCACAGCTCCGCGTACGGATATCAACGAAAGACGACACCGACGCTGGAGGCGCTCGCGGCGCGCGGCGTCCTGTACGAGAACGCCTTCTCGAACGCGGGACCGACGTACGGGTCGCTGATCACCCTCCTCTCCGGAAAGCTGCCGACGGAGACGAACATCCTCTTTCCGCCGGCGTTCCTGAGCGGGAAGGAGTCGGTCGAGCATCTGCCGGGGATCCTCCGCGCGGCCGGCTACGCGACGGCGCAGGTGGGGATGCGGTACTACGCCGACGCGTACGACTGGAACATGGCGGGGGCGTTCGAGCAGATCAACGGCCGGACCGACCCGGAGGAAACGTTGCAGCCCTACCGTTCCGAGGCGCGGGAGCGGCTGGTGCGATACCAGCGGGAGCTGGCGGAGCGGGTGGTCGGCCGTGTCCTGCACCTGACGTTCGTCCGCCCGATGGAAGACGAGTTCCGCTTCCTGACGGGCCACGGCGAGCGCTCTCCTTTCTTCGAAGACGAGCGGCGGCTCCGGCTGGCGAAGCAGTTCCTGCAGTCGCGGCGCGAGCCGTGGTTCCTGCACGTCCATCTGCTGGACACGCACTGCTGCGACGGGAGTTATGACCGGAAGTTGCAGGAGGTGGACGGCCACATCGGACGCCTGCTCGCGCTGCTGCGTTCGATCGGGCAGCTCGAGCGAACGCTGATCGTCGTCTACTCCGACCACTCCCGCGGGTGGAAGACGCTGGAGCGCCTCCCGCTCGTGCTCGTGCCGCCCGGCGGAACGGCACCACGGCGGGTGAAGGCGAACGTGCAGCTCGCCGACGTCGCTCCCACGATCCTCGCCCATCTCGGGATTCCGCAGGCGCGCTGGATGTCGGGACGGCCGCTGCAGCAGGAGCTCGATCCGCGGCGGCCGATCTACAGCCTGGTGGAGATCGGATCGAAGGACGTGCTGGGACCGGGGATGAGCGGCGTCCGCAACGCGGATCCTCCGTTCTACGGCGTCACCAGTGCCGGAGTGGTGGTCTGCGACCGGTGGGGGAAGCTGGGTTTCGAGACGAGGCGGTTCAAGTCGGGCAGGATCGCCGGCCATACCGCTCCCTGCGCGGAGCCGGTGACGGACGGCGAGTTGCAGGCGCTCCTCGTGGCGCACCTGCGGGCGAACGGCTATCCGGTCGGTGCGCCAGCTTCACCGCAGCACTGACAGCCGCGTCACGAAATGCAGTCCTCGGCCGAAAACCAGCTCGAGCGGCGGCGTGTAGATCCCGAGGCGCTCGCGCGTCTCCGCGACCGACAGGCCGAGGGTATCAAAGGCGGCGGTCCATTGGCGGCGCGACCAGTAGTTGTAGGGGAGCGCAACGCCGTGCTTCGCGTTCCCGACCCAGTCCATGAAGCGGAGCGTCGCGAAATCGAGGCGGGACTCGCTGTAATGGTCTTTGATCGCCACGGCAGATGCCGCGACGCGCCGCACCTCGCGCAGCAGCGGCATCGGATCGACGATGTGATGGATGACGTCACAGAGCATGACCGCGTCGTAGGAGGCGTCGCCGAACGGGAGCGCGGTCCCGTCGAACCGCCGCACCGGAATGGCGGTGGCGGGCCGGACGAGCACGTCCACCCCTTCGATGCGCAGGTCGGGACGCTGGCGCATGATGGCGATCGCCATCTGCCCGTCACCGCTGCCGACATCGAGCACGGTCGCGTTCTTCGGCAGCACTTCGGCGAAGTGGCGGCTCAACACTGAGACGCGGCGGCCGAAGACGAATCTGTCGTGGTAGCGGTCGACGACCTTCACTTACGCCCCAGCCCCAGCGCGTTCAGGAAAAACGCGGAGAGAACCGTCTGGCACCCGAGGGCCATTGCCACGATGGAGGGGATGGTGATGCGCAGCGTGCGCGTGGGGACGAGCGGCCCGAAGGAGACGCGGCTCCAGGAGTAGACGGCGAAGAGCGTCCCTCCGATGCCGATCAGGACCAGCAGCACGCCCGCCGCAATACCGACTTCCAGGGTGGCGATGCGGAACAGCCGTTCGACCCGGCGGTCGGCGGGGATCAGTCCGGCGGAAACGGCAAACGCCTTCGTGGAGATGGCGAAGAACACTGCCTGGAAACCGATCAGCACGGCGACGGCGGCGTAGAGGAGCGTGTGCACGTCGAACGTCACGCCGAAGACGGTGCGGCTGGCGGGAACGAGCCAGGCGCCGGCGAGGAAGCCGACCGCGATCAGCAGGAGGCCGGGGTAGAGGAAGAGCCACCGAGGGCTGTAGAGCAGCATGAAGCGGAGGTGCCGCCAGCCGTCGCGCCAACTGCGGAGGTGCGGCCGGCGGCTCCTGCCGTCGGGGGAGAGGGTCGTCGGGACCTCCGTCACCCTGAGGCCGAGGAGGGCCGACTTGACGACCATCTCGCTGGCGAACTCCATCCCGGTGGTCTGCAGGTCGAGCCGGAGGATGGCGTCACGCTCGAAGCCCCGCAGGCCGCAGTGGAAGTCACCGATGTCGGTGCGGAAGAAGAGCTTGCCGATCCCGCTCAGGACGGGATTGCCGAGGTAGCGGTGGAGCGGGGGCATGGCACCGGGTGCGATGCCGCCGCGGAAGCGATTGCCCATGACGAGGTGGTAGCCGGCGCGGAGCTTTTCGAGGAAGGGCATCAGTGCCGAGAAGTCGTAGCTGTCGTCGGAGTCGCCCATGACGACGTACTTGCCGCGAGCCTCACTGATGCCGGCACGCAGCGCGTTGCCGTAGCCGCGCGACGGGACGTCGATGACATGTGCGCCGCGGTCGCGGGCGATCTGCTGCGAGCCGTCGGTGCTGCCGTTGTCGGCGATGACGACCTCCCCCTCCACGGCGTGCGTCTGCAGGAACCGCATCGCCTTATCGATGCAGACGGCGAGCGTCTCCGCCTCATTGAGGCAGGGCATCACGACGCTGACCTCGATCATCGCCCGCCATTATCGCGTGACGCGGACCGGACACCGCCGTTCAGGACGCCGGAGCGCACCCGGGCGGCTGGCCGCGCACCCTCCGGCCGGGAGGGACGCGGAAGAACAGTGCCTGGTTGAGGCGGCGGTCGTTGTAGATGAGGGCGAAGCGGCAGTCGCGCCGGAGCGACTGGAAGAGGCGGAGGTCGTCGGGACCGGGCCGTCCGCGGGAGGTCATCCGGTCGAACTGCCCCATGTGCTCGAACCTGGGGTCGCCCCAGATGATGCGCCAGCCGCGGTCGATGACGACCCAGCGCGCCTGCGGCGGGATGTCGGCGGCGGTTGCGCCGAGGGGAAGAAAGAGGACGTTGCGGGAAAGCTCGGGGCCGTAGGCGGGATAGGTCCAGGCATCGAAGCCGCCGAGGAAGGCGATCGTGTCCTGCTGCCCGGCCACGCGATCGACCGCACTGCCGGCGCGCTGCGGCCGAAAGAAGATCGTGCGGGTCCCGCCGGTGCTCGCCGCCGCGCGAGCATACGAGAACGGCGCAAAGCGGTCGCGCGCGCCGTATTCGACCGCATGGAGTACGAAGAAGACGAGTAGCGCGGCCGTAATGGCAACGGAGGCACGTCTGGCGAACGCCAGTGCTGCCGGGAGGACGAGCGCGCAGACGACGGGGACGAGGAAGAGCAGGTAGCGGGGGAAGGCGTTGAAGAAGCCGAGCGGCCGCATCTGCAGCGGCAGGAAGACGGCCACCGCGATCAGCGTCGCCAGCGCGGCGAGGAGCCGTTCGCGGCGTCGTTCCGGGGCCAGTCGCGCGAGCAGCGCCAGCGGCAATCCGAGGAAGACCAATGTGAAGTGTGCGCCGAAGTGGGATGAGAAGAGCTCGTACCGGGGCCAGAACCAGTACTCGCCGCGCCACGGCACCCACACATGATTCGTTGAGCGGGAGAAGGGCGCGGTCAGGATGAGGTACGGCACGCGGAGAAGGTTCGCGTAGTCGCCGTAGCCGGTCTGCGCGCCGTTGGAGGCTTCGTCGCCGGAAATGCTGCCGCCGGTCGGTGAGCCGGTATCGATGGCGTTCGCCATATACGCGGCGCCGCCGAGCAGGGTGAAGCACGTCAGGCCGAGGGCGGCGGTCAGCGCGACGTCGCGGAGAGACGGCCGGATGCGGATTGCGCGCAGGAGCAGCGGCACGGCGATGCCGACGACGATCACTCCGGCGGTCGGCTTCGTGCCGATGGCGATGGCGGTCGAGATCGCGGTGAGGACGATCGGAGCGCGTCCTCCCGTCACCGCCCACCGCGCCCCCCACAGCAGCGCGCCGACGCAGAAGACGGTCGTCAGCAGATCGTTCTTGTCGGCGCCGCTCGCGAGGAGCGCCACCGGTGCGGATGCGACGGCGATGACCGCCTCCGCGGCCGGCGCGGCCGAGGTCCACCAGCGCTGCACGAGGGCGGCAGTCGCGACGAGTAGCGCGACGAAGCAGGCGACGGAGATCCATTCGCTGACGGCGTCCGAGTGGGTGCCGAGGAGCACCTGCGCCAGCAGCAGCTCATAATTCGACGGCAGGTCGCTGATGCGCCCATCAGGAGCGGCGAACCGGGCGAACCCGTGGTTGCGCGCGAGGAGCACCGCCTTCGTGAAGTGATACGCGAGGGCGTCGTGGTTGGCCGGAGGGATCCAGGGAGCGCGCCAGGAGACGTATGCGAGCCAGGTGGCGACCGGCGCTCCCAGGAGCGCGATCCGCCACGTCACGAGCGGGCGAACCGCTCGTAGTGACGGCAGCGCCGCGAGGACGAAGGCGGCCGCCATGACGGTGACGGTGCCACGCGTGAGGAATCCCGCCAGCGCGAGGACCCAGGTGACCGCCAGCCACGCCGCGGTACCGAGGACGATCGCGGAGAAAGCCTGCTCCGCGCGCTCGTTTTCCTCCGCGCGCCACAGCCGGCGCGAGAGTGTGAGACCGGCAAGTGGGATGGCGCAGATGACGAGGAGAATGCCGATCATGCGGTCCGCAACGCGCGGGTAGAATACCCGACCGCCGAGCGCGCGCATTGATGACCTCACTTCCCCTCCGGGGCCGTCCGGCCCTCGCGCTCTCGATCGTGCTGCTGGCCGCGACGCTGGTGATCCAGGTCTACGGCGTCATTGTCCGCGCCGAACGCCAGCCGCACATGGACGAGAACGAATATCTCCACGCCGGCTGGCTGATGGCCAACGGTGGCCGGTTGTACGAGACGTTCTTCGAGCACCACTCGCCCTTCTTCTTCAAGACGCTGGAGCTGATCGCGCCGGAAGGGGAGCGGCTCGACGCCAAGCCGTATTTCGTGCGGGCGCGATGGCTGTGCGGGCTCCTCGGCACGATCGCGCTCGCCGCGCTGGCGGCACTCCTCTGGCGCATCGGCCCGGAGGTGGCGGCGATGGGGGTCGCGCTCACGATCGCCACCGGCACGCTCTGGCTGCGCACCTTCCTCGAGGCGCGATCGGAGCCGTTCGCCATCGCCTTCTTCTTCGTCGGAGCCCTGGTCGCGCTCCGCTGGCGCGGAGCCATCGGCGGCGTCGGCGTCGGGCTGACGGCGATCTCCTGCCTCTGGCAGCCGAAGTGGCCGCTGGCGTCGCTCGCGATCGGACTGGTCTGGCTGGTGCGGAGCGACCGGCGGATCGCCGGAACCGCCGCCGGTGCCGCCACGCTCCTGCTCGCCCTCGCCGGGATGTCGCTGATCGTGCCGCTGGACATGTGGTGGTTCTTCAACTTCGAAACGAACGTGGCGCTGGCCTCCGCCGTCGGGACCGAGTGGGCGATCAACACCTACTTCCAGGGTGGCGTACCGTTCCTCTACGTCCCCGACGCGCTGGCGCCCTGGTTCGTGCTTCCAGCGGCGCTGCTGCTGCTCGCGTCGCTCCGGTTCGAACGGACCGTCTGGCGCGCGCTGCCGCTGATCCTGCTGCTCGCGGGGTTTCTCGAGCTCCGCTTCGTCTACCCCTGGCCGGCGATCTGGGCGCACTACTATGTGATGTGGAGCGTGGCCGCCGCGGCGATCCTCGCCACCATCCCCTCTTCGTTAGCGATCCTTCTGGCGCGGACGAGAGTGAGCGAGGAGCTGACACGGGCCGTCGTCCTCGCGGTCACCCTGGCCGGCTTCGTCATGGCCGCCGCGCACGTGGCGGCGGTGATCCCGGTCCGAGGGGACAAGGCACCGTATTGGGTCTCGCAGAAGTACATCGTCGAGCGGGTGAAGCCGGGGGAGACGATCTGGGTGGAGTCGGCGCGGAATCCGGTGACGGTGCGCAGCGCGCACTACTACTGGTTCTCGATCGGCCAGATGACGGCCGCGGCGCGCGAGCTGCGGAAGACGGCGCGCGGGCGGCGCTATCTCCCGCCGCCCGAGGACTTTCCGGTGTGCGACCCCAACACGACCGTTCGCTTCACGCACGATCCGCGGCGGGCGCGGCTTCCCGGCGCACAGGAGTGCATGCAGAGGCTGATCGATACCGGCCAGATACGGAAAACCCTGTTCTACGACGTGTGGGAGTTGCGGCTGCTAAAATCCGCGCCCGACTCAAAGGCAGTGAAAGGGAATCCATGACTATCCCGAAGTTTCGAATCGCGATTTATGCCGATGGCGCGGACGTGCGCGAGATGGTTGCCGCACGCGACGCCGGCATCGTCAAAGGCTTCACCACCAACCCGACGCTGATGCGGAAGGTCGGCATCACCGACTACGCCGCGTTCGCGAAGGAGGCGCTCGCCTCCACCGGCGACATGCCGATCTCCTTCGAGGTCTTCGCCGACGAGTTCGACGAGATGGAGCGCCAGGCGAAGCTGATCGCCACCTGGGGCGAGCCGGTGTACGTGAAGATTCCGATCACCAACACGAAAGGGGAGTCGGCGATCCCGCTCATCGGGCGCCTTTCCGCCGCCGGCGTGAAGCTGAACATCACCGCCATCCTCACGCTCCAGCAGGTGCGCGAGGTGGTCGACGCGCTCGACCCGAACACGCCCGCCATCGTCTCCGTCTTCGCCGGCCGCATCGCCGATACCGGCGTCGACCCGGTGCCGCTGATGACCGAGGCGGTCTCGATCTGCGCGTCAAAGCCGAAGGCGGAGCTGCTCTGGGCCAGCCCGCGCGAGGTGCTGAACATCGTGCAGGCCGACGAGTGCGGCTGCCACATCATCACCGTCACGCCCGACCTGCTGAAGAAGCTGCCGATGATCGGCAAGCCGCTCGACGAGCTCTCGCTCGACACGGTGAAGATGTTCTACAACGACGCGACCGCGGCAGGATTCAAGTTGTGATCGTCACCCGCACCCCGTTCCGCGTGACCCTCGGCGGCGGCGGAACCGACCTGCCTTCGTATTACTCGCAGCACGGCGGCTTCATCTTCGCGATGGGCCTCGACAAGTACATGTACGTGACGGTCAACCGTCCGACCGTCGGCAGCAAGATCCGGCTGCACTACTCGCAGAGCGAGGTGGTCGACAACGTCAACGACCTGCGCCACGAGCTGGCGCGCGAGGCGCTGCGGGCGCACGGGATCCGCTACGGGTTCGAGGTGGCGTCGATCGCCGACCTGCCGGCCGGCACCGGCCTCGGCTCGTCGAGCTGTTACCTCGTAGGTCTGCTCAACGCGCTGCATCACGACCGGCGCGACTACGTGCCGCTGCAGGCGCTCGCCGAAGAGGCCTGTCACATCGAGCTCGACATCCTCAAGCAGCCGATCGGGAAGCAGGACCAGTACATGGCCGCGTACGGCGGGCTGACGGTCCTGGAGATCGCCAAGGACGGCACGGTGGCGGTGCGGCAGTTGCGCCCGAGCAGCAGCGACATCGCCGACTTCGTCTCGCACACGCACATCTATTACACGGGCGAGCAGCGCGACGCGCGCGAGGTGCTGCGCGACCAGAACGTGGCCATGCAGCAGAAGGACGGCGCCGTGCACGACCGCGTCGAGGACAGCCTCTCGCGCATCAAGGAGCTCGGCTACCGGATCCTGGAGGCGGTCGAGACCTCGAACTTCGACAACTGGGGGCAGATGCTCGACGAGCACTGGCAGAACAAGAAGCGGATGTCGAAGAAGATCTCGCTGGCGAAAGTCGACCAGATCTACGACGAGGTGCGCGAGCGCTACGGCGTTCTCGGCGGGAAGATCATCGGCGCGGGCGGCGGCGGCTTCCTGATGCTCTATTGCCCGAAGAACCGGGCCAACCTCGAGCAGTTCATGGAAGACCACGGCATGCCGCGCATGCACTACATGATCGAGCCCGAGGGGACGAAGGTGGTGGCGCAGATGGGACATGGATTCCTGTCGCCGCACCGCTCCATGGCCATGCAGGAGACGGCGTGATCCGGAAGCGCGTCGGCATCCTGGGTGGCGGCATCTCCGGCATCGCACTGGCGGCTCATCTCGACGAAGACCTGGACGTGCTCGAGAAGAGCGCGGCCATCGGCGGACTCTGCGCGACGGTGGTCGAAGACGGCTTCACGTTCGATGCGGCGGGGCCGCACATCATGTTCAGCAAGAACAAGGAAGTGCTGAACCTGATGATCTCCGTCCTCGGCGACAACGTGCACCAGAACCGGCGCGAGAACCGGATCTACTTCAAGGGCAGCCTCGTGAAGTACCCGTTCGAGAACGACCTGGCGGCGCTGCCGAAGGAAGACAACTTCGACTGCATCTACGGCTACATCGTCAACCCGCGCGCGAACGAGGCGCCGGTGACGAACCTCGCGCAGTGGTCGTACGTGACGTTCGGCGCCGGGATCAGCGAGAAGTACTTCATCCCGTACAACGAGAAGATCTGGAACTACGACGCGAACAAGATCGGCACGGAGTTCGTGGAGCGCATCCCGAAGCCGCCGATGGAGGACGTGCTCAAGTCCTCGATCGGCATCTCCACGGAAGGCTACCTGCACCAGTTGTACTACTCCTACCCGACGCACGGCGGCTTCGAGGCGATCGTGAAGGCGTTCGCGGAGCGGGTGAAGGGAGAGGTGCACACCGAGTGGCCGGTGGCTTCCGTCGAAAAGAGCGACGGCGGCTGGCGGGTGACCTCGGCGTCCGGCGAAGAGCGGCAGTACGAGCAGCTCGTCTCGACGCTGCCGATCCACGAGCTGCTGAAGGTGTGGAAGGACGCGCCGCGGCAGGTGCACGACGAGACGGCGAAGCTGCGCTACAACTCGCTCATCAACGTGTTGATCGGCTGCAAGACCGATCCGGGGCACAACTACACGGCGCTCTACGTGCCGGATCCGAACCTGCTGTTCCACCGTCTCTCGTTCCCGAAGGCGTTCGGCAGTGAATGCGTGCCGCCGGGCGGCTCGTCGATCATGGCCGAGATCACCTCGAACGCCGGCGACGGCGTGTGGGAGCTGTCCGACGAGGCGCTGCTCGAGCGGGTCGTCGGCGAGGTGGAGTCGATCGGGTTCGTCGACCGCGAGAGCATCATCTACACGAAGGTGGTGCGTTTCACGTACGGTTATCCGGTGTACGACCTCGAATACCGGAAGAACGTCACGGCGATGCGCGACGCGGTGGCGGGCACCGGCCTGCGGCTCCTGGGGCGGTTCGCGCAGTTCGACTACATCAACTCGGACGTCTGTGTGGAGCGGGCCCTGAAAATGGCGGACGAGCTTCGCCATGGATGAGAACGCGTCATACCAGTACTTCGAGGATGTGAACTGGGGGCTGCTCCGTCTCTGGAACAAACGCAAAGGGCTGCGCGTGCTCGACGTCGGCTGCGGTTTCGCAACGACGAGCCAGCACATTCAGCAGCTCGGCAACGAGGTCACGGGCCTCGAGTCGAGCGAGGTGGCGGTCGCGGTGGCGGCGAAGCGGCTCGCGCACGTCGTGCAGGGGGACATGCTGACGGCCGACCTGGCCGGCCTGCAGTTCGACGCCATCATCTTCGCGGACGTGCTGGAGCATGTGCCGTGGCCGGTCAGCGCGCTGCGGCGCTACCTGCAGTGGCTCGCACCGGGTGGCAGCGTGATCGTCTCGCTGCCGAACGTCGGGCTCTGGTCGGTGCGGCTCGCGCATCTCGCGGGGAAGTGGGAGTACGAGGAGACGGGCGTCCTCGATCGTACGCATCTCCGTTTCTTCACGCGCAGCAGCGCGCGGTGGCTGCTGGAGCAGGGTGGACTCGAGCCGGTGAAGACGACCTACAACCCCGGCATCATCCGGCCGTTCGTGCCGCTGGCGAAGAAGCTGTTGTCCCGCGGTCCCTCTGGAGCGGCGGGCTCTCAGCCCGCCGACGCCCTCCTCAAATCAAAGCCGTATCAGCTCTATCTCAAAACCGCCTATCCCATCGAGCGCGCGGTGGCGTCGCTCTGGCCGGGGATGCTGGCCTTCCAGATGATTTACGAAGCGAAGCGCACATCATGAAACTGACCGTATCGATGATCACGATGAACGAGGAGAAGGCGGTGGCGAAGGTCATCCGCGACATTCTCCGCGTGGCACCCGACGCCGAGGTGCTGCTGGTCGACTCCAGCAAAGACAGGACGGCGGAGATCGCGCAGGAGCTCGGCGCGCGCGTCATCAAGCAGTTCCCGCCGCAAGGGTACGGACCGGCGATGGACCGCGCGGTGCGGGAGGGAAGCGGCGACATCGTCATCACCCTCGACTGCGACGACACCTACCCGGTGGAAGTCATCCCGGAGCTCGTGCGCCTGATCGAGCAGGGCTACGACCTGGTGAACACGACCCGCACCTGGCGGCGGCCGAAGGCGATGCCGTTCGCGAACTTCCTGGCGAACCGGCTCTTCGCGCTCGGCGCGCGCGTGCTGCACGGCCTGAAGACGACCGACGTGCACAGCGGCATGCGCGCGTACCGCAAGTCGATGATCGAGAAGGTGCAGTGGGTGGCGAAGGGGCCGGCGCTGCCGGTCGACATGTACGTCGTGCCGCACCGCATGGGCTTCAAAACGGTGGAGATCCCGATCGACTACCGCGAGCGGATCGGCGAGACGACGCTGCAGCGCTTCGACAGCACGATCTGGACGTTCAAGCGGCTGTGGCGTGCGCGGAAGGTGAAGCCGGCGTGATCCGGGTGGCCGTCCTCTGCGGCGGCTTCGGCACCCGGCTGGGCGAGCTGACGCGGGCCCTCCCGAAGCCGATGATCCCGGTCGGTGGCCGGCCATATCTCGAGCTGGTCCTGCAGTCGTTCGCGGATCGTGGGCTGCGGGAGCTGGTGCTCCTCACCGGCTACAAGCACGAAGTCATCGAGGAGCACTTCGGCGACGGCTCCCGTTTCGGGATGAACGTGCAGTACAGCCGGGAGACGGAGCCGCTCGGCACCGGCGGTGCGCTACGCGAGGCGCGGGCGCTGCTTGGCGAGCGGTTCATCCTCACGTTCGGCGACGTGTTGCGCCGCTTCGACTACGATCGTTTCGTGCAGCAGCACCCGGACAACTGCCTGGCCGTCTATCCGCGGGTCACCGTCGGGAACACGGAGATCGACGGCGGCCGCGTCACCCGATTCGACAAGCGGGCGCCGGAGCTGCCGTACGTCGACGCCGGCTTCTCGGTCATGCATTCATCGACACTCGACCTGCTGCCGCAACGCGGCGCCTGTTCGTTCGAAGAGATCGTTTACGCGACGCTCGCCAGCCGCGGAGAGCTGGCGTGCGAGGTAGTGGACCTGAACTTCTTCGACATCGGCACGCCCGACGAACTGGCGCGCACGCGCGCGGCCCTGGAGAACCACTCTTGAGAATTCTCGTGACCGGCGCGGCCGGCTTCATCGCATCGAACCTCATTCCCCGCCTCCTGAAGCGTGGCGACGTCGTCGCCGGCGTCGACAACTTCTTCCTCGGCAAGCGCGCCTACGTGGTGCAGGACCCCGGCTTCACGTTTCACGAGCTCGACCTGCTCGATCTCGAGGGGCTGGTGAAGATCGTCGAAGAGTTCAAGCCCGACCGGGTGTGGCACCTCGCCGCGAACAGCGACATCAGCTACGGGACGAAGTACACCGACTTCGATCTGAAGGGCGGCACGCTCGTCACGTACAACGTGCTGGAGACGATGCGCCGCACCGGCGTGAAGGAGCTGGTCTTCTCGAGCAGCGGCGCGGTCTACGGGGAGCCGACGGTGATGCCGACGCCGGAAGACTACGGCCCGATCCTCCCGATCTCGCTCTACGCGGCGAGCAAGGTGGCGTGCGAGACGCTCATCACGGCGTACGCCCACAACTACGACATGCAGGCCTGGATCTACCGCTTCGGCAACATCGTCGGGCCGAACCCCACCCACGGCGTGATCCACGACTTCGTGCTGCGGCTGCGGGAGGATTCGACGAAGCTCACCGTCCTCGGCGACGGGACGCAGGCCAAGCCGTACGTCTACGTCGAGGACTGCCTCGACGGAATGGAGTTCGGCGTCGCCAACGCGCCGGGGCACGTCAACGTCTACAACCTGGCCGTCGACGACCAGACCACCGTCCGCGAGATCACCGACTGGACGATCGAGGCGATGGGGATCGAGCGCGACAGGATCGCCGTGCAGTACGGCACGAGCCCCCGTGGGTGGCGCGGCGACGTCCCGTACGTCAAGCTCGACACGAGCCGGATGACGAAGCTCGGCTGGAAGCCGAAACTGTCGAGCAATCAGGCCACGCAGAGGACGATCCGGGAGACGGTGGAGCAGTTCCGCAACGGACCCTTGTCGTGAAGCTGCGAGCCGCGATCGCCCTGGCGCTCTCCGCCGCGGCGGTGCGGCTCATCCCGCTCCACTTCCTCCATCCACTGAACTGGGACGAGCTGGAGTTCTACCGCGCCACGTCCTGGATCGCGCAGGGGCGGCTGCCGTTCCGCGACTTCTGGGAGCACCACACGCCGCTGATGTGGTTCCTCTTCGCGCCGTTCACCTGGGTGGTGGAGAGTCCGGGGGTGGACGCGGTGATCGCGCTTCGGTGGGCGCAGGTGCCGGTCTGGGTCGCCACGTTCTGGTTGACGAACGTCTGGATGCGCGGCGCCGGGATCGACCGCTTCGCGCGGTGGGTGGGGATGGGCGTGGCGGCCTGTAGCTCGCTGCTGATGATTCCTGCCGTCGAGTACCGGGTCGACTCGCTCGGCTGCATGCTGGTAATGGCGGGGCTGGTGTTGGCGCAGCGGGAGCAGTTCTTTCTCGCCGGCATGGTCTTCTGTCTTGCCGGTTTCGCGAACCTGCGCCTGGGGCCCGTCCTCGTGATGGCGGTGCTGCTGGTGTTGGTCACGAAGCGAGTACGGGCGTGGCCGATCGCGGCGGGCGGCGTGACGATGCTCGCGCTGTGGATCGCCTTTTTCGCGGCGACCGGTTCGCTGGACGAGCTCGTGCAGCAGGTGTGGACCGACAATCGGGCGGAGCGGTTCGCGACGCCGGTGATCGGCGGCTTCATGCACCGGCTGCTCGTCCCGTTCGGCGTGCGGCTGCTGGCCACCGACCGGCTGTTCGAGCTGGCGGCGATGGACGTCGGGGGAGTGCTCGTGCTGCTCGCTGGATTCGCCGGCATGCTGCTCGCGCTGCGCGTGCGCGGCGCGCTGCTTCAGATTGCGCTCCTGCAGCTCACGAACATCCTCTTCGTCTCGTCGATGAAGTTCATCTACAACTACCACCTGGCGCTGCTGTTGATCCTGATGATCCCGCTCGTCGCGGCGATCGTCGAGCGGGTCCCGCGGCGCGAGGCAGTGATGGCGGTGCTCGCACTCGCATGGGGCGTGAACGCGTTCGCCTCCATCTTCCGCGGGAAGGAGCACGACCTCGCCTATCAGGACACGATCATGCGCGAGGTGCACGCACGCACGCGTCCGGGCGACCAGGTCTGGAGCGGGATCACCTGGGCTCTCCATCGTGAGCCGGCGTATCGCTTCTGGTTCCTGCCGGAGCTCGCGCGGCAGCTCGTGCGGGAAAAGCTCGCGCCGGCGTACGTGCCGAGCGAGCCGCCGGCCGCGGTCGTGTTCGACCACAACGCGCTGCTGTGGGTGGGAACGGTGCAGCGGGAGCTCGCGCCCTACTTCGTCCGCCATTACGTGCCGGTGTGGCGCGAGCTCTGGGTGCCGGGGATGAATGCGAAGCTGGCGCCGGGGCGAGGATTCGCGTGGCGCGTCCCGGCAGACGGCGACTATCGCGTGTATGTCTCGGAGCGGCTCGTGCGGCATCCCTGGTTTCGCAACCCGTTGGCGTTCGCGACCTACAAGAAAGCAGACGCCGCGCGGTTCACCGTGCAACTGACGGCTGAGACGGCGGGGCCGGTGCGATTCAGTGCACCGCTCCGCGGCTTGCGGGAGGGGCAGCGGCTGGCGGCGTTGAATACAGGCGATCGCGAGGTGGCCGTGATCCTGCTGCCGAACGATGAGCGCGTGCTCTTCCGTCAGCCGGCCGGTGGCGCGACGCTGGAAGGGGAAACGACGCGGGTGACGCACGTGCCGAGGTTCCGATGAGAAGGGCGCTGTTCCTCGATCGCGACGGCGTGCTCGACGAGCTGGTGTACTACCCCTCGCACGACGAGTGGGAGTCGCCGCGGCGTCTCTCCGACCTCGTGCTGATCGAAGGGGTGCACGAGCCGCTGCGCCGTTTCGTGGAGGCGGGGTGGCTGCTGTTCATCGTCACGAATCAGCCGAGCTTTGCCAAAGGAAAGACTTCGCGCGAGGAGCTGCAGGCGGTGCACGACGCCGTCGCGGCATCGCTCGGCGTGCCGGTGGCGCGCAGCTATCTCTGCTTCCATCATCCCGAGGCGGTGGTCGAGGAGTTGCGGGTGAAGTGCGACTGCCGTAAGCCGGGCACGAAGTCGCTGCGCGACGCGGCGGAGGAGTTCGGCGTCGACCTGTCGCGCTCGTGGATGGTCGGCGATCAGGACAGCGATCTCGCCTGCGGGCGCGGGGCCGGATGCAAGGTCGCGCTGATCGAGCATCGCGGGTCGGCGCACAAGCGGGGAAAGATCGAGCCCGACCTGCGGGTGCGCGACCTCGGCGAGCTCGCTACTTCACTGATTCCCACTTCGTCTGCGTGACCTTGAGCGCCGGGTGCGAGACGAGGAGGTGCCACACCACCGCCGCGAGCCCCTCGGTGTGCGGCGTGATGCGCTCGTTGAAGACGGGGGGAATGACCACGCAGGCGTCGGCGACCTGTTTCGTGTAGCCGCCATCCTTCCCGACGATGCCGAAGACCTTCGCCCCGACGCCGCGCGCCTCGTCGATGGCGCGGACCAGGTTCACGGAGACGTTCTTCTCGACGCTCCCGCCGCCGACGGAGAAGACCAGGATCGCGTCCTTGCCGTTGATGCGCGAGCCCTTCAGCCACTCGGAGAAGCTGCTGTCCCATCCTTCGTCGTTGACGCGGGCGGTCAGCTCGGAGACGTTGTCGGTGGGGGTGTAGGCCTCGAAGCGGCAGATCTTGCGGAAGTCGTTGACGGCGTGGCTGGCGTGACCGGCGGAGCCGCCGACGCCGAGAATGAAGAGTCGGCCGCCGCCGTCGCGCGCGGCGCCGAGGCCGGTGGCGACCCGGTCGACCGTCTCAGAGTCGATCTGGCGGATGACTTCGATGCTCTCGTCGAGGAAGGCGCGGCTGAAGGATTCCATGAACTCGATCATACAATCGCCGCCATGCCGCGCATCGGCCGCATGGCCGCCGGATCGGTCGTTGGCGCCGCGGTCGTGGCGCTCCTCGCGCCCCACCTGAAGCAGTTCTTCTCCGCGCCTGACGGAGGCGTCGGCGTCCTGACGGTGCATGGGTATCCGAAGGGGTGGGATTACTTCGTGGTCGCGGCGCTGGTGGTTTGCGCGTTCGGCGGCGCACTGGTGTCGGGTGTCAGGGATCAGGTGTCCGGGACGTTTCGCCCGGGCGACACTCCGCGGACAACCGCCACCCGATACCGCATCACGATCGCTCTCGCGCTCTTCGTGTTCGTGTCGATGCTGTTCATCCACGACAACCCGTTCGTGCACATGGACCCGTTTCACGAAGGGGAGCACCTGACGCCGGCGTGGCTGTTCCTGAACGGCGAGCGTCCATACGGCGAGGTGTTTCTGCTGCACGGGCTCGGCGTCGACGGCGGTCTGGACGCACTAGTTGGCGGGCGGTTGCCGCATACGCGGCGGCTGCAGACCTTCCTCGATGCGGCGGCGCTCGCGCTCCTGGTGCCGATTGCGGCGGAGTTGACGGTCACCACGGCCGGTCTCGTGGCGGCGGTGTTGTTGCCGTTGTGCGGAATCGCGGCATTCTGGATTCCGGTGTTCCCCTACTTTCGGCTCGCGCCGCTGCTGCTGGCGGTTTGGGCGATGCTCCGCTATGCGCGGGTGAGGCAGCCGCATATGCTGCTGGTGGCGTATCTCAGCGCGTCGCTGGGGGTGCTCTGGAGTCTCGACGTCGGCACGTATGCCCTCGGCGGCGTTGCGGCGGCGACGCTGATTCTCCGCCCGCCGTGGCGGCGGGTGCTGCTGTTCGGCGCGATCGCGGCGGCGGCGCCGCTCGTCATCCTCCTCGCCGTCCGTGCCGACGTGCGGCAGTTCTTCGTCGACTCGTACGTGATCGTTCCCAGCGCGATCGACGCCGTCTGGGCACTGCCGGCGCCTGAGCCGTTCACCGCCAATGGACTGCGCTACTACGTGCCGCCGGTCTTCTACGGGTTTCTGCTCGCGCTGGCGGTGAAGCGCCGCGATCCGCGCATCGCCATCGTGGCGATCTTCTCGATCCTGCTGTTTCGCACGGCGGCCGGCCGTGTGAGCTGGAGCCACACCCGCTTCGCCGTACCGCTCCTCGGCGTCGCCTTCGTCGCGTTCGTGCTCGAGCCGTTGCGCAGCCGGATCGCGGTCGCGGTGCTGGCGATCGCCTCCGTTTTCTACTTCGAGGTGCCGCAGAACCTCGGCGCGGGAGCGAAGCTGGCTTCGCAATGGGCGGCGCGGCAGCGTCACGACGGCCTGGTCCCGCATCCACTTGCACGCGGCATCTACACCACCGAAGACAATGCGACGCAGCTCGCGACGCTGAAGCAATACGTCGACTCCCTCGGGCCGGGGACGATCTTCGACTTCTCGAACGAGCGGGCGCTCTACATGATGCTGAAACGGAAGCCGGCCGCACGCTGTTTCGACGTGCCGATGCTCTCCGCTCCCGCTCTCCTCGCCGAGACGATGACGGCGCTCCGGAAGGAGCCGCCGGTGGCGGTGATCCTCGGCGGCGACCCCGTGATCGCGGTCTTCGACGGCGTGCCGAACCCGCAGCGCGTGCCGCGGCTCGCCGCCTGGATCGACGCGCACTATCCGAAGCGCACCGAGATCGGCCGCTTCACCGTCGCCACGCGATGATCGGACTCGATGAGGCGTTCGGCCGCCTCGCCCGCTCCTCCTTCCGGCGCAAGTTCCGCCTGCAGGGGCGCGAGCTGGCGTACCTGCAGACGTGGGGGCTGCCGCATGTGATGAAGCAGGCGGAGGAGATCCTTCGCAAGCGCGTCGCTCCCGAGGTGATCCCGAACGACGGGCGGCAGACGCCGTGGCGGAACCACCCGGTCTTCGTCGCGCAGCACGCCACCGGTACCTGCTGCCGTGGATGCATCGCCAGGACCTACGGGATTGAGAAGGGGCATGCGTTGACGGACGAGGAGCTCCGCCACCTGCTTGCCGCGCTCGAGCGGTGGCTGAGCTCGTCCGGGTAGAATGCGCGGCCATGCCGACTCACATTCAGCAACCGACGATCGTCCAGGCGGCCGGCAACAAGCCGAAGATCATCGAGGAGTACTTCGGGCGGGTGAACTCCGGCACGAGCGACGTCTCGATCGCGCGGATGAGAAGCCCCAGCGGCTGGGTAGAGCCGGGGCAGACGCCGGAGTTCGACGAGTACACGCTGGTCCTGCGCGGCACGCTGCGCGTCACGACCCGCGAAGGCGCGACCGACGTGCAGGAGGGGCAGGGAGTGATCGTTCACAAAGGGGAGTGGGTGCAGTACTCGACGCCTGCCCCCGAGGGGGCGGAGTACGTGGCGGTGTGCCTCCCGGCGTTCTCGATGGATACGGTGCATCGCGACGCGACGTAAATGACTTCGCGTGAGGAGCAGTACTTTCCGTACGCCGCGGGGCGGCGATGAGGAGAGTGTGGCTCGCGCTGTTCGCGCTCGCGGCGATCTGGGCCGCGGCGCTCGTGCATCGCGGCGCGGCGGTCGCGCCGGACGAGATCGAATTCTTCCGCGCCACGCGCTGGATCGGCGAGGGGAAGGTGCCGTTCCGCGACTTCTGGGAGCATCACACCCCGCTGCAGTGGATCGTCTTCGCGCCTGTGGCGCGGCTGTTCGCGAACGGCGCGGGTGTCGAGTCGATCGTGGCGATGCGGTGGGCGCAGCTTGCGTTGTGGATCGCGCTCTTCGTGCTGCTGGCGCGGCTCGCGCGGCGGGAGCGCGTCGCCATCTGGCCGGCACTGGTGCTGCTGCTCGCGAGCGCGACGTTTGTCCGAAGGGCGGTCGAGTACCGCGTCGACGTGCCGGGGAATCTCGCCTATCTCGCCGCGGTGGCGCTGGTGGCGTTCGGCGCGACGCCGCTGCGCTGGATCGGCTTCGGGGCGCTGATGTCCGCGGCCGTGCTGGCGAACATGCGGCTCGCGCCGCTGGTGGTGTTCACCGCCTTGCTGGCGCTGTTCTGGCGCTCCGAGGAGCGGCGGTGGCGGTGGAACGCCCGCGCTCTCTGGATGGCACCAGGGGTAGCGATCGTGGCGGCGGCGTTCGTCGGGTATCTGGCGCTGACCGGCGCCTGGACGAAGTTCCTCGACAGCATCCTCCGCTACAACGTCGCCTCGGCCACGCTGCTGGAGGTGGACACGTTCTTCGACGCGTTCCTCCTGCCGCTGTGGGCGCTCGACGCCGCCGGAACCGCGTTCTGGAGCGCGGCGGTCGCGGGGGTGATCCTCGCGTTGCGCCGGATCCGCACGCCGGGGCCGCTACAGTTCCTCGCGTTGCTGGCGATCGCGAGCGTTGCCACGGTCGCGGCGATGGAAGTGCAGTACGACTATCACTTCCAGGGAGCCTGGCTGCTGCTGCTGCCATTGGTAGCGCTGGCGCTCGATCGAATGCGTGCGCACTGGCAGGCTGTCGCCGCCCTGATCGCCGCGACGTCGCTGGCGATCTTCGTCATGCAGGTGGTGCCGGCGTTCGGCGTCAAGAGCGATTACCAGGACGAGGTCATGACCACCGTCGATCGGGTGACGCAGCCGGGAGAGACGGTCTTCGACGGGGCGGGGTTCGCGTTGCGGCGTGAGCCGGCATATCGCTACTGGTTCCTGACCACCGGCGTCCGCATGATGGCCGAGCGGCGGCTGATCGAGCCGTACGACGCGCGTGAGATGGCGGCGCAGCCGCCTGCCGCGATCGTGGCCGACTACCGGCTGCGGGTCTACCTGCGAGAGTTCCCGCGGCTGGCGCGGTACGCGACGATGCACTACGTGCCGCTGTTCCGCGACCTCTGGGTGCCGGGAATGAGCGCGCTGGCCGGGCCGCGGCCGGAGCGGCTGCTCTGGGTCGCGCCGCGGGCGGGGAAGTTCGACGTCTACGCAAGCACGGCGCTCGCGACGCATCCGTGGCTCACGAACCCGCTGGCGTATGCCGAGGTACGGGGGGGACATGCGCCGGGATACGCGATCCCGTTGCGGCAGTTGCCGGCGCTGCCGGGCGAAGCGTTGCAGTGGACGATCGATGGCGTTCCGCAGCCGCACGGCGTCCGTACGCTCACGCTGCGGAAAGGCTCGAAGGTCGAGCTGATCGCGCGGCCGGAGCGGCGCGCCGGCATCCTCCTCGTGCCGCACGGCGTACAAACGCTCGCCCTCGCGCCCGCGGACCCGTTCGTTTTCTAAGTACACTGGCGCGCGGTGAAGGTCCTGGTCCTCTCCGAGCACGAGGTGGAGGCGCTCCTGC
Organism: Thermoanaerobaculia bacterium; assembly: GCA_036399015.1. Lineage (GTDB taxonomy): Bacteria > Acidobacteriota > Thermoanaerobaculia > Gp7-AA8 > Gp7-AA8 > QHVT01. Next base: position 40,969 of record DASWNW010000080.1, on the reverse strand, counting down.
CGATGGAGCGCTGCATCGAGATCATGGCGGACGCTCTCGCGGCGCTCGCGCGCGGCGAGGTGCACAACCCGCTGCGGCAGGCGATCCGCGCGCCGGGCGCCCCCGGGCTCCTGGGCCTCATGCCGGCCTGGCGCGGCGGCGAACGGGCGTACTACGCGCTCAAGGAAGTCTGCGTCTTCCCGGAGAACCCGAAGCGAGGCCTCGACACGCACATCGGGGCGGTGATCCTGCACAGCGGTGAAACCGGAGAGCCGCTCGCGTTCGTCAACGCGTCGGCCATCACCGCCATCCGGACCGCGGCCGTATCCGCCGTTGCGACGCGGCTGCTCGCCCGAGAGGACGCGTCGGTGCTGGCGATTCTCGGCGGCGGCGTCCAGGCGAAGTCGCATCTCGCGGCCATTCCTCTGGTCCGGAACATCCGGGAGATCCGCACCTACAGCCGGTCGTCGGGGACGGCGAAGAGCGCGGAGGCGGCGGTGCGGGGGGCGGACATCATCGTCACGGCGACGAGCTCGCGCGACCCGGTGCTGAAGCGCGAATGGGTCTCGCCGGGAGCGCACATCAACGCCGTCGGTTCGAGCATCGCCGCCGCGCGCGAGCTGGAGAGTGGCCTCGTCGCCGCCGCGTCGCTCTTCGTCGACCGGCGCGAGTCGACCGTGAACGAGTCGGGCGACTACCTCTTCGCGCTGCGGGAGGGGGCGATTGGCGGGCCGGAGCACATCCGCGCCGAGTTGGGGGAGCTCCTCACCGGATCGGCGGCCGGCCGGCGTTCGCCGGACGAGATCACGCTCTTCAAGTCGCTGGGGCTGGCCATCGAGGATCTCGCCGCAGCCGCGTTCGTCTATGACGCCGCGCGCGCGGCGGGGCAGGGGACGTGGGTCGACTTCTAGAGCGGCGCGGCGTCCTCGCGGCCGCGTTCGTGCTGCACGCCGCCATCACCCTCTGGACGGCGTTGCATCACGAGGTCTGGGCGGACGAAGGCGATCCGTGGCTCCTGATGCGGGACGCCGACGCGGCGTCCATCCTCCGGGCCGCCTCGGGGCGAGGCGTTCCTCTCCTGTTCGAGACGACGGTCTGGCCGTTCGCCCGCCTCGGAGCACCCTATCTCGCGCAGCAGCTTCTCAACCTCGTCTATGTATGGCTCGCGGTGGCGCTCATGCTCCGTTCGCGTGCGTTCCCCGCCGTGGTGAAGATCCTGTTCGCGTTCGGGTACTACCCGGCGTTCGAGTACGCGGTGATCCCCCGCCCGTACGGGCTGCAGATGCTGCTGACGTTCGCGATGGCGGAGGCGTGGCGCGAGCGGCGGGCGCGGCCGCTACGTTTGGCGCTTCTGGTGGCGCTCCTGGCGAACACCACCGTTCTCGGCCTGATCACGGCCGCGGTCGCGGGAGCGATCCTGCTCTGGGAGCGGATCGGGTGGCGGCCGGTCGTGGTGATGCTCCTGGGCGGGCTCGTCTCGGTCGCGCAGCTCTGGCCGCGCGAGGGGGCGCAGGACGTCTACTCGCTCGTCCAGCTCGACACCGTCTGGTTCACGCTCGCCAGCATGTTCTTTCCCGACGCCCGGATCGAGGATGCGATCGGTCCCGCCCTGATCGTGCTGGGGCTGGTCGTCTACGGCATCAGCAGGAGCTGGCAGCCGGTGGCTTTCCTCCTCGCCGCCGGCACCGCGGCCATGCTGATTTACGTCTTCATCTGGATGGGCGGCCTGCGGCATGCGGGCTTGCTGCTGATCGTCACCATCGCCGCGATCTGGATCGCTGACGCGTACGGTCCCTACCGTCGCGAGCGGGTGATGATGGCCGCGCTGGCGGTGGCGCTCGCGTACTCGATCGTGCCGGCGTACCACGCCTGGGCCGACGAGACGCGGTACGCGTTCTCCGGCAGCCGGGAGTTCGCCGACTACGTCCGCACGAGCGGTCTCGACCGGAACGCGGTCCTCGTGGCGCACTCGCCGTTCTGGACCTCGCCGCTCGTCTACCTGCCGGGTGTGAAGATCTGGTATCCGGCTGCCGGGGCGTACGGAACCTACGCCCAGTGGGACCGACAGGACTACGACCGGTCGAGGGTGCCGCTCGAGACGGTGCTGCGGCAGGCGCACGCGCAACTCAGGGGACGCCGGTGGGTGCTGCTCACGCATGGGGAGCTGCCGGAGGCGGAGCGGCAGAACTACCGCCTGCTGTTCAAGTCGGGCGTGAAGATCTGGAGGATGAGGGCGGAGCGGTACCGGGTGTACGAGCCGCTCCGAGGCGCGGGGACCCCGTGATGCGGTGGGCGCTCGGCGTCGTCTTCCTCCTGCACGTCGCGATCACCGGCTGGGCCGCGTTCCACCATGAGGCGTGGGTGGACGAGACCGACACGTGGCTCCTGGTCCGCGACGCGGACGTCTCGACCATCGTTCGGGTGGCGGCGCATCGCGGCGCGCCGCTGCTGTTCGAGGCGACGCTGTGGCCGTTTGCCCGTGCGGGGGCGCCGTACTTTGTGCAGCAACTGCTGAACCTGGTGTGGGTGTGGCTCGCGGTGCTGCTCGTGCTGCGAGCCCGCGAGCTGCCGCTGCTCCTGCGGGTGCTCTTCCCCTTCTCGTACTACCCCGCGTTCGAGTACGCGGTGAACGCGCGACCCTACGGGCTGCAGATGCTCCTCACGTTCGCGATGGCGGCAGCCTGGCAGGAGCGTGAAGAGAAGCCGATACGGCTGGCCGTCGCGATCGCGCTCCTGGCGAACACCACCGTGCATGGGCTGGTCACCGCCGCGATTGCCGGGCTGGTGCTGCTGCTGGAGCAGCGCCGGGTCAGCCGTCAGACGGTGGTGATGCTCCTCGGCGGAATCCTGGCGGCCGCACAGCTCTGGCCGCGCGGTGGGCCGGGGCGCAGCCCGAACATCCCGCAACTCGAGACGGTCTGGTATGCGCTCTCCAGCGCCTTCTTCGCCGACGCCCGGCCGGGGGACGCGATCGTGCCCGCTCTGGCCGTGCTCGCGCTCGTCACCTTCGCCATCAGCCGCTCCTGGCCGGCGCTGCTGTTCTTCTGGAGCACGGCCGGGGCCCTCATGCTCATCAACGTGTTCCTCTGGATGGGCGGCCTCAGGCATGCCGGAATCCTGCTGCTCGTGACGGTTGCGGCTGTCTGGCTTGCCCGGGCGTACGGGCCCTGGCGCGGCGGGCTCTGGGTGACGGGTGCGCTGGCCGTGGCGCTGACGTACTCGATGTTCCCCGCCGCCCGCGCGTGGGATGACGAGGCGAGGTACGCCTACTCCGGCAGCCGCGAGCTGGCGGAGTTCCTCCGCTCGAGCGGTCTCGACCGCGCCGAGCTGGTGGCGCATCCGGTCCCCTCCTTCAGCTCTTTCCTCGTCTACCTTCCCGAGAAGAAGCTCTGGTACCCCGCCGCTGAAGCCTATGGAACGTATCCGCGGTGGCGGCTGGAGGATGGCAAACAGTCGCGCCTGCCGCTCGCGGCCGCGCTGGAACGCGCCGAAACGCAGCTTCGGGGGCGGCGGTGGGTGTTTGTGACGGTCCACCGGCTGCCTCCGGAATTACGGGAGCGCTACCGCCTCTTGTACGAGACCCGCACGCCCGTCTGGCGCGCTCACGTCGAGCGTTTCCGGGTGTACGAGCCCCTCGTAAGCCGTTCCGGAATATGAAGTAGGAGGGGGGCGTTAGGGCTGATCCGGGCTTGACAAAGTCCAAAATCCCCGCGTACAGTGCGCGGGTTTTCCCGTCCGGGACCAATTGTCAGCAGCTGTACGTGTCTTCAGAAGGAAAGTCTAGCGAATGCCAACCATCAACCAGCTTGTTGCCAGAGGCCGCGATGCCGTCAAGTACAAGACGAAGTCGCCGGCGCTGCAGTCGAGCCCGCAGAAGCGCGGTGTCTGCACGCGCGTGTACACGTCGACCCCGAAGAAGCCGAACTCCGCACTCCGTAAGGTCGCCCGCGTGCGCCTGACCAACGGTGTCGAAGTGACGACCTACATCCCGGGTGTGGGTCACAACCTCCAGGAGCACTCGATCGTCCTCATCCGGGGCGGCCGTGTGAAGGACCTGCCGGGTGTTCGTTACCACGTCATCCGCGGCACGCTCGACGCTGTCGGCGTCGCCAAGCGCAACCAGAGCCGTTCCAAGTACGGCGCGAAGCGACCCAAGAAAGCGTAAGGATTCACGATGCCGAGACGCAGAGAAGTTCCCAAGCGCGAGATCCTGCCGGATCCGGTTTACAACAGCCAGCTCGTCACCAAGTTCATCAACTCGCTCATGTCCCACGGCAAGAAGTCGGTTGCCGAGCGTGTGTTCTACAGCGCCCTCAAGAAGGTCGAGGACCGCGCCAAGGACGATCCGCTCAAGGTCTTCAAGAAGGCCGTCGACAACGTGAAGCCGGCTCTCGAAGTGAAGAGCCGCCGCGTGGGCGGTTCGAACTACCAGGTGCCGATCGAGGTGCGTCCGACGCGCCGCACCGCCCTGGCGATCCGCTGGCTGATCTCGTACGCCAACTCGCGCGGCGAGAAGACGATGCAGGACAAGCTGGCGGGAGAGATCCTCGATGCCGCGAACAACCGCGGCAACGCCATCAAGAAGCGTGAAGACACGCACAAGATGGCCGAGGCCAACAAGGCGTTCGCTCACTACCGCTGGTAAAAGCGGTGTAGAATCACCGGCCCGCGCTCCGGCGTGGGCCTTCGCAGCACCCGTAGCACCAACTCAGCAGCTTTCCGTAGCTCCGTCTCGACCGGATAACACAGAACAGGTTCTGCGGTTCCGGACCGAGCAACGGGAAACATAAAACTGAACCAGTATCACCTCCTCCAACAGGAGGTGTGCGCGTATCGACGGCAGCCGCCGGTACGCGTGTGTTTCGCCCCTGAAGAGAAAAAAGCAATGGCACGTCAGGTACCTCTCGAGAAAACTCGCAACATCGGCATCATGGCTCACATCGATGCCGGTAAGACGACGACCACCGAGCGCATCCTCTACTACACCGGCATCACCCACAAGATCGGCGAAGTGCACGAAGGCACCGCGACGATGGACTGGATGGTCCAGGAGCAGGAGCGCGGCATCACCATCACCTCCGCTGCCACCACGGCCAAGTGGGGTGACGTGCGCATCAACATCATCGACACCCCCGGCCACGTCGACTTCACGGTCGAGGTCGAGCGCTCGCTGCGCGTGCTCGACGGTGCGGTCGGTGTGTTCTGCGCCGTCGGCGGCGTCGAGCCGCAGTCGGAGACGGTGTGGCGTCAGGCCGACAAGTACGGCGTTCCCCGCATCGCGTTCATCAACAAGATGGACCGCATCGGCGCGAACTTCGAGAACGTGGTCGGCCAGATCCGCGGCAAGCTCGGCAAGAACGCCGTTCCTCTCCAGCTCCCGATCGGAGCCGAGGACAAGTTCAAGGGTGTCATCGACCTCGTCCAGATGAAGGCGCTCGTCTTCAAGGACGAGACGCTCGGCGCGAAGTACGACGTCGAGGAGATCCCGGCCGAGCTGCGCGCGGAAGCGGAGAGCTACCGCGAGAAGATGGTCGAGTCGATCGCCGAGTCCCACGACGAGCTGCTCGAGAAGTACCTCGCCGGTGAGACCCTCGAGATCGGAGAGCTGAAGTCCGCCCTCCGCGACGCGACGATCCACCAGAAGATCACGCCGGTCCTCTGCGGCACGGCCTTCAAGAACAAGGGCGTGCAGCCGCTGCTCGACGCCGTCGTCGACTACCTCCCGAGCCCGGTGGACATCCCGCCGGTCAAGGGCGTCGACCCCGACGACGAGTCGTTCATGGAGCGCAAGGCGTCGGACGACGAGCCGTTCTCGGCCCTCGTCTTCAAGATCATGACCGACCCGTTCGTCGGCCAGCTCGCCTTCTTCCGCGTCTACTCGGGCCGCGTCGAGACCGGCACCTCGGTGCTCAACTCGACGAAGGGCAATACCGAGCGCGTCGGCCGTCTCCTGCAGATGCACGCCAACAAGCGTGAAGAGATCAAGGAAGTGCGCGCGGGCGACATCGGCGCGGCCGTCGGCCTCCGTTCGGTCACGACCGGCGACACGATCTGCGACTCCAAGAACCCGATCGTCCTCGAGACGATGGTGTTCCCGGAGCCGGTCATCGCGGTTGCGATCGAGCCGAAGACGAAGGGCGACCAGGAAAAGATGGGCGTCGCGCTCGCGAAGCTCATGCAGGAAGACCCGACGTTCAAGGTCCACACCGACCCGGAGACGAACCAGACCATCATCCGCGGCATGGGCGAGCTGCACCTCGAGATCATCGTCGACCGCATGGTCCGCGAGTTCAACGTCGGTGCGAACGTCGGCAAGCCGCAGGTCGCGTACCGCGAGGCCATCACCAAGAAGTCCGAGGCGGAAGGCAAGTTCGTCCGCCAGTCGGGTGGTAAGGGTCAGTACGGCCACGTCAAAATGCGCTTCGAGCCGATGGCCGAGGGCGGGTTCGAGTTCGTCAACGAGATCGTCGGCGGCTCGGTTCCGAAGGAGTTCATCAAGCCGACCGAGCAGGGCATCAAGGAAGCGCTCGAGCGCGGCATCGTCGCCGGTTATCCGATGACGGGCGTGCGGGCGATCCTGTACGACGGCTCGTACCACGACGTCGACTCCTCGGAAATGGCGTTCAAGATCGCCGGTTCGATGGCGTTCCAGGAAGGCGCGAAGCGGGCGAATCCGATCCTCATGGAGCCGATCATGGACGTCGAGGTCGTGACGCCCGAGGACTACGCCGGCGACGTCATGGGCGACCTGTCGCGCCGCCGCGGCAAGATCCAGCAGATGGAAGAGCGCGCCGGGGCCAAGGTCATCCGCGCCCACGTGCCTCTCTCCGAGATGTTCGGTTACGCAACGCAGGTTCGGTCGATGTCGCAGGGCCGCGCCAGCTACACGATGCAGTTCCTGGCTTACGAGCCGGCCCCCAAGAACGTCGCCGAAGAGGTGATCTCGAAGAGCGCCGGAGCAACGCAGCGAGTCTGAGGATCCCTCAGGGATCCGATTCACGAAAGAAATCACGGAGGTTAGATCTCAATGGCCAAAGAGAAATTCGACCGCAGCAAACCGCACGTCAACATCGGCACGATCGGACACGTCGACCACGGCAAGACCACGTTGACGGCAGCCATCACGAAGGTGCTCGCCTCGAAGGGCACCGCCGCGTTCGTCGCGTTCGACCAGATCGACAAGGCTCCCGAGGAGCGTGAGCGCGGTATCACCATCGCGACCGCCCACGTCGAGTACTCGACCCAGAAGCGCCACTACGCGCACGTCGACTGCCCGGGCCACGCCGACTACGTCAAGAACATGATCACCGGCGCCGCGCAGATGGACGGTGCGATCCTCGTCGTCGCCGCGACCGACGGCCCGATGCCGCAGACCCGCGAGCACATCCTGCTCGCCCGTCAGGTCGGCGTGCCGGCCATGGTCGTCGCCCTGAACAAGGTCGACGCGGCCGATCCGGACCTCCTCGAGCTCGTCGAGCTCGAAGTCCGCGAGCTGCTCTCCAGCTACGACTTCCCCGGCGACGACATTCCCATCGTCCGCGTCTCCGCGCTGAAGGCGCTGCAGACCACCGACAACAACGACGAGTGGGCGAACAAGATAATCGAGCTGATGGACGCGGTCGACAACTACATCCCGATGCCCGAGCGCGCCATCGACAAGGACTTCCTGATGCCGGTCGAGGACATCTTCTCGATCTCCGGCCGCGGCACGGTCGTCACCGGCCGTATCGAGCGTGGCATCGTCAAGGTCGGTGAGGAAATCGAGATCGTCGGCATCCGTCCGACCATCAAGAAGGTCGTCACCGGCGTCGAGATGTTCCGCAAGCTCCTCGATCAGGGCCAGGCGGGCGACAACGTCGGCCTCCTGCTCCGCGGCGTGGAGCGCAAGGACGTCGAGCGCGGCCAGGTTTGCGCCAAGCCTGGCTCGATCAAGCCGCACACGAAGTTCAAGGCCGAGGTCTACATTCTGACCAAGGAAGAGGGCGGCCGTCACACGCCGTTCTTCAACGGCTACCGCCCGCAGTTCTACTTCCGCACGACCGACATCACGGGCGTTGCGGCGCTGAACGAAGGCGCGGAGATGGTCATGCCCGGTGACAACACCGCGCTCACCATCACCCTGATCCATCCGATCGCCATGGAGAAGGGGCTGCGCTTCGCGATTCGCGAGGGCGGCCGCACCGTCGGCGCCGGCACCGTCACGGACATTCTCGAGTAGTCAGCTACTAATGCGGACAGGCTTCTGAGACCTGTCCGCATTGATTGTTCTTTGTAAGGGTACGAAACCATGATGAACGAAAAGATCCGCATCCGACTCAAGGCTTACGACTACCGCGTGCTCGACCAGTCGACCTCGGAGATCGTCGACACGGCCAAGCGCACGGGAGCGAAGGTGGCGGGACCGATTCCCCTGCCGACGCAGATCTCGAAGTACACGGTTCTGCGCAGCCCGCACGTCGACAAGAAGTCGCGCGAGCAGTTCGAGATGCGGACGCACAAGCGGCTGCTCGACATCCTCGAGCCGACGACCCAGACGGTGGACGCGCTGATGAAGCTCGAGCTCCCGGCCGGCGTCGACGTCGAGATCAAGGCGTTCGGCAAGTAGTTGCGGGTTTCGAGTTGCGTGTTGCCCGGGCCTGGTCGCCCAGGCGAGAAAGCACGGGCAACTCGCTACACGCTACTCGCAACAGACACACGAACCCTCGCGGGTTCCAAGGTGAAAGACAAGCAAATGGCAATCGAAGGAATCATTGGCAAGAAGGTCGGGATGACCCAGGTGTTCGCCGAAGACGGCGCCCTGGTGCCGGTGACGGTCGTCCAGGCCGGTCCCTGCCTCGTGGTCCAGAAGAAGACGAGTGAGAAGGACGGCTACGACGCCGTGCAGATCGGTCTCGTCGAGAAGGTCTCGAACCGCCGCATCACCAGCGCGCAGCGGGGACATTTCGAGAAGGCCGGCGTGCAGCCGGTGCGTACGCTCGCGGAAGTGCCGTACAGCGGCGACGCGAACGTCGGCGACCGCGTGCAGGTCGACATCTTCAAGCCGGGCGACTCGATCGACGTGGTCGGCCAGTCGAAGGGCAAGGGGTTCCAGGGCGTCGTCAAGCGCCATGGATTCGGCGGCGGCCGCGAGTCTCACGGCTCGATGTTCCACCGCGCTCCCGGCTCGATCGGCGCCTCCGCCTTCCCGTCGCGCGTCATGAAGGGCATGCGCATGGGCGGCCGGATGGGCGGCGACCAGGTCACCGTCAAGAACCTCCGCGTCGCGAAGATCGACGTCGAGAACAACCTGCTCTACATCCGCGGCGCCGTCCCGGGTGGTCGCAATGGCCTCGTCTACGTGCGCTTCTCCAAGAGCGGAAAGCGGGGAGAGTAACCATGCCGACCATCGACATCAAGAACTGGGACAACAAAACGGTCGGCTCGATCGACCTGCCGGAAGAGATCTTCGCGTACCCGTACAAGGAGCATCTCGTCCACGAGGCGGTGCGGAACTACCTCGCCGGCCTGCGCCAGGGAACGCACAAGACCAAGACCCGCTCCGAAGTGAGCGGCTCGGGCAAGAAGCCGTTCCGGCAGAAGGGCACCGGCCGCGCCCGTCAGGGTGGCGCCCGCCCGCCGATTCACCGTCACGGCGGCACGGTCTTCGGGCCGCAGCCCCGCGACTACTCGTACAAGATGAACACGAAGGAGAAGAAGGCGGCCCTCAAGTCGGCTCTCTCCCAGCGCGTGAAGGAAGGGAAGTTCGTCGTCGTCAACGACATGTCGGTCGACGAGTCGAAGACGAAGTCGTTCGCGCAGAAGGTGGCTTCGATCGGCGTGGAGGGGAAGGCTCTTCTCATCGACACGCTCGAGAACACCAACGCGGTACTCGCCTCGCGCAACAACCCGAAGCTCCTGTTCGTCGACGCCCTGCACGTGAACGTGTACGACGTCGTCAACAGCCGCTACGTCGTCCTGAGCCAGGCCGCGCTCGATCGTCTGACGGAGGCACTCAGCAATGAACGCTAATCAGATCATCCGCCGGCCGCTGGTCACCGAGAAGTCGACGATCCTCCGCGAGGAAGGGAACGTCATCGCCTTCGAGGTCGACCCGAGCGCGAACAAGATCCAGGTCAAGAGCGCCGTCGAGGAGCTCTTCAAGGTGAAGGTCGAAGAGGTCCGCCTCTTCAACGTTCGCGGAAAAATGAAACGGTTGGGCCGCTTCGTCGGCAAGCGCCGCGACTGGCGCAAGGCGTACGTGCGGCTCAAGGCAGGCGAGAAGGCGCCCGAGTTCGTCGAGGGCGTCTGAGCCGTAACGAGCCGATAAAGAAAGACAACTATGGCTACGAATCGATACAAGCCGACTTCGCCCGGCGTCCGCTTCTCCACCCACGCGTCGTTCAAGGACATCACCAAGACGACGCCGGAGAAGGCGCTGACCAAGGGCAAGCCGAAGACGGGCGGGCGCAGCAGCTCCGGCCGCGTCACGTCGCGTTTCATCGGCGGCGGTCACAAGCAGAAGTACCGTGAGATCGACTTCAAGCGCGACAAGCGCGGCATCCCCGCGAAGGTCGCGGCGATCGAGTACGATCCGAACCGCACCGCCCACATCGCGCTGCTGCACTACGTCGACGGCGAGAAGCGCTACATCCTCGCCCCGAACGGCCTGACGGTCGGCACGACCATCGTGGCCGGCGAGGACGCCGACATCCTGGTGGGCAATGCCCTCCCGCTGTCGAAGATCCCCCTCGGCACCGTGATCCACAACGTCGAGCTCAAGGAAGGCAAGGGCGGCCAGATGGTCCGCTCGGCCGGCGTCGGCGCGCAGCTCATCGCCCGCGAGGGTGACTGGGCCACGCTCCGCCTCCCCTCCGGCGAGATGCGCAAGGTGCACGTCCGCTGCTACGCGACGGTCGGGCAGGTCGGCAACCTCGAGCACGAGAACGTGTCGTACGGCAAGGCCGGACGCACCCGCCACCTCGGCAAGAAGCCGCACAACCGCGGCGTCTCGATGAACCCGGTCGACCACCCACTCGGCGGCGGCGAGGGCAAGACCTCCGGCGGCCGTCACCCGGTCAGCCCGTGGGGCCAGCCCACCAAGGGCTACAAGACGCGCCGCAACAAGCAGACGAACAAGTTCATCGTCAAGCGGAGAACCAAGTAATGCGCTCAATGAAGAAAGGTCCGTTCGTGGACAGCCACCTCGAGAAGAAGGTGGAGACGATGAACCGCGAGCGCGACAAGAAAGTCATCAAGACGTGGTCGCGCCGCTCGACCGTGACCCCCGACATGGTCGGTCACACGATCGCGGTGCACAACGGCCGGAAGTTCACCCCGGTTTACATCTCCGAGAACATGGTCGGTCACAAGCTGGGCGAGTTCTCCCTGACCCGTACCTTCAAAGGCCACAGCGGCAAGAAGGTCGAGAAGTCGGCCAAGCCGGCAGGGAAGTAAGAGGACACCATGGAAGCAACGGCAACTCTCAGATACCTGAAAGCGTCGCCCCAGAAGGTGCGCCTCGTGGCCGACCTCGTCCGCGGCAAGAAGGTCGAGGAAGCGCTCAACATCCTCCGCTTCACCCGCAAGGCGGTGGCGAAGGACCTCGAGAAGCTCCTCCGCTCGGCCGTGGCCAACGCGGAGAACAAGGAAGCAGGCGCGGACGTCGACGACCTGGTGGTCTCGAAGATCTACGTCAACGAAGGTCCGCGTGAGAAGCGCATCCAGCCCGCACCGATGGGGCGCGCCTATCAGATCCAGAAGCGGAAGGCGCACGTCACGGTGCATGTCTCGGACGAAGTGAAGGCTGTAAACGAGCGCAGCGGCGGCAAGGGCCGCGCCCGCGCCCGTAAATAACGGAGGCTACTTTGGGTCAGAAGGTCAATCCTTACGGTTTTCGCCTGGGCTTCAACAAGACCTGGCACTCGCGCTGGTTCGCGGGGAAGAACTACGGCGAGATGCTGCATCGCGATCTGAAGCTTCGCGACGATCTCAAGGGCCGCCTCAGCCACGCCGGCGTGTCGGAGATCGACATCGAGCGCACGGCCAACAAGATGCGCATCAACATCTACACCTCGCGTCCGGGCATCATCATCGGCCGCAAGGGTGCGGAAGTGGACAAGCTGCGCGACGAGCTGCAGAAGCTCGTCAACGGCGAGGTCTACATCAACATCCAGGAGATCCAGCGTCCGGAGCTCGACGCGCAGCTCGTGGCCGAGAACATCGCCACCCAGCTCGAGCGCCGCATCGCCTTCCGCCGCGCCATGAAGAAGGCCATGGAGTCGGCCTTCCGCTTCGGCGCGAAGGGGATCAAGGTTCGCGTGGGCGGACGCCTCAACGGCTCCGAGATCGCGCGCTCCGAGTGGTACCAGGACGGCCGCCTGCCGCTGCACACCCTCAAGGCCGACATCGACTACGGTCTGGCCGAGGCGCACACCACGTACGGCCTGATCGGCGTGAAGGTGTGGCTGTACAAGGGCGAGATGGCGAAGGCGCGCTCGCGCCGCCGCGCTCAGTAACTCGAAGTCAGTAATCCAGGAGAAACCGCATCATGTTGATGCCGAAGAAAGTCAAATTCAGAAAGCAGCAGCGCGGACGCCGCCGCGGTCTCGCCACGCGCGGGGCCAAGGTCTCGTTCGGCGATTTCGGGCTGCAGGCGCTCGAGACGGGCTGGGTCACCGCCCGCCAGATCGAGGCGGCCCGTATCGCCATGACCCGCCACATCAAGCGCGGCGGCAAGATCTGGATCCGCATCTTCCCGGACAAGCCGGTCACCAAGAAGCCACTCGAGACCCGCATGGGCAAGGGCAAGGGTGCACCGGAAGAGTGGGTGTGCGTGATCAAGCCGGCCCGCATCCTCTACGAGATGGAGGGTGTGACGCGCGAGGTCGCCGAGGAGGCGTTCCGCCTGGCCGGCTCCAAGCTGCCGATCAAGACCCGCTTCGTGACGCGCGAGCAGACGGAGGTCGGCGAGTAATGGCCAGCAAGAAGACGATGACCACCCTTCGCGACAAGAGCGTCGACGAGCTCCGCTCCCGCGAGCGCGACCTGCGCGAGCAGCTCTTCAAGCTCCGCTTTCAACGCGCCACCGGGCGCGTCGAGAACCCGATGAAGATGCGCGAAGTGCGCCGCGAGATCGCGCAGATCCAGACGCTCCTCAATGAGCGCGAGCGCGGCGCTGCCAGCGCGTAAGGAACAGGAACATGGCTACGAAGGACAAGAAGGAAGCCGCCGCCGGTCAGAGCAACGACCAGAACAGCCGCACCAAGATCGGCGTGGTGGTCTCGAACAAGATGCAGAAGACCGTGGTCGTCGCGGTCGAGAACCTCGTCAAGCACGGGATGTATCAGAAGTACATCAAGCGCACCAGCAAGTTCCTCGCGCACAGCGAGCAGCCGGACATCAACGTCGGCGACCGCGTGATCATCGAGGAGACGCGCCCGCTCTCGAAGCGCAAGCGCTGGAACGTTCGGGAAGTATTGGATAAGGCCAGCTAGGTTGCTAGTTCCTGGTCGCTGGTGGCAAGTGCTGCTTTGCCGGCAACTAGCAACCAGCAACTAGCAACAGTGGAGACAACGTCATGATTCAGATGGGAACCATTCTTCAGGTGGCCGACAACACCGGCGCGAAGAAGATCGCCTGCATCCGCATGCGCGGCGGCTCGACCGCGGGGCAGTACGCCCGCGTCGGCGACGTCATCACCGCCTCGGTGAAGGAAGCCTCGCCGGACGGTACGGTGAAGAAGGGCGCGGTCGTCAGGGCCGTGATCGTCCGCACCGTGAAGGAGACCCGCCGCCGCGACGGGTCGTACATCAAGTTCGACGACAACGCGGCCGTTCTGATCAACGACGCGCGCGAGCCGGTCGGCACCCGCGTGTTCGGCCCGGTGGCCCGAGAGCTTCGTGAGCGCAAGTTCATGAAGATCATCTCGCTCGCGCCGGAAGTCATTTAAAGGAAGCGCACCATGGGACTGTACGGACGTAGCAGCAAGCAGACTGAAGGCCCCCGCCCGAAGCCGCACGTGAAGAAAGGCGACACCGTCGTCGTTCTCTCCGGCAAGGACCGCGGCAAGCAGGGACGCGTTCTCCGCGTCCTCGCCACCAAGGGCAAGGCCATCGTCGAGCGTGTGAACTTCACCAAGAAGCACACCAAGCCGAACCCCGGCAAGAACGTCAAGGGCGGCATCCTCGAGCGGGAGTCGGCCATCAACGTGGCCAAGCTCCAGGTGATCTGCCCGAGCTGCAACGAGCCGGCCCGGACCGGCTCGCACCGCACCGAAGAAGGCACCGCCGTCCGCTTCTGCCGCAACTGCAAAGCGGACCTCATCAAGTAACTAACGCGGTAACAACCACACCTCCCCCGTACAACGCCGGGGGGCACAAGGAACCAGCATGGCAGCCAGACTCAAAGAGCATTACCAGACAGAAGTCCGCAGGAAGCTGCAGGAAGAGTTTCAGATCAAGAACCCGATGGCGGTTCCCAAGGTCGAGAAAGTCGTCCTGAACATGGGCATGGGCGAGGCGATCTCGAACTCCAAGATTCTCGACTCCGCGGTCGAGGAGCTCGCCACCATCACCGGCCAGAAGCCGGTCGTGACCAAGGCCAAGAAGTCCATTGCGGCCTTCAAGCTCCGCGAGGGCGTTCCCATCGGCACGATGGTCACCCTCCGCGGCGACAAGATGTACGAGTTCCTCGACCGTCTGATCAGCGTCGCTCTTCCGCGCGTCCGCGACTTCCGCGGCGTGCCGACGAAGTCGTTCGACGGGCGCGGCAATTACACCCTCGGCATCCGCGACCACCTGATCTTCCCCGAAATCGATCCGGTGAAGGTCGACAAGCCGAAGGGCATGAACATCACGATCGTCACGACCGCGAAGACGGACGAGCAGGCTCGCACGCTCCTTCGCGAGCTCGGAATGCCGTTCGGCAAGTAAGAGGACCACATGGCCAAAACTTCAATGATCGTCAAAGCTGAGCGGAAGCCGAAGTTCTCGACGCGTCAGCGCAACCGCTGCAAGCAGTGTGGACGTCCGCGCGGGTTCCTGCGCAAGTTCCAGCTCTGCCGCATCTGCTTCCGACTGCTCTCGCTGGGCGGCTACGTCCCCGGCGTGACGAAATCGAGCTGGTAGCTCGCACGACCGATTACTAGGAGTCACAGAATGTCGATGACAGATCCCATCGCGGATATGCTCACCAGAATCCGCAACGGAATTCAGTCGCGCCACGAACGCGTCGAGATGCCGAGCTCGAAGCTGAAGGTCGAGGTTGCGCGTATCCTCAAGTCCGAGGGTTTCATCAGCAACTACAAGGTAGCGAACGAGGACGGCAAGCCGCAGGCCACCCTCCGCGTCTACCTCAAGTACTCGGAGGACGGCGAGCCCGTCATCCGTGGCATCGAGCGCGTTTCGCGCCCGGGCCGTCGCGTGTACCGTGGCAAGGAAGAGATCCCGCAGGTTCTGGGCGGTCTCGGCCTGGCCATCGTCTCCACCTCGAAAGGCGTCCTCTCCGGCGCCGAGGCGGCGCGCACCGGCATCGGCGGCGAAGTCCTCTGCCAGGTCTGGTAAGGAGATCCCACATGTCGCGTATTGGTAAGAAAGAGATTCCGCTGCCGAAAGGCGTCGAGGTCAGCCAGACCGAGAGCGCGGTCGTGGTCAAGGGGCCGAAGGGCAGCCTCACCACCGCCAAGGTCCCCGGCATCACCATGAACGTCGAGAACAACGTCGTGAAGTTCGAGCGTGGCGACGAGGAAGGCCGCACCCGCGCCTTCCACGGCCTCATGCGCGCGCTCGTGGCGAACAACGTCCGCGGCGTGAGCGAGGGCTTCAAGCGCGAGCTCGACATCATCGGCGTCGGCTACCGCGCCGAGGTGAAGGGCCGCGAGGTCGTCTTCCAGCTCGGCTACTCGCATCCCATCCGGTTCCCGATTCCGGAGGGGATCGACATCACCGTCGACGCCAAAACCGGCCACATCACCGTGACGGGCATCGACCGCCAGAAGGTCGGCCAGACCGCCGCGGAGATCCGCAGCCTCCGCGAGCCCGACCCCTACAAGGGCAAGGGCATCAAGTACTCGGACGAAGTGGTTCGCCGCAAGGCGGGCAAGGCGGCCGGCAAGTAGCAGGAATTGAAAATGAAAAAATTGAAAATTGAAAAATCGGATCGAAGGTGCGGGAGCCACGCATTTTCAATTTTCCACTTTCAATTTTCAATTTCTTAGTGGGCCGGGTACTCATCTCGGCACAGAGGAAACAATGGATCAGGCAAAGCACAGAGTCGAAGCACGGAACCGGATTCGCGAGCGCATCCGGCGCAAGGTGACGGGCACCACGGAGCGTCCCCGCCTGGCGGTCTTCCGCAGCCTCAAGAGCATTTACGCGCAGGTGATCGACGACGCCACCGGCAACACCATCGTCTCGGCGTCGAGCCTCGAGAAAGAGGCGGGAGCGAAGGGCTCCAACGCGGCGGCCGCAAAGGCGGTCGGCGCGCTCATCGCCCGGAAGGCGAAGGACAAGGGGATCACCCGGGTCGTGTTCGACCGCGGCGGGTACCTCTACCACGGCAACATCAAGGCGCTCGCGGATGCGGCGCGTGAGAACGGACTGGAATTCTAGGAGATCACATGCAGCGTCCAATGCAGCGTCCCGGACAGGGTTCACCTCGCGGCGATCGTCGCCAGGATGACCGCAGCGAAAGCGGCATGATCGACAAGGTCGTGCACATCAACCGCGTGACGAAGGTCGTCAAGGGCGGTAAGAACTTCAGCTTCAGCGCGCTGGTCGTCGTCGGCGACGGCAAGGGCAAGGTGGGCTTCGGCTCGGGCAAGGCCAAGGAAGTCCCGGCCGCCATCAAGAAGGGCATCGAGATCGCGAAGAAGAACATGATCACGATCGCGATGAGCGGGACCACCATCCCGCACGCGCAGCTCGGCCACTACGGCGCCGGCAAGGTCCTGCTCAAGCCGGCCTCGGAAGGCACCGGCGTCATCGCCGGTGGTCCGGTCCGCGCCATCCTCGAGTCGGCCGGCATCCAGAACATCCTCACCAAGTCGCTCGGCACCGCCAACCCGCACAACGTCGTCAAGGCGACGTTCGAGGCCCTCAAGCTCCTCCGGACGGAAGAGCAGTACAAGGCCCTCCGCGGCGGCGCGGAAGAACCGGCCGCGGCGGAAGGAGCCGAGGCGTAATGGCCACGAACGGCAAGACCATTCGCATCCGCCAGATCCGCAGCGGCATCGGTTGCCCCGTCGAGATGCGCGAGACCCTCAAGGCTCTCGGCCTCGGCAAGATGCACCGGGTCACCGAGCGCGTGGACAGCAAGGAAGTTCGCGGCATGATCGCGAAGATCCCTCACCTCGTCGAAGTCGTCGAGTAGGAGTCGAACAATGGAACTCAACAATCTGAAACCGAAGAAGGGCGCGCGTCACGCCAAGAAGCGCGTCGGCCGCGGTCCCGGCTCGGGTCACGGCAAGACGGCCAGCCGCGGTGAGAAGGGGCAGAAGTCCCGCTCCGGCTACAGCGGCAAGCGCGGCTTCGAGGGCGGCCAGATGCCGCTGCATCGCCGCATCCCGAAGCGCGGCTTCACCAACATCTTCAAGAAGGACTACGCGGTGGTGAACGTCTCCGATCTCGAGCGCTTCGACAGCGGCGCCACGATCGACGAGACGACGCTCCGCCAGGCCGGCCTGGTCAAGGGTCAGCACGACGGCGTGAAGGTTCTCGGCGACGGCGAGCTCTCCAAGAAGCTCACCGTCTCGGCCACGAAGTTCTCGAAGTCGGCCCGGGAGATCATCGAGAAGGCCGGCGGCACCTGCCAGGAGATTCAGTAACGTGCCGAACGTCGTCGATACCGTCCGCAACATCTGGTCGATCGAGGACCTGCGCCGCCGCGTGCTCTTCACGTTCGCACTGCTTGCGGTGTATCGCCTCGGCTCGCACATTCCGACGCCGGGCGTCGATCCGGTCGCGCTTTCCGAGTTCTTCAAAGCGATGAGCGGCGGCGTGTTCGGCTTCCTGGACCTCTTCTCCGGCGGCGCGCTGCGCCGCCTCTCGGTCTTCGCCCTCGGCATCATGCCGTACATCTCGGCGTCGATCATCCTGCAGCTCCTCACCGTCGTCTGGCCCTACCTCGAGAAGCTCTCGAAGGAAGGCGAGATGGGGCGCCGCAAGATCAACCAGTACACCCGCTACGGCACGATCGTCCTCTCGATCGTCCAGTCGCTCGGCGTGGCGTTCTGGCTCAAGGCCCAGGCCGCCCCGGGCGGCGCGCCGCTCGTCCCGCCGCACGTGCAGGACTCGCTGTGGGGCCTCGGCTTCCCGATCATGACCGTGCTCACGCTCACCACCGGCACCGCATTCATCATGTGGCTCGGCGAGCAGATCTCCGAGCGCGGCATCGGCAACGGCATCTCCCTGATCATCTTCGCCGGCATCGTGGTCGGCCTCCCGTCGGCGGTCATCGAGACCATCGGCGACATCCGCACCGGTGAGCGCGGCATCTTCGGGATCCTCTTCCTGCTGGTGTTCATGGTCGCGGTGACGGCGTTCGTCGTCTTCATGGAGCGGGCGCAGCGCCGCATCCCGGTGCAGTACGCCAAGCGCGTCGTCGGCCGCAAGGTCTACGGCGGCTCGAACACCTACCTGCCGCTGCGCGTCAACACCGCCGGCGTCATCCCGGTCATCTTCGCCTCGTCGATCCTGGTCATCCCCCAGACGATCGCGCAGATGATCAAGCAGCCGTGGGCGACCTCGATCGGCAACCAGCTCCAGATGGGCGAGCCGCTCTACTACCTCCTGCAGGTGGCGGGCATCGTCTTCTTCGCCTACTTCTACACCTCGATCGTCTTCAACCCGGTCGACACGGCCGACAACATGCGCAAGTACGGCGGCTTCATCCCCGGCATCCGCCCGGGCAAGAGGACGTCCGACTACATCGACCGCGTGCTGACGCGCATCACCTTCGTCGGTGCGCTGTACCTGGCGCTGGTCTGCATCATCCCCGAGTTCCTGATCTCCGGCGTGCACGTCGCGCAGTTGCCGTTCGGCGTCGGCGCGGCACTCGACCGGGCCCTTCCGCTCTGGTTCACGGAAGGCATGGGCTTCAACTTCTACTTCGGCGGCACCTCGCTCCTGATCGTCGTCGGCGTGGCCATGGACACGATGCAGCAGATCGAGTCCCAGCTGGTCATGCGCCATTACGACGGCTTCATGAAGAAGGGCCGCATCCGCGGGCGGCGGGGCTGATCGCTTGAAGATCATCTTCATCGGGCCGCCCGGAAGCGGCAAGGGCACCCAGGCGAAGCGGCTCGCGAGCCGCTTCGCCATCCCCCACATCTCCACGGGCGACATGCTCCGTGAGGCGGTGACGGACGGGACCGAGCTCGGCCGGCAGGCGGCGCCGATCATGGCCTCCGGCGGGCTGGTCTCGGACGACCTGATGATCGGGATCATCAACGAGCGGCTGGCCAAGCCGGACGCGGAAAACGGCTTCATCCTCGACGGGTTCCCCCGGACGATCGTGCAGGCCGAGAAGCTCGACAATATTGTCGGGAATGGCACAGATCCGCTCCGGGTTCTTCAACTGCTCGTCCCTGACGACGCCATCGTTCGCCGCATCACGCTGCGACGGACGTGTGCGCAGTGCGGGGCGATCTACCATCTCGAGAACAACCCTCCGGCGACCGACAGCGTCTGCGATCGGTGCAAAGGAGCGGTCATCGCACGTGCCGACGATACCGAGGAGGCCGTGCGTAAGCGTTTGGAATCATTCCACCGGCAGACGATGCCGGTGGCGGCGTACTACAAGTCGAAGAACATTCTTCGCGAGGTCGACGGGATCGGTCCTGTCGACGAGGTCTTTGAACGGATTGAGAAGTCCCTGGCGTAAGAGGAGAGTTTGCTCGATCGCATGAAGGGGCCGACACTGAAGAATCGCGACGAGATCGCGACGATGGACCGGGTCAACCGGATCGTCGTGGAGATCCTCGAGCTCATGAGAGCGATGGTCAAGCCTGGCGCGACCACCGCTCAGATGAACGCGATGGCCGAGGAGGAGCTGGCGAAGCGCGGCGCGAAGTCGCCCTTCAAAGGCTACGCTCCGAACGGCCTGCCGCCCTACCCGGCGGTGGTCTGCTCGTCGGTCAACGACGTGATCGTGCACGGCATCCCGAACCGCGCCAAGCTGGCGGAAGGCGACATGATCGGCCTCGATTTCGGCGCGATCTTCGAAGGCTTCGTCGGCGACGCGGCGATCACCGTGCCGGTCGGCAAGGTCTCCCCTCGTGCCACGGAGCTGATGGACACCACCCGGGAGTGCCTGGAGCTCGCCATCGAGGAGATGCGGCCGGGGCGCCACCTGGGAGACATCGGCGCGGCCGTGCAGGAGCACGCCGAGTCGCGCGGGTTCCACGTCATCCGCACCTTCGTCGGTCACGGGATCGGCCGGAGGATGCACGAGGAGCCGCAGGTCTACAACTACGGCCGCCGAGGCCGCGGTCTGGAGCTGCGTGAAGGGATGGTCCTGGCGATCGAGCCGATGCTGTGCGAGATCGGGCCGAAGCTGAAGTCGCGCATCGAGCGGGCGGGGGCGAACGGCGTGATCCAGGACGTGCGGACCGACGCCGACGGTTGGACGGCGCGGACCGTCGACGGGGGATTGGCGGCGCATTTCGAGAATTCGGTGGCCGTCACCGCCAACGGACCGTGGGTCCTGGGTAAGTAAGGAACGAAAAGGAAGGTATGTCGAAGGAAGAAGCGATTGAGGTGACAGGAACGGTCCTGGAGACGTTGCCGAACGCGATGTTCCAGGTCGAGCTGGAGAACAAGCACAAGGTGCTGGCTCACATCTCCGGCAAGATGAGAAAGCACTTCATCCGCATTCTGCCCGGCGACAAGGTGCTGGTCGAGCTCTCGCCGTACGATCTGACGCGCGGGCGCATTACCTATCGGTACAAGTAGGGTTCTAAGAAAATGAAAGTCCGTTCTTCAGTCAAGCGTATCTGCACGAAATGCAAGGTCGTCCGGCGTCAGGGCGTGATTCGGATCATCTGTGAGAATCCGAAGCACAAGCAGCGTCAGGGCTAATCAGGAGCTAAGGTCAAATGGCACGTATCGCGGGTGTGGATCTTCCACTGAACAAGCGGGTCGAAGTCGGCCTGACGTACATCTTCGGCATTGGACGTACCCGTTCGAGCAACATCCTCGAGCAGGCTGGCGTCGACAGGAACATTCGCGTCAAGGATCTCAGCGAAGACGATGTGCGCAAGATCCGCCAGATCATCACCGACGAAGGTAAGGTCGAGGGCGATCTGCGCAAGGACGTCGGTCTCGACATCAAGCGGCTGATGGAGATCAACTGCTACCGTGGCATGCGCCACCGTCGCGGCCTCCCGGTCCGCGGCCAGCGCACCCACACCAACGCGCGCACGCGCAAGGGACCGCGCAAGGGTGCGGTCGCCGGCAAGAAGAAAGCTACGAAGAAATAGTTGCTAGTGACCAGTTGCCCGTTGCCCGCAAAGCACGGCGGCGACTGGCGACCGGCAACCGGCAACGAGGAACGAATCAATGGCAACTGCACGTGGACCGAAGGCGGGCGCTCGTCGCGCCGGCACCAAGCGTAAGGAGCGGAAGAACGTTCCGCACGGCGTCGCGTCGATCGCGGCGACGTTCAACAACACCATCGTGGCGATCACCGATCCGACCGGCAACATCCTGTCGTGGTCGAGCGCCGGCCGCATCGGCTTCAAGGGCTCCCGCAAGGGCACCCCGTTCGCCGCGCAGGTTGCCGCCCAGAACGCGGCCCAGCTCGCGCAGGAGCATGGCATCCGCTCGGTCGACGTGAAGGTCAAGGGCCCGGGCGCCGGCCGCGAGTCGGCCATCCGCGCGCTCGCGGCGAGCGGCCTCGACATCAAGTCGATCAAGGACGTCACCCCGATCCCGCACAACGGCTGCCGGCCCCCGAAGCGCCGCCGCGTCTGACCGTTCTCACATTCGCTCAGTTTCGCCGGCGCGAGTCGCGCCGGCCGCAGCACGGAGTACGGCGAGCAGCAGCCGCCGTACACGCAACGCGCCATGGTGGCGCGGGTGCGAACATCAGGAGGTCTTAGTGGCTCGTTACACCGACCCCGTCTGCCGGCTCTGCCGGCGCGAGGGAATGAAGCTCTTTCTCAAAGGCGACCGCTGTTTCAAGGACAAGTGCTCCATCGAGCGCCGCAACTACGCGCCCGGCCAGCATGGCCGCCGCCGCTCCAAGGTCCTCGGGTACGGCCTCCAGCTTCGCGAGAAGCAGAAGGTCAAGCGCATTTACGGCCTGCTGGAGAGCCAGTTCCGGCTCTACTTCCAGCGCGCCGCCAGCAAGACCGGCGTCACCGGTGAGAACCTTCTCCGCCAGCTCGAGCTCCGGCTCGACAACGTGGTCTACTCCCTCGGCTTTGCCGCTTCGCGCCCCCAGGCGCGCCAGCTCGTTCGCCACGGCCACGTCGAAGTGAACGGCAAAAAGATCAACATCCCCTCGTACCAGCTCCGCAAAGGCGATGTCATTCAGGTTCGCGAGAAGAGCCGCAAGAACGAGCAGATCCGCCAGGCCGTCGAAACGGCCGCGGGCCGCGGCGTTCCGCAGTGGCTCCAGCTCGAGCCGGACCAGTTCCGCGGCACGGTGACGGATCTTCCGAAGCGCGAAGACATCCGCCTCCCGATCCAGGAACAGCTCATCGTCGAACTCTACTCGAAGTAAATCTTTTGGATGGAGGGCAGGCGCCCGATCCCGCCTGCCTGCTCTCCCTCTTTGACGCGAGGAGGCCGCTCACATGATGTGGTCAGATTTCCAGAAACCCAAGAAGCTCGATTACGATCCCGAAACCCTCACCCCGAACTACGGGCGTTTCGTCGCCCAGCCCTTCGAGCGCGGCTTCGGTACGACGATCGGTAATGCGCTGCGGCGCGTCCTGCTCTCCTCGATCGAGGGGGCGGCCATCACCGCCGTCCGCGTCGAGGGCGTTCTGCACGAGTTCTCGTCGCTGCAGGGTGTCGTCGAGGACATGACCGACGTCGTCCTCAACCTCAAGCAGGTCCCGTTCAAGCTCCACGGCTCCGGCCCCAAGACCCTCTACCTCGAGAAGAAGGGCCCGGGCGTCGTCACCGCCTCCGATTTCGAGTCCGATCCGGACATCGAGATCCTCGACCCGACCGCGCACATCGCCACCCTTTCCAAGGAAGGCTCGCTGAAGCTGGAGGCCCGTCTCAAGAAGGGCCGCGGCTACGTCGTCGCCGACCGGAACGCCGACACCGATCTGCCGCTCGGCTACATCCCGGTCGACTCGATCCACTCGCCGGTCCGCCGCGTGAACTATCACGTGGAAGGCGCGCGCGTCGGCCAGATGACCGACTACGACAAGCTGATCCTCGAGGTGTGGACCAACGGTGCCGTCTCGCCGCAGGAGGCCATCAGCCTCGCGTCCGAGCTGCTCGCCGACCACCTTCGCATCTTCAGCGCGTTCGAGACCCGCATCGAGGAGCGCGAGGAAGCGGCCGCCCCCGAGGTCGATCCGCGCATGGCCGAGATGCTCGCCAAGCCGATCGAGGAGCTCGACCTGTCGGTCCGCTCCGCGAACTGCCTCAAGAACGCCAACATCCGCACCCTCGGCGACCTCGTGCAGCGCACCGAGCGCGAAATGCTGTCGACCAAGAACTTCGGCCGTAAGTCGCTCGACGAGATCAAAGACGTCCTCCAGAGCCTCGGCCTGCAGTTCGGCATGACCCGCATGGGTGCCGGCGCGCGCGCCGACATGCGCGAGTAGTTGAAAGGGGTGAGCTCATGAGACATGGAATGGCAAACCGCAAGCTGGGACGGACGTCGAGCCATCGCAACGCGATGTTCCGCAACCAGCTCGCGTCGCTCATCGAGAGCGAGCGCATCATCACGACCCTGCCGAAAGCGAAGGAGCTTCGCCCCCTCGCCGAGAAGCTGATCACGCTGGCGAAGAACGACAGCGTGCACGCCCGCCGTCAGGCCGCGAAGCAGGTGCCGGACGACGCGCTGGTAGCCAAGCTCTTCGACACCCTCGGGCCGCGCTTCTCCACCCGTCCCGGCGGCTACACGCGCATCATGAAGCTCGGTGCGCGCCGCGGCGACGCCGCGGAGATGGCGATTCTCGAGCTGGTCGAGCGCACCGCCGAAGAGTCGGCGACCGCCGCTCCGGCCGCGCCCGCGAAGGGTGGCAGCAAGAAGAAGGCTGCCGCTCCCGCCGCGGAGCCGGCTGCCGACGACACGCCGAAGCGCGGACGCAAGGCCGCGCCGAAGGCCGACGCGGGCGACGCCGGCGACGACAAGCCGAAGCGCACGCGCAAGAAGAAGGAAGAGTAAACAAGACTCCAAGAAACGCCCGCGGCAACGCGGGCGTTTTTGTTTCTACCACTTGCCCCAGACGCGCGTGACGGTCGTGTCGCCGTCCTGGATCGGCACGCCGAGCGAGGCGTCGCGCGCCTTCAGCAGCGGCGCGCCGGCGGGAGGGAAGGCGAACGAGATGTCGCTCGCCGCCGCGTCGACCTTTCTCGACGCCGCGACCTCCACGACCATCTCGTCGACGCCGGCCGCGGTCGCGATCGCCCAGCCGCGCATGTCCCGGAACCGGTGCCGTCCGGGGGGAGGCACGAGGCCGTTGACGCGACGCACCGTGGCGCCGCGCACGAGCAGCACCAGCCGGTCCGCACCGCGCGGCGACCGCACCCGGAACGTGACGATGTTGCCCCGCCGCTCCGCCGTCATCACCACCCGCGGCAGCTCCATGCGCGGCGCCGGAGCGGTGTACATCGTCCCCCGGTTCCAGGGGGCGAGCGCCGCGTCCGCCGGGGCGAACTTCGCGACGTCGCGTAGCGGATCGGTGAGCGTCCAGGTGCTCCACAGCGGCTCTTTCGCCCGCGCATCGTCGACGTACGTGAGCGGCATGAAGCGCGGCTTCTCCTTCGTGTACGCCGGCTGCGCGGCCGCCACGAGCCCGCAGACGATCGCCAGCACCGCGGTCGCGAGGCCGTATTTCAGCCGCGCGAAGAGCGGCGAGGGGAGCGTGGCGAAGGCGCCGATGACCACCGCGACGACCGTCACCAGCCGTAATCCGAGCGCCTCGTAGGCCATCACGCCGAGCGGGAAGAAGAGGATTGCCGCGACGGTGGCGGCGATCGTGGCGATGGCCGTCTCCGACAGGTGCGTCCAGGCCAGGATCGCGATCGTCATCGCCGGCACGATGAACATGTACGCGGCTCCCGGCAGGACGATCGTCAGCGCGACCCCGATGGCGTGCCAGACGATCGCGATCCCGTATAGCAGCGCCCGCGGATCGTTGCGCCGGTTGAAGATCGCGGCTCCGAAGATCGCCGCGGCAAAGCCGGTCAGCCACATCGCCGCCACGGTGGCGAGCGGGCGGGCGATGAAGTTCAGGTCCCCCTTGTTGATCCGGACGAGCTGCGCCATCGCGGCGCCGCCGACGAGCGCGATGAGCAGCCCCGTGAACGCCGCCAGCACGCCGAACGTGATCGCGCGCGCGTCGGTCTTCCGGGCGGCGACCAGCAGCGCCAGGAGGCTCACGATGGCCATCCAGAGCGTCCACTCCTGCGGCCACCAGACCAGGAAGAGCGTGAGCACGTCGAAATAGGTGGCGTCGGTGTCGCTGCGGGCGTCGAGGTCGGCGTCCGCAAGCACGCGCAGCGTCGCCAGCGCGTTGTCGCCGTGGTGCTGCAGCGTCTTCGGACTGGCGTGCGCGAGGTCGTCGAGCGAGGTGTGGTACCAGTTCACCCCCTGCAGCGCCGCGAAGTTCACCGCCGCCATCTCCGCCCGCTTGAACACCGTCGCGTCCGTATCGTTCGGCAGGAGCTGGTAGATCGAATAGAAGAGCGAGCTGGCCTGCGGCCGCTCCAGCGCGTTCGCCACGTGCCGGACGAGCCAGCGGTTGCCGCTGCTCGTCTCGAACATGTTGCTCCCGCCGTACGTCCCGCGCATGTCGAC
Organism: Thermoanaerobaculia bacterium; assembly: GCA_036399015.1. Taxonomy (GTDB): domain Bacteria; phylum Acidobacteriota; class Thermoanaerobaculia; order Gp7-AA8; family Gp7-AA8; genus QHVT01. The sequence goes on along the minus strand of DASWNW010000080.1, from coordinate 15,025 downwards.
GTTGATCGCCGCCGCGACCTCGCCCGATAGCGCCGGATCGGCGACGAACGCCTCCGCGCCGAGGAGCCCCGCCTCTTCACCGTCGGTGGCGAGGAAGGCGATCCGGTTGCGGAAACGCTCGTTTCGCACGGCGCGCGCAACCTCGAGCAGCGTGGCCGTTCCCTGGCCGTCGTCCGACGCGCCCGGCCCGGCCGCCACCGAGTCGTAATGCGCGGCGACCATGACGATCGGACCCTTTGCCGCGCCGGGCGGATGAGCGAAGACGTTCTCGACCATGCCGCAGCCCGCGCCGGAATTGCAGGCGAAGCGGCGCTGCACGGTGGTCTCGTAGCCGAGCGCGCGGAACCGCGTCACGAGGCGTGCCCGGACGCGCGCGTTGGCCTCACTGCCGAGCGGGTGCGGCACCCCCTCCACGATCAGCCCCCGCAGCGCCTGCATCGCACGCGCGGAGGAGAACTCGTTCTCCGGAGCGCCCGTCCCCTTCGGCGGAGGGCCGTCGGAGCGGAGCAGCACGATCGCCAGCACGACGGCGAGCGGAAGCAGGACGGTCAGCGCGCGGCGCATGTGCGCGCGATTCTAGACGCAACGCAACCCGGGACCCGTTCCTCCGTATCCCTCTCCACACGGAGGCTTCGATGCGCAAACTGGTTCTGGCTGCCCTGACACTCCTGCTCTCGACCGCGGCGACCGCGGCCGAGCTGACCGAGACGATCGACCGCACCTTCGACGTCCGCCCCGGCGCCACCGTCGCGCTCGAGAACGTCAACGGCGCGATCACCATCGCCGCCTGGGATCAGCCCCGCGTCCGCGTCATCGCCCGGAAGCGCGTCGAGACGAACCGGGACGGGCTCAAAGAGGCCCTCCGCGAGCTGCGCGTCGACATGACGCCGCAGAACGGCGGCCTGGTCATCACCACGAAGTATCCGAAGCGCGGTGGCGACAACGGCTCCATCTTCGACTGGTTCACCGGCGACCGCATCCAGGCGCAGGTGCGCTACGAGCTGACGGTCCCCCGCTCGATGAGCCTCGACGTCGAGAACGTCAACGGCGCCATCCACGTCACCGACGTCAGCGGCAAGCACGAGCTGGAGACGACGAACGGCAGGATCGAAGTCGCCCGCTGCGCCGGCTCCCTCGAGGCCTCGACGACGAACGGCGGCATCAGCGCCGAGCTCACCAAGGTCTCCCAGGGACAGCCGCTCCGCTTCTCGACCACCAACGGCCGCATCGAAGTCGAGCTGCCCTCGACCCTGGCGGTCGACGTCGACGCCGGGACGACCAACGGGTCGATCGACAGCGACCTCCCGGTGGCCACGACGAAGATCAGCAGGAACTCGCTGCGCGGGACGATCAACGGCGGCGGCACGCCGCTTCACATGCGCACGACGAACGGCGGGATCTCGATCAAGACCTCGCGCTGACGCGGCGGCGGGCATGCCGCGCATGCACGTCGCTGCACAACCTTCCCTTCACCTGCCGGATGGTCATGACGATTGCCGGCACGTTCAGGAAGCGGAAGATGTCCACCGGTGCGGCGGGGATGAGGTTCATCGCCGCCGCCAGCACGGCCGCGCGGGTGTTGGATCCCTTCGGCATGCGGGGGAAAACGTTCCGCCACCGCGATGTATGCCGCTTGCGGCCTCAGGCCTGCTCGAAATACCTGCGCCGCTCCCAGTCGGTGACGACCGCGTCGAACTTCCGCTGCTCGGTCTTGAAGAAGTGCAGGTAGTGGTCGATGACGTCTTCCCCGAACGCCTGCCGCGCGAACGCGCTCTGCTCCAGCGCCTTGATCGCCTCGGGGAGGAAGTGCGGTACCTGCGGCAGCTCCAGCGCCTTGTAGACATCCCCCTCGAACGCCTCCGGCGGCTCGATCTGGTTTTCGATCCCGTCGAGACCGGCCGCGAGCGTGGCGGCGAACGCGAGGTAGGGATTCGCATCCGCGCCGGCCGTCCGGCACTCGATACGCAGCGACGAGCCGTGCCCGACGATGCGGAACCCGGCCGTACGGTTGTCGTAGCTCCAGGCGATGCCGGTCGGTGCGAACGAGCCCGGCACGTAGCGCTTGTAGGACGAGGGATAGGGCGCATAGAAGGGGAACAGCTCGCGGATGTGCTTCATCCAGCCGCCGAGGAACCAGCGGAAGGTCGGTGAGCACTTGATCGGACCGAGGGACTCGTCGCCTTTGAAGAGCGGCTCCCCTTCCGGACTCCAGAGGCTCGCGTGGATGTGGCAGCTCGAGCCGGCGTAGCGCTCGTCCCACTTGGCCATGAACGTCACCGACTTGCCGTGCGACCAGGCGATCTCCTTCGCCGCATGCTTGTAGAGCGTGTGGCGGTCGGCCATCTCCAGCAGCTCGGCGTACCGCAGCCCGATCTCCTGCTGCCCCGGTCCCCACTCTCCCTTCGACGACTCGCAGGGGATGCCCGAGCGCTCCAGGTGGCGGCGGATGTCGGCGATGAGGAACTCTTCCTTCGTCCCCTGGAAGATGTGGTAATCCTCGATGATCCGTCCGATCGGCTCGATGTTGACGAAGCTCTTCTTCGCCACCTCTTCGTACGAGTCCTTGAAGACGTACAGCTCGAGCTCCGACGCGCCCATGGCGACGTAGCCGCGCCCGGCCGCGCGCGCGAGCTGCTTGCGCAGGATGCCGCGCGGCGCGAACGGCACCAGCTCGTCCGACTCCTCCTGGTAGACGTCGCAGAGCACGATGGCCGTCTTGTCGAGCCAGGAGGCGATCCGCAGCGTGTTGAAGTCGGGCACCGGCCGGAAGTCGCCGTAGCCTTTCGCCCAGCTGGTGAACTGGTAGCCGGGGACCGGGTCCATGTCCATGTCGCAGGCGAGGAGGTAGTCGCACGCGTGGATCTCGCTCTCCTCGACGAAGAAGCGCCCGACGATGCGCTTGCCGACGAGGCGCCCGTACATGTCGGGAAAGACCACCAGGATGGTGTCGATGTCGCCGTCGGCGACGTGCCGCTTGAGCTGCTCGAAGTCGATTCGTCCCTGCACTTGGTTCCTCGGAGTTCCTCGGAGTTCCTCGGGTTCCTCGGGTTCCTCGGGATATTGCTCGCGGTTCCCGCCCGAGGAACTCCGAGGAACCGAGGAACCCGAGGAACCACCGTCACGTCACGTCGATGTAAACCGTCTTCCACTCGGTGTAATGGTCGAGCGCCTGCAGCCCCAGCTCACGTCCCAGGCCGCTGCGCTTCACGCCGCCGAACGGGGCCTCGACGTGCACGCTGCTGCCGCTGTTGATCGAGAGGTTCCCCGTCTGCACCGCACGCGCGACGCGCATGGCGCGGCCGATGTCGCGCGTCCAGATGGAGCCGGAGAGGCCGTAGAGAGAGTCGTTCGCCATCTCCACCGCCTGCTCCTCGTCGACGAAGGGCATCACCGCCACGACCGGCCCGAAGATCTCCTCGCGCACGATCGTCATCTCCGGCTTCGCGTCGAGGAACACGGCCGGTGCGAGCTCGGAGTAGTTCCGCGACTCTCCTCCGCAGGCGAGCGTCGCCCCCTCGGAGCGCCCCGTCTCGATGTACTTCATGACGCGGTCTCGATGCGCGGCAGTGACCAGCGGCCCCATCTCCGTGTCGTCCTGCAGCGGGTCGCCGACCTTCACCTTCCCGAACGCCTCTACGACCGCTTTCGAGAAACGGTCGTAGATCGACTCCTGCACCAGGATGCGGCTCCGCGCGCAGCAGTCCTGCCCCGCGTTGCCGAGGGCGCTGGAGGCGGCGGAGGCGACGGCGCGGTCGAAGTCGCAGTCGTCGAAGACGAGGTTCGCCGACTTGCCGCCCAGCTCCAGCGAGACCCGCTTGATGTCGTCCGCGGCGAGGCGCATCACGTTCATCCCCACCTCGGTCGAGCCGGTGAACGCGACCTTGCGCACCGCCGGGTGGCGGATGATCGCCTCGCCGACGACCGATCCCGAGCCGGTGATGACGTTGAACGCGCCCTCGGGGATGCCTGCCTCGAGCGCCAGCTCCGCGAGACGGATCGCCGTCAGCGGCGTCTGCTCCGCCGGCTTGAGCACGACCGTGTTCCCCATCGCCAGCGCCGGCGCCGACTTCCACGCCGTGATCGCGATCGGGAAGTTCCACGGGACGATGATCCCGCAGACGCCGACCGGCTCCCGGAACGACAGCAGCACGCCGGGCGCCGCGCCGGGGATGGTCTGCCCGCCGACTTTGTTCGTGGCGCCGGCGTAGTACTCGAAGACGTTCGCCGCCAGCCCGACCTCATCGCGTGCGTCGCGGATCGGCTTGCCGACGTTCCGCGCCTCCATCGTCGCCAGCTCGTCGGAGTGATCGCGAATGAGCTGCGCGAGCTTCAGCAGCAGGCGGCCGCGGTCGCGCGTATTGATGCGCCGCCACTCCCCCTTGAACGCCCGCTCCGCCGAGACGATCACACGCCCCGCGTCTTCGGCCGTCGTCTGCGGTACGTCGGTCAGCGGCTTGCCGGTCGCCGGCTCGATGAGGGTCGTGGGCATTCGCACGCGAAGGTGCAGGACGGTTGCCAGGGACATCTCCTTCTGGAGTGCCGGGCTCTCAGCCCGGCACCACCCACCCCGACGGGCTGAGAGCCCGTCGCTCCAGAGAGAACGTCAGTCGGGCGGCAACATCTCCGCGGCCGGCTCGCCCCGCGAGCTGTGCCAGGCGATCGCGGCGAGCACGATCCGCCTCCCGCGTTCACGAACGCGGACGCGGAGCCGGTCCGTGGGCTATCGTCCTCCCACGCATGGCGCTTCACAGAGCCGTGCGCCCGTGTGCATCGACGTTTACGTTGATGCACGCTTTATGGCTACTGACGAGCAGCGTCCTCCTTGACTCCTCTTCGCGTATCGTGCGACTGTTCTTCGAACAGGTCCAAGTCCCAAAAAAAACACAAGTGTTGGATGCGGCGGGATGCACCCCGCCGCGCCCGAGCTCGCATTCGACCCCACGAAAGCCGTACAGGACGGGCGGTGGATTTGCGGCGCCGGCGACTCCACGAAGTGCACCAATCTCACGCCAACCCACTCTCCTGATCCGAACGTGAATGACACCAACTACGATGACTACACCGGCTTTAACGGCGGGTCGAATGCGGGCCCCTGCGTCACCCTCTTCGCACCAGCCAAGAACATTGCGGTCGCTAGCGTCGGCGCCGCTGCCGACTACCGTGATCCTCGAGTGAATGAGTCGATGGCGAGTGGCACGTCGTTCTCTGCGCCCATCGTTGCCGGATTCGCGGCGCGAATTCTCCAGGCAAACCCCACCCTCAAACCTCCCGACATCCGCGCGGTCCTCGAAAGCAACACCGTCGCCACGCTTGATCCCGACACCCTTCACACGCGCGACCACCTTGGCGCCCTGATCACCGGTGCACCCAATAAACTCTTGCGCTTAGGCGATGTAAACATCACGGCGCATCCTGCCTCCGTGGGCGGGGACGGACCACAGGTACTGCAGGTTGCTGCGAGCGGCACCTCGAGCGTGACGTACCAATGGTACGAAGTGAACGCCGATTTCGACTATGCGAAGTACCGCCGCGGGGCGCACCACACCCTCTCCTCCTCCCTCATCGCTGGCGCAACCGCGAGTTCATTCACGGCACCTGCCTCATCCACCCGCCGCGCGTACTGGGTACGCGTGACGAATGGGTGCGGTACCGCAGACTCCGACATCGCCGTCGTCGTGCCAACCCCCAGCGCCCCGGCCAATCTGACCGCGACCGTCAACGGGACGAGCGTTAACCTCACGTGGAGCGCGGCGGCCGGCGCCGAACAGTACCTCGTGCAGCGCAAGACGGCCGGCACGCCGTGGACCACGGTGGGCCAAGTGAGCGGACACGCGTTCGCGGATACTCCGAGTGCTCCAGGAGGGATGGTGGTCTATCGCGTTGTGGCTGCTGCGGGCGCAGCCTACCTGCCACCGGGCAGCCTTGCTCGCTCCTCCTCCAGCAATCGCGACTTTGCGAACCTGAACGCGCTCTCCTACGAATCCCTAGCGACTGCGGAACCCTTTACGTTGATTCGCGCTCAGCACATCATCGAACTGCGCCAAGCGGTGAACGCGCTAGCTCAAGCTGTCGATGCCACCATCGTCTACGCACCCGCGGAGGTTGCGCTGGCGGCGTTGCAGGGTGCGATCATCCGGTCGACCGACGTGACATCGCTGCTCGGCAAAATCAACACCATTCGGGCGCATCCGGAACTCGAGATGACACCCGTAGCTCTCTCAGAGCCAGTGACCACCGGAGCCGTTATCAAGCGAGAAGATCTGCTCGCGGTGCGAGAAGCAGTCCAGTAGCCGCCTCACTGACGCTTGAGCGCGAGCAACGCAACGCCGATCATACCGAGGGCGAGCACGGCGTATGCGCGCGGCGAGAGGGCTGGTACCGTCGGTGCGACCGCCGCCACTACCAATGGCTGCGTCGACCGCAGCACAGGCGGACCACCGCTCGTGACGAAAATCTCGTACGTGTAGGCGCCGGCAGGGAGCGGGCCGAACTCGGCGCGCTCGACGATAATTGGTGGAGGCGGACCAATGACGCACCCACTGCGCGTGACGGTTGTACGTACTACATCGCCGAAGATCACCGTCGCCACCTCGGTATCGCACCCGCCGAAAATCTCGAAGTCTGCCTCGATCCGGTCCGTCTCCCGGGGCGTCGCTGGCCTGATGATCGCCGGCTCCCACACGATTTGCGCAGCGACCGCATGAGCAGAGAGGCAGCAGGCGAGGGCGAGCAGGAGACGGAAGCGCATCGCGACACTGTATGGCGTAAGCGCCTCACGTGTCCATTTCCACGCGCACCGCAACACACGATGACCTCCGGAGCGCACTCGAGCGGCCGGTTCGTGGCCATCAGCGGGTTGCGGATGGCTCCACACGCCTCCACGAGGAGAACAGCGCGTGCTGCAGCGTCGCGCGCGTCGCACAGCGCGTGCAGGAGTGCGTCTTCTTCAGGCGATGCGCTCGATGGTTCGAATCTCCGATTTCTGTGGCGTCCGGTGAGTATCCGGCTGAGGGTGCGGCGCGATCCCGGCGCCGAAACGGCTCCTTCGACTCCTTCGGCGGAGGTTCTGACGGGCCAAGAAGCAATACAGTAGCCGCCTTACTGACGCGCGAGCGCGAGGAACGCAACGCCAATCAGACTGACGGCGAGCACCGCGTATGCGCCCGGCGAGAGGGCTGGTACCGTCGGTGCGACCGCCGCCACGACCAACGGCTGTGTCGACCGCAGCACAGGCGGACCACCGGTCGTTACGTAAATCTCGTACGTATAGGCGCCGGCAGGGAGCGGGCCGAACTCGGCAAGCTCGGGGATAATCGGTGGAGGCGGACCAATGACGCATCCACTCTGCGTTACCGTCGTACGCACTACATCTCCCACGACCACCGTCGCCACCTCATTACGGCACCCGCCCAGAATCTCGAAGACTGCCTCGATCCGGTCTCTTTCGCGGGGCGTCGCCGGCCTGATGATCGCCGGCTCCCACACGGTTTGCGCGGCGACGGCATGACCAGAGAGGCAGCAGGCGAGGGCGAGGAGGAGACGGAAGCGCATCGCGACACTGTACGCGCACGTCTCCTTCTGGAGTGCCGGGCTCTCAGCCCGGCACCCCCCCCACCGCGACGGGCTGAGAGCCCGCCGCTCCAGAGAGCACGTCAGTCCGGCGGCAACATCTCCGCGGCCGGCTCGCCCTGCGAGCTGTGCCAGGCGATCGCGGCGAGCACGATCGCGCCTCCGGCGATCGCGGATGCGGACGGCCGCTCGCCGAGGAAGAGGAGCACCCAGATCGGATTCGCGACCGGCTCCAGCATCCCCGTCAGAGAAGCCTCGGTCGCGGTGACGTGCTTCAGCCCCCGCACGAAGAAGGCGTAGGCGAGGCCGATCTGGAACACGCCCAGGAACAGCAGGGCGAAGAACGACTTCGGCGTCAGCGCCAGATCGTTGGCCACGAACGGCAGCAGCGCGAGCGTGAGGCCGACGTTCCCCCAGGTCACCGCGGCGCGCGAGGCGTCGTGCTCGCGCCGCAGCGCGAGGATCATCGTGGCGAAGAAGACGCTGGAGACGAGCGCCATCGCGTTGCCGGCCATGCCGCGCGCCTCGAACTTGCCGACGAAGAAGAGCGCCATCCCGCCGAGCGCCACGACGATCGCGACGACGTCCCGCCGCCGCATCGGCTCGCGCAGCACCACCGGCGAGAGCAGCAGCACCCAGATCACCCCGGCGTACTGCAGGAAGATCGCGTTCGCCGCCGTGGTCCACTTGGTGGCCGTCACGAACGAGGTGAGGCAGGCGCCGTAGCTGATGATGGCCACGACGAACGCCGGCGACCATCGCAGCCGGACGCTCCGGCGGAAGATCAGGAACAGCGTCACCGCGGCGAAGATGGAGCGGTAGAAGGTGATCTTCAGCGGCGCGTCGGCGACGGCCTTGATGCCGATCCCCCCGGTCGACCAGAGGAGCGCGGCGACGACGATGTAGAGCAGTCCGGTACGGCGGTCAGGCACCGCGGGAGTCTACCGAACGCCGGCGCTTGTGCCGCACCGTAATGCCGTAGCCGAGCAGGCCGTTCAGGATCATCACGCCGTTGGTCACGGCGAAGACCCAGTTCTTCACCAGCAGGCTGTAGATCGTGAAGCCGACCGACGCGGCGAGCTGGCCGACGAACAGCCAGGTCGACACGCCGGCGCTGGTGTGGTCGCGCCACTGCTTGGCGATCTGCGTCGCGATCGTGAGCACGAGGACGACGGAGCTCGCCCAGCCGATGACGTCGATCAATTGGTCAGGTACGGCCCGCGCTCCATCCGCGCGCGGATCTCACTTTCCGCCGGCGGACAATGCAGTGGGTCCTCGGGTGCCGGTACGGCGAGCGCGCATTCACGGACGAGCTCCGCCAGCATGTCCACTTCCAGCGGCTTGTTGAGCACCGCCGAAACCATGTTGGGATCGAGGTAGGCCTCGTTTTTCGGGTCGCGCACCGCGATCACGAACGTCGTCGCGCCGGGGCGTTCGTCTTTGAAGGCGGCAAGGAAGGTCTCGCCGGCGCGCTCCGGCATGTCCATGTCGATCAGCGCCAGCGCGTAGTCGCACTGGGCAACCTTGCGCAGCGCCTCCTCGGCCGATGCGGCCGTGTCGACGCCGACGGGTTGATGACGAAGAATGGTGAAGAGCATCGTGCGGAGTACGTCGTTGTTTTCGACGATGAGCACTCTCGGTTCATCACTCATGGATTTCATTCCCTCTGCTGCCTTCCAAATCTCAAAAGGCATGCCATGGGAACCATCAGTTCGGTTCGTCGTGTGACGCCCGCGCGACCGTCACCGTGCTCGGCTCGGGACAGGTGTCGAGCTGCTCCCGCGCCTCCGCCACGGAGAGGCATCCGCTGACGGTGTCGACCAGCAGCTCGATGTCGAACGGCTTGTGGATCGTCCCGACGACGAAGCTCAGGTCGAACGGCCGCCGCTCGATGCCGGCCGTGAGCACGAGCACCAGCGGCCGGACCACCTCCGGCGTCGCGCTCAGCGTGTCCAGCACCTCGTAGCCGCTCATGCGCGGCATCATCAGGTCGAGGATCACCAGCGAGTACCGGCAGGCGATGAGTTTCTCCATCGCTTCCACGCCGTTGCGCGCCGTGTCCAGCCGGAATCCGCGCCGGCGGAGGACCGTCACGACGAGCGCGCGAATGGTGTCGTCGTCGTCGACGATGAGGATTCTTTTCTCGAGTCGCATCAGCCCCGCGCACCGCTCGAACTTCAAATAACAGAAGAGCAAGTTGCGGGCCGTATTTGAGCCAACTACTTGATCAGCTTCGAGATCGCCTTGAATTCATCCGTTCCTGACACCGCCGCCAATTCGAAGAGCGCCATCTCGGTCGAACTGAGCTTCGCCCCCTCCGCGACCTGGCGCCGCAGGGCGATCTCCTTGTTCTCGACGGTGCGGGAGGAGACCGCGTCCGCGATCAGCGTCACCCGCGATCCCGCCGCGATGAGGTCGAGGACGGTCTGGTAGACGCAGACGTGCGCCTCGACCCCCGCCACCAGCACCTGCCGCCGCTCCAGCGCTGCGAGCTGCGCCGCAAACGGCTCGCAGCCCTGCGCCGAGAAGCACGACTTCTCGAAGGGGCGGTAGCCGCCCGTCTCCTCGAACGCGGTGCGGATCGCCGGGATGGTGGGGCCGAGCCCTTTCACGTACTGCTCGGTAAGGATCGCCGGGACGCCGAGGACGTGGCAGCCGCGCACGAGCCGTTCGACGTTGCGCGCCACCTCCTTGTGCCGGTCGATGACCGGCATCAGCTTCTCCTGCACGTCGATGACGACCAGAACGGCGCTGTCGCGAAGAAGTCTCATGGCGTTCGGGCGTAGGAGTGTACCGTGACGCCGGACAGGTCACCGGTTCGGCGGAACAGTTCACCAGTGGAACCGAACGGTTCACCTGTTCGATCGAACAGGTCACCTGTGCCGTCGAACAGGTCACCAGTACGTTCGAACAGGTCACCTGTTCCCCTGAACAGTTCACCTGTTCACTCGAACAGGTCACCTGTTCACTCGAACAGTTCACCTGTTCCCCCGAACAGTTCACCTGTTCACTCGAACAGTTCACCTGTTCCCCCGAACAGGTCACCTGTCGGTGTCTACGGTCTCCCTCTGGAGCGCCGGGCTCTCAGCCCGGCGCCGTGGGCCCTGGGACGGGCTGAGAGCCCGTCCCTCCAGAGAGGACCGGTCAAACGACCCGGTGCAGGGGCTCGGTCCCCCGCAGGAAGAGCAGCACGTTCGTCGCCGCGATTCGCGCCATCGCGTTCCGCGCCTCCTCGGTCGCCGAGCCGATGTGCGGCACGAGCACCACGTTCTTCAGCTTGAGCAGGCGCGGGTCCACCTCCGGCTCGTGCTCGTACACGTCCAGCGCCGCCCCTCGGAGATGTCCGCTCTCCAGCGCGTCGCAGAGTGCGCTCTCGTCCACCAGCGCGCCGCGCGACGTGTTCACCAGGTACGCCCCCCGTTTCATGCGCGCCAGCGCGGCGGCATCGATCACGTGATGTGTCTCCCGCGACAGCGGCGCGTGAATCGACAGAATGTCGCTCTGCGCCAGCAGCGCGTCGAGCGGGTCGCCGCGGCGGACGCCGAGGATCTCCATCCCGAACGCGCGCGCCCGCGCCGCCACCGCGCTGCCGATGCGTCCCATGCCGAGGATGCCGAGCGTCTTCCCCTGCAGCGAGGCGCCGAGGAGCTTGAGCGGCTCCCACTCGCAGCGCCGCCGCGTGCGGATCTCCTCGTCCCCCTCCACGATCCGCCGCGTGAGGGCGAGGATGAGTGCCACGGTCAGGTCGGCCGTCGCCTCGGTGAGCACGCCCGGCGTGTTCGTCACCGTCACCCCCAGCTCCCTCGCCGCGTCGACGTCGATGTTGTTGTAGCCGACGGCGAAGTTCGAGACGCAGCGGAGGTTCGGGTTCGCCTCCAGCACGCGCCGCGTGATCGGGTCCTGCAGCAGCACGATCGCCGCGTCGGCGTCGGCGAGGATGGTGATGACGTCGTCCTCGGTGCGGCCATGTTCGGTCGGGTGCGCGACGACGTCGAAGTGCGGCGCGAGGATCTGCGTGGCCACCGCCGGAAAGTCGGCGGTGAGGACGACCGTGTAGCGCATCAGGTGGTCTTGCGCGAGAGGATCCAGCCGAGGAGGAACAGGAATCCGCCCACCGCCAGCAGTTTCACCTCGGTGCGCACCTCGCCGTGGATCAGGCCGTACGCGAGGCCGATCGGCAGGATGATCATGCCCGCGACCTGCAGCAGGCGGCCGACCAGCACGCTCATGGCTTCGCCGCGATGGTGAGCAGGTCGTCCTCGAAGAGCGAAGTGGGCCGCTCCTCGATCCGCCCCAGCTCCTGGTCGCCGCGGTAGTAGATGAACGTGGCCACCTTCGCGAGGTTTTTTCCTTCGAGCAGCTTCGCCGGCTGCTGCTTGGAGCGGTCGACGGCCACGAACGTCGCCGGCAGCTCGACGCCGTACTGCGACTTGAGGTCGTCGCTGATGCGCATGAACTTCGGCACCTCGCGCGCGCTGTCCTCGCACCACGTGCCCATGTAGACCTCGACCCGGTCGCCGGCGCGGACGTACGACTTCATCATTTCGACGACCGTGATGTCGGGCTGGTAGGCGGCGCGGCCTTCCCCGTACGACGGCACGGTCTGCACGATCTGCTCGACCGTCACCGGGCCGACCACCAGCGGCAGCGAGACGTTCGGCACCTTGGAGATCTCGGCGGTCCCCACCGGCGGACGCTCGTCGATGGTGATGGTCTCGACCCGGTCGCCCCGCTCGGTCTGGTCGACGACGCTCACCACGCCGTCGTAGGCGCGGGCGAAGATCGTGTAGCCGCCGTCGAGGTGCGGCTGCGCGGAGTGGGTGATGAAGAACTGCGAGCCGCCGGTGTCGGGTCCCGACAGCGCCATGCCGACCGCGGCGCGGGTGTACTTCTGCAGGTTGATCTCGTCGCGGATGGCGTAGCCGGGCCCACCGTTCATGTCGTTGCGCGGGTCCCCTCCCTGGATGACGAAGTTCGGCACCACGCGCATGAAGGAGGTGTTGTCGAAGTACTTCCTCCGCGCGAGCTGCGCGAAGTTCCAGGTCGTCATCGGCGCGTCGAGCGGCAGCAGCGCCAGCTCGATCTTCCCGCGCGTCATGTGGATCGTGGCCGTGTGCGGCTGCCGCGACCAGGCGATGATCTCCTCGTACTCCGCCGGCGTGCGCGTCACCGCCAGCGGCGTGTACTGCGGCCGGTTCGCGGAGAGCTTGTCGACCAGCAGGTCCGCCGCCACGCGCCGGACGACCGGGTCCTTGTCGGCGACGAGGCCGCGGAGAAACTCCGGCCGCCGCGGCCAGTACTTGGAGCCGAGCGCGGTGATGGCCGCGATACGCCCGTCGTTCAGCTCCGACGTCCGCTCGCGCGTCTCCGCCTGCTGCAGCGCCGTCAGCCACCCTTCGGAGTCGGCGACGTTCGAGGACTTGCCGAACTTGTCGATCGCTGTCGCACGGACGATCAGGTCGGTGTCACCGAGGGCGCCGCGGATGATCGCCAGCTCGTCGTTCACCCGCTCGTCGGGGATGGCGTTGAGCGCCGCCGCCCGCACCAGCGCGCTGGTGGAGGTGACGTACCTCCGCCGGAGCTCGACGCCGTGCGGCAGGGCCGCCGTCGACTCGAGGATGCGTACCGTCGCCCACGGCTGGTTCAGCGCCTCGGCATCGCGGAACATCTGCGAGTCGGGCGGGAACTGCTTCGCGATCGCACCGGCGGCGAGCTCCCGCTGCCACTGGCTGCCGTTCCGGAGGAGGTTGTGCAGCGTCGTGCGCGCGACCTCGTTCGCCGTTGCGTAGTAGCCGAGGGTGTCGATGATGGCTGCCCGCACGCCGGGATCGGCGTCTTCGACGGTCGCGAGGAGGCGCGGCAGGTCTTCCGACCGCCCCTGCACGGCGGCGCGCGTCTTCTCGTACGTCCGCGAGAGCGCGACCGCCGCGTTCGTGCGCACCCACGGATGGCTGTCGCCGAGGGCCGTCACGAGGACCGGTACGGAGGCAGCCTCGGCGATCCGGCCGAGGGCCGCGGCGGCGTACGCCCGCGTGAGGACGGTCGGGTCGCTCAGGAGGAGCTCGAGCTGCGGGCGCGCGGCCGGGATGGCGCGCCGCGACATCGTGTACGCCCCTTCCTGCCGCACGGCGGACGAGGTCGAGGCGAGGGCGGCGGTGGCCGCGGCGTCTGCCTCCTTCTGCGTGAAGCGGAAGAGAAACCGGACGGCGCGCGCGCGCAGCCCTTCCGGCCACTGCTCGTTGGTCATCCAGAGGTAGCGGGTGAGGCCACCTTCGCGGTCGAAGCGGGGATCGGCGCCGAGCTTCGAGAGGGCCTCCACCGCCTCGCCGGCGACGCCGGCGTCCGGGTCGGAGGTGAGCGTGAAGAGCGGGGTGGCGCCGGCGAGGTCGCCGATCTCGCCGAGGGCGAACGCGGCCATCTCCCGGACGCCGCGGTCGGGGTCGGCGGCCAGCGCGGTGAGCTCGGCCACTCCGGCGCGGCGCTCGCCGCCGTCCATCTCGCCGTCGGCGTCGGTGTCGACGAAGGCGTGCGGCCCGATCCTGCCGAGGGCGAGGGCGATGCGGCGGCGGTGGAGCGAGTTCTCGTGCTTGATCCACTGCGCCACGACGTCGGGGTTGTACTCGCGACGGTCTTCGAGCGCGAGGATGGTTGCCTCCTCGGCCACGGTCATGCCGTACGGTCCGGCCGGCTGGGCCGGTTCGTTGGCGGAGGTAGGGGAGGGGGGCGTGGTGGTGGTGCAGGCGATTCCGAGGAGCAGCACGAGGGGGGCGAGCTTACGCATGGCGGGCAATGATACCGTTCCGTTCATGAGCGGAGTCACCATCGAGGTCGACGGCCTCGCCCGCCGCTACGGCCGGCGGTGGGCTCTCTCGGATGTGACGTTTCAGGTGCCCGCCGCGAGCGTGATGATGGTCTCCGGACACAACGGTGCCGGCAAGTCGACGCTCTTCCGCATCCTCGCCACCGCCATCCGCCCCGACCGGGGGAGGGTGACGGTCGGCGGCTTCGACGTCGTCCGCCACCGCGCCGACGTCCGCCGCCTGACCGCCCTGCTCAGCCACCAGAACTACCTCTACGAGTCGCTGACCGCCCAGGAGAACCTGGAAGTCACCGCTGGCCACCTCGGCATGGCCCGCACCGGCATCGGACCCATCCTGGAAGAAGTCGGCCTCGCCCCCCGCGCCCACGACCCGGTGTCGACGTTCTCCGCCGGCATGCGCAAACGCCTGTCGTTCGCAAGAGTGCTGCTGCAGAACCCGCAAGTCGTGCTCCTGGACGAGCCCTACGGCGCGCTCGACCCCGCCGGATTCGAGATGGTGGACCGGGTGATTGCGGGGCTGAAGGCGAGAGGGGCGACGGTGATGCTGGCGACGCATCAGTTGGAGAGAGGAGCTCGCTTGGCGGATGGGGGGGTGGTGCTGGAGGGGGGGAGGGTGAGAGGCGAATGAAGAATTTC
>DASWNW010000079.1:0-25528 GCA_036399015.1 Thermoanaerobaculia bacterium | reverse complement strand
GGCGCCGCCTGTACGAACTTTACGGAGATCGCGCAGACCGGGTCGACGACGTTCAGCAACAGCGGCCTGACGGCGTCGACCCTGTACCGCTATCGCGTGTTCGCCGGCGGCTCGGTTTCGAACGTCGCCGAGGCGACGACGTTCCCGCCGGCTCCGACGGGGCTCACCGCGACCGCCACTTCCTCGTCGCAGGTCAACCTCTCGTGGACGAGCAGCCACACGTCGTTCCGCGTGGAGCGTTGCGGCGGGAGCGGCTGCACCAACTTTGCGCAGGTTGCGACCACCGCCTCGCCGTCGTACAGCGACAGCGGCCTGACAGCGTCGACCCTGTACCGCTACCGCGTCTTCGCCGGTGGCTCCGTTTCGAACGTGGCCGAGGCGACGACGTTCCCGCCGGCGCCGACGGGGCTCACCGCCACCGCCACTTCTTCGTCGCAGGTCAATCTCACCTGGACGAGCAACTACACGTCGTTCCGCGTGGAGCGTTGCGCGGGGAGCGGCTGCACCAACTTTGCGCAGATTGCGACGACCGCTTCGCCGTCATACAGCGACAGCGGGCTGACGGCATCCACGCTCTATCGCTACCGAGTCTTCGCCGGCGGCTCCGTCTCGAACGTGGCCGAGGCGACGACGTTCCCGCCGGCGCCGACGGGGCTCACCGCCACCGCGACTTCGTCGTCGCAGATCAATTTGTCGTGGAGCGGCAGCGCGTCGTCGTTCACGGTCGAGCGCTGCACGGGCGCCGGATGCACGAACTTCGTGGCGCTCGACGACACGAGTGCCAAGAGCTTCAGCGATACCGGGCTGACGGCGTCCACCTTGTATCGCTACCGGGTGCTCGCCGGCGGCTCCGCCTCGAACATCACCGAGGCGACGACGTTCCCGCCCGCGCCGACGGGGCTCACCGCGACGGCGACTTCGTCGTCGCAGATCAATTTGTCGTGGAGCGGGACCGCGTCGTCGTTCACAATCGAGCGCTGCACGGGCACCGGATGCACGAACTTCGTGGCGCTCGACGACACGAGCGCGAAGAGCTTCAGCGATACCGGGCTGACGGCGTCCACCTTGTACCGCTATCGCGTGCTGGCGGGCGGCTCCGCTTCGAACATCGCCGAGGCGACGACGTTCCCGCCGGCGCCAACGGGGCTCACCGCGACCGCCACCTCCTCGTCGCAGATCGACCTGTCGTGGACGAGCAGCCACACGTCGTTCCGCGTGGAGCGTTGCGCGGGGAGCGGCTGCACGAACTTTGCGCCGATCGCGACCGCAAGCTCGCCGTCGTACAGCGACAGCGGGCTGACGGCATCCACGCTCTATCGCTACCGCGTCTTCGCCGGCGGCTCCGCCTCGAACATCGCCGAGGCGACGACGTTCCCGCCGGCCCCGACGGGGCTCACCGCGACCGCCACCTCCTCGTCACAGATCAACCTCTCGTGGAGCGGCAGCGCGTCGTCGTTCACCGTCGAGCGCTGCACCGGTACGGGCTGCACGAACTTCGTGGCACTCGGCGACACGACCGCGAAGAGCTTCAGTGATAGCGGGCTGACGGCGTCAACGTCGTATCGCTATCGCGTGCTGGCGGGTGGCTCCGCCTCGAACATCGCCGAGGCGACGACGTACCCGCCGGCGCCGATCGGTCTCACGGCCACGGCGGCGTCGGCGACGCGGATCGACCTCTCCTGGACCAGCGGCGAGACGGCGTTCGTCGTCGAGCGCTGCACCGGCGATGGCTGCACCGACTTTGGGAAAGTCGCGGATGCCAGCGGGACGACGTTCAGCGACAGCGGCCTGACGGCGTCCACGCTCTATCGCTATCGCGTGCTCGCGGGCGGCTCCGCCTCCAACATCGCGGAGGCGACGACGTTGCCGGTGGCGGCGGAGTTGACGGCGACCGCGGTGTCTCCGACGCAGATCGACCTCACCTGGACCAGCGGCGAGAGCTCCTTCTCGGTCGAGCGCTGCACCGGCAGCGGGTGCACGAACTTCGTCGAGGTCGCGGAGACCAGCTCCACCAACTACAGCGACACCGGCCTCACCCCCGACACCCTCTACCGGTACCGCGTGGCCGCCGGCGGGTCGGCGTCCGAGGCCGTGGAGGCGACGACGCTCCCTGCCGCGCCGCCGGCCGAGCTCACTGCCTCCGCGATCTCGACGTCCGAGATCGAGCTCTCGTGGACCGGCAGCGACGCGCCGTTCCGGATCGAGCGCTGCACCGGCAGCGGCTGCACCAACTTCGCGCAGATCGGCGAAACGAGCGGCACGACGTTCGTCGACAGCGGCCTGGCCGAGGCGACGCTGTACCGGTTCCGTATCCTCGGCGCGAGCGGCGCGGCGTCGAACATCGCCGAGGACTCCACGAGGATGACGCCGCCGGCGGCGCCGACCGGACTCACCGCGACGGTGGTCTCGGCGACGCGCGTCGACCTCTCCTGGACCGACAACTCAGACAACGAGGTCGCCTTCTTCGTCCAGCGCTGCACCGGCGCCGGCTGCACCAACTTCGGACAGATCGCCAAGACCACCTCCACGACCTTCTCGAACCGCGACCTGGTGGAGAAGACGACGTATCGCTATCGAGTCGTGGCCTACAACGCGGGCGGGAACGCGCTGTCGAACGTCGTCACGGCGACGACGCCGGCGGCGGCCCCCGCGGCGCCGGTCGAGCTGATCGCGACGCCGGTCTCCTCGACGCGTGTCGATCTCGCCTGGAGCGCGGCCTCGGCGAACGAGACCGGCTTCCGAATCGAGCGTTGCGCCGGCGCCGGCTGCACCGGCTTCGCCCCGATCGGCGAGACGACCGGCACCACGTTCTCGAACACCGGCCTCGCCGCGTCGACCGTCTACCGCTACCGCGTGCGGGCGTTCAACACGGCGGGCGAGTCGCTGCCGTCGAACGTGTCCGAGGTGACGACGCCGGCGGCGCCCCCTCCGGCGGGACCGCTCCAGCTCGACGTCGCCACCGGCAGCGCCTCGGTGACGGTGACCTGGACGAGCACCACCGCCACGCAGACGCTGCAACTGCAGCAGTGGAACGGCTCGGCGTGGAGCGTCGTGCAGCAGACGTCGGGTCAGTCGGGCGGGACGTACGTGGTGCCGAATCCGGCGCAGGGCACGCTCTACGCCTTCCGCGCGCAGCATCTCGACGCGAGCGGCAACGTCGTCGCCACGAGCAACAACGACGCGGCGCTGCTGACCACGTTCACCGACGAGCCGCTCGCACCCGGCACGCGGATCAAGGCGCTGCACATGACGCAGCTCGTGACGGCGACGAACCAGTACCGCGCCGCGTTCGGCCTCGCGCCGGTCTCGCTCCCGAATGCCGCCGCCGGCCGGACGATCCTCGCAGCCGACGTCGTGACGCTCCGCAACGCGATCAACCAGGCGCGCGCGGCGGCGGGGCTGCAGGCGGCGGCGTTCTCCGCGATCGCGCCCAAGGTCTCGAAGATCCGCGCCACCGACATCCAGCAACTGCGCGCCGCGCTGCGGTAACGGCGTCAGTCGGCGAGCGGCTGAAACGCCAGCGCCGGCCTGTTCCCGAGTGAGACGCGGAAGGCGTACACCGCCGCGGCGCTCAGAACGAGCAGCGCGAACACCGTCCTTCCGAAGTACCAGGCCTGGGGATCCCAGGTGAACGGCGTCCAGGAGCTGATGTAGTAGAGCGCGAAGGCGGTGGTGCCGGCGAGGATGCCGCCGAGGCGGATCGCGACCAGCACGGCGACGGTGGTGGTGACGGATTCGATGACCGCCCAGGGAGGCGCGTCGGCGGCGGCCGCACCGATCACCACGCCCGACACGATCCAGGCGGCGCGGTCGTTCCGCAGCAGCCGGCGCGTCAGCACGAGCATGGTCACGACGCCGAGGGTGTACGTCAGCGCCGTCGCCGAGGCGTGCAGCACGGCGTGTCCCGCACCGAGCGGCGCGCGGATCGACGGCCAGAACAGCGGGTTGTACGGCGCGACGGGGGTGAACCGCGCCAGCAGCAGCACGCCGTACACGTTGGCCGCGGTGCCGGCGGCGCCGGCGAGAAGGCCGATGAGCAGCTCGGTGCCGACCAGCGGGTCGCGGAAGCGTCCGGCGACCAGCCGCGTCCAGCCGACCAGCATCGAGGGCCACTGCCGCCGCACGTACGGCTCCACGGCCAGGTAGCAGACCCACGAGACGAGGCCGTAGTAGAGCGCGTACGCGATGAGATGGGTGATCATCACCCACTCCTCCGCCGGCAGGGCGTTGTGCCGCGCGATGAGCAGCGAGGCCGCGAGCTCGGCGAGCATGGCGAAGAGGGCGATGCGCTGCGCGCCGCGGAGGTCGGCCCGGCCGCGCACCACGTTGCGTCGGGCGACGAAGAGCGCCACCACCAGCACCGCCATCAGCACGAAGGCGAGCAGGTTGGTGATCGTCAGGATCGTACTGGGATCGGTCATCGGCGACGTCGACTGCTCGGCCACGATGAACCAGACCGGCAGCCCGGCCGCCGTCGCCGCCTCGACGCGCAGTCCGTCGGACTCGCGGACCCAGGCGCGGCGGGCGTCGGAGCCGACGGGAGCGTTGAGGCGCGGCGCGGTGTCGCGGAACTGGCGCAGGTCGAGCCCCGCCGCGCGGAACGGGACGCTCCAGTCGGTCGTTGCGGCGCGCTCCGCGATCCGCTCCGGCGGCACGCGCCGCAGCTCGCGCAGGCTTCCCCGCGCGTCGAGCAGCACCGCCGTCATCCCCGGCACGACCATGGCCGGATCGGTGCGGCGCACCCACCCGTACGGATTCGCCGGGACGATCGGCGCCGGCGCGTCGCGGTAGAGATACGGCACGTCGCCCGGGCCGAGCGCACGCCCCTTCTTCAGCGCCTCGGCGATGTTCGCGCGATTGGAGATGAAGAAGCCGGCCGAGTGTGCGCCCCGCTCCCACCCCAGCTCCTCGATGATGCTGCGGGCGCGGTCGTCGAGCGCCACCGGCGACTTCACCTCGCCGACGTGACCGAGGATGCTCTTGCGGAAACGGCCCGGCACCATCAGCGCGATGAGCAGCAGCGTAATGGCGAGCAGCGTCCAGGCGCGCGCGGCGGGCAGCTCGCCGCTTCTCGACGCGGCGGCGACCATCTCCGGTGACGGCGTCTCGCCCGCCGCGACGGCCGCCTGCAGCGGATCGCCGCCGGGCAATGCGGCGAGGATCTCCTGCACCGACGCCGGCCGCGCGGCGGGATCTTCCTCGAGACAGCGGAGGATCACCCGCTCGACGGCGGGGTCGAGCTCGCGCACGAGCGACGCGGGGCGGGTCTTGGTGAGGGCGTGCTGCGCGCGCAGCTCGGTGACGCTCTGCGCGTCGAAGACGCGGCGGCCGGTGTACATCTCGAAGAGCACCAGGCCGAGGGCGTAGATGTCGCTGCGGATCGTGGCGCCGCGGGCGTCGAGCTGCTCGGGGGCCATGTAGGCCGGCGTACCGGCGAACTCGCGCGTGCCCTCTCCCGCCAGCGCGGTGAGGCCGAAGTCGGTGATGCGCGCGCTGCCGCGGCCGTCGATCATGATGTTGGCCGGCTTGAGGTCGCGGTGCACGAAGCCGCGGTCGTGCGCGGCGGCGAGGCCGGCGCAGATGTCGCGCGTGAGCGCGAGCGCCTTGTCGGCCGGGAGGCGCCCGATGCGCCGGAGCAGCGAGGCGAGGTCTTCGCCGTCGACGAACTCCATCGTGATGAAGTGGTGGCCGTCGACCTCCACGACGTCGTGAAGGCGGCAGACGTTCGGGTGGGTGATCTGCCGGCCGACGCGCACCTCGTTGAAGAGGCGGTCGAGGCTCATCGCGTCGCGCAGCGGGACGTACTTCAGCGCGACGCGCTGCCGGAGCTTGAGGTCATCGGCGCGGTAGACCTCCCCCATCCCGCCGCCGCCGATGAGCGCCACGATGCGGTAGCGGTTCGCGACGACCGCCCCGGGAGTGAAGCGCACCTCACCGTGCGCCGCGGGAGCGCGGTCCGGCGAGCCGTGGATTTCCGTCGCGTCGTCCGGGGTTACAATCCGCATCCAAGGTCCTTACGGAGGAAATCAATGCGTAGATTCATTCTAGCCGCGGCGCTCGCGCTGGCGGTGGTGAACGTGGACGCCGCCACGGTGGCGGGCGTCAAGATCGACGATCAGGCCAGCGTCAACAACCAGAACCTCGTGCTCAACGGTGCGGGGCTGCGGAAGAAGCTGATGTTCAAGGTGTACACCGGCGCGCTCTACCTGACTGCGAAGCAGGGCAACGCCACGTCGATCCTGGCCGCGGACGCGCCGCGCCGGATGGTCATGCACTTCCTCATGGACGTCGACAAGGGCAAGATCGCCGAGGCCTGGACGGACGGGCTGAAGGACAACACGCCGAACGCCTCGCCTGAAGTGAAGACCGCGTTCAAGACGCTCTCCTCCTGGATGGAAGACATGAAGGAAGGGCAGAAGATCTCGATGACGTACGTGCCCGGCATCGGCACGACGGTCGAGGTGGCGGGCAAGAGCAAGGGCACCCTCGGCGGCAAGGCCGTCGCGGACGCGATCCTCAACACCTGGATCGGACCCAAGCCGGGCCCCGGCGCCGACTTCAAGAAAGCCGTTCTCGGCCAGTAACTCCGCGTCCTCATGAAGACTCTGGCCCTCCTCGCGGTGCTCGCGATCGCTGCCCCTCTGTCCGCCGACTGCCCCTCGGTGCGGTGGGTCGAGCAGGCGTCGGCCTCCGCCGACGTGCCCGTCTACGACATCCGTGCAGTCGACTTCAACGGCGACGGCGACGACGATCTCGTCACCTTCGAGGACGACGCCACTTCCAAGCGCCACCTCTACACCCGGCGCAGCAACGGCGACGGGACGTTCCAGGAGAAGGTGCACCTCGCGGAGGGCGTTTACTTCAACTACGCCGCGGGCGACGTCGACGGCGACGGGCATCCCGAGCTGCTGGCGGCCAACGGGTCGACGGTCGAGATCTTCCCCGGCACCGGCTCCGGGTTCAGCACCGACCGCACGTACCTCGGCAGCGGCGACAACGTGCGCGCGCTCGACTTCGGGAACTTCGACGCCGACCCGGCGCTCGAGCTGGTGACCGGCGGCAGCGCCCTCGTGTACTACGACAACGTCAATGGCGCGTTCGTGGAGCGCGCCCGGACCGCCATCACGTCGCAGGTGATCGACGTCGCCGCCGGTGACTTCGACGGCGACGGCCGCGTCGACGTGGCCGTCAACTCCTGGAATCCGATGCGGATCCAGGTCTTCTTCCGGAACGCCGGCGCGACGTTCACGGCGCCCCTCAACCTGACGCCGGGAACGCAGCCACAGCGCGTCGACGCGGGCGACGTGAACGGCGACGGGAAGGCGGAGCTCGCCGTCGCCGACTGGGAAGACACGAACATCACCCTCTTCCGCCCCTCCGGCACGCGCCAGTTCACCTCGACGCCGTTCTCGCTGCACAAGCCGAACGCCCTCGCGTGGGGCGCCGGCGTGGAGCTGCGGGACGTCTCCGGCGACGGCAAGGAGGACCTGCTCGGCACGACGCCGAACGGGCACTGGCTCGTCACCTGGATCAGCGCCGGCGACGGCACCTTCCTCACGCCGAGCTTTACCGACGGCGCCGGAGCGATGGGCTTCGCGGTCGGCGACTTCGACGGCGACGGCGTACTGAACGTCGCCTCCGCGCCGTTCGGATCGCTGCGGACGTTCACCCTCTCCTGCACCCCGCAGGTGCTGGGCTGGACGCGCGCAGAGCTCATTTCGGCAGGAGATCCGGCGGTGCTGCGCGCGGCGATCGTCGGCTTCCCGACCGTCCCGCCCCAAAACCGCGGCACCGTGACGTTCCGCAAGGGGACGACCGTGCTCGGCGTCGTGGACGTCGATGCCGCCGGGAAGGCGGGGCCGCTCAGCGTCCCCGGGCTCGCGGTCGGGGAGCACGTCCTGACGGCGGAGTTCAGCGGCAACGCGGCCGTCGCCGCGGCGACGTCGGAGCCCTTCACCCAGACGGTGACGAACGACCGGAACACGCTGGAGCTCCTCACGGAGGGCCAGCCGGTGCACGGCACACCC
Organism: Thermoanaerobaculia bacterium; assembly: GCA_036399015.1. Classification (GTDB taxonomy): domain Bacteria; phylum Acidobacteriota; class Thermoanaerobaculia; order Gp7-AA8; family Gp7-AA8; genus QHVT01. The sequence goes on along the minus strand of DASWNW010000079.1, from coordinate 17,501 downwards.
TGGCCGGTCGAGATCCGCCTCAACGACGGCGTCGAGGTGTTCGTCGACGTCGAAGTCGACGGCGTTCACCAGCTCTTCTACACCGGCCACAATCCCCTGAAGCTGGTGCTGAACGCGGGACCGCACACGCTGAACGTCTTCTACGAGGGCAACAGCTTCTCGCCGGGGGCGGAGGCGGTGCTCTCGTTCACGACCGCGAAGGCAACGCCGTCGATCGCCTCCAGCGGCGCGCTCACCGTTCGCGCCGGCACCGCCCACGCGCTGCAGTTCACGCTCGCCGGACCCGCGGGTGCGGCGCCGCCGGCCGGCACCGTCACGCTCACCGAGAACGGCACCGTCCGCGGAAGCGCGACGCTGGCGAACGGCGTCGCCACGATCAACGCGACCTTCCCGCGCGGCGTCCACAAGGTGCGCGCGACGTACGGCGGCAACGCCAACTTCGAGTCCGTCTTCGTCGACCTGACGCTGCAGGTCACGCCGAATTTCCCGCTGGCCATCGAGGCGCGCGGCATCCCCGGCGCGATCCACATCGGCTACTCGCTCTGGCCGGACATCAACCCCGACTCGCTGAAGCTCTACCGGCGCGTGTACGGCTCGGCCGACTGGCTCTGGCTGAGCAGTTGGAGCCGCGCCAACGGCCTCGATCTCGCCGCCGCCGTCGGCGTGACGTACGAGTACCGCCTCGACGGTCAGCTCACCAGCGGCTCGCCGATCAACTCGAACATGGACACGGCGCTCCGCTTCACCGACGACCCGCTCGCCGCGGGGATGACCGTGCGCCACGCGCACTTCAAGGAGCTGCGCGCCGCGGTGAACCTCCTCCGCCAGGAGGCGGGGCAGTCGCCGTTCAACTTCGAGGCGGGCTTCGAGACGCAGAAGATCATCCGCGCGTCGCACGTCAACGCGCTGCGCACGGCGCTCAACGAGACGCGGGCGAGGCTGGGGATGGAGACGATCTCGTTCGGCCCCGCGATCGTCGCCGGCGGCAGGATCAAGGCCTCCGAGGTGCTGGCGGTGCGGGACGGCGCGCGGTAGCGGCGATCAGGTCGGGCGCACGACGAAGAAGAGCTTCACCGTCTGCGCCTCGACCGCGTCCGCTTCGCCGTAAGGGTCGAAGTCGATGACGTCGACCGGCGCGAGCTGCGCGGCGGCGAGCGCCTTCGTGATCTCCCGCTCGCTGTAGGCGCGCTGGCGGTGCTGCTCGCGGATCTCCACCCGCTTCCCGCCGAGCTCCGCCCACCCGGTGACCATCGCCCGCCCGATCTTCTCGCGCGAGCGGTAGGTGGTGGCGATCTCGAGGTGGTAGTCCTTCCCCTTCGCCACGAAGGGATCGGAGATGCCCCACACCTCGGGGTAGATCTCCGGATGGTTCATGTCGAACAGAAACAGCGAGTCGTGCTCCATGACCGCGCGTACGGAGCGGAAGGCGGCGGTGAGGTCGTTCGCGTCGAGCAGGTGATTGAGGCTGTCATAGAGACAGGTGATGCGCGCGAAACGGCCGCGCAGCGGCAGCGCGCGGAAGTCGCCGGCGACGACCCGCCGCGAGCGGGCGCGGGCCATCTCCAGCATCGACACCGAGGCGTCGACGCCGGTCGAGCGCCAGCCGCGCGTGCGGAAGTAGTCGACCACCATCCCGGTGCCGCAGGCGAGGTCGAGGTGGGTGCGCTTCGGCGTCGGATACTGCCCCAGCACGTCGTCGAGCATGCGGCGCGCGGCGCGGAAGAAGCGCTCGCCGAGGGCGCGATCGTAGGCGTAGGCGAACGCGCCGTACGCCTCGGAGTCACTGGCCGCCGGTGGCTTCATCCGAGCGCGAGCCGCCTCACCACGAATAGAAGCCCTGTCCCGTCTTCTTGCCGAGCTTCCCGGCGGCGACGAGGTCGCGCAGGAGTTGCGGCGGCTCGAAGCGGGGGCCGAGCGTCGAGGCGAGGTATTCGGCGATCCCGAGGCGGACGTCGAGCCCGACCAGGTCGGTGAGGCGGAGCGGTCCCATGGGATGGTTGTAGCCGAGCTCCATGGCCCGGTCGATGTCCTCGGCGGAGGCGACGCCCTCTTCCAGCATCCGGATCGCCTCGAGGCCGATGGCCACGCCGAGGCGCGAGGTGGCGAAGCCGGGGCTGTCGCGGACCACGATGGCGGTCTTCCCCATCTTCTCCGCGATCTCGCGCACCTGGTCGACCGTGGCGTCCGAGGTGCGCTCGCCGCGCACGATCTCGATCAGCTTCATGACGTGCGGCGGATTGAAGAAGTGCATGCCGATGAAGCGGTCGCGCCGCTCGACGTTGTCGGCGAGGCGGCTGATGGAGATCGACGACGTGTTCGAGGCTAGGATGGTGTCGGGGCCGCAGAAGAGGTCCGCCTGTCCGAAGAGCTCCGTCTTGAGCTCGTAGCTCTCCGGAACCGCCTCGATGAGGAGGTCGGCGCCGCTGACGGCCGGCTCGAGCTCCGGGACGAGGTGCAGCCGCGCGATCGCATCGGCCGCCGCCCGTTCCTCCACCTTCCCCTTCTCGACCCCCTTGCGCAGGATCGAGTCGACCGCCGCCTGCGCCGCGTCGAGCGCGCTCTGTTCGACGTCGAAGAGGACGGTGTCGTACCCGGCCAGGGCGGAGAGATAGGCGATGCCACGGCCCATCGTGCCGGTGCCGAGGATGGTGATCTGGCGAACGGTCATGTCGCCGCGGAGTTTATCGCGGGCGGCCTAAACCGACCTCATCGCCAGCGACAGGATCTCCCGGTGCGTGAAGTAGTTCACGGCGGGGTCGTCGAGGTGGAAGGTGTAGGTGAAGCGCTCGTCGTTGTCGGCGATGAAGGAGAAGCGGTAGTAGCGGCTCTCGAGCCCGTCCGCGAACTCCTTGATGCTGGCCGGCGAGCCGTGGTCGGCTTCCACCTTCAGCACGCGGTAGAGCTTGTGCGCGCTGATCGGGAGGTCGTCCGGCGGGTAGTGGATGAACTGGATCGCGTAGATCGACTTCGGCTCGAGGTCGCGCTGCGGGTACTCCTGCAGCCCCTCGCCGGCCACGCCGGTGAACCAGCTCTCCTCTTCCTTGAAGAGGACGAGGTTCGCGGAGTTCTCGGTCATCGGCAGCGCGCCGCGGTCGAGATGGATGTGCTGCTCCGGATCGGACGAGTCGCGGAGCTGCGTGAGGAGGTCGATCATGTACTGGATGCCCTCCCGCGTGCCGGTCAGGGCGACCTCGTCGTCCTCGTCGGAGATCCAGACGTCGAGCCAGGCTTCCTTCGGCAGCTTGATCCGCGCCTCCAGCGAGTCGCGGGTGATCGCGGCGAAGCCGAGGCGCTTGGCGGCGGCCAGGAGGAACTCGTTGCACTGCGGATCGTCGAGCAGGTTCTGACGCGCGTACTCCAGCGCCGCCTCGTACGCACCTTTGCGCCCGAAGTCATGGCTGAGGTCGAAGGTGCTGATGAGTTGATCGAGGATCTGCGCGTAACGCTCTGCGGCGGGGGTGGACATAGGCAATACGGCTAAAACGAAGAGAAAGCTATCACATTCCCCCGGCTGAATCCGGCCGGGCCGCGTCAGAACTTCGTCCGGCGGGCGTCGTAGCTGCGGCCGCGCCAGAGCAGTTGCCGCCGCACCCCCGTCACCCACACCGATCGGGCGAAGATCCAGAACCAGATGAGCTGCATCGGAAGGTGGCCGAGGAGGGCGTTGTCGACCCGGTAGCGGAGCGCGGCGAAGAGGATGAGGCGCGACACGGCGATCAGCCCGACCGTCACGAGGCCGATGAGGTCGCCGGTCACGGCCAGGACGTACGGCAGCAGTTGCACGACCCCGCCGAAGAGGAAGACGAAGAGCATGACCAGGTAGCTGCGGTTGACGACGGCGAAGGCGTTCTTGGTGAAGCCGTCCACGATCTCGCGCAGGCCGTGATACATCCGCAGCGAGACCATGTCGTTCGCCAGCGCCGCCTCGGTGCGCCGGCCGCCGCGGCGCATCAGCCGCGCCAGCCCGACGTCGTCGACGACCGCGTCTCGGAGCGCCTCGTGTCCGCCGACGGCGTCGTAGTCCTCCCGGCGGACGAGGTTGCCGGGGCCGCCGCCGACGCCGAAGACGGCGATGCGGGTGCGGTTCGTCGCCCAGAGCGGGAGCATGGTGAAGGCGACGACGACGAGGTTCACGATCGCGACGTGCTCCCAGAAGCCGCGCAGCTCGAAGTGCGGCAGGAGGGAGAGCATCGCCGCGCCGCTGTCCTCCAGGCGCGCCACGGCGGCAGCGACCGCCTCGGGGGCGTAGATGACGTCGGCGTCGACGAAGAGGAGCAGCTCACCGCCGGCCCGCTGGGCGCCGAGGTGCAGGGCGTGCGGCTTCCCAAGCCAGCCGGGAGGCGGCTCCCGCCCTTCCAGCACGATCAGCCGCGGGTCGTCGATCGCCGCGAGGATGGCGCCCGTGGCGTCGGTCGAGCGGTCGTTGACGACGATCACCTCGAGCGCCGGATAGGTCTGCGCCAGCATGGCGCGGGCGGTCCGCTCGATCGTCCGCTCCTCGTCGCGGGCCGGGATGATCACCGAGACGAGCGGCGTCCGCCGCGGCATGCGCGGGCGGAGGCGGGGCACGAGGAGAAGGTTCAGGATCGTCCTCACCAGCGTGAGGAGCCAGAAGGCGAGGACGATCAGGGAGAGGACGCGCATGTCGTTGCGGGTTGCGTGTAGCGCGTTCCGCGGGCTTTTTCGCTTGAACGATCCTGCCCGGGCAACTCGCCACGCGCAACGCGCAACAGGTTACGCGGTCCCGATCCGCCGCTGCGCCTCGAGCGCGTAGGGGGACTCGGGGTACTCGGTGGCGATGCGGCGGTAGGCTTCGAGCGACTTGTCGCGGTTGCCCTGGGCGTCGTAGGCCTGGGCGATCAGCGCGAGCATGGCGTCGGGCGGCAGCGCGGCGTCGGTCTTCGACAGCTCGCCCTGCAGCTCGGTCGCGACCTGCGCCGCCTCACCGTTCTCGAGGCGGAGCTGATAAAGACTGTAGCGGGCGGTACCGACGAGGATGTGGTCCTCGTGGTCGTCGACGAACTCCTCGAGCGCCTTGCGCGCCGTGGCCACGTCGCCGCGGTTCATCGCCAGGCGGGCCAGGTAGAGACCGGCCACGTCGTGGGCGTCGCTGCCGGAGAACTTCGCCTGCACGTCCTTGAACTGCTTCTCGGCGGCGGTGGCGCGCTCCTGCTCGGTCTTGAAGCGGGGTCCCGGCGGGGCCGGCTGGCCGGCCGGCGCGTCGCCGATGGGGGCGTCGAACGTCTCGATGGCGGTGGCGAGCGCCTCCTGGGCGTTCCGTTCGCGGTTGCTGCGGTAGAAATAAATGCCGTAGAGAATCACGGCGAGAGCGACTGCGGCGCCCGCGATCGTGAGGAGCAGGCGCTGGTTGGCGCGGGCCTTCGACGACAGTACGCCGATCTCGTCGACAAACTTGTCGTGCCTGAGGTCATGCCGATGTTGACGATCCATGAAGGGAACTGCCTCCGTAAAGAAGAGGGGTGACTCTAATTCAGGCGGCGGGAACCGTCAATTCAGGCAGGGGATTCCCCCCGATGGCGGCTACAATGAGCGGCGGTCCAACCCACAGCAAATCCGGGGCATTGTTGTTGCAGTGGCGCGAACTGACATCGACCTCTTTTTCAAAGAACGGAGCACCATGATCGCGCGGCGCGCGTTACCGGTTTCGATCCTTCTCCTCGTCTCCATCGTCGCCACCGCTGCCCCGCGCCGGGTCGCCGAGGAGCCCCCCACGGCCACGGTGCTCTGCTACCACATCGTCGAGGCGCCCGCCGCACCGCGGATGCACATCGACCGGGAGACGTTCCGGCAGCAGCTCCGCTACCTGGAGATGACCGGCTACAACGTCGTCCCGCTGCGCCACGTCTATGAGTTCGTGACCGGCAAGCGCGCCTCGCTGCCGAAGAACGCGGTCGTCATCACCATCGACGACGGCTGGCGGAGCACGTACACCGAGGCGTTTCCGGAGCTGCAGAAGCGCAAATTTCCGTTCACGGTATTCATTTATCCGAACATCATCGGCAAGACCTCCAACGCGCTGACCTGGGAGCAGATCCGCGAGATGTCCAACGCGGGGGTCGACATCCAGAGCCACGCCCTCACCCACCCCTTCCTCACCAAGCGCCGCCACCGCTCGATGAGCGACGAGCAGTACGCCGCCTGGCTCCACAAGGAGCTGGCCGAGTCGAAGCGCATCCTGGAGAAGGAAGCGGGCAAGAAGGTGCAGTTCCTCGCCTACCCCTACGGCGACTACGATGACCGCGTCGCCGCCGCCGCGGGGAAGGCCGGCTACACGGCCGCGCTCACCTGCGACTTCGGCCCGGTGAAGAAGGGCAGCGACCCGCTCCGGATGAAGCGCTTCGTCATCGACGACAAGATGGACTTCGCCGCCTTCCGCAAGTACCTCGGCACGCAGCCGATGCAGATCGCCGAGGTCACGCCGAAGCCCGGCGCGGTCGACGCGCGCGCCCGGACGATCTCCGCGAAGATCCCCAACTTCCAGAGCCTCGACCCGAAGTCGGTCGGCATGGCCCTCCTCAGCCTCGGCTCGACCGTCCCCTACTCCTACGACGCCCGCAGCGGCGAGGTGACGCTCAAGCTCCAGGACGCGATCGCGACGCTGAAGTCCAAGTACCACCGCGCGGTGGTCTGGGCCACGGACCTCAAGACCGGCAAGCGCGTCGAAGCCTCCTGGGTCTTCCGCCTCCCCGACCCCAACGCCCCCAAGCCGCCGACCCCGCCCCCCGCACCGGCAGGTGTGGTGGCAGCGTCGATGGTGCCGGGAGCGCCGGCGGGGCCGGCGGGCGGGTCGCCGAAGCGGTAGCGAGGCGCTCGTGCTCCTCGCGTCGCCTGTGGAGCGGCGGGCTTCAGCCCGCCGGGTTCCTCGTGATCGCGTCGGCGGGCTAAAGCCCGCCGCTCCACAAGACCGCGTTCAGCGCGGGAGCTTGATCTCGGGCTCTTCGTCGCGCTCGCGATACAGGATCGCGATCTTGCCGATGGTGCCGGCGAGGTGGGAGTCAGTTTCGGCGGCGAGGCGGTCGGCGAGCTGGCGGCGCTCGGCGCCTTCGTCGACCTCGATCCGCACCTTGATCAGCTCGTGCGAGTCGAGGGACTTGCGGGTCTCGGCCAGCACCGACTCGGTCACGCCGGCCTTGCCGACGCGGACAATCGGCGAGAGCGCGTGGGCCAGGCCGCGGAGGTAGGCGCGCTGTTTGGTCGTCAGGGCTGCCATCATTTCACCTGCTTCGCGCGCTGCAAGAACGCATCCGGCGGCTCGAAGCCGGTCAGGCGCGCCGGCTGCGACTCGTTGCCCTGACTGTCGATGAAGACGATGGTCGGCACGCCCAGAATCGCGTACTGCTTCGTCAGCTTCTGCGTCATCGCATCCTCGGCGGACGTGAGGTCGGCCTTGAGGCGCACGTAGCGGTCGAGCTCCCCCACCACCCGCGGGTCGGTGAAGGTCTTGTGGTCGAGCTCCTTACAGGGCAGGCACCAGTCGGCGTAGAAGTCGATCACCACCGGCTTGCCGGACGCCTTGGCGGAGGCGAGCGCCGCCTCGTCGTACTTCGTCCAGGTCACCGCGGTCGCGTGCTTGCGCGGGATGGCGAAGGCGACGCCGCCGACGAGCAGCAGGATGGCGATGGCGATCCGCCACACCGGCGCCCCCTGCGAGCGGGAGAAGAAAAAGAGGAAGGCCGCCCCGACGAGCAGGCTGGCCGCGACGCCGTACTGGAAGGCGACGTCGCCGATGAGCGGCCTCACGAAGTAGAAGGCCATGGCGATGAGGATGAAGCCCATCGCTTTCTTCACCTGGATCATCCACATCCCCGAGCGGGGGATCGCCGAGACGCTCGAGGAGAAGATGCCGAGGAAGAGGTACGGCAGTCCCAGGCCGAGGGCCAGGACGAAGAACATCAGGAAGCCGAGGAAGGGGGACTGGAGGCTGCTCACGAGCGCGATCAGCGAGATGACGAACGGCCCCACGCAGGGCGCCGCCACGATGCCGATGACGAGCCCCATGGTCAGCGCGCCGGCGAGGCCCGACTGGCCGCCGGAGTGCTTCGAGATGAACTGCGGCGCCTGCAACTCGAACGCGCCGAACATCGACGCCGCCATCACCAGCATGAGCAGGGCGAAGAAGGCCAGCACCGCCGGATGCTGCAGCCAGGCGCCGAACAGCTTCCCGGACAGCGCGGAGAAGACGCCGAGCGCCGAGTAGGTGATGGCGATGCCGAGGACGTAGAGAGAGGAGAGCGCGGCGCGGCGGCCGGTGCTCGACCCGCTCTGCTGGCTGAAGTAGCCAATGGTGATCGGGATCAGCGGGTAGACGCAGGGGGTGAGGTTGAGTGCGAGTCCGAGGACGAAGATCGCCAGGAGCGTCAGCGGGAGGCCGCGCGAGGCGAGCGTGCCGGAGACGTCGCTCGACAGCAGCGAAGACTTGGCGCCCTTCGGCGCAGCGGAGAGCGGCGTGAAGTTTCCGGCGCCCGAAGCGGGCGCCGCTCCACCGGGCGCGGGAGTCGAAGCGGCCGGGGCCGCGGCGAGCTTCGCCACGTCGATGTCGGCGGTGGCGGTGTTCGGCGGCAGGCAGACGGTGTCGCTGCAGGCCTGGTATTTCAGCGTCGCCGTGACCTTCGTCGCCCCCGGCTTGAGCTTCGCGCGGAAGCCGATGTCGAACGTGCCGTCGTACACCGCCAGCTCCTTGCCGCCGGTGAACTCGAACGCCTTCATCTGGTGCGCCGGGTAGATCGGCTCGACCAGCTCCGCGGTGGCGGGGTCGAGCTCGAGCACGGTCGGGATCGCGAACTCCTCGAGCGGCTTGTTCGAGTTGACGTGCCACCCTTCGGCGATCGTGACCTTGACGGTCCCCTCGACGTCGTCGCCGGCGCGCCGGTGGAGCGAGCCTTCGATGGTCGCCTTCGGCGTCGCGTCGGCGCCCGGCAAGCCGAACTGCGCGAACGAGGGGACGGCGCTGAAGAGGAACAGCAGGACGACTGCGAAACGCTTCATTTACTTACTGCTGGCGGCCTGGCCGCCGATGCGCTTCTCGAGCTCCGGCAGCACCTGATCGATGTTGCGGTTCAGCGGCGAGTTCGGGAAGGCCTGCTTGAAGCTCCGGAATTCGTCGCGGGCGGCGGGGAGGTTGCCCTGCTGCATGTAGATCTGGCCGAGGAGGAGGCGCGAGCGCTCGACCGCCTCGCCGAGCTTGCTCAGCCCGTTCAGCTCCTTGATGATCTTCGTGGCGTCGGCGTATTTGCCCTGGAGGACGTTCGCGAGCGCGAGCTCGTAATACGCCTCGTCGCGGATCGCGGCGGGGATGCCCTTCTCGGTCGTCAGCTTCCGGAGGCGCGGCTCGCTCTGGTCGTACGCCGAGCGGGCGGTGAAGTCCTTCGCCAGTTGCAGGCGCGAGGGCCAGTCCTTGCCGAGGTTCTTCTCGTTCTTGACGCGGATCATGAACTGTTCGTGCTTGGTGCGCGTCTCGGCGAGCATCTGCACGAACTGCGGCGGCGGCGCGTAGCCGCGGATCTGGCCGGCCATCTCGAGGTCGGGCGTGAGCAGGACGAACGTCGGCAGCGAGGTCACGCCGTACTTGCGCGACATCTGCGTCCCTTCCTTCCCATCCTCGGTGTCGAGGCGGAGGAGGACGATGTCGCTGGTCGCCTTCTGGAAGGCTTCGGAGGGGAAGACCTCGCGCTCGAAGCGGTGACACCAGCCGCACCACTCCGCGAACATGTCCACGAGGATGAGCTGGTTCTTCTCTTTCGCGACCTTCTGTGCCGCGGCCACGGTTTTCAGCCACGTGCCCGCGAACGTCTGCGGGGCGAGCGTGAGCGCCAGTACGGCAGCAAAGATTGTCCGTCGGTTCAAGGAAGAGCCTCCGGGGTGCGTGAACGGGAGGCGTTTTGACGCTATTCCGCCGTAACCGCCGCGCTCCGTTTCGTTTCCGCGTACTCGCGGGCCGCCTGGATGAAGGCGGCGAACAGCGACGCGGCCGAGCTCTCCCCCACCATGTCCTCCGGGTGCCACTGCACGCCGACATAGAAAGGATGCCGCGGGTCCTCGAGCCCCTCGACCACGCCGTCTGGGGCGTGGGCGGTGATGCGCAGCCCCTCCGCCAGGTTCCTGACGGCCTGGTGGTGGGAGGAGTTCACGTTGAGCTCGACGGCCGGGAGGATCGAGGCGAGCCGCGTCCCCTGCTCCACCAGCACGTCGTGACGGGCCCGGTTCTCCGGCCGGCTGGCGTGCTGGATCTCGGTGCCGATCTGCGAGTCGATGTCCTGCACGAGCGAGCCGCCGGCGGCGACGTTCATCACCTGCATGCCGAGGCAGACGCCGAGCGTCGGGATCCCCCGCTGGCGGGCCGCCTTGGCGAGGGCGAGGTCGTTCCACTGCCGCCGCTCGTCCATGGTCTCGGTGACGGTCGGATGCCGCTCCTCGTTGTAGAGCGCCGGGTCGGCGTCTTCACCGCCGGCGAGGAGGATGCCGTCGAGCTGCTCGACGACCTCGGCCGCGTTCTCCGGCTGCGGCGGGATCACCACCGGGATCGCCCCCGCCTTGCGCAGCGACTCGATGTACGTGAGATAGGCGAAGGCGCTGTCGCGGCTGCCTTTCACGTGATGGACGTCGGAACCGATACCAATGATGGGCTTGCTCAATTCATCTCCTGCCGCAGTCCTTTGCAAGACGCGGGACGATTATGCGAAATTCAGGTCCAGTCTGGTGACGTTTTCAGTGGCTCACACGATGAAAAGACTCTTCAGCCTGCTCCTGCTCTGTGCCATCGGTCCGGCCGCGCTCGCCGCGAACGGGTCCCACGTGCGGCTGGAGGCGCTGCCGTCCTACGTCACACGCATCTTCATCCCGGTGGTGCCGCAGGCGGAGAACTCCCTCACCATCGCCGACCTCCGCATCGATGAGGTCATCCAGATGCCGCACGGCTTCGACGTCCGCGTCCGCCACAGCGGCGTCGTCGTCTACTCCGACGGCGGGGAGCATGCCGGCTACGCCACGGTCCGCGCCGGTAACCGCAACCTGACGCTCACGCTCGTGAACGTCGTCCCCTACGACCGGATGCGTGACGGGAAGCTCGACGGCTACCGCGTCGGCGACTACGAGGCGGAGCCGCTGCGGGGGCTGGCGACGTACGAGCGGCCGAAGGGGTTCATCCGTCTCTCCGCGACGAATGGCGCGCTGCAGGTGTCCGATCACTACCGGATGAAGGACTTCCAGTGCAAGCTGGATGGGACGACGAAGTTCCTGATCCTGCGCACCGAGGCGCTGGTGAAGCTGGAGATCCTCCAGCACGAGCTGGAGACGCGGCACGGCCTGAAGTTCGACCGCTTCACCGTGATGTCCGGCTACCGCACGCCGTACTACAACGCCCGCATCGGCAACGAGACCAGCTACTCGCGCCACCTCTACGGCGACGCGATGGACATCTACATCGACCAGGACCGCAACGGTCACATGGACGACGTGAACCGCGACGGCCGCGTCGACACCGGCGACGCGCGCTTCATCCTGCGCATCGCCGAGGAGATCGACAACTCGCCGAAGTGGGGCTGGCTCAAGGGCGGCGCCGGCGTCTACCACGCGAACTCGGCGCACGGTCCCTACCTCCACGTCGACGCGCGCGGCTACGTGGCGCGCTGGGGCGCGGTGGAGGAGAGCGAGCGGGTGTTGACGAGCGGTTCGCGGTAACTTGACCGCTGACGCGGGGCTTGTGGAGCGGCGGGCTTTAGCCCCGCCGACACGATCACGAGGAACCCGGCGGGCTGAAGCCCGCCGCTCCACCGAGCGGGACGCCCCGTGAGCGTAGCCTCGGGGCATGTACTTCGTGCTCGTGCTCGCCCTCGCCGTTGGGGAGGGGTGAATGACCAGCCCCCGGGCCGCGTCGTGCCAGGACGGCGATCCGTCGTCGCCGTGGGAGCTCCCCGCCTGCAGCGACGAGGCGATCGTGAACGCGCTGATCGAGGCGGTGGAGCGGCGCGACCGTTCCGCGATCGCACTCCTTCAACGCCGCTACACGCAGGCGGAGACGTACGCGGAAAAGCATCGGATCGCGGCGGTTCTGCTGCGGCAGGTGCCCGACGACTCTCCCTACTGGAACGAGCTGCTCGAGCACGCCCGGAACGCGGTCCGGTTCGCAAACGACGGTACCGAGCATTCCGCCGAGTTCGTGCAGTGGTGCCAGGACCGCCTGTACGAACCGTCGCATTACGCCAGGATGGCGTACATCGCCTACGCACGCATGGCCGAGGATCCCCGCGCCCGCTCGCTCCATGTCGAGGCGCTGGAGCGCGGCGTCCGCTCGCTCACGCAAGTCGCGATCGCCGGCCTGGCCGCGGTGCGGGATCTCAGCGCCCTTCCGCTCATCGAGCGCGCGTTGCAGCGCCATCAGGAGGCGGATCCCACCGTCGCCTGGCTTCCCTTCGGCCTCGCGTACTTTGGACACGAGCGGGCCGACGAGCTCGCGTTCCGTTACCTGCCGGAGGAGTCTCGCGAGGACTACCTGGAGGCCCGGGACACGCGGCCAGCCTGGTAACCGCCCACCGTCCACTGGCAACATAGCGCGGATGCGATTCGCCCCGCCTCTCCTCTCCCTCCTCCTCGCCGCCTCCGCCGCGGCGCAGGTGCTCACGACCGAGGTCTGGCTCGGCAGTCTCGACATGCGCGAGGGGCGCTTCGCGGTCTCCGGCCTGGAGAACATCTCCAACCACCCCGGCTACGACAACCAGCCGGCGTTCTTCCCCGACGGCCGCTCGCTCCTCTTCACCACCGAGGCCGCCGGCCTCGCCGACACCGGCCTCGGCGTCCACGCGGTCCGCTACTGGCTCGAGAGCGGCGAGTCGGTGCCGCTCGTGCGCGCACGCGGGTTCAGCCCGACGCCGACTCCCGACGCGCGCCAGTTCACCACCCTCCGCGAGGGCACGGTCTGGCTGCACGACCTCGACGGCAAGCCGCTGCGCACGCTCCTCCCGGAAGTAAAAACCGCCGGCTACTACACGCGCATCGACGAGCGCCGCTGGGTGCTGTTCATGAACGAGGAGGAGCGGCACATCGCCATCTGGAACGGCGACGCGCTCGAGCGCATCGTTCCAGGCGCGGTCACCGCGCCCTATCGCATCCCCGGCACGAACGCGGTCTCGTTCGTCGTGCAGGCCGGCGAGACGAAGCAGTTGATGCGCATGGACCTCGTCGAGCGCGGCGCCTCCAATCGCCTGCTGGCGGAGATCCCCTTCCCCACCGGCGGCGCGCACGCCTGGACGTCGCGCGGCACGCTGCTCATGGCCTCGGGGAACGCGATCCATGAATGGAACCCGCAGACTCCCGACGCCTGGCCGGTCGTGCACCGCTTCACCGAGCCGGACCTGCAGGGCATCACCCGCATCGCCCTCAGCCCCGCCGAGAACCGCATCGCGCTCGTCTCGACGCCGAACGACCTCGCCGTGCTGCGCGAGTCGCGCGACGCGTCGAACGACGCCTTCGCCGCGAGCGTGGCGAAGTTCCGCGGCACGTCATGGGTGCGCACGCCGGACCGCTTCGAGCTCTCCGGCGACCGCGCCACGGAGAGAGGCACGTCGGTGCGGCGCTGGGGCTCCTCGGAGATCCGCAACGACTACACCGTCGTCTGGCGGCGCACCGTGTCCGCCACCGGCACGCCGGCCTGGACGCTGCTGCGCGAGGAGTACACCCTGCGTTAAGCGACGATCCGCCCGTCGAAGAGGCTCACCGTCCGCTGCGCGAAGCGGGTGAACCGCGCGTCGTGCGTTACCATGCAGATCGTCGCGCCCCCCTGATGCAGCTCGCCGAGGAGCTCCATCACCGACTCGCCGTTCTTCGAGTCGAGATTGCCGGTCGGCTCGTCGGCCAGCAGGATCAGCGGATCGCCGACCACCGCCCGCGCCACCGCCACGCGCTGCTGCTGCCCGCCGGAGAGCTGCGTCGGGTAGTGGTTCGCCCGATGGGCCATCGCCACCCGCTCCAGCGCCCGCGCCACCCGCTCCTTCCGCTCCGACGGCGGCATGGCGCGATACGTCAGCGGCAGCTCGACGTTCTCCGCCACCGTCAGCTCGGTGATCAGGTTGAACGCCTGGAAGATGAAGCCGACGTCGTGATTGCGGATGCGCGCGCGCTGCGCCGCCGTCAGCGCCGTCACCGGCTGCCCGTCGAGCGTGTAGGAGCCGCGCGTCGGCTCGTCGAGGAGGCCGAGGATCGCCAGCAGCGTCGACTTGCCGCAACCGGAGGGGCCGCCGATCGACACGAACTCCCCCTCCCCGATCGAGAGGTGGATCCCCTCCAGCGCGTGCGTCTCCACTTCCTCGGTGTAGAAGACTTTGCTCACGTCATGCAGTTGGATCATTGGGGGGTCCTTTCGTTGGTTCCTCGGAGGAACCGTGCCCACCCGCCGCCAGCACCACCACCGCCCCGAGGCAGACGCGCTTGCGGCGGATACGGCCCGCGCCGGCTATATCCATTGACAATGTATCCACACCGGATATATTAGCGCACATGAACGCATTGCGTGAAGATGCAGACGCGCTGCTCCCCCTCCCCACGGCCACGTTCCACATCCTGGTGTCGCTCGCGGAGGAGGAGCGCCACGGCTACGCGATCATCCAGGACATCGAGGCCCGCACGGACGGCGAGCTCCGTCTCAGCCCGGGCACGCTCTACCGCTCCATCCAGCGCATGCTCGAGCAGGGGCTGCTGGTCGAGTCGCGCCGCCGTCCGGCCCGCGCCCTCGACGACGAGCGCCGCCGCTATTACCGCATCACGCCGCTCGGCATTGCCGCCGCCCGCGCCGAGATGCGCCGCATGACCCAGCTCGTGCGCCTCGGCCGGGACCGCGGCCTGGAGCCGGAGCGCGCCTGATGCGTTTCTACCGCGCCCTGCTCCGTCTATACCCGGCCGTCTTCCGCGCCGAATACGGCGAGGAGCTCTGCGCCGCCTTCGCCGAGCGGCGCCGCGGCCTGTCGGCACCCCGCGCCGTCCTCGCCGCGCTCGCGGACGTCGTCCCCAACGCCTTCGCCGTCCACCTCGACGTGCTGCGGCAGGACCTCACCTACGCCGCCCGCACCTTCCGCCGCCTCCCCGGCTTCACGCTCACCGCCATCGCCGTCGTGGCCCTCGGCGTCGGCGCGAACACCGCCGCCTTCTCCCTCGTCGACTTCGTCCTCCTCCGCCCCCTCCCCTTCCCCCAGCCCGACCGGCTGGTGAAGCTCTGGCAGCAGACCGACGGCTACAACTACATGGAGCCGTCGCCGGCGGCGTACCGCGACTGGAAGGCGATGGCGAAGACGATCCGCGGCATGGGCGCCTACACCAGCCGCGGCGTGAACCTCGTCGGCGTCGGCACGCCGCTCCGCCTCCAGAGCGCGCTCGTCACGCCCGACCTCCTCCCGCTCATCGGCGTCCCGGCGCACCTCGGCAGCACGATCACCGCGGCGAACAGCAGCGACGGCACCGCCTCCGCGCTCCTCAGCCACGCCCTCTGGCGCGATCACTTCGGTGCCGATCCCGGCATCGTCGGCCGCACCGTGCGGCTCAACGGCGCGGTGCACACCATCGTCGGCGTCATGCCGGCCGGCTTTCTCTTCCCGAACCGCGGCATCGATCTCTGGACCCCGCTCGTCTTCAGCCCCGAAGACTTCGAAGACCGCAACGACAACTACCTCGAGGTCGTCGGCCGCCTCGCGCCCGGCGTGACGTTCGAACAGGCGCGCGCGGAGCTGGACACGATCGCCACGCGGCTCAACGAGCAGTACCCCGACGAGAGCGGCCAGAAGACGCGCATCCTCGCCCAGCGCCTGCGCGACCAGATGCCGGGACGCACGCGCGTGCTCGTCCTCGCGCTCAGCGGTGCGGCGCTCTGCATCCTGCTGCTGGCGTGCGCGAACCTCGCCAGCCTCCTCCTCGCGCGCGGCGCCGCACGCAGCCGCGAGCTCGCCATCCGCACCGCCCTCGGCGCGGGACGCGACCGGCTGGTGCGCCAGCTCATCACCGAGAGCGTCCTCCTCGCCGTCATGGGCGGCCTCCTCGGCATCCTCATCGCGCGCGCGGGACTGCCGCTCCTCGCGGCGCTCGTCCCCGCCTCGCTGCCGATCCAGGAGACGCCGACCATCGACCTGCGCGTCCTCGCCTTCGCCGCCGTGCTGATCGGCCTCACCGGCCTCGGGTTCGGCGTACTTCCCGCGCTGCGGCAGGGACATTCGACGGTGAAGCAGCGGGTGCGCAGCGCGCTGGTCGTCGTGGAGATCACCGGCTCGATCGTGCTGCTGATCGCGTCGGGTCTGCTGATGCGCGCGATCTGGCGCATCCACGCGGTCGACGCCGGCTTCGACGCCCGGAACGTCACCACGATGCGCACCGCCCTGCCGCTGCCCAAGTACGCGACGGTCGCCGCGCGCGACCGCTTCTACGACCGCGTGCTGCAGGAAGTGCGCGCGCTGCCGGGCATCGACGCCGCCGCCTACACGACCGGATTGCCGATCGATTTCCCCGGCGGCATCTGGCCGGTCGTCGTCGACGGCGCGAACGCGATCCGCACGCTGGAGAACTCCGCCAGCCTCCGCTACGTGACGCCCGGCTACTTCGCGGCGATGGGCATCCCGCTGCGGGCCGGGCGCGACATCGCCGAGGGGGACACGGTGGACCGGCCGCACGTGGCGGTGGTCAGCGAGTCGTTCGTGCAGCGTCACTGGCCGGGGCAGGACCCGATCGGCCGCCGCTTCGGCTTCGCGTTGAGCGAGCGGACGGTGGTAGGCGTCGTCGGCGACGTGCGCGTGCGCGGCCTGGAGCGGCCGAGCGAGCCGCAGGTCTACGTCTCCTCGGCGCAGGTCGCCGACAACGCCATCATCGGCTACATCCCGCAGGACCTGGTGGTGCGGACGTCGCTGCCGCTCGACCGCTGGCTCCCGTCCGTGCGCCGCATCATCGCCGCCGCCGATCCCGAACAGCCGGTCTCGCGCATCCGCACGCTGACGGAAGTGGTCGAAGGTGACACCGCGCCGCGGCGCGTGCAACTCCGCCTCCTGGCCATCCTTTCGGCGATCGCGCTCCT
The DNA here is from genome assembly GCA_036399015.1 of Thermoanaerobaculia bacterium. Taxonomy (GTDB): domain Bacteria; phylum Acidobacteriota; class Thermoanaerobaculia; order Gp7-AA8; family Gp7-AA8; genus QHVT01. The sequence continues at coordinate 442 of DASWNW010000079.1, read as the reverse complement.
CATCGGCGGCGTCGGCATCCACGGCCTCCTCAGCTTCGCCGTCGCCCAACGCACCCGCGAGCTCGGCATCCGCCGCGCCCTCGGCGCCCAAGCCGGCTCGATCGTGGCGATGGTCATGCGCGAAGGCCTGCAGCTCGCGATCCTCGGCGCGGCCATCGGCGTCGTCGTCTCCCTCTTCGTCGGCCGCAGCCTCAGCGCCGTGCTGTTCGGAGTGCCGCCGACGGACATACGGACGATCGCCCTCGCCGTGGCGGTCTGCCTGCTGACCGCGGTGCTGGGATGCCTGCGCCCGGCGCTGCGCGCGGCGCGGGTCGATCCGATGACGGCATTGAGGGAGGGGTAGGGGGCGGGCCCGGTTCCTCGGGTTCCTCGGAGTTCCTCGGTTCCTCGGCGGGTTTGTCGACGGCGGCCCGTCGCCCGAGGAACCCCGAGGAACTCCGAG
>DASWNW010000078.1:0-10856 GCA_036399015.1 Thermoanaerobaculia bacterium | reverse complement strand
CTGCGGAAGCGGACGTTCAGCAGCTCGACGAAGACCGAGAAGCCCATCGCGAAGTAGATGTAGCCCTTCGGGATGTGGAAGTGGAGCCCCTCGGCGATGAGCGTCATGCCGATGAGGAGCAGGAAGCTGAGGGCGAGCATCTTCACGGTGGGGTGGCGGTCGACGAAGGCGCTGATCGAGCTGGCGGCGAAGAGCATGATCACGACCGCGATGATGACCGCGGCGACCATGACGCCGAGGTGCTTGGCCATGCCGACCGCGGTGATGACCGAGTCGAGCGAGAAGACGATGTCGAGGAGCATGATCTGGGTGATCACGGAGGCGAGCGTCGGCGCGACCTTCTTCGCCGTACCGCCTTCCTCACCTTCGAGCTTGTCGTGAATCTCGTGCGTCGCCTTGGCCATGAGGAACAGGCCGCCGCCGATGAGGATGAGGTCGCGCCCGGAGATGGCGAAGCCGAGGACGGTGAAGAGGGGTTTGGTGAGCTTGACGATCCAGGCCAGCGACATGAGCAGCAGCAGGCGCGTGACGAGCGCGCCGCCGAGGCCGAGGTTCCGCGCCTTCTTCTGGTCCGCCGGCGGGAGCTTCCCGGCGAGGATCGAGATGAAGATCACGTTGTCGATGCCGAGAACGATCTCGAGCAGCGTGAGCGTGAGAAGAGCGATCCATGCCTGCGGATCGGACAGCCATTCCATGCGTTGACTCCTAGCGCCTGATTTGCGGCGGCGATTCTACGGCAAAGGGCGCTGCGCGCTCGCGGAACCGCGCCGCCCGCACCGGGCGCGTGGGGGAGCCGTGGCGCCGCAAGCGCCACGGGGGTGTCTGGGGTCTTGCGGCTGGCGGAGCGATTCAGGCGAGAGCGGCGCCTTCGCGAGGGGTTCGCTCTCGCGCAACCTGGCGCCCAGGCGAAACTCCCCAGACGCCCCCGCGCACCATGCGGGCGCGCGGTTCCCCCGTGGCGCCGTGCGGGCGCCATGGTTCCGACGCGCGAAGCGCGTCAAGCGATCGCCAGCATGACTCCCGGTGCAACGAGCAGCGTCTCGGCGTATTCGATGTGCAGCACGCGGCGCGGCGCCGGATCGTCGCCTCGCGGAGACGAATGAATGAGGAGCGGCCTCATCGCCACGACGCCGCCGCGGCCGGCGACGCACTCCGCGAAGGAGACGGCCGCCCGGGCGACCTCCGCGACCTTGTATTCGGAGAGCACACCACGTTCGTGCGTGCCGGGCAGCACGCGCAACGGGCCGTTCGCCGCAAAAGAGTCGTCGAGATGAACGCGCAGCGCCACGACCTGCTCCAGCGCTGCCGCCGGCGCATGCGCGTAGAGCCTGCCGGCTTTGTTCGACCACGGCCCCCAACCGGGAGCATCGAACCTGGTGCGCAGCGGCAACGCGGTGTCCTGATGCCATACGACCGACCAGTTCGACGCGCCTGACTTGTCGAAAAGAGTCGCGCGGAACGGCACCGGTTCACCCCCGAGGGCGAGCGACGCGATGCGAAGCAGGCGCGGATCGGCCGCGACCCGCGCGACGTCGGCGCAGGACAACAGGTGCCGTGCGCCCGCTCTGCTCCGCCCGAGCGCGGAAGCAGCGAGCGTCTCCACGAGCGCACCACACTCACTTTCGCTGAGCACGCGCTCCGCGATGCCGAATCCGTCGCGCCGAAGCGCGTCCGCTGAGACCTGCATCGTCATAGACGATACCGCGCGGCGCAATTCAGGCGAGAGCGGCCGCGCCGCGAGGGATTTGCTCTCTTGACAACTGGCGTCCAGGCGAAACTCCCCAGACGCCCCCGCGCGCCATGCAGGCGCGCGGTTCCCCCGTGGCGCCGTGCGGGCGCCATGGTTCCGACGCGCGAAGCGCGTCAACAGGGCGCCAGCCCGCCGCGCGTCTATACTCGCGAGCGTGCGTGGCGTGCTGGTGGCGGTGTTGATCGTGGCGTGGGCGGAGCCGACGCGTGCTGACGACCTTCGCCGCGCGGAGCAGTTGGCGTGGGACAAACAGTTCGCCGCCTCCGAGACCCTCTATCGCGCCATCCTTGCTTCTGATCCCACATCCCAAGCCGCGCGTCTGGGGCTGGCGCGGGTGGTGATGTGGCAGGGGAGGTATGGGGAGGCGATCGCGCTCTTCCGGCAGCTCGACGGGGTCGAGGCGCTGGAGGGGAGGGCGACGGCGGAGTACTGGAGCGGGGATCTGCGCTCGGCCGCGCGCCATTTCCGGCAGGTGCTCGCGCTCGACCCGCAGCGCGAGGTCGCGCAACGCTCGCTCCGTGAGATCGCGGCCGTGTCGGCGCAGTCGCAGCGCATCAGCGTTGGTGGCATGCACGACGACCAGCCGCTCGACGCCATCCGCGTCGACGTGGGGGCGACGTTCTTCTCCGATCCGCTCACCCGCTGGTCGGTCACCGGCGGCGGCTATCACATGGACGCGGCGCGCATCGGCGCGAGCAGCGGGGAGTACCTCCTCGTCGAGAACGCGACCCGCCTCCGCGACTTCACCTTCGGCGGCAGCCTCGGCGCGTTCACCTTTCCCGACGGCGCGCGGCGGCCCATCGGCAGCGCGAGCGTCCGCTGGCGCACGCTGACGCTGCGCGTCGACCATCGCGAGGAGATCGCCAGCGCGACGTCATTGCGCACCCACGCGACGTCCACCACTACCGCGCTCCGCTGGAGCTACGACCGCAACATCGTCGCGGCGGCCGAAGTCAGCCACCGCTCCTACTTCGACGGCAACGAGTCCCGCGCCGTCGTCGCGTACGCCGTCGCCCCCCTCCGGCGTAACGGGTGGACGCTCTGGGGCGGCGCGTCCGCCACCGCGCGCGACAGCGCCGAATCGCGCTTCCGGATGACCGCCGTCTCCTCGACGCTCGAGAGCGGCTTCTTCCGCTATCACTACCGCGGCGAGTACGACCCCTACTGGACGCCCGACGAGCTGCTGGAGGCGCGGGCGGTGGTGGCGGTCGAGCGGCAGTTCGCGCGCGGCGGCGTCAAGCTGCACGCCGACGGCGGCTTCGCACGCGACCGCGGCCGTGCGTTCGGGCCCGACAGCGGCACCGGCCCCTTCCCGCCGTCGACGTTCATCTTCGCCTTCGAGCGAGACTACCGCCCGTGGCGCGCCGGCCTCACCGCGAACTTCGCCATCGCCCCTTCGCTCCGGCTCGAAGCGGGCGTCGAGCGGGGCGTCACCGTAGACTATCGCTCGACGACCTTCCATGCCGCACTGGTACGACGACGCTGAGCTGTTCCGCCACCGCCGCGCCGCACCGGTTCAGGGGTGGGAGCGGGGCGTCCTCGGCGTGCTCCTCTTTCTCGGCGTGCAGAGCGTCGTCTACTTCGCTCTCTGGTGGTTCCGCGCCGGCCATGTGAACAACCTCCCGCTGTTCATCCTGCTGTCGTTCGCCACCTGGTACGGCGTCTTCCGGATCATGGTCGGCTGGTACAACATCTTCCACCTCGACCAGCCTGACCCGGTCGCGCCGGCGGAAGGCATGAGTGTGGCGATCTTCACCACCTCCGCCCCCGGCGAGCCGTACGAGATGTTCGTGCGCACGCTCGCCGCCGCGCGCGAGATCCGCTACCCGCACACCACCTATCTTCTCGACGACACGCGCGATCCACGCCTGGCCGCGCTGGCCGAGGAGATGGGAGCCGTGCATCTCGAACTGCTGGACGTTCCGGGAGCGAAGGCGGGAAAGATCAACGCCGCCCTCGGGCGGACGATCGAGGACTTCATCCTCGTCCTCGACCCCGACCACATCCCGTTCCCCGAGCTCCTCGACCGCGTCCTCGGCTACTTTGCCGATGAGGAAGTCGGCTTCGTCCAGGTCGCGCAGGCGTACGGCAACGCCGGCGAGTCGTTCGTGGCCCGCGCGGCGGCCGAGCAGACGTTCGCCTTCTACGGCCCGATCATGCAGGGGATGCACGGGACGGGGACGGCGGTGGCGATCGGCGCGAACTGCACCTTCCGCCGCAAGGCGCTGGAGTCGATCGGCGGCCACGGCCTCGGGCTCGCGGAGGATCTCGTCACCTCGATCCGGCTGCACGCGCGCGGGTGGACCTCGATCTACGTCCCCGAGGTGCTGTCGCGCGGGCTCGTCCCCTCTGATCTCGACTCGTATCTCAAGCAGCAGCTCAAATGGTCGCGCGGCGTGTACGAGGTGCTGTTCCGCGAATACCCGCGCGCCTTTCGCTCGCTGACGGCCTATCAGAAGATCTCCTACTTCATGATCGGCAGCTACTACCTGGTCGGCGTCACCTCGCTCATCTTCCTGTCGGTGCCGCTGATCTACCTCATCTTCCGCAAGCAGCCCGCGGTGTTCCTCCTCAGCGAGTACATCGCCCACGCCGTGCCGGTGGGGTTCTTCGGCGCGGCCGTCTACTTCTTCTCGCAGCGCTGGCTCTGCGACCCGGACCGCGAGCGGGGGGTGCACTGGCGCGGCACGCTGCTGAAGATCGGCTCCTGGAGCATCTATCTGAAGGGGCTGGCGCTGGCGATCCTCGGCATTGCGGTGCCCTACATCCCGACCGCCAAACAGCGGCGCCGCGCCCGCTTCTGGGTCTCCGCGCGGCTGCCGCTGGCGGTGCTGGTCGTTTCCTTGCTGGCAGTTCTCTGGACGGGGTACCTCCAGCTCTACGTGCTGCCGGAGTCGGAGGTGCTGATTACGACTGAGGTGACGCTGGGGATGGTGACATTCGCGACGATGAACGCGCTGCTCATGAGCGGCAGGCTGTACGCCGCCTGGGTCGACCGCGCGCGGAAAGAGGACTCGTGAAGCAGAAAAGCCGCTACAAGCGGGCGTTCTTCGCGCTGGGCTGGCTGATCGCGGCCGGCGTCGTGTTCCAGCTCTTCATCGGGACCGGCTTCCAGCGGATTTTCGGCGCGGTCGACGAGCGGGTGAGCCGCGTCGCGCAGTACTTCTCCGACCGCCAGGGGCGGGCCATCCGGAAGGCGCGGCAGACCTCGCGCGCGGAGTACCTGCAGCCGCTGCACACGCAGCTCAACTCGGTGACGGCGCTGCGGCGCCCGGAGCAACTGCTGTTCGGTATCTACGACGGCGGCTTCCCGAACACCTTCGCGGGGATGGAGCAGCTCGAGGCGCGGCTCGACTACAAGTTCCCGATCATCTCCTTCTATTCGGCGTGGGGCGACAAGCCGGCGCAGCAGTTCCCGATCCGGATGGTGGAGACCATCCACCGGATGGGCTCCGTGCCGCTGATCACCTGGGAGCCGTGGGTGGTCGACTTCGACGCGCGCATTCGCACGAACCTGCCGCCGGCGGCGGAGCGGGAGTACGCGTCGCTCGCGTCGATCGCGAAGGGGGACTACGACTTTTTCGTCGTGGAGTGGGCGAAGGCGGCCGCGGCGTACCGGCGCCCGATCTTCATCCGCTTCGCGCACGAGATGAACGATCCCTACCGCTACCCATGGGGGCCACAGAACGGGAACCGACCGGAGGACTTCGTGGCGGCGTGGCGGCACGTGCACCTGATCTTTCAGAAGATGGGGGCGACGAACGTGCTGTGGGTCTGGTCGCCGCACATCTCCATGCCGTGGTTCGAGTACTACTACCCAGGGCCGGAGTACGTCGACTGGATCAGCACCGGCGTGCTCAATTACGGCACGATCGCGAGCTGGTCGCGCTGGTGGAGCTTCCACCAGATCCTGGAGAAGGCTTATCCCACGCTGCTGCGCCTGCAGAAGCCGATCATGATCTCGGAGTTCGGCACGCTCGCCCGCGGCGGCGACATGGCGGAGTGGTACCGCCAGGCGTTCTATCACCTGACGCACACCTACAGCCGCGGCGTGAAGGCGGTGGTGTTTTTCAACCAACCCACCGACATCACCATCTCGCCGCAATACCCGCTCAACTGGAGCCTGATGCAGAGCGCGAAGGCGAGCCAGGTCGTGGCGGAGGAGGTGGCGAAGCGATCGGCGTTGTGAGTCTCAGAGTCTCAGAGTCTCAGAGTCGCAAAGCGGGATGCCGGGAACTACTCTGCGACTCTGAGACTCTGCGACTCTGAGACTCTCCGGCTCCGCTTCTCCAGGAACCGCTCCGCAAAAACGTCCGGCGGCAGCGGCTTGCTGACCAGATAGCCCTGGATCTCGCGGCAGTCGTGCCCCTGAAGGAACGAGCACTGCTGCTCGGTCTCCACCCCCTCGGCCACGGTGCGCAGGCCGAGGTGATTGGCGAGCATGAGGACGGCGGTGATGATCCACTCGTCGTTCTCGCCGCTGATCAGGTCGTGCACGAAGCTGCGGTCGACTTTCACCGTATCCACCGGGAAGCGCTTCAGGTAGCTGAGCGACGACTGGCCGGTGCCGAAGTCGTCGACGGCGACGGCGATCCCCATCGCGCGCAGGTGACGGAGCATCTGCAACGCACGCTCGGAGGTCTGCATGGCCACCGTCTCGGTGATCTCGATCTCCAGCCGCATCGGCGCCATGCCGGTGACGGTCAGCACGCGCTCGACCATCTCGATGAAGTCGCGCTGGTAGAACTGCCGCGCGGAAACATTCACCCCCATGCGCAGCGGCGCGGTCCCGACTCGCTGCCAGTCCACCATCTGCTGGCAGGCCTTCGTCAGCACGACCTCGCCGATCGCGGTGATCAGGCCGCTCTGCTCCGCGACGGTCATGAAGCCGGCGGGGCTGACCAGCGTCCCGTCGGGCCGCTGCCAGCGGATGAGCGCCTCGGCTCCGCTGAGCTTGCGCGACTCGATGTGCACCTGCGGCTGGTAGTGGAGTACCAGCTCGTCGCGGTCGATCGCGGTGCGCAGCTCTTCCTCCAGCGAGAGGCGCCCGACGGTGCGGCGGGCAGTGCTGCTGCTCATCTGCAGGTCGTGGCCGCCCACTTCCTTCACGCGGTACATCGCGCCGTCGGCGTGGCGGATGAGCGTTTCCGCGTCCTCGCCATCCTCGGGAAAGAGCGCGACGCCGATGCTGGTCGTGAGATGAAGGTCGTCGCGATCGACCTCGAGCGGCTCGGCGAGGCGGGCGAGGATCTGGCGCGCGATCGCCTCCGCCTCCACCCGCTGGCTGAGCGTCAGCAGCACGAGGAACTCGTCGCCGCCGACGCGCGCGACCGTATCGCCGTCGCGCACGGAATCGGTGAGCCGCTTCGCCACCGCCTGCAGCACGTGATCGCCGGTGGCGTGGCCGAACGTGTCGTTGATCGCCTTCATGTTGTCGAGGTCGAGAAAGAGCACGGCCAGGCAGGTCTGGTCACGTCTTGCCTGTCCGAGGGCCACGTGCAGGCGGTCGAGGAACAGGGTGCGGTTCGGAAGCTGCGTCAGCGCGTCGTGATACGCCTTGAACTCGACCTCCAGCTCCAGCCGCTTGCGGTCGCCGATGTCGAGCAGGATGCCCTCGAGGATCGCAGGCTCGCCCTCGGCCGGCGGGATGCGGCGGACGTTCTCCAGCGCCCACACGGCTTCTCCGTCACGCCCGCGCAGCTCCACTTCCTCGTTGGCGACGGCCCCTTCTTCGCGCAGGCGGCGCACGACCGTGTCGCGCTGGTGCGGATGGAGGTAGTCGATCTTGCCGGAGGCGGCGAGAAAGTCCTCGCGCGAGTCGTAGCCGAACAGGTTCGCGCAGGCGTTGTTGCAGTCGATCACCGTGCCGTCCTCGCGCGCGACGTACGCTCCCGCGAGGTTGCGCTCGAACAGCAGCCGGTAGCGCTCCTCGGAGACGGCGAGCTCGCGCGTGCGGTCGGCGACGCGCGTCTCCAACGTCCGGTTCAGCTCCTCGAGCTGCCCGTAGGCGCCGGTGACCTCGTCCACCATTCGATTGAAGGAGCGGGCGAGCTGGCCGACCTCGTCGTCGCTCTGCACCGCCGCCCGCTTCGAGTAGTCGCCGCCGGCGATCCCGTCGGTGGTCTCGACGATGCGCTGCAGCGGCCCGGTGATGACGGTGCTGAGCGCGAAGACGGCCAGGGTGCCGAGGAGGAAGGCGAGGAGCGTCACGAGAGCCACGGTGGCGCGGCTGCGGGCCGCGTCGGCATGCGCGCTCTGCAACGACATGCCGGTGTAGAGGCGGCCGATGGTGCGGCCGTGATGGAGCACCGGCGCGCTGGTCTGATAAACCGAGCCGTCCGTGCTCGTGCCGCCGATGACGCCGGGAGCGGAGGGTCGGGCGTTGGACCCCGCCTGCAGCACGTGCGGCGCGTCGATGGTGCGCATCGCGATCTGCTGGAAGCCGGCCTCGCGCGCGATGCGCTCGTTGAAGCTGGCGAACGGCTGGCCGGCCGCGTCGAGGAGCAGGAAGTAGACGAGGTCGGGATTGCTGCGGATCCCGGTGAGCGCCGCGGCGACTGCCGGCTGGTTCCGCTCCTGAAGGCCGTCCGCGACGCTGAAGGCGGCCATGCGCGTGAGCGCTGCCGATTTCTGCACGACCGAGTCGACGATCTGCTGGTGCAGCCTCGCCGGAAAGAAGAGATAGACGGCCACCGAGACGATCGCCAGGAGGACCGTCATCAGCAGCGCAATCTTCGTCCGGATCGAGAGGTTGGCGAAAATCATCAGGGGCGCTGTCTCCTAGTACACCGCCGGAGCAGGCGGGCGCAAGCGAACTGCAGGGCGGCGCAGGGCGTGCAGGGTGCTTTCGGGTACACTGCCGACCGCCTCGATCAGGACTATCCCCATGCCCCTCATCGCTCGAGCGCTGCTCGCCTGTCTCGTCCTCACGCTCGCCGCCGTTGCGCAGGGCGCAAACGTCACCGGTACCGTGAGGGACGCCGCAACCGGCAGCCGGCTGCAGGGGATGGTCGTCGCCGCATACGACGCCACCGGCGCACTGCGCGGCACCGCCACCACCGACGCCACCGGGCTTTACGTGCTGTCGGTGAATCCCGGCCAGTACCGTTTGCTGTCATACGATCCGTCCGGCGTCTACGCGACCACGTTCGACGACGACGCGGAGTCGTTCGAGACCTCGCCGCTGCGGAACATCCCCGCCAGCGGCGCGCAGATCAACTTCGAGCTGGTGAAGGGCGGCTTCATCAGCGGCTCGGTGCGCGCGGGGGCGGTGGTGGAGGCGTACAACCTCTCCGGCACGCGGCGCGGCTTCACGATCGCGAGCGCGAGCGGCAGCTACACGCTCGTGCTGCCGCCCGGTGACTACAAGCTGGTCGCCTTCGATCCCGAGGCGGTGTATGCGCCGTCGTTCTGGCAGAACGCCCGCTCGTTCCCCGACGCGGCCGCGGTGCGGGTGAAGCAGGGGCTGACGACCGGGAACATCAGCTTCACCCTCGTGCCGGCGGCGCGCGTCTCCGGCACCGCCGTCGATGCGTCGACACTCGCGCCGCTCGCCTCCATGCTCGTCTACGCCTACACCCCGGGCGGTGCGCTCGTCGCCACGACCACCACCGACGCCACGGGTGCGTTCGCGTTTTCGCTCGCGCCCGGCACGTATCGCTTCGTGGCCGCCGACCCGGCGCGCCTCTTCGCCACCACGTTCTACGACGGCAGCCGTTCGTTCGTGCAGGCGAGCGTCGTCACCGTCGTCTCCGGCGAGCAGCGTCCGGGCGTACAGCTCCGGCTCCAGCGGGCGGTGACGATCTCCGGCCACGTCAACGCGCCGGCGCTGACGATCTCCGCCTACAACATGGACGGCACGCTGCACGTCTCGACGACCAGCGACGCGGCGGGGAACTACGCGCTGCTCGTCGCGCCGGGCGAGTACAAGATCGTGGTCTCCGACCCGCAGCTCGCCTACGCCGCTCAGTTCTACGGCGGCAACAGCTTTCGCACCGCGACGCGCATTCTCGCCACCTCGAACGTGAGCGGCATCGACGTCACCGCGCCGCGCGCGGGACGGGTGACCGGCACCGTCCGCAACGCCACGAACGGGTTGCCGCTGCCCGGCATCCAGGTGGCGGCGTACGACAGCGGTGGCATCCTCGCCGCCGTCGCCACGACCGGGGCCGACGGCCGCTACACGCTCGCCCTCGCGCCCGGCGCGTACCGCGTGCTCGCCTTCGACGCCACACTGACCTACGTGACCGCCTACACCGGCGGCGCCACGTCGTACGAGGCGGCCGTGCCGCTGGTCGTCGCCGCCGATGCGACCGTGAATGCTGACGTTGCGATGCAGACCGGCCTCCGCGTCACCGGCCAGGTCTCCAGCCGCAACGGCGGAGGCCTCAGCGGCATCGAGATCTTCGCCACCGACGCCGCCGGCAACCGCGTCGCCGCGGCGACGTCGAACGAAGGCGCCTTCACGATCGTCCTGCGGCCCGGCACGTACCGTTTCGTGGCCGTCGATCCCGAGGGGCGGTTCACGAGCGCACAGTCGGGGAGCGTGATCGTGTCGGAAGGGCAGATTCCGCCGCCGGTGCTCCTTTCACTGGAGGCGGTGGGGTCGCGGCGGCGGTCGGTGCGGCACTGAATTTCGTTGTCGGTTGTCGGGAACCGCGCGCCGCAAGCGCCGCGGGGTTGTCTGGGGTGTTCCGCCTGGGCGCCATGCGGTCGCGAGAGCGGCTGTTTCGCGAGCGGTAAACTGCGGCGATGGACGTGACCTGCCCCTATTGCGGTGAGCCCGCCGATCTCGACGTCGATGAGGGCGGCGGGAACCGTCAGACGTACGTGCAGGATTGCCCGGTCTGCTGCCAGCCGTGGCAGGTCGACGTCGCGCGTGACCGGGATGGCGACTGGAGCGCGACGGTGCGCACGGCCGACGAGTAGGAAACGGTTGTCGGTTGTCGGGAACCGCGCGCCGCAAGCGCCGCGGGGGTGTCTGGGGTGTTGCGCCTGGGCGCCAGTGGTCGCGAGAGCGGCTGCTTCGCGAGCGGTAGAGCGCTGTATCACGACAAGCCCGCTCTCGCGACCCGTGGGAGGCGAGCGTAGACGCCCAGACACCCCC
>DASWNW010000077.1:0-73487 GCA_036399015.1 Thermoanaerobaculia bacterium | reverse complement strand
ACTCAAGGGCAGGTCATCCACGCGTTACTCACCCGTTCGCCGCTCGACTGGGGGTTGCCCCCCGCCTCGCTCGACTTGCATGTGTAAAGCACGCCGCCAGCGTTCATTCTGAGCCAGGATCAAACTCTCCAGTTTTTATTCAGGAAAATTTGAAACTCTAGCTTCAGTCAGTAACGACTGTTGCTTATTCGGATACTACTTAGTTTGTTTCTGTTGAGCCGCAACCTCGCGGTTGCGCCTCAAAGGAATCACGTTTGCCTTCGTTGCTTTCCTATTCAGTTGTCAAAGAACCGGCCTCGCCGAAAGGGCGGCTAGATTGCCAGACCCCCTCGTCCGTGTCAAGCGGAAGTTGTTCGTTTCCGAACCGCTTCCGTTTAACCCGGACACGTGTACCACACGGTGCTGCTTGTCGGTGAAAAGAGCGGACTGCTGAAGGAACTGCCGGGACCGTGGATTCTAGGGCCCGCTCGCGACCTTGTCAACCTCGTCGCGCTGGGTAACGATGATAACCGCCACCCAAGGGTTCCTATTCCAACCGTTCCGGGCTCCCATCACCGCTGCAAATGCTTGCTGCCGTGCGAGTTACCGTTGATTTTCAGAGAGCGCGTTTCCGCGTCGGGACCGAGCATAACGGCCTCCCCCCAGACACTATTCCACGACTTTCGGAACCATCTCCAGGAGCTGCCGGCGCAGCAGCTTGCCGAGGCTCGAGCGGGGGATCTCGGCCACGCGATGGACCGCCCGGGCCCGCTCGAACGGATGCACCCGCGCGTCGTACTCCCGCCGTACCCGCTCCCCCTCCACCATACCCGTCACGGCGAGATGGATGACCGAGCCCAGCCGCGCGTCTGGCACCGCCACCACCGCCGCCTCCACCCCCGCCACCGCCGCCACGATTGCGTCCAGCCGCGCCAGATCGACCGACTCCCCGCCGATCTTCACAAAGTCCCCCCGCCGCCCCTCCACCCGCAGCACCCGCTCCCCCACCAGCCAGCCGAGGTCGTCCGTGACCAGCCAGCCGTCCACCTTCGGATCGACGAAGCCCCGCCCGGTCCCGTAGCCGGTCAGGAGCGAGCCGCCGCGGAACGCCAGCCGCCCCTCCTCATCCGTCCGCGCCTCGACGTGGTCGAGCAGCCGCAGCTCCGGCGACTCCGGCGTCGCCGTGGCCACCTGGGAGCAGGTCTCCGTCATCCCGTAGCTCGGCAGGAGCGGCCAGCCGAGCTCCCGCGCCTCCCCGTACAGTTCGCGGTCGAGTGCCCCTCCCCCGACGACGATCGCCCGCAGCCGCTCCGGCGCCCGCCACCGCCCCTCCACCAGGTCGCGCACCTGCGCCGGCACCAGCGACGCCAGCGTCACCTCTCCCATCGCCGCGAACGCCGCCGCGTCCCACGGCGCCGCCACCACCCGCGACCGCGACAGGAACGCCCGCGCGTAGATCCCCAGTCCGCCCACGTGAAAGGCCGGCAGGACGCAGCACCAGACGTCGTCCGCCGCCGCCCCGAGATGCCGGTTCACCGCCGCGGCCGAGACGAGCATGGCCTCCTTCGACAGCGCCGTCAGCTTCAGCGCGCCCGTGGTCCCGGAGGTGGCGAGCCAGAGATGCCCCGGCAGCGCTGTGACGTACGACGCGAGCTGCCGCCGCTCCTCCTCCGGCATGCGCGGATTGAGGAGGAGGTGCGACTCCCCGCTCAGCCAATCGATGTCCACGGCAGGCTCTCCAGCAGGTCGTCGAAGCCGATCCCCGTCCCGCGCGGCGGCAGGAGCCGCGCCCCCTCGCGCTCCACCCGCTCGACGAACGCGTCCGGCTCGTAGAGCACGTGCGTCATGAGGCCGCAGCGTGGGGAAACGTCGTGCGTCGCCGCCACCCACGCCGCGCCGAACTGCCCGACCGGATGATCCATGTACGACGTCACCACGATCTCACCACGGAAGACAGGGAACTCCACGCTCAGCGCCGGCTTGTGCACGAGAAGGTCCGCCTCGCCGGTGAAGCGGTCCAGCGCGAGCCGCAACCCCGTCCGCGCGCGCAGCTCGCGCCAGGTCGCGGCATCGTAGGGGCAGGGATCCTCGACGAAATCGATGCGCTCCTTCGGCAGCCGCTCCGCGAGGAGCAGGAACTCCTCCGCGGTCAGACGCGCGTTGAAGTCGATCCGGATGCGCACCCCCTCCGGCACCGGCTGCACCCCTTTGATCTTCACGGTGTCGAAGCCCTCCGGCGGCTCGTTGCCGGGCCAGTGGCTCTCGGGGATGGTCAGCCCGGCGAACAGCGACACGCCGCGCGCGCGCGCCTCCCCATCCACGGACGCGAGATGCAGCGACGCGCGCGTCAGAGGCGTCGTCTCCCCCCGCGCGAGCAGCGCCAGTTGCTCGTCCAGCGGCGCGTCGCCGAGCTCCGGCCAGGGGTGCACGTCCGCGTACCCGCCGGCCGTGCGCAGCAGTGCACCGGCCCGCACGCCGCCGTCGCGGCGCCGGAGCGTGTAGCGATGGACATCGACGCGCATCAGACGAGCGAGCCGAGGACGAAGAGGATGCCGAACGTCCACTGCAGGACGCCGGCGATGGCGAGGCAGCGGTTCAGCTCCGCGCCGCGGCTCTTGTGCACGCGCGCCAGCAGGATGAGCGCGAGCGGCAGCGCGGCGAGCGTCAGGAGGAACCCGTATTGATCGCGCAGCCACGCCATCCAGGCCACCGCCGCGAACGGCGCCAGCGCGAAGAAGACGATCTCCCCCCGCGCGAACCGCTCGCCGAACCGCACCGCGAGCGTCCGCTTGTTGCTGGCGCGATCGCCCGGCGCGTCGCGCAGGTTGTTGATCGCGAGCAGCACCGTTCCCAGCGCCCCCGCCGCGAATCCTGCCAGGAGCGCCGAGCGGGTGAGCTGCAGCGAATGGGCGTAGAACGTCCCGCCGACCGCCACGAACCCGAAGAAGATGATGACGAACAGCTCCCCCAGCCCGTGATACGCGAGCGGGTACGGGCCGCCGGTGTACGCGTACGCCGCCGCGATCGACGCGAGCCCGACGACCAGCATCGGCCACCCGCCGCGGTAGAGCAGCGGGATGCCGCACAGCGCCGCGAGCGTAAGGCAGACCACCGCCATCCGCATCACCGCTTCGGGGGAGAGCAGCCCCGCCTGCGTCACCCGCACCGGTCCGAGCCGCTCCTTCGTATCCGCCCCTTTTTTAAAGTCGAGGGCGTCGTTGATGAAGTTCGTCGCCACCTGGATCAGCACCGCCCCGGCGAGCGCGCAGAAGAACACCCACCACGTCACCGCCGTCGGCTCGTGCGCCGCCAGCGCGGAACCCATCAGCACCGGCACGACGGCGGCGGAGAGCGTTTTGAGACGGGCGGCGAGGAGCCAGGCTCTCATCGGTTGCGGGTTGCGCGTTGCGCGTTGCTCGTGCTGTGTCGCCCGGGCGGCGAGGCCCTGGTAACTCGCAACACGCAACGCACAACCATCACGGGAATCTCCTGAACTTCCTGAAATCCGGCTTCCTCTTCTCCACGAAGGCGTCCCGCCCCTCCTGCGCCTCCTCGGAGAGGTAATAGAGGAGCGTCGCGCTGCCGCCGAAGTCGAGGAGGCCCATCTGGCCGTCGCAGTCGGCGTTCATGGCCATCTTCAGGAACCGCAGCGCCATCGGGGAGAGGGCCAGCATTTCGCGGCACCACTTCAGCGTCTCGGTCTCGAGCTGCTCGAGCGGCACGACCGTGTTCACGAGCCCCATCTGCAGCGCCTGCTGGGCGTCGTACTGGCGGCAGAGGAACCAGATCTCGCGCGCCTTCTTCTGGCCGATGATCCGCGAGAGATACGACGAGCCGAGTCCGGCGTCGAACGAGCCAACCCGCGGGCCGGTCTGGCCGAAGCGGGCGTTCTCCGCGGCGATGGTCAGGTCGCAGACGACGTGCAGCACGTGGCCGCCGCCGATCGCGTAGCCGGCCACCATCGCCACGACCGGCTTCGGCATCGAGCGGATCTGCTTCTGCACGTCGAGAATGTTCAGCCGCGGGATCTTCTCCTTCGGGTCGACATAGCCCCCCTTGCCGCGCACCTTCTGGTCGCCGCCGGCGCAGAAGGCGTCGGGCCCTTCGCCGGTGAGGATGATGACGCCGATCTCCTCGTCGTCGCGGGCCATGTCGAAGGCGACTTTCAGCTCGCCGACGGTCTTGGGGCGGAAGGAGTTGCGCACCTCCGGACGGTTGATCGTGATCTTCGCGATCCCATCGTCGGTGCGCTCGTACTTGATGTCTTCGAAGTCGTGCAGCTTGTGCCAGGTTTCAGCCATTTCGGGCGCACGTTAGATGAAGTCGAGCATGCGTGCAACGAGCGCGTCGGGCTGCTCCCACGGCACGCGATGGGCGGCGTTCGGACAGATCCACAGCTCCGCGTGCGGCAGCCGCGCGACGGCGCGCCGGGCAATGTCGACGTATTTCGTGTCGCGCTCCCCCGCGACCCAGAGTACCGGCGTCTCGATCGACTCCAGCTTCGGCGGCGGAAGCACGGCCGGCGACAGGTCGCGCAGCTCCATCGCCAGATCGCCGCGGTCGTAGTCTTCCTCGCGGCGCTCGAGAACATGCCCGCCGAAGATTTCCTGCGCGTTCCACGCGCGCATCAGCGACGACCATTCTTCCGTTTCGAACCGCCGCGCCCATTCCGCGTCCCGCGCACGACGCGCCGGGTCGGGGGCATTGAGACCGGCGGAGACGATGACCGCTTTGTCGAAGGGCCTCTTTTCCAGCAGGGACAGAACGATGCGGCCGCCCATCGAGTAGCCGAAGATCACGTTGCGGTCCGTGCGCGGGAGAAAGGCGAAATCCGAGATCAGCCCGAGGAAGCCGGGAAAGATGATCAGGCCCATAGGTCGTCGTACCTCGCCCATGCGCGTTGCGACGCCTCCGCGCCGGGCCGCAGCTCGGTCACGTCGAGGTCCCACATCTTCGCCCAGTGCTCGAACCGGACGTCGTGGGCGTTCTCGATGATGCGTTCGCGCACCGCCGGGTCGAGCGGGCGGAGCGACGCCACCCGTCCGAAGATGCGCCCGCCGCCGTTGTTGACGATCACGATGCGGAAGCGGCGGTGGCCGAGCTGCGGGACGATCCAGGGGGCGCCGAGGTCGTAGATGGTGGTGAGGTCGCCGAGGACGCAGACGTTGTCGCGCGCCGGATCGCACCAGCCGAAGAAGGTGGAGAGCTGGCCGTCGATCCCGTTGGCGCCGCGGTTGGCCTCGTAGACGAAGCCGCGTGATTCGCGCGTGGCGGCGAGGTCCCATTCGCGGATCGGCAGGCTGTTGCCGAGGTAGACGCGCGTGCCGTCGGCGAGCTCGCGGGAAAGCGTGCGGAACATCGCCAGCTCCGACTCCGGCTCCTCGTCCAGGATGCGCGCGAAGCGCGACGCCTGCTCCCGGTCGCGCGCTAAGAAGGCCTCGTCGCGCTCTCCCTCCACGTGGGGTAGCGCGTCAACCGGCAGCACGTCGCCGCGCGTGAGACCGGGAAACGGCAGGTCGCTGTAGTGCGTCACCGGCAGGCCGCGCTCTTCGAGATCGCGCCAGAAGCGGAGCGTCGGCACGTTGCCGATGCGGATCACGGAGTCGAACGAAGCCCGCGCGATCATCCGCTCGCCGGCGGTGATGAGCGGGAGGGAGGGATCCTCGCGCAGTCCGGAGAGCGGCTCCGCGTACGTGGGGGCGTTCGCCCGCAGAACGAAGTCGCGCACCCGCTCCCGGTGACGCGGGGCGAGGCCGCCGATGAGGACGAGCGGCTTCACGAGAGCAGCGGCTCCTCGAACTCGATGTTCAGGTGCAGCGGCTTCGTGCGGCTCCAGCTCTCCAGCGACGTCTCCGCGTAGACGCCGAAGATCCCCACCTGCTCGATCGACTGCGGCGCGCCTGTCCCGCGATACCGCGCCGGGCGATCGGCGGTGATCAAAATGAGCGGGATGCCGGAGTAATACGCCTCGATCGCCGCCGGGAGCAGCTCCGCGACTGCCGTCCCCGACGTCGTCACCACCGCCACCGGGTTCCCGTGGAGCTTGAACCGGCCGAGGGCAAAGAACGCGGCCGATCGCTCGTCGACGAACGAGTAGAGCGTCGCATGCGCGTCGGAGCCGAGGACGGCCAGGAGGGGGCTGTTGCGGGAGCCGGCGCAGACGCAGACCTCCGTCGCGCCGGCGGCACGGACCTCCTCGATCAGGCGCGCCGCGCGACTGAGGTTGCCCATGCCGACTCGATCTGGAACAGCGCCTTCACCTGGTCGCGCTTCTGGCGCAGCTCCTCGAACTCCCGCTCGATGCGGCTCTGCGGCAGCATCCCGGCGCCGGAGCCGATGCGCACCGCGTCGCCGTTCCACTGCACGTTGCGGATCGCCACGAGCGCGAGCGCGGAGCGGTCCTCCCGCTCGATCCCGAACGGCGCGCCGAACGTGCGCCGCTTCACCCCGCGGTCGGCCTCGCGCAGCCAGCGGTCGCCGGCCGGCGTGCGGGGGGAGACGCCGAGGGCGGCGGTCGGGTGGAGGCGGCGCACCATCTCGGCGAACGACATCTTCTCGCTGCCGCCGCTCTCGGCGAAGAAGATCGGGGTCATGAGATGCGCGATCTGCGGCAGGCGCAGGAGGCCGAGCGGCCCCACCTCCACGTTCCCGAACGGCGCCAGCCGCCGCACGATGTCGTCGACCACCAGCCGGTGCTCGAGCCGTTCTTTCTGATCGTGCAGCAGTTCGTTCGCCGTCGCCACCGGCCGCGTCCCCGCCAGGGCCATGGTCCGGTACCCCCGCGCCTCGGCGTGGAAGAGCACTTCCGGCGTCGCGCCGATCATGCCGTGGCGGTTGTACGAGTAGCCGTACGCGCGCAGGCCCGGCGGCATCATCAGGAGGCGCGTGAAGAAGTAGTGCCACCAGTCGCCGCGCGCGGTGAAGCGGCCGTGCTCGAAGAGCACCGGGACGATCTTATGAAAGTCGCCGCGCGACATCGCCGAGAGCGCCGACTCGAAGAGGCGCGTAAAGTCCTCCAGCGACGGCGTCTCCCACTCGATGCGCGGCACGTCGTGCGGCTCGAAACGGGCCGCCAGTTCCTCGACCGTCAGCTCTTCCCACGCCGCGGGATGACGCCAGGGATGCACGTCGTCGAGAAAAAAGTCGGTGACGTAGAATGCCGGCCGCTCCGCCCGGCGGAACGGCAGTTGCTCGAACGGTCCCCAGCCGACGAAGACCCGGTCGGGCGCCGTCTGGATGAAGGCGAAGTCGCGCTGCATCGGGGCGATTGTATAGAACAGTTCCCCGTTACCCGTTCCCTGTTCCCAGGCGGTCGCTGCCGGCGGAGCGGCAACCGGCAACGGGCAACAGGCCACACGCATGTCCAACTACACCGGCCCCGACCCTCACAAGATCCGCTCGATGTTCGCGGCGATCTCCTCGCGCTATGACCGGACGAACACCGTCCTCTCCGGCGGCATCCATCATCTCTGGAGAAAGCGGGCCGTCCGGGCGGCCGGCGTGAAGGCGGGCGACCGGGTGCTCGACTGCGCCAGCGGCACCGGCGATCTGGCCATCGCCTTCAAGAAGGCGGTCGGGGCGGGCGGACGGGTGGTCGGCACCGACTTCGTTCCGGAGATGCTCGACGTCGCCCGCACCAAGAGCAGCGAGGTGGAGTTCGAGGTCGCCGACGTGACGCGCCTCCCCTACCCCGACGCCACCTTCGACGTCTCCAGCATCTCCTTCGGCATCCGCAACGTGAACGATCCCGGAAAAGGTATCGCCGAGCTCGCGCGCGTGGTGCGGCCGGGCGGACGGGTGATCGTCCTGGAGTTCGGCCAGCCGCGCGGCCGGCTCTTCGGCACCCTCTACGCCTTCTACAACCGCCACCTCCTCCCGCGCATCGGCGGTTTGCTCACGGGAGACCGCGCCGCGTACACCTACCTGCAGACGTCGGCGAATCGCTTTCCGAGCGGAGACGATTTCGTGAAGTTGATGCACGATTCGGCGCGTTTCTCTTCGATCGAGGTGACGCCGCTGACGTTCGGGATCGCTTGGCTGTACAAAGCGGTGAAAGCGCCGGCGTGATTGAACACCATGGTGGAGCGATCGCCCGCGCGCTCTGACTTTTTGAACGCGCGCTCTGACTTTTTGCACGCGCGCTCTGACTTTTCGAACGCGTTCTCTGGCTTTTCGAACGCGTCCTCTGACTTTTCGCAGGCGTTCTCTGACTTTTCGAACGCGAACTCTGACTTTTCGCACGCGCGCTCTGACTTTTCACACGCACGCTCATCGAAATCGAACACCATGGCGGAGAAATCGCACGCGCGCCCACACTTTTCGCACGCGCCGTAGCCAGCACCGCCGGCCTGCGTATACTTCAGACCGGTCCCATGGCCTCTCCCATCGACGTCTTCAAGTTCGGCGGCGTCGCCGTCGGCACGCCTGACGCCATCCGGGCGGCGGTGGAGCACGTCCGCCGCGCCGCACCGCGCGTGGCGGTGATCGTCTCGGCCGCCAACGGCGTCACCGACCTCCTCCTCGAGGCGGCCGAGGCGGCGCGGCGGGGAGAGCGGGCGGCGTACCTCCCCCACGTCGAGCGCTTCGAGGCGCGTCACCACGAGCTGATCGCCGGCCTCGTCACCGATCCCGCCCGCGCGCAGCGCCTGCGCGCCATGATCACCGACTCGGCGCAGGAGATGCGCACGATGGCCGACAGCATCGCCGTCTTCCGCGAGCTGACGGTGCGCCAGCAGGACGTCCTCGTCGCGCGCGGCGAACGGATGCTCGCCCGCCTCTTCACCGAGGTGCTGCAGGAGCAGGGGGTGGCGGCGGAGTATATCGACGCGCCCGACGTCGTGCTCACCGAGCGCCGCCTGGGCAGCCTCTGGCCGAACTTCAGCCGCTGCGAGCGCGCCGCGAAGAAGCAGCTCCTCCCGATCCTCGACGCCGGGCGCGTCGTGATCCTCCCCGGCTACCTCGGCAGCGGTCCCGACGGCGAAGTCGTCACCCTCGGCCGCGGCGGGTCGGATTTCTCCGCCGCCATCCTCGCCCGCAGCCTGCACGCGCGCGCCGTGACGCTCTTCAAGGAAGTGGACGGCCTCATGACCGCCGACCCCAGGAGCGTCCCCACGGCCCGCCTCCTCGGCGAGCTGCATTACCGCGAGGCGGCGGAGCTCGCGTTCTACGGCGCGAAGGTGCTGCATCCCCGCACCATGATCCCGCTCGTCGACCGGAAGATCCCCCTCTTCGTCCGCAACACCTTCCGCGAGGGCGCCGGCGGCACCCGCATCGCCGACGACGTCAAGCCGGGCGCCTACCCCGTCAAGGCGCTCACCGCCATCCGCCGCCAGGCCATGATCTCCATCGAAGGGAGCGGCATGATCGGCGTCCCCGGCGTCGCCGGCCGCGCCTTCAGCGCCCTCTCGCAGGCCGGCCACTCGGTCTCCATGATCAGCCAGGCCTCGAGCGAGGCGAGCATCTGCTTCGTCCTCCCCGACGGCGAGGCGGCGCACGCCGTCACCGCGCTCGAGGAGGCCTTCCGCGACGAGCGGAAGTCGAAGCTGATCGACCGCGTCCGCGCCGAGCACGACGTCGCCCTCATCGCCGTGGTCGGCCTCGGCATGCGGGGGCGTCCCGGCATCGCCGCGCGGACGTTCTCCGCCCTCAGCGGCGCCCACATCAACGTCGTCGCCATCGCCCAGGGCTCCTCGGAGCTGAACATCACCATCGCCGTCGCCGACGCCGATGCGCACCGGGCGCTGCAGGCGCTGCACAACGAGTATCAGCTCGACCGCATCCGGCCGCTCGCCGACACCTCCGGGCGCGAGTCGAAGCTCACCCTCCTCGGCTTCGGGCAGATCGGACGGGAGCTCGCCGCGCAGCTCATCGCGCAGGAGAAACACCTCCGCCAGGAGCTCGGCCTCGACGTGAAGGTGACGGCGCTGGCCGACCGCTCCGGGATCAAGATCGAGGAGCAGGGCTTCGGCGCCGCCGCGCTGCAGAAACTGGCGAAGCAGAAGGCGTCCGGCGCGCGCCTCTTCGACCGCCACTCCCCGCTCACGCTCGAACAGCTCCGGGCGATGATGCGCGCCGAGCTCTGGCTCCTCCCCTCGCACCGCCCCATCCTGGTCGACCTCACCTCCGACGACACCGCGCCGCTGCTCCAGGAGGCGCTCGAGAACGGCTTCCACATCGTCCTGGCGAACAAGAAGCCGCTGGCGGTGCCGCAGCTCGAGTACGACCGCCTGATGCAGACGGCGAGGGAGCGCGGCCTCGCGCTGCGCTACGAGGCGACCGCGGGCGCCGGCCTGCCGGTGCTCGACACGCTCGCCAAGCTGCAGGAGGCGGGCGACCGCATCGAGGAGATCCAGGGGGCCTTCTCCGGCACGCTCGGCTACATCATGACGTCGCTCGAGAAAGGGGCGCGCTTCAGCGACGCGGTGCGGGAGGCGTGGAAGCTCGGCTACACCGAGCCCGATCCGCGCGACGACCTCTCCGGCACCGACGTGGCGCGAAAGGCACTCATCCTCGCCCGCACGCTCGGACGGCGCCTCGAGCTGTCCGACATCGCCCTCGAGTCGCTCTACACGCCCGCCGTCGATCACGACGAGCCGGCGCGTTTCGTCGAGAACCTGAAGGCGCTCGACGGCGCGTTCGCGGAGAAGGTCGCCCGCGCCGCCCGCGAGGGGAAGGTGCTGCGCTACGTGGCGAAGATCGGGAAGCGCGCCATCCGCGTCGGCGTCGAGGCGGTCCCCGCCGGCTCGCCGATCGGCCGCCTGCAGGGCACCGACAACACGGTGGTCATCCGCTCGAAACGCTACGCCACGAACCCGCTCGTCGTGACGGGCGCCGGCGCCGGCGCGGGCGTCACCGCGGCGGGCGTCCTGAACGACATCGTCGCCATCACCATGCACGAGCGCCGCAAGGTGACGCGGTGAACCGGGCCACCGCCTTCGCCCCCGGCTCCATCGGCAACGTCGGTCCCGGCTTCGACGTCCTCGGCCTGGCGGTGGAGGGCATCGGCGACCGTGTCACGGTGGAGCTGACGAAACGGGAGTCGCGTATCGAGCGGATCACCGGGCGCGACGCGGAGCTGGTCCCGCGCGACGCGGCGAAGAACTGCGCCGCCATCGCCGCGAACGCCTACCTGCAGCCGTTCGGCTTCCGCGCCATCGTCAGCATCGAGAAGGGGCTCGCCCTCGCCGGCGGGATGGGCGGGAGCGCCGCCTCGAGCGTCGCCGGTGCGTACGCCGCCGGCCTCGCCCTCGGCGCGTCGCCGACCGTGCGCGACGTCCTCGCCGCCGCGCTCGAAGGAGAGGCTGCCGTCGCCGGACGCCATCTCGACAACATCGCGCCCAGCGTCGTGGGCGGCCTCGCGCTGTCGCGCTCCACCGATCCCATCGACGTGGTGAAGCTCCCGGTGAAGTCGGACTGGTGGATCGCCCTCGTCACCCCGAACGTCCGCATCCGGACGAAGGAGGCGCGCGAGCTGCTGTCGGAGACGTGCGCCCGCGGGGTGTGGATCCAGCAGATGGCCAACACCGTCGCCCTGGCCCACGCCTTCGCCTCCGGCGACGGCGACCTCCTCCGCCGCGCCCTCGACGACCGCTACGCCGAGCCGGCGCGCGCGACGCTGATCCCCCATTTTTACGAGATGAAAGAGGCCGCGCTCGCCGCCGGCGCCTTCGGCTGCTCGATCAGCGGCTCCGGCCCGACGCTCTTCGCCGTCGCCCCCGACGAGCCGGCCGCGCGAGCCTGCGCGGCAGCGATGAGCATCGGCGACGTCGCGGGGACGCATGTGGGGCCGATCGCGAGAGAAGGAGTGCGAGGAGAACGCTGAACGCGGAACACGGAAGGATGAACGACCACCTTGTGCGTTCCGCGTTCATCCTTCATCGTTCCGCGTCATGAACGAGTGGCTGCAATGCATCGCCTGCGCGCGGCAGTACGATCCGCTCGAGGTCCGCTACACCTGTGACGACTGCGGCAGCCTCCTCTCGGTCGAGCGGAAGGCGATCAACGACCGCAACGCCTTCGACGACCGGCTCACCTCCCACGCCGCGATCGACCGCAGCGGCGTCTGGCGCTTTCGCGAGTGGGTGATGAACGTCGACCGCGCCGTCACCCACCCCGAAGGGGGGACGCGCCTCTACGAGCGCGACGGCCTGCTCTTCAAGCACGAGGGGGAGAACCCGACCGGCTCCTTCAAAGACCGCGGCATGACCGTGGCCGTGACGCAGGCGGTGCGCGTGAACGCCACCGCCGTCGCCTGCGCCTCGACCGGCAACACCAGCGCCTCGCTGGCCGCCTACGCGGCGCAGGCGGGGCTGCGGGCGATCGTCTTCGTCCCCGCCGGGAAGGTCGCCAGCGGCAAGCTCGCGCAGACGCTCGCCTACGGCGCCACCGTCCTCGCCATCCGCGGCGACTTCGACGCCGCCATGCGCCTCGTGCGGCAGGCGTGCGACGCGCACGGCATCTACCTCGTCAACTCCATCAACCCCTTCCGCATCGAGGGGCAGAAGACGATCGTCTGGGAGCTGCTCCAGGACCTCGACTGGGAGGCGCCCGACTGGATCGTCGTCCCGGCCGGGAACCTCGGCAACACGAGCGCGTTCGGCAAGGCGCTGCGCGAGGCGCACGCCAACGGCTGGATCGAGCGCATGCCCCGCCTGGCGTCGATCCAGGCGGAGGGGGCGAACCCCTTCTTCCGCAGCTACGCCGAGGAGTTCCGGACGCGCCACCGCGTGTCGGCGGAGACGGTCGCCAGCGCCATACGCATCGGCGATCCGGTCAGCTACGACAAGGCCGTGCAGGCCATCCGCGACACCCACGGCGTCGTCGAAGAGGTCACCGACGCCGAAATCATGGCCGCCAAGCGGGAGATCGACCGGACCGGCATCGGCTGCGAGCCCGCCTCCGCGGCGACGCTGGCGGGGGTGAAGAAGCTCCGCGCCGCGGGGATCATGAAAGAAGGCGAGCGCATCGTCTGCGTCCTCACCGGAAACATCCTGAAGGACCCGGAGGCAAACTACAGGGGGGAGAATGTCGTCGAGGTCGACGCGACGCCCGAAGCGGTCGCCGGCGCGCTAGCGTCGCCCATGCTCGGCGGGTGACTGGCCGGCCACGCGGCGGTAGGTCCTGAAGAACGAGCGGCGCGTCCCGAAGCCGCACCGGTAGGCGATGCGGGTGGTGTTCAGGTCGGTGTTGCGGAGCAGGCGCTGCGCGACGCGCACCTGGATCGACTTCATGTACTCGGAGATGCGCAGGCCGAAGCGGTCGCGGAAGGCGCGGCTCACGTATTCCGGCGTCATGCCGTGGATGGCGGCCAGCTCCGAGACGCGAGGCACGTCTTCCCGCGCCAGGCATTCCCGAACGTAACGCGCCACCTCCAGCTTCGACACGCCCCGCATCACCGAGGAATGATAGCGGCGGAAACGCGGCCGCCGTCCGCAGGTCATGAATTGACTCTAACGAAAACGGGCGGCTTACGCCGCCCGTTTCCGGTTCCGTGCGATGCGCTCGCGCGCTATGCCTTGAGGTGCTTGTTGACCAGGGCCGTCATCTCGAACATCGAGACCTGATCCTTGCCGCCGAAGATCACCCGGAGCTTGTCGTCCGCGTTGATCATCCGCTTGTTGGTCTGGTCCTGAAGGCCGTTGGCCTTGATGTAGTCCCACACGCGCTTGGTCACTTCGCTGCGCGGAATGGGGTCGTTACCGACGATGCCCGCCAGGTCGGAGCTCGGCGTCACTGCCGCGGACAGGCCCTTGCCGCCGCCTTTGGAAGAAGATTTCGTAGTCGCCATCGTTCAATCCCTCGCCTTAAAAGTACCCGGGATTCTGTGCCGATTCACTGCGGCGCGTCAAACAGCGGGATTCTGGAACCGGTCATGCAATTTGGCGCCGACATGAAATCGCTTCGAATTCTCACGCTTTTCGCAGTCGCAACGATCCTCGGGCCGGCCCTCTTCGCCGCCGATTTCGGCATCCGCGCCGGCCGCTATAACGAGGCCGGGACGGAGTTCGTCGGCGCCGAGCTGCTCTTCGACATCGGCTCGATCAACATCAACCCGAACATCGAGTACCTGCTCGAGGACGACACCACCGCCGGCACCGTCAACGTCGACGTCACGGTCGACGTCCTGAACTTCGCCCGCGCCACCCCCTACGTCGGCGCCGGCGTCGGCCTCGCGTACGCCGAGGTGGGGGACGCCGGAGCGTCGACCGACATCGCCGGCAACCTGATCGGCGGCGTCTCCTTCGACCTCGACTTCCTCACCCCATACGCGCAGCTCAAGTACTTCCGCCTCCTCGACAACGAGGACAACGGCGGCGACGACGACGAGTTCGCGCTGACGGTGGGGCTGCGGTTTTAGACTAGTTGCTGGTTGCTAGTTGCTAGTTGCTGTTGCGGCAGGTCCCGAGACGCGCAACGCGCAACGACCAGCAACCAGCAACCAGCAACCAAACCCTAGCTCTTCACGCAGTGAAAGACGTGCGCCGGGAGGATGTTCCGCGGCTCGAACATCTTGTGCACGCGGCCGTACAGCTTCTCCAGGTCGCCGCGCACCTTGGGTGAGAACTGGTAGACCAGCATCACCCCTCCCGGCGCGAGCGCGTCGTGCGTGTTGCGCAGCACGGCGTTGCGCGCCTCCTCCGGCATGATGCTGAAGGGGATGCCGGCCAGCACGTAGTCGGCGGTGCCGAGGCGGAGCTCGCGGAGGACGTCGTTGATGTCGGAGCCGGAGCGGTGGAAGACGCGCAGGCGGGGATCGGTGAAGTTCTGCCGCAGATGGCGGACGAAGTCGTCGTTGATCTCGAACGTCAGCAGCGTCGCGTCGGGGCGCATCCGCTTGAGGATCTCGCGGGTGATGGTGCCGACGCCCGGCCCGATCTCCACGAACACCCGCGCGCGCTCCCAGTCCACGTCCTTGAGCAGGTTCGAGACGAGATAGCGGGAGCTCGGGATGAGCGACCCGAGCATGCGGGGGTTCTTGAAGAAGTTGCGGGCGAAGACGAACGCTGAATCTTCGCGATGTTCGACGCGGCTCACGCCGCCGTCATGCTTCAATTTCCGGGCCTTCTCACTTTTTGCGCGCACCGTGAAACGTCTTATTCACGATTTTCCACTCGCCGTCAATCTTCAGCAGCGACATGTAGTCGGTGAACGTGACGGCCGGATAGACGAGCCGCAGCTTCACGACCGCCGCGTCGCCGGTGACGTCGATCCAGTCGATGACCCGCTTCCGTTCCGCCTCGTCGGGCGCCGGCTTGCCCGTCGCGCGGCCGATGTACTCCTCGCTCGTCCAGAGCGTGAGCTTGCCGTCGCGGATGAAGAAGAGCTTCGACTCCGGATGGAAGACGTTGCGGAAGTGAGCGCCGTCGCCGGTGGCGTGGCCGCGGAAGTAGTGCTCGATCGCAGCCCGCACCGCCGCATCCTCCGCGCCCGCGCTCGGGCCGTTCGCGAAGAGAGGCAGGGCGAGAGCGAGGAGGGCAACGATCGTGATGGCGCGCATGGCGCGAGCTTAGAGCAGGCGCGCGCCGCGCTTCTGCAACAAAACGTTACGCCGCCACCGGCACCGCGCGGTCGCTCCGCACCCGCACGATCGCGCGGAACACGAGGTACAGCGCCAGCGCGATGAGCGACGCCGAGGTGATCCCGTTCACCATCGCCACCGGGTCGACCGTCGCGCCGGAGAAGTTGGAGATCGTCAGCTTCACCAGCGCGTAGAGCGTCGTTACCAGCACGAAGAGCATCGGCAGGAGCGTGTAGGCGATCTGCTGCCGCCGCTGGTGCAGCCACACCGTGATCGCGAGCAGCGTCAGCGCGGCCAGGAGCTGGTTCGACGCGCCGAAGAGCGTCCAGAACCGCACCCAGCTTCCCGGCGGCGCGAAGGCGACGAAGTAGACCGGCAGCGCGACCGTCAGGAACGTCCCCACCCAGGCGCCGAGCCGCGTCGGCCAGCGGAAGAGCTCCTGCACGATGTAGCGGCCGAGGCGCGTGGAGACGTCCACCGTGTCGAAGACGAAGGTCGAGAAGGCCATCGCCCCGAACGTGATCGCGAAGTTCCGGTACTCCTCGCCGATGATCAGCGTCAAAAAGTTCCCGATGCCGTTCCCGTAGATCGTCCCCGGCTTCAGCCCCGTCAGGTCGCCCTGCGCCACGATCATCACCGTCACCATCGCGATCAGCGCCACGAACGCCTCGGCCAGCATGCCGCCGTAGCCGACCACCCGCGTATGCGACTCCCGGTCGATCTGCTTCGACGTCGTGCCGGAGCAGACCAGCCCATGGAAGCCGGAACAGGCACCGCAGGCGATGGTCACGAAGAGGAAGGGGAAGAGCAGCCCGGTGGCCTTGCCGCTGTCGAAGCCCTTGAACGCCGCCTGCTTGATCTCGTAGCCGCCGAAGAAGATGCCGACGATGCCGAGGGCCAGCGCGAAGTAGAGGATGAAGCCACCCAGATAGCCGCGCGGCTGCAGCAGCGACCAGACCGGCACCATGGAGGCGACGCAGCAGTAGGCGAGGATCAGGATCGCCCACCACTTCGCGTCCATGATGAAGAAGGTCGAGACGCGCGTCCCCAGCCACACCATGACGAACGTGGCCGGGACGAAGATCGCGGTGAGGAGCCAGAGCGGCGGATTGAAGAAGCGCTGCACGAGGCCCATCACCACCGCCAGCAGCAGGTAGAAGATGCTCGCCGCCGCGACCGCCCCACCTGGATGGAACGCCGCCGCCGCCCCCGCCAGCTCCTCGGTGCCGGTGACGAAGCTGGAGGCGGTGATGTCGGCGAAGGCGACGATGACGTAGACCAGCGCGAGCCAGATGAAGGCCATCATGGCCACGCCGGCGCGCGAGCCGAGATGTTCGCGGGTGATGTCGGCGATGGAGCGGGCGCCGTGGCGCACCGAGGCCGCAAGCGCGAGGAAGTCGTGCACCGCGCCGATCAGCACGACGCCGAGGCCGATCCAGAGCAGGCACGGCAGCCACCCGAACTCCTGACAGGCGATGATCGGCCCGGCGATCGGCCCCGCCGCCGCGATCGCGGCAAAGTGCTGCCCGAAGAGGTAGAAGGGCTTGGTCGGAACGTAGTCGACGCCGTCGTTCCGCTCGTGCGCCGGCGTCGGCACCGCGTCGTCGAGCTGCATCTGCCGCGCGATCCACGACCCATAGACGCGGTACGCGATCGCAATCGTGGCCAGGAAGAGGATGGCGAGGATGGGGAGCGGCAGCACGGGGGGGATTCTAGCCGCCCGGGAGTCTCAGAGTCTCAGAGTCGCAGAGTCTCAGAGTGTCAGTGCCGGCGAACCTCTTTGAGACTTTGCGACTCTGAGACTTTGAGACTCCCCCCCGCTCACGCCAGCAAATCCTCATACTCCTTGTGCCGCGAGACGTACGCGGCCACGAAGGAGCACTGCGGCACCACGGTCAGCTTCTTCTCCCGGGCGTGGTCGAGGCCCTGTTTCACGAGTTGGCCGGCGATGCCGCGGCCGGAGAGCTCGTCGGGGACGATGGTGTGGGTGAAGACGATGCGGTTCGGCTCCTCGAGGTCGTACGCGGCGAACGCCGTCTTCCCGTCGACCGTGGTCTCGAAGCGCGATTCCTGTTCGTTGTGCCGGATGTCGTGCGTAGTCATGCACGCGCGATGTGCAACCGTCAGGCCGCAAAGGCGCGCAGGGCGTGCTCGAGCAGCTCTCGCGGACTGCCCTCGCCGGTTGCCTCGATTCCGAGGTGGCGGAGGGCGGCGACGAGCGTCTCGCGGATGCGCGTCTCGCCGAGCGCCGGCAGCGGCAGGGCGCCGTCGCGCTTCCCCAGCTTCGTCCCGTCGGCGCTGTAGACGAGCGGGACGTGCGCGTACTCCGGCGTCGGGTAGCCGAGGGCGCGCTGGAGGGCGATCTGGCGGGCGGTGGAGTCGAGGAGGTCGGCGCCGCGCACGACTTGCGTCACCCCCTGCTCGGCGTCGTCCACCACCACCGCGAGCTGGTAGGCGAAGAGGCCGTCGGCGCGGCGGACGACGAAGTCGCCGGTGCGGGCGGAGACCTGCTCCTCGATCCGGCCGCGCAGGAGGTCGTCGAAGGCGATCGTCTCGGCAGGCGCGCGGAAGCGGACCGCGCGCGCGCTCTTCCCGGCCGGCAGCCCGTCGCGGCAGAAGCCGGGATAGACCGGCTCCGCCCCCAGCGGCGCTGACGCGGCGCGCTGCAGCTCCGCGCGCGAGCAGGCGCAGTCGTAGACGAAGCCGCCCTCGCGCAAGCGCCGCAACGCGTCTTCATAGAGAGCCGTACGCCGCGACTGCCAGACGATCTCCCCATCCCACTCCAACCCGTATCTCTGCAGCGCCGCCAGGATCTCCTCGGCCGACCCGGGGACGACGCGCGGCGTGTCGATGTCTTCGATGCGCACGAGCCACCGCCCGTTCGCCCGCCGCGCGAAGAGCCAGGAGGCGACGGCGGCGACGAGGCTGCCGACGTGGAGCGGGCCTGTCGGCGAAGGAGCGAAGCGGCCGGTGACGGGCACGGGGGCATGGTGCCATGGGTTCCTCGGAGTTCCTCGGGAGTTCCTCGGGGGTTCCTCGGGGTTCCTCGGCGTGTTGCGTCGTCTGCCGGGCGAACCGAGGAACTCCGAGGAACCCGAGGAACCCGAGGAACCCCGAGGAACTTCAGTGATGCGAATACGGCGTCTGGAGCGGCGCCACCTCCACCACCGTCATCATGCCGCGGTCTTCGTGCGCGAGGATGTGGCAGTGCAGCACGTAGTAGCCGGAGTAGTCGACGAAGCGGCTGCGCATCTTGAAGTAGCCGGGGATCTGGTACGTCTTCGTCCCGTCGGTGAACGTGCTTCCTGAAGGGATGGAAAACACGTCCCACCAGATGCGGTCCTTCGCCGGCTCCGTCTTCGAGCAGGGCTTCCAGCTCTGCGGATCGTTCGGGTCGAGCACGCACTGCCCCGGCCGCGCGTTCGCACGGTCGATCGTGTAGAGCGGCACGACGGTGCGGTAGGTCGCGGTACTGATGTTCCCGGTCCCGCCTGGCGCGTTGGCGATCGTCATCTTGAACTTGCCGTCCGTTGCCACCACCATCGCCGGACCCATCGTGGGGTCACCCGCGGTCGTGCTGTTCACCCAGACCCAGTCGCCGGGCCGGAGGTCGCGCGCAAAGTTCGTCCCGGTGCCGGTGACCGTGGACGTGTTG
Source organism: Thermoanaerobaculia bacterium (assembly GCA_036399015.1). Classification (GTDB taxonomy): domain Bacteria; phylum Acidobacteriota; class Thermoanaerobaculia; order Gp7-AA8; family Gp7-AA8; genus QHVT01. Next base: position 54,336 of record DASWNW010000077.1, on the reverse strand, counting down.
CCGGTCGCGTCCTTCGCCACCGCGATGGTGCCGGCGCCGATGGCGCTCGACAGCGGCTCGTTCGGATCGAACACCTCCGTCACCTGGAAGGGGTTGATGTGGATGTGGAACGGGTGCGCGATCTGGTTCGAGTTCGCGGGCGGATAGGTCGCGTTGACGATCTTCCACTCCTCCGCCCGGTTCAGCGCCACCACCACCCCCAGCTCACCGTCGAACTTCTTGCCGTCGATCGTGTGCTGCGAGGGGATGGCCGTGCCGGGAACCGGCGGGATGCCGCTCGACGCGAAGTTCAGCACCTTCGTGCCCGAGATCTCGTCGTCGCGGATGTCGGCGAGAAACGGCGGGAAGGGCGCGGCGTTCGGCAGGAACTGCATGTCCGGCCCGTTCGCCGTCACCTTCACCGTCAGCAGCGTGAACGGCTTCACGTTCGGCTTCCTCGGCGGCCGGTCACTCGGATCGACCGTATTGAAGACGAGCACGTTGTAGGTGTTGTTGCCGTTGGCCTTGTACGCCGGCGCCTTCACCAGCAGGTCGGCGCGGTTACCGGAGGCGAGGAGGAACGGCTGGTTGAGGCTGGCCTGGTAGTTGGCGTCGGTGAACTGCACGCCGTCCTGCGCGAGCTGCCGCCACGACACGTCGTTCGGCACGAGCGGCGCCGGGAAGTAGATGCCGGCGCGTCCCGACGTGTTCGCGATGCGCCACATCTGCACCGAGTTGCCCGGCATCGTGATGACGGGACGCAACTGCCCGTTCACCGAGAAGTCGGGGCCGGGACCGCCGCCCTTGTTGGTCATCAGGCCGGGCGCGTTGCCGAGCTGCTGCACGACGAGCACCTTCGGCTTCCAGGCGCCGGTGGCCTTCGGGTCGTAGTACTTCGCGAGGACGTCGTCGTACTCCCCCTCGATGACGAAAACGCCGGTCATGCCGTTGGAGACGTTGATGGTGGTCGAGCCGTGCTTGTGGGCGTGGTACCAGTGCGTGCCGGGCGCCTGCCCCATCAGCAGCGGGCGCTGCGGCGCCTGCGCCTCGTCGATCTCCGCCTGGCCGGCGCCGCGGGTGTGCGGCGTGTGGGCGTGGTCGGCGTCAGTCGGCTGCGTCGTCACCGCCGTGTACTGCGGCAGCCTGAAGCAGTAGGGATAGGCGCCGACGTAGTACTGCGGCCAGTCGCCGTTGGCGATCAGCTTCTCGTTGGTCGTCCACCAGGCCGGCGCGTACTGCTTCAGCGGCTCCATCAGCGTCGTGCGGATCGCGTCCGGGAGGTCGGACCAGATCCGCGGCCAGATCTTCGGCGCGTTGGTGGCGAGCTGCTGGCGGCAGGCCGCGAAGAACTCGTCGAAGGCGGGCTTCACGCTCTGCGCGGTGATGACCGGCGCGTTCGTGCCGTCCGTCTTCCGCGGCGACGGACGGATCTGCAGGAAGACGTTGTCGCCGGTCGTATTCGGATTCGTGTGCGTGCCGTGGTAGTGGACGTTCGTGAACACCGACCCGGCGAAGCAGTCGGGATACTCGTCCGGGTGCGGATTCGTCGCGGAGCGCTTCCCGGGATAGACGCTGGTCTCGTCGCAGCGGTTGTCGTCGACGCCGGGGAACTTCGAGGCGTCGATGACGTTGAGGAACGTCAGGTTCACCACGTCGCCCAGGCGCGCGCGCAGCGTGGGGCCGGGCTGCGGCGCGTTGATCTGCTGGTTGCCGGGATTCCAGTTCGTGGGCGCGGAGCGGCGGTAGGCGCGCACCCACTGCGAGGTGCAGTACGGCGCGCTGCCGGGGCCGGCCGAGGCGACGGTCATCCGCGCCAGCTCGGAGACGGTGTACAGCGTGCCGCTGAGCGTGCCGTCGTTCGAGACGAGCTCCGGGACCTGCACCAGCTCCGCGCCGGTGATGTCGGCGGGGCAGGGGAACGAGTTGGCCGGCTGCGCCGCGGCGGACGGCAGGAGCAGGAGCGACAGCGCGGCGGCGAGAGAGAAGGCGGTAGCGGATCTCTGCACGGTCCTTCCTTTCTAAACGACGTCGATCTGCCCGGTCTCGTCGGGATGGATCGAGCAGTAGTAGTCGATGGTGCCGGTGGTGTCGGTGCCGGTCAGCGCCACGATGTAGCCGGGCGTCGACGAGCCTCCCGCCTCGATCTGCCGCGTGAGCTGGCCGCCGCCGGTCTGCCAGATCTCGTGCTCCTGCGGCGTCTGGTTGTTCCAGGAGACGAGGTCGCCGACCTGCGCCTGCAGGTTGACGGACGGCTTCGTGCCGGGCGGGGTGTAGACGTCGGGGACGAAACTCGCGTGCGCCGTCCCCGGGACGATGGTGATCGACCAGGACTCTCCTGCCATGTTCTTCTCCTCTCGGACCTCATTGGGTAGGGGCGCGGCGGTGCCGCTCCCCTACCCCGGAAGTGTCGGAAAGGTGTCAGTGTCTCACTCCAGAGCCCGCCGGATGTAATCGCCGATCTCGGCGTCCACCCCCTGCTCCTCCGCGAAGCGCGTCTCGCCCTTGTACATGTTGCGAAGCGACTCCTCGATGGCGGGGTCGCCGCCGGTGAACTCGTCGATGAGCGCGCGCCACTTGCGGGCGAGCTCCTGCACCCGCGGATCTTTCGGATCGGTGCCGGCGCGGATGTGGCCGCGCACGTCCTGCATCAGCGCCGACCACTCCGCCGGGGCCGCGGCCATCCGCTCCTCCCCCAGCATCTGACGCCGCTTCTCGAGCGTCTCCAACTGCTCTTTCGTGTAGTACTTGTCGAACATCGTCATCACCTCGATTGCCTGAATGAACTCCTCGGCTGTCGCCGTCGGGTAATGCGCTGCAATCGCCTCCAGCCGCGCGCAGAGGTCCTGCCGCGCCCTGATCTGCTCCTGCAGACGCGCCAGATGAAGGCCGATGACCGCGCGGACGTCGAAGTCGCGGCGATCGAGCAGGCCGCCGATCTCCTCGAGCGAGAACCCGCTCTGCCGCAGCGAGAGGATCTGCTGCAGGCGGACGATCTCCTCCCTCCCGTACTCGCGGTGGCCGGCCGCGGTGCGCGTGGGGGTGAGCAGTCCGATCTCGTCGTAGTGATGCAGCGTCCGGATCGAGATGCCGGTGCGTTTTGCGAGGTCGCCGATCTTCATCGGGGAGGAGGTTAGGACCTCACGTTACGTGAGGTGCAAGAGGAAAGTTGGCCTCAGGCCTCGATGTCCCAGATCTCCCGCGCATACTCGGCCACCGTGCGGTCGGCGGAGAACAGCCCGCTGCGCGCCGTGTTCAGGATGGACATGCGCGCCCAGTCGTCGCGCCGCGTCCAGGCGTCGGCGGCCCGCTCCTGCGTCGCCACGTACGAGGCGAAGTCGGCGCAGTGGTAGTAGCGATCGTTCGTCAGCAGCATGTCGACGATCGGCTTGAAGATGCCGCCGCTCATCGAGCCGATGCGCTCGATCACCTTCGACAACTGCTCGTTCCCCCGCACGATCGACGCGGGGTCGTAGTTCGGGCGCAGCCCGACGATCTCCTCGGTGGTGTGGCCGAAGATGAAGATGTTGTCGTCGCCGACCTGCTCCTTGATCTCGATGTTCGCGCCGTCGAGCGTGCCGATGATCACGCCGCCGTTCAATACCGCCTTCATGTTCCCCGTCCCCGAGGCTTCGGTGCCGGCGGTGGAGATCTGCTCGGAGAGCTCCGTGGCGGGGAAGAGCACCTCGGCCGCCGAGACGCTGTAGTTCGGGACGAAAATCACGTTCAGCCGCTGCGCGACGTACGGGTTCGCCCGCACCAGCCGCGCCACGTCGTGAATCAGCTTGATGATCAGCTTGGCCATGACGTAGCTCGGCGCCGCCTTGCCGCCGAAGATGACCGTCCGCGGCACCGTGTCGTGGCCCGCGCGGAGCCGGTCGTAGAGCGCGATGACGTGCATCGCATTCAGGAGCTGGCGCTTGTACTCGTGCATCCGCTTGATCTGCACGTCGAAGAGCGAGTCGACCTCCACGTCGGCCCGGCAGCGGCGCAGCCACTTCTCCAGCACCTGCTTGCGGCAGCGCTTCACCTTCAGCCACTTCTTCCGGAACTCGGAGTCGTCGACGAAGCGCTCCAGCTCGCGCAGCGCGTCGAGGTCGGCCGGCCACTTGTCGCCGATGGCGCTGGTGATCAGCTCCGACAGCTCCGGATTGGCCTGCAGCAGCCAGCGCCGCGGCGTGATGCCGTTCGTCTTGTTGTTGAACTTGCGCGGGTAGAGGCGGTGGAACTCCGGGAAGATGCGCGTCTTCAGGAGATCGGTGTGCAGTGCCGCGACGCCGTTCACCGAATGCGAGCCGACGATGGCCAGGTTCGCCATGCGCACGTTCTGGCCGTCGACGATGGCCATCCGGCGGATCGCCTCCTCATCAGCGGCCTCGGCGACCGCGACGCGAAAGCGGCGGTCGATCTCCTCGATGATCTGCAGGTGCCGCGGCAGCAGCCTGCCGAGGAGCTCCTTCGACCAGGTCTCCAGCGCCTCCGGCAGCACGGTGTGGTTCGTGTACGCGAAGACGCGCTCGCAGATCCACCAGGCGTCCTCCCACGACTGCGCCTCGTCGTCCACCAGCACCCGCATCAGCTCGGGGATGGCGATGGCGGGATGCGTGTCGTTGAGCTGGATGGCGACCTTCTCCGGCAGCAGCGACCACTCCCCCTCGTGATGCTTGTTGAAGCGGCGGAGGATGTCCTGGATCGTGGCGGTGGTGAAGAAATACTGCTGCTTGAGGCGCAGCTCGCGGCCGGCGTACTGGTCGTCCGGCGGGTAGAGCACCTTGGAGATGTTCTCGCTGCTGGTCTTGTCCTCGACCGCCGCGACGTACGCGCCGGCGTTGAACTTCTCGAGGTCGAACTCCTGGCTCGACTTCGCCGCCCACAGCCGAAGCGTGTTCACGACGTCGTTTTTGAAGCCGGGAACGGGGACGTCGTACGCCATGGCGTCGACTTCGTCGGTCTCGACCCAGCGCATGCGCGAGCGCCCCAGCTCGTCGTGGTACGACTCGACGCGCCCGTAGAACTTCACCTTGAACGTGACCTCGGGGTGCGCGACCTCCCACGGGTTTCCGTAGCGCAGCCAGTTGTCGGGCGCCTCGGTCTGGTTCCCGTCCTGGATCAACTGCCGGAAGATCCCGTACTCGTAGCGGATGCCGTAGCCGTAGAACGGCAGGCCGAGGGTCGAGGCGGAGTCGAGGAAGCAGGCGGCGAGGCGGCCAAGGCCGCCGTTGCCGAGCCCCGCGTCGCTCTCGATGTCGGCGAGCTCCTCGAGGTCGTAGCCGATCCGCTTCATCGCCTCGGTGTACTGCGGCTCGGCGCCGAGGTTGATGACGTTGTTGAACAGCATCCGGCCGAGGAGGAACTCGAGCGAGAGGTAGTAGACGCGCTTCACGTCCTGCCGGTAATAGCGGTCCTGCGTCGTGAACCAGCGGTCCATCAGCCGGTCGCGCGCGGAGAACGCCAGCGCCTGGAAGAGGTTCTCGTCGCCTGCCGTGAACTCGTCACGGGCAATCGAGTACATCATCCGGTGGGCGAAGGCGTCGACGATCGAGTCGACGTCCAGTCCGCCCGGCTTCGGTTTCGGGATCGTCATGCGCGCCGCGCCTCATATACCAGCAATTCGTGGCCTCCGGTGGTGAAGCGTTCATCGGACAGTGTTTCGCCGATCTTCTCCGCCACCCTGATGGAGGCGACGTTCTGCGGGTCGATGAGACTGATCACCCGCTTCTTTCCCATGACGTCGAAGGCGTAGTCGAGACACACCTTCGCCGCCTCGGGCGCATAGCCTTTGCCCCAGAACTTCCTGCCGATCGTCCAGCCGAGCTCGAAGTCGGGCCAGGTGACCGGCTGGTGGAAGCCGACGCGGCCGGCGAGCTTCCCCGTCTCGCGCTCGAACACGCCCCACATGCCGAAGCCCTTCAGGTGCCAGAGGCCGACGATCATCGCCAAGTGCTTGTAGCTCTCGAAGTAATCGAGCTGCACGCGCGCGGTGAAACGGGTGACCTCCGGGTCCATGTGGATCTCGGCGTACTGCTCGAAATCGGACTCCTGCAGCATGCGCAGGAGCAATCGGTCGGTCGTCAGGATCGGCGCGTCCATTTCAGTGCTACCTTCTTCGACGGTGAGATTCTACGCGGCTGCGCTCGCTGTGCTGCTCGCGATTCCGGCGGCGGCGCAATTCAAGGAGACGCTGGAAGTGCGCCTCCTGGAGGTCGAAGCCACTGTCCTCGACGCGAAAGGGCACCCGGTCGAGACGCTCACGCGCGGCGATTTCACGGTCACGCTCGACGGCAAGCCGGCCGAGATCACCAACTTCTCGCTCGTCCGCGGCGGCGCGGTGCCGGAGAACGGCGCGCCGGTCGCCACGCGCGTCGTAGTCTTCATCGACGACCAGCACCTCCATCCCGACTCGAAGCAGCACGCCATTCACGGGATCAAGGAGTACGTCGCCAGGACCATCGACGAGTGGACCACCGTCACGGTGGTGACCTGGAACACCACTCTGCACACGCGCATGCCGCCGACGAATCAGCGCGAGCCGATCCTGCGCGTGCTCGACACGATCGCGCGCGAGCTGCCGCTCGGGATGTCGGTGGAGGGAGAACGGCGCGCGCTGTCGCGGCTCTGCTCGATGGACCAGACCGCGTGCGCGGCGGCGGTGCCCTACTTCGCGGAGTCGCAGGCGAAGGACGCGGAGCGGACGATCGAGGCGCTGCGCGAGGTGATCGCCAGCATCGGCGGACTCGAGGGACGCAAGTCGGTGCTGTTCGTCTCCGAGGGGCTGCCGATGCTGCCGGGCGTGGAGATGTTCTCGCGCGTCCGCCTCTCGACCGGCGACCACCTCGGCGCGCTGAAGCTGAGCAAGAAGCGGGAGCTGCGCGCGCTCGCGCACGAGGCGCAGGACAAGGGCATCGTCTTCAACACCATCGATCCCACCATCGGCCTCGGCGCCTCGAGCCCGATGAACCCGTACAACATCGACTACAAGCAGATCCGCGACAACGCGCGCCAGACCGGGCAGCTCCTCGCGCGGGAGACCGGCGGCCGCCTGATCGCCGACCGGAACGACCTCCACCACGCACTCGCGGAGCTCGACGAGCAGGTCTCGACCTACTACTCGATGGCGGTGCGCGCACCGGCGCGGACGGACGAGGCGAAGGTGCAGGTGCGGCTGAACGGCCATCCGGAGCTGCGCGTCCTCACCGCGACACGGCGCAGCCTGCAGACGCGCGAGGCCCACGTCTCCAGCGCCGTGCGCGCGCAGCTCTACGAACGGCGCGAGGTCAACCCGCTCGAGGCGCGGCTCTTCATTGAGATGGCGCAGGCGGACCGCTGCGTCGCGGCGATGAACCTGCTCGTGCCGAAGGCGCGCGTCTCGCTGTCGCACGCCGTCGACGTGCGCCTGGCAGTGCTCGACCAACTCGATCAGGAGTCGGACGTCTACTCGTCCACCATCCTCATCACGCCGCGGCACGGCGCGGTCGTCGGCCAGGCGATTCCGGTGCTGCTGGAGAAGGGCGGGAGGTACGTCCTGTCGGTGGCGCTCATCGACCGCGCGACCGGCGTGACGAGCTACCTCCAGCGCGACGTCGACTGCACGCGGTGACGCTCACCACGGCCGTTCCCTCTGGACGGACGGGCTCTCAGCCCGTCCCCGCGCCGCTCTCCGCGTACCACTCCCGATGTTCGCGACACCTGCCGTCCGCGTCGAAGCGGACGATGAGCACCCCATCCATGGCATGGCCGCCGAACGACACCGCCCAATGGATCACCGCCGTGTCCCCCGCCACGGCGACCACTTCATGCCGCGACGTCACGTCGTCGTGCGCGCCCCCTTCGATCCACCGCCGCACGACCTCCTCCCGCCCCACCGCCGGAGGCCGGAACGGTCCGTAGAAGTAGACGATGTCTTCCGCAAAGAGCGCCTCGACGTCCTCCGGCGCGTTGGTCCGCCACGCGGCAAAGTACCGCTCCGCCCAGGCGTCCGCGTCCGCGGCGGCGATTGTTACTCCGTCGGGCCGAGGTAGGTCATTCACCGGGAGCTTGCCCGAAGAGTCTTGCGCGGACTTTTTCCCAGGGGATCGTTTCCACCGCGCCGCCACCGGCGTTCAGCCTCTTCGGCCCACAGCTCCTGCACACCGGGCTCCGGCGGCGGTTCCAGGCTTTCGTTCATGCGCACGATCGCTACTCCGTCAGGCCGAGGTACGTCCATTCGTATTGCCCGTCGGAGGTGCGGAACGCGCTGTCGAGCACCGCGCCGGCGTTCACCCACTCCTCGACCACCGGGCCGGAGAAGTGGAGCGCCTCCAGCGGCTCGTAGGTGCCGTCGTTCTTGTGGAGGTCGACCCGCGTGAGGCGGTTGCCGTGGATCGACAGGCCGTAGCTCGAGACGCCCTGCGCGATGAAGTCAGCGAAGCTCTTCGCGGTGAAGATGCTGTCGCGCGTCTCGCCGGCGGTGACGCGGGCGGAGAAGAGCTGCCGGTCGCGGTCGGCCACGGAGAGGCGCACGGCGTCGCCTTCGCGAACGATCGCCGCGTCAACGTGCGGATGCGGCGCGGAGAACCCGAGGCTGGTGAACCAGGAGCCCAACGAGGAGTTCGTGTAGCGCTCCGTGACGAACACCGCCGGCTTCGCCGCTCCCGACGACGTGTCGGTGACCGCGTAGCGGGGCGCGCAACTGAGACTGGAGAGCCCCGCCAGCGCCGGAAGCGGCGCGACCGTAATGTTGCGCAAGTCGAGCATGCAGAACGACGCGACGGCGTACCCGCCGACCTCCGCCGGCTCGAGCCACGGCACCGGCAGAAAGCGACGCATGGCGTCGGGACGCATGCGGAAGTTGAGGATGTAACGCTCGGCGAGCACCGCCCGCACAGCCGGAATCATGCTCATCGCCATAGCTCCTCCACCTCAGTGCCGGATGACGTAAACCGTATCCTGGAGGATAGCGGCATGACCAGCCTCTCGGAACTCACGCGCGCTCATGCTACACGCGGCCGGCGTCGGGATGGGCTCCTCCGCGAATGATCCATGATACTGATGCACGATCAGCCGGATCTCGCCGGCGACGTCGACGAGATCGGCCAGCAGTTCCGCAACGTCCGGTCTGATCCCGGGGGGACTGTCGTGATTCGACTGCGCGCGCCCCTCGACGGATGCGGCGAGCGCCCGCGCGATCTCCGCTTTCGACCACCCCAGGCGTTCGTACTTCCGGCGCAGCATGCCGGTGCGAGTGCGATCGCGCTCGGACCCCTCCCGGTCCGGCGCTGAATACAGGTGGCACGAGCAGCCGCCGTCGGTAACACAGAAGGTCGCAAACGAAGAGCCGAAGGCGGCGGAGACGGAAGGGTTGTGCTGCCGGTCGACGCGCGGCAGCCTCCCCTTCGGCACCGCGTGCGCGTGCCGTGCGGGAACCCCGAACTGGATCAGGTAGCACACGAGCCGGCAAAGCTTAGCGCCGCGCGCCGCGAACCGCTCCGTCCCTCCTTCTTTCCGGTCGCGCGGGCGGGCTGGCGTCGGATAAGGTCCGCCGCTCATCCGAAGGGGAGGACGTTTCGACGTGCGATTCCGAGACGCGGTGACCGCATTCATCCGCCACTGCCAGTCGATCCGCAAGCTCTCGCCCCACACCATCCGCGCCTACGAGCTCGACCTCGGCGGCTTCGCCCGCTTCTTCGGCCGCCGCGCCGTCACCGACTGCGACAAGGTCGTGATCCACGACTACGTCCGCCACCTCTTCGACGTCCGCTCGCTGAAGGAGTCGAGCGTGAAGCGCCACCTCGCCACGCTCCGCTCCCTCTTCCGCTGGCTGGAAGACGACGGCCACGTCACCGAGGATCCGTTCCGCGGGACGAAGATCCGCATCCGCATGCCCAAACGCCTCCCGCGCGTCATCGCGCGCGCCGACCTCCGCCGCCTCCTCCTGCACGAGAAGCCGCACACGTTCGCCGACCTCACCGCCTACGTGGCCACGGAGCTCCTCTTCGCCACCGGCATGCGCGTGAGCGAGCTCGCCAGCCTTGTCGACGCGGCGGTCGACGTCGACGACGGCACGATCACCATCATCGGCAAGGGCAATCGCCAGCGGCGCGTGTTCGTCCCGGAGGAACTGAAGTCGCTCCTCGTGGACTACCGCACGGCGCGCGACCACGCCAGCTCTTCCGCGGATACGTTCCTCGTCAACTCCCGCGGCGAGGCCGCCAGCCCGCAGATGATCCGCCGCCTGATCCGCCTGCATGGAGAGCGCAGCGCCGTGCGCGACCGCATCACGCCGCACATGTTCCGCCACTCCGTCGCCACCTACCTCCTCGAGGAAGGCGTCGACATCCGCTACGTGCAACGCCTCCTCGGCCACCGCAGCATCTCCACGACCGAGATCTACACGCACGTCGCCGACGCCGCGCTGAAGGTGCGGATCACGGAGCGGCACCCCCGGCGGGGAATCCTCACGAGCTGACTCAGAACGAGATCCGCACCCCCACCCGCGCGCTCGTCGGCGGCGTGCGGAAGACGGCTTCGCCGTAGCGCGGGTTCACCGGCGTTGGCGACGCGTTGTCGGCTTCCTCGAAGCCCCACCTTTGATCGAGCAGGACCGGTCGCTGGGTGTTGAGGACGTTGAAGACGTCGAGGATCAGGTTGAGGGTGGCGCGGCCGAGGGCGACCGGGTAGCCGAAGTGGAGGTCGACGTCGTAGTTGCTGGGCGTGCGGCCTTCGGCGCCGCGCTTCGTGAGGAAGAACTCGTAGCGGCCGTACGCGTCGGAGTAGCCGTAGCGCGTCAGCGGCGTACCGCTGCGCCAGTAGGCGTTCGCGCCGAGGGTGAGCTTCCAGGGGGTGTGGTAGACGCCGGAGAGCTTGAACTGGTGGCGCCGGTCGTTCGAGAGCGGACCGTCGTTGGTGATGGTGTCGAAGTTCGCGCCGTCGGTGAAGAAGTCGTAGTAGTCGTACGCGGCGGTGATGTTCGGGTCGGCGCCAACGTTCGTGAACGGCGCGTACTCGCCGTCGAAGTTCCCCTCCAGCTTCGAGTAGAGGTACGAGACCATCCCCTGCCAGTTGTTCGAGAAGCGCTTCGTGGCGTCGAGCTGCAGCCCCTTGAAGTCGCGCCGCGCCCGCGGCGCCGCGTAGGTGCGGGAGTAGTCGAGTGTGAAGATCTCGCTCATCAGCCCCTCGCCCGGGTTGCCGATGCAGTACGTGCCGTCGTCGGCGCAGAGGAAGTCTTCGATGACGCGGCCGTAGTTGCGGTAGATGCCCTTCACTCCCGCCGCGAAGTTCGGCCGGAGCTCCCGCTCGTAGCCGACGATGTACTCGTTGATGTACTGGTTGCGGATGTCGGGATCGGCCGGCGTGACGAGGCCGCCCAGGATGGCCGACTCGAGGTCGAAATCGGCCTCGGCGGCCGGGTCCGGGACGACACTCGTCGGCGAGTAGTTGACGATGCGCGGCTGCCGCTCGTAGGAGTACGAGCGGATCACGAGGTCCATCGGGATCTCCTCGTAATAGCGGCCATACGAGCCGAAGAGCTTCGCGGTGTGGTTGCCGCTCGGATCCCAGACGAAGCCGAGGCGCGGCGCGAAGTCTTCCTTCAGGTCGATCTGCACCACGCCGGCCGCGTCGATGATCTGCTGCCGGTCCCACCGCACGCCGTACGTGAGCACGAGCGCGTCGCTGACGCTGAAGCGGTCCTGCAGGTAGGCGGTCGTGATCTTGTGCTCCGGCGACGCGCTCAGCTCGGAGGTGGGAGCGTTGGCGAGCGTCGCGCCGGGAGTCGTCCAGTAGAAGTGGCGGTAGATCGGCTTCGACGGATTCGCCTCGTTGTGGAAGACGTCGACCTGCTGCCCGCCCGACATGCGCTTGCTGACGTTCGCCTTGTCGTGCTCGTACTCGAGACCGCCCTTGATCTCGTGGCGCCCGAGGAGGCGCATCGCGGAGCCGGCGTAGTGCGTGCGCTCGAACTCCTTCGCCTGGATCAGGCCGAAGCCGCCGGTCTGGAAGAAGTCGTTGGAGGCGTCGCGGTACTGGATCTGGTCGCCGCCGCTGGTGGCGGGGAAGACGGAGTTCGACTCCTCGTGACGCGCGGCGAGGGCGGTGAAGACCCAGTCGGAGCCGAAGGTGCCGTCGTAGCGGACGGCGTAGTCGCGGCCACCGAACTCCTGCGTGCCGAGGTAGGTCGACTCCTCGCCGTTGAGGGTGTGGTTCGGGTCGATGATCGCACCGCTGTCGTCGCGCGGGTCCTGCAGGAACGAGAAGACGGCGGTCTGATTCGGTGCGAACGTCCAGGTCAGCTTCGCCGAGGCGAGGTCCTGGTCGGTGCGCGCACCGACGATCTGCGTCAGCCCCGGCAGCTCGTTGTCCGCGGAGTGCTCGACCACGTCGTAGGCGAGGAAGAACCAGAGCTGGTCGCGAATGAGATAGCCGCCGAGGTCGGCGCCGTAGTCTTTCTTCGTGAAGCCGACCAGTGTGCCGTTGCTCGAGTCGACGGCCTCGGTGTCGCTCTGGAGGGAGTCGGAGTCGTAATAGGCGAAGACGTCTCCTTTGAGCTCGTTGCCCCCCGACTTCGTGATGACGTTGATGATGCCGCCGGTGGAGCGGCCGTACTCGGCCTCGTAGCCGCCGGTCTTCACGTCGACTTCCTGGATGAACTCGAAGTTCATCTGCTTGCCCTGGAAGCCGTACTCCATCTGCGTGGTGTTGTAGCCGTCGACGTAGAAGGCGTTCTCCGCGCCCGACGAGCCGTAGACGGTGATGGTCGACTGAGAGGCGTTGTGCGGGTTGGCGTCGGTGGAGACGCCCGGCGCGACCTGCACGATGGAGGAGTAACTGCGTCCGGTCGGCAGCGACTCGATCGCGGTCTCGTCGAGGTTCGTGCCGACGCTGGTGGAGGTCGTGTCGATGACCGGCGCGCCGGCCGTGACGGTGATCTCCTCGCTCACCGCCGCCTGGCTCAGCGTGACGTCGACGGTGGAGGTGTTGCCGAGCGAGACGCGCACGTCGCGGCGGTTGCCGGTGCCGAAGCCGGAGAGCTCGTATGTCAGCGAGTACGCGCCCGGCGGCAGCGTGAGCAGGCGGTAGGTGCCCGTTTCGTCGGTGACCGTCGTGCGCACGCCCTGCAGCGAGGGGCTGGTGGCAGAGACGGTGACGCCGGGAAGCGCGCCGCCGGTGGCGTCGGTGACGGTGCCGGCGACCCCGCCGGTGGTCTGCGCGGACACACCCGCGGCGAGGATGAGGACGAGGGGAACGATGATCCGGAGACGGAGCATGGCGAACCTCCTTACTTCGATTGGACGAGTGCGGAGAGTGTACGCTTCATGCAGGCGTTCTCGCCATGCGGCAATTCATCCTCGTGCTCGCTCTCATCGCCACGACCGCTCGCGCCGCAGAAACATGTGTGTGCCCCCTGCCGGCGGGAGCCTGCGACGTCGCGGCAGAAGCACCGGCGGCGGTACTGAAGGACTCGCCGGCGTGCATCAGCGGGGTCTTCGTCGACCTGACCGAGTACGACAAGTGGGGCGATCCGGTGCAGAAACTGGCCGACGCCGGGATTACCAAAATCATCGTGCAGTCCGCCAAATTCGACTACCAGAAGGCGAAAGACGTGCTGGCCGCCGCCGAGACACGGAACGTCAAGGTGTACATCGGACTGAACTACGACGGCCACTTCGATGCGGGGACGTCATCCCTTGCGGACGCGCTGAAGGCCGACCGGCTGATCCTCAAAGAGATCGGCGGCTGGAAGGCGGACGAACGCAAGATGATCGACGGCTGGTACATCGCGCATGAGATCCACAATTTTCAGATCTGGTCGCCGGAGCTGAACGACAAACCGGCCGAGCGGCTGAAACGCACCTGGGCGCGCGCGAGAAAACTGCAGCAGTATCTGAAGACTCTCACCGGTGAGTTGAAAAAGGTCGAAGACGTGAAGGAAAACGTCCCCATCCTCATTTCACCGACGTTCAATCCCAAACGGGACGGCGCGCTGCTCTCGCCAAAGCACACGGAGACGCTGTTCCGGCTGATGTTCCAGGACAGCGGCGTCGACTTCGTGCTCCTGCAGGATTCGATCGGCGCACGGAACCGATGTGAGCGGATCGGGGGCTGCCGCTGGTCGCGGCCGGAGTTTGTGGATCAGGCATACATGTACGAGCGCGCGGTGCAGAAGGGGCTCGCGTGCACGAAGACGAAATTCGGGGTGAACGTCGAAAGCTTCGAATTCAACGCCAAGTACTGCACGACCCGCGCGGCGACACCGGCCGAATTCGCGGTGCAGCGGAGGCTCGTGCCCGAAGACGCCGCGATGGTCGTGACCTTCTCGCTCGCGACGTTGTTCGACGAGCCGCTCTGGAACGACTACGTCAAGAGCGGCTGCGCCGCAAAGCACGGCGCAGCCGCCACGGGAGCCGATTAGGCCGCCCGCGAGACGTCCTTTGCGAGCAGCATGTCCCCGACCTTCGCCGACGCTCCGTTCCAGAAACCGACTTCTCCTTCGAAGCGCTCCGGGTTGCGGAAGGTGCCGAAGACTATGTCCCAGAGCGGGAGGTCGCTGTAGTTGTACGCGTGCACGCCGCGCTCGTGGTGAATGCCGTGGCTCTCGGGACGCTGAATGAGATACCCGAGCCATACCGGCGTGCGGATGTTCGCGTGCTGGAAGAGCGCGTTGAACGTGAGGAAGAGGTTCGCGATCATGGCCGCGCCCATGTTCACGCCGAGGAGCGGTCCGATGATGAGCGTCTGCAGGGTCACGAACATGATCACGTCGGTCGGTGCGAGGTAGTACGCGCCCCACGCGTCGAGACTCTCGGGGCTGTGGTGCATCTGATGGAAGAGGCGCCACAGCGTGTCGTTGCGGTGAATGGTGCGGTGGTACCAGTAGTGCCCCAGCTCGTAGACGAGGATGCCCACCACCGCGCCGCCGGCGGTGCCGAGGACGGAGAGGTTCAGCAGCGTCCAGTCGCCGAAGAGGCGCGCCCAGAGCATCGGCACGGCGAACGAGAGCGCAATCGCGAGCAGCGTCACCGCGGCCGCGCGCAGGCGCCAGAAGCGCGGCGTGTCGAACCGGCGCGCGCGGTACACCGCATCGAACCCGAGGAAGAGGGGGATGAGGGCCAGCGAGGCCCAGAAGACGACGTCGATCCAGGTCATGACAGGGTTCCTTTCGTTGCGTAGAAGTAGGCGTTGAGGACGTCCGCGTCGTGACGCTCGATGCGGACGCTGGCGAAACCGGCGCGGGCGAGGAAAAGTGAGGCGTTCTGGCGGCCCCACATGGTGCCGAGGCCCTCGCCGTTCCGCGCCAGCGAGACGGTGGTGCAGTGGAAGGTGGAGACGGTGTAGAGCAGCGTGGCCAGCGGATGCTCGAAGTTCTCGTGCAGCAGCGACGAGCTGTCCGGCTCGGCCATGATGTAGACGCCCGACGGCCGCAGCGACCGGTAGATGTTGTCGAGCACCTTCTGCGGGTTGGCCTGGTCGTGGATGGCGTCGAACGTCACGGCGAGGCCGAAGCGGTCGCGCTCCTGCAGGTCGGCCGCGTCGCGCAGCTCGAACCGGACGTTCGGCGTCCGCAGCCGTGCGGCGTCGCGGCGCGCCCGTTCGATCGCCGGCGCCGACAGGTCGACCCCGAGAAACCGGCTGCGGGGAAACCGCTGCGCGAGGAGCAGCGTGGCCCGGCCGGTGCCGCAGCCGAGATCGAGCACCTCGATGCCGGCGCGCAGCCGCTCCACGAGCGACGGCATCACCTGCAGCATCGGATCGATGACCAGCGGCAGCTTCTGCGACGTCTCCTCCGCCATCACCTCGTCGATGCGGGGGAAGTCGGAGTAGCGGACGCCGTTCCCGTGCTGGAACGCGTCCACCAGCGCATCCTCGACGCGCGCGAGCGTCGTCAGGAGCTGCGCGAACGTGGCCAGGTTCCCGCCGCTGTACGCGCGCGTCAGCGACTGCGCGTGCTCCTCGGGGAGCGAATAGGTGTTCGCGCTCTCGTCGTACTCGACGATGCGCGCGGTGACCATCGCCGCCAGCCACTCCCGCACGTACCGCTCGGTGAGCCCCGCCGCAACCGCGATCTCGATGCTCGACGACGGCGGCAGCTTGGCCAGCGTGTCGAACAGGCCGGTGCGGTGGCCGATGGTGGTCATCATCGTCACGGCGGCGCCGTGGAGGTGCCCGACCATCGTTTCCGCGAACCGCTCTGCCGGAGACTGCTCCGGAATGGGGTAAACAGACATGAGACCTCCTAGAATTGGACCGGTCTCAACGTCGGTTCGCCCCTGCGCGAAGTCGTGAAAGAGGCCTGAGGTTTTTCTGAGAACGCGATGAATGTCTTCCGTTTCGGCCCGTTCCAGCTCGATCCGGCGCAGGGGCTCCTGTCGTCAGCCGGCGGAGACATCGCGCTGACGCCGAAGGCGTTCGACACGCTGCGCGTGCTGGTGGAGAGCGCCGGGACGGTGATCTCGAAGCAGGACCTGCTCGACCGCGTCTGGCCCGACGCGCACGTCGACGAGAACAACCTCGCGCAGAGCATCTCGCTGGTGCGCAAGGCGCTCGCCGCCGCCGATCCGACGACGGAGTACGTGCAGACGCTCCCGCGGCGCGGCTACCGGTTCGTGGTGCCGGTGACGCGGGACGGCGGTTCCTCGGGTTCCTCGGGTTCCTCGGAGTTCCTCGGGTCCGGCGGCACGACGGCGCATGAGCTCCCACCGAGGAACCCCGAGGAACCGAGGAACCGAGGAACCGAGTCGATCCGCTACGCCCGCAGCGGCAACGTGAACATCGCCTATCAGGTCGTCGGCGACGGCCCCATCGACGTGGTGTTCGTGATGGGCTGGGTGTCCCATCTGGAGATGTTCTGGCAGGAGCCGTCGTTCGCCCGCTTCCTGCGCCGCATCGCCGGGTTCTCCCGGCTGATCCTCTTCGACAAGCGCGGCACCGGCCTCTCGGACAGCGTACCGGTGTCGCAACTGCCGACGCTCGAGGAGCGGATGGACGACGTGCGCGCGGTGATGCACGCCGCCGGGTCGACCCGGGCGGTGGTGATGGGTGTGTCCGAGGGGGGCACCATGTCGAGCCTCTTCGCGGCGACGTATCCGGAGCACACGGCGGGCGTGATCATCATCGGCGGCTACGCGCGGCGGATGCGCGCGGACGACTATCCGTGGGGGCCGACGCCGGAGCAGCGCGAGGCGTTCATCGAGTATCTGGAGCGGGAGTGGGGCGGGCCGGTCGGCATCGAGGAGCGCGCGCCCTCCATGGCCGGCGACCCGGAGTTCAGGAAGTGGTGGAGCAGCTACCTGCGCATGGGTGCGAGCCCCGGCGCGGCGGCGGCGCTGACGCGCATGAACGCCGACATCGACATCCGCAACGTGCTGCCGACGCTGCGCGTGCCGGCGCTCGTCATCCACCGCACCGGCGACCGCTGCCTGCTCGTCCAGGAAGGGCGCTACATGGCCGAGCGCATCCCCGGCGCGCGCTTCGTGGAGCTCCCCGGCAACGATCACCTGCCGTTCGTCGGCGATCAGGACGCGGTCCTCGACGAAATCGAGCGCTTCGTCAGCGGCCTCGGCGCGACGCCCGACCGCTCGCGCGTGCTGGCCACGCTGCTGTTCCTCCGCACCGACGTCGACGAGCAGCACCGGCTCTTCGACGAGGTCGACGACGACGCGTCGCGCGAGATCGGCTGGTTCCAGGGCAACAAGATCGGCCGGATTCACGACGCGCTGGTGGCGACGTTCGACGGCCCCGCCCGCGCGATCCGCTGCGCGCGCGCGTTGCTCGACGCCGCCGCGGCGCGCGGCGTGCGGCTCGCCGCCGGACTGCACACCGGCGAATGCGAGCTGACGCCCGCCGGGATCGCGGGAGCGTCGGTGGAGATCGGCGCGCTGCTCGCCGAGGCGGCGCAGGTCGGGGAGATCGTCGTCTCGAACACGGTGCGCGACCTCGTGGCGGGATCGGGCCTGCAGTTCGACCCGCGGGGTCAGGCGGAGCTGGGGCGGCTCGGCGACTGGAAGCTCTTCACGGTGCGGCGCTAGCCGGCACGGCCGGCAGCGCTGGTTGCTCCGCCGGTGCACGTACGGCCACTCCGTCGGTGCGTTCTGCCGCGCAGGCTCCTGGTCGCGGCCAGCGGCGTGGTAGGGAAAAGGGCTGCCCGGTCACTCCTCCATCGATGAGCTACCTCCACCCGGTACGCCTGCACTTCGCCGGTCAATTCCAGGCCGATGTGTCGACGGTCAACAACACGACGCAGTACTACGACAACGCCACGTTCGAGAAGAAGAACCAGCAGCGGGGCGTGCCGTTCGGCACCCTCGGCGCGTGGAATCCCGAGGGAAGCAATGCGTGGCGTCTGGTCGGATGCGTCGTGACCCGCGTCTGCTACGCCGACGGCACCTCGTCCACCGACCCGAACGCCGATCCGGTGATCGGGCTGCGCATCGCCGACACGAACAAGCGCGTGGCCGGCAAGCTCGTCGACCTCGATCCCGAACAGCAGATGGTCTCCCAGATCTGGAGCCTCCTGGTCCGCCTCACCGACGGCGACGACGACGCCTTCTCGGGGCCGTTCGAGACCGCGGCGTTCACGAATCTCTGGAGGCGCTCCAGGACGAGGACGCGGCCGCCGCAGCAGCCGCTCGCCGCGATCTACCAGTCGGTGCTCGCCCCCGTGACGTGGGGCAACACGCGCGGCTCGCGTTTCCTGCGCGAGCTGCGTGAGACGACGGCGGGAGACATGCTGTCGATCAAGTTCAACGTCGACGGCTACGAGCGCGACTGGACACTTCCCAACTTCACCTTCGGGCGCATCGCCGGCACCATCGGCCCCGCCGCCGCGGACGAGCCGCACCATTTCGTCCTCGGCCGTCAGCTCGGCAGCGACGGCAGCGATGCGCGAATGACGTTCCTGCCGTGCGTCATCGACAGCGCGAACGCGCGGATCATCGCCGACTTCGGGAACTCGATTCAGACCGAGGCGCCCGGCTCCGAAGCCGGCAACAGCGGCACGATCACGCTCGGCTGGCTCGATCCGGCGACGCAGGACTTCAACCGCATCGCCGACGTCCCGTACCGGGAGGAGGGGTGGTACACCTCGACGGCGGGCGTGCAGGCGTACCCGCTCGACCGGCCGCTGTCGTCCGAGGAGCTCTCCACGCTTGCGAGCGCTCCGCTGGCCGTGGCGATCGACGGGAAGGTGGTCCTGACGGAGAACCCGGAAGGGATCTACGTGCGCGCCGACGACTTCGTGTACCGGCTGGCGCCGGGAGACACGGCCGCGGTGCAGCTCTACGCGACGCGCTACGGCAAGCTGCACGACGGCGAGGCGATCTCGGTGAGCTACGACCCGAGCCGCCTGCAGATCCAGGTCGGCCCGGGCGATCCTCCGGTCGGACAGCCCGTGTGCGCGTTGACCGGCTTCGACCCCGCGGTTCCGCTCGTGGCGAAGGACGGCCGCGCCACGCTGACGCTCGTGGCGAGCGACCCGGAGAACCCGCGCGGCTACGTCGACGGGCAGGTGTACGGCGTGCGTCCGCTGGCGCAGGCCCTCGCCGGCAACCCGGCCGCGTGGGTGAATCCGTCCGACTTCATCAGCGTCCTGGTGTGGGACGAATACACCGTTCCGGACGCGCCGGCGTGGTTCCCCGACATGCAGCCGATCTTCACCCAGTACGGCAACCTCTACCCGCTCATGGACAAGCTGATCGACCTGACCAGCTACGACGCCGTCGCCGCGCACGCGGACGTGCTCGCGTTCGTGTTCGGACTGCCGGTGGAAGACCCGAACTCGATGCCGGTCACGCGCGACCTCTCGCCGAAGAAGCGCGAGGCGGTCCTGAAGTGGCTGAAGGCGCCCGGTCCGGACGGGAAGCCGTTGTGGGGAACGCGGCGGCCGGTGCAGGAAGCAGCGACGGTGGCGCGCGCGGTGGAGGTCGCGGACACCCGCGATGAGCTCTTCTTCCTCAAGAGCGGCGTGTCGGGTGAGAAGGAAGGCTAGCGATGCTCTACATCCAGCGGCAGAAGCTCGACACGATCGAAGACTTGCGGACGGCGCTCGCGAACGCGATTCGCCTGGAGTTCGCCACGATCCCGCCGTACCTGACGGCGCTCTACTCGATCAAGGACGGGACGAACGCGGCGATCGCGGCGAACCTGCGCACGATCGTCATTCAGGAGATGCTGCACCTCTCGCTCGCCGCGAACATCCTCAACGCCGTCGGCGGCCGCCCCGACTTCCCGGGGAGCGTCCCGAAGTATCCCGGGCCGCTGCCGATGGGAATCGGGAACGAGCCCGGAAAGCCGTTCACCGTCTCCCTCGGAAAGCTGTCGCTCGAGCGCGTGCGGAACGTCTTCATGGTCATCGAGGAACCGGAGCACCCGCTGGTGTTCCCGGAGCGAAACCTGCTGGCCGCGGCGCCGCCGGAGTTCCACACCATCGGCGAGTTCTACGAGGCGGTCTCCGCGCTGATCGAGACGCTCGGCGAGGAGATCTTCACCGGCGACCCGAATCGGCAGGTCACCGGGTGGTTCGGCCCGGACGAGCTGTTCGCGATCGACGGCGTCGCCGGCGCGCGGAAGGCGATCGAGATCATCGTGACGCAGGGTGAAGGGACGTCGACCAGTCCGGCCGAAGGACCGGCCGGGCTCGCCCACTACTACCGTTTCGAGGAGATCTCGCGCGGCCAGACGCTGACGCAGGGCGAGGACGGCCAATACTCGTGGGGCGATCCTCCGATCGTGCTGGACGAGGACGGCATCTGGAACGTCTGCTACGGCCGGCTGCCGGTGGTGACGGACGACACGCCGGTCAGCCGCGCGTCGCGGCAGTGCGACCAGACGTTCAGCGCGCTCGTGGACGCGCTCCAGCAGACGTTCGACGGCGACCCCGGCCATCTCGACGCGTCGATCGGCCTGATGTACTCGCTGCGCCTGCAGGCACAGCAATTGATGGCCATGCCGATCCCCGGCGTGACCATTCACGCCGGGCCGCTCTTCCTGTACGGCGCGACGACCGCGGCGGGGTGAGCGAACGGGCGGCGCGGGTGAGCCGCGAGCGCGTGCGGCGATAATCGCGCGATGCACGTCCGCATCATCCTCGTCGAGCCTCTCGAAGCCGGAAACGTCGGCGCCGCGGCGCGGGCGATGAAGAACTTCGGCTTCACCGATCTCTGGATCGTCGGCGGCAAGACGGAGCGCACCGACAACGTCTCGGCCTGGTGGGCGGTGGGGGCGATCGACGTGGTGGAGAACGCAACGCGCGTCGACACGCTGGCCGAGGCGCTCGCGGAGTGCCATCTCACCGTCGCCACGACCGCCGTGCGCGGGCGGCAGGTGTACGAACAGCTCACGCCCGCCGACGTCGCGCGCATCGCCTCCGAGGAGCTCGGGCCGGAGCATCGCCTCGGCGTGGTGTTCGGCCGCGAAAAGTACGGGCTCTCCGGCGAGGAGGTGGCGCTCTGCCAGCGCACCGCCTCCATCCCCACCTGGCCGGAGTTCCCGACGATGAACCTCGCGCAGTCGGTGGCGGTCTTCTCGTACGAGCTGGGGAAGAACGCGCGTCCCGCGGCAGCCGATCGTGAGCCGGCGCCGCATCACCTCACGCAGCGGCTCAACCGGCACGCGCGGGCGCTGCTCGAGGAGATCGGCTACTTCGGCGATAAGAATCCCGACCGGATCTGCGCCGAATTGCAGGCGCTCACCGGCCGGGCGGTGCTCACGATGCGGGAGGCGTCGCTCCTCCTTGCGCTCGTGCGGCGGCTCGAGAAGACCAGGCAAACCAGAGAATGAGCGCGGCGAAAGTGAGCGCGCCGACACCGGAGGCGAAGCTGCCGGCCCACGCGGTGCCGAACCCTTCCGGCGCACGGCCGAGGTAGACGGCGAAGCCGGCGATGATCAGGCCGACGATCCCCTCCCCTCCCACGAGACCGGAGCCGAGCAGCACGCCCTGGTCGGCGCGCGCCTTCGCGTCGGAGCCGCGGTCGGTCCACCAGCGCAGCATTCCGCCGATGAAGATCGGCACCATCGCCGCGACCGGAAGGTAGACGCCGACCGCGAACGGCAGCGCCGGCAGCCGCAGCGCCCACACCACCAGCGTGATCGCCGCGCCGATGCCGACGAGCGCCCAGGGAAGCGTCTGGTCGAGCACCCCTTCGATGACGAGCTTCATGAGCGTCGCCTGCGGCGCCGGGATCTCTTCGGTACCGAAGCCGTAGGCGCGGCCGAGGAGCAGCACCGCCCAGCAGACGAAGGCGGCGGAGGTGAGCACGCCGAGAAGCTGCCCGATCTGCTGGTAGCGAGGCGTCGCGCCGAGGAGGAAGCCGGTCTTGAGGTCCTGCGACGTGTCGCCCGCGATCGAAGCGGCGATGGCCACCACCGTCCCGACGGCGAGCGCCCCCGCCTTCCCGGCCATGTCCGTCCACCCCATCGCCAGGAACACCGCCGCGGTCCCGAGCAGCGCCGCGATGGTCATGCCGCTGGTCGGGTTGGAGGTCACGCCGACGAAGCCGACGATGCGCGACGAGACGGTGGCGAAGAAGAACGCGAACATCGCCACCAGCACCGCCGCGACCAGGCGGTGCATGAATCCGGGGAGCGTGCCGAACGCCTGCGGCACCGTCGCCAGCAGCGCCACCACGCAGATCGCGCCGATGACGGTCGTGCTGAAGCGGAGGTCCAACGAGGTGCGCGGCACCGCCACCGGGTCCGCGCCGCGATTGCGCAACTGCGCCGTGCCGAGGCGGAAGCTCTCGACCATGGTGGGGATGCTCCTGATGAGGGTGATGATCCCGGCCGTGGCCACCGCGCCCGCGCCGATGTAGCGCACGTACCGCGACCAGAGCTGGTAGGGACTCATCTGATCGATGGTGAGCTTCAGCTCGGGAAAGAACGGCTGGGTCTGCCCCGCGCCCCACCAGGCGATGAGCGGGATGATCACCAGCGACGAGAGCAGCCCGCCGCTGACCATGACCGCGCCGACGCGCGGCCCGAGGATGAAGCCGACGCCGAACAGTGCGGCCGAGACTTCGGTCGCCAGCTCGCCTTTGCGCAGAAACGGCACGCGCGCCTGCAGCTCGTCCGGGATCACCTTGAAGCCGCCCACCAGCCCCTTGAACAGCGCACCGGCGATCAGCCCCTCGAACACTCCCCTCGCCCGTCCGCCGCCCTGGCTCGCCACCAGTACCTCCGCGCAGGCCGTTCCCTCGGGGTACGGGAGGGTGGCGTGCTCGCGCTCGATCAGGAAGCGCCGCAGCGGGATCATGAACAGCGTGCCGAGCACCCCGCCCGCGAGCGCGAGCAGCGTCATCTGCAGCAGCGACGGCTGCACTCCCCACATGAACAGCGCCGGGAGGGTGAAGATCACGCCGCTCGCGACCGAGCTCGAAGCCGAGCCGATGGTCTGCGACATGTTCGCCTCGAGGATGTTCCCCCGCACCAGCTTGTAGACCGCCACCGTCATGACGGCGATGGGGATCGAGGTGGAGATCGTCAGGCCGGCGCGCAGTCCGAGGTAGGCGTTGGCGGCCCCGAAGATGATGCCGAGGAGGATGCCGGGGACGAGTCCGCGCCAGGTGAACTCCTCCATGCGCTCGCCGGCGGCGACGTAAGGCTTGTGCATCGGCGCATCGTACCGGACGGGTAGGGAAACCGTTTCGCCGCGACACTCCATGGAAACGAGATACGCGGAGGAGCCCCCATGTCCGATCGCACGCGCGGTCTGTTGATCGGTGTTTTGTCCGTTGCCGCGGCGGCGACGGCGATCTTCTTCTGCATCCGGCAGGAGGTGCTGTGGGTGCTGGTGCCGATCCCCGCGCTCGTCGGGATCATGTACCACGTGCTGAACCTGCAGCCGCGGTACGACAACCGGATGAGCGTCGCCGATCTCTACCGGCAGTTCCTGACCGCGTTCCACAAGCGCTGGTCCCGCGGCCACGCCGCGCCGGAGGTGAGCGAAGATGCGGCGGAGGACCTCTCGTCGCACCAGCCGAAGTTCTCGTCGACGCTCTGGGCCGCGGCGCTGCTGACGGCGGTGCTGGCGATCCCGGCGGCAGTCTCGGGCGGCGGCATCGACCTGACGTTCAGCGGCGACGTGGAAGCGGCCGCCGCGAAGGCGGTGGAGGGGCGGCGCGGGCTCCTGGCCACGCCGAAAGAGCTGAGCAGCGAGGCGACAGGACTCGTCTTCGCCGGCCTCGGCGTCTACGCGCTGATCGTCCTGCGCATGATCGGCCGCCTCAATTCGGGCAGCCTGCACGCACGCTTCATGATCACCGCCGCGCTGCGCGCGACGATCGCGCAGGTCCTCGGGTACTTCGCCGGCGCGGCCAACTACTTCTCGGAGTTCCCCGCCGTCGGCAACACCGCCTACTTTCTGATCGGCCTCTTCTACCCGCTCTTCGTCGAGCAGCTCCGCGACAAAGCCATCCAGCTCTTCACGCGCAAGCAGCCGGTGACCGAGCCGCTGGACGTGACGATGATCGACGGCATCGGGGACGACGTGGTGGAGATCCTGACGGAGCTCGGGATCACCGACGTCCAGCACGTGGCGGCGTCGGATCCGGCCGTGCTGTCGGTGCGCAGTCTCTATCCGTTCGAGCGGGTGGTGGACTGGATCAACCAGGCCATGCTCATCCGCCGCTTCCGCGCGAACGTCGCGGAGCTGCGCAAGCTCAACGTCCGCGGCATCACCGACTGGATTCCGCTCATGGAGCCGATCGTCAACGACACCGCGCAGAAGGACGACTCGCAGGCGATGCTCGGGTACATCGCCACGGCGACCGGCGAGCCGGTGGAGGTGGTGCGCGTGTTCGGCCGCGCCACGTATCACGACTACAAGACGAACCTGCTCTGGAGCCTCTGCCAGCACAGGCTGGAGCTCTCAGCGCCCGCGACAGCCGAGGCGTCGCCGCCGATGGTCCACATCACGCGGCAGCCGTCGTCGCCGGCTAGCGCGACGCCACCGCAAAGTAGCTGATCGAGTCGGCCCCCAGCGTCTCGAAGCGCACGTTGCGGAAGCCGGCCTCCGCGAGCAGCTTCGCGGCGCGCTCGCGGCCCCACATGCGGCCGAGCGCTTCGCCTTCGTGCGACAGCGCGACGGGGACGGAGTGCATGGTGGAGAGCGCGAACAGCATCGGCGCGAAGGGATGCTCGACCGCGCGCGACAGGTGACTCGAGACCGCCACCTCCTGCATCACGAAGATGCCGTGACGCTTGAGGGAGGCGGCGATCTTGCGCAGCACGAGGCGCGGATAGCTCTGCTCGTGCATGGTGTCGAAGGCGAGCACGAGGTCGTACGTGCGCGGCTCGTCGAGGCTGGCCACGTCGCCGACCGCGAACTCCACGTTGCGCAGCTCTCCCTCGGCGGCGCGCTCGCCGGCGCGGCGGATCGCGGCGTGCGAGAGGTCGTAGCCGCGGAAGGTGGAGCGGGGGAACATACGCGCCATGACGGCGAGCAGCGCGCCGTCGCCGCAGCCGGCGTCGAGCACCTTCGCGCCGAGGTCGAGGTGCATGCGCAGGCCGGGGATCACTTCCAGGATCGCGTCGACGTACGACTCGTCGATCACTTCGCGCCGCTCGTCCGACATCAGCTCGTTCATCCGCTCGTAGGCCTCGGGCATCACGCCGCCGCCGGTGTGAAAGGCGGTCACGACGAGGTCCTCGACGCCAGCGAGCAGCGACAGCAGTTGTGCCGCCGGAGCGAGGCTGTTCGTGCCGGCGTTGCGCGTCAGCACCGCGGCGTACTCGATGGGGAGGTAATAGGTGGCGGTGCGGGGATCGTGATCGACCACCAGCGCGCTGGTCATCGCCGCCAGCCACTCGCGGACATGACGCTCCGCCAGTCCCGCGGCACGGGCGATCTGTTCGGTCGTCGAAGGGGGCAGCGCCGCCATCACGTCGAAGAGGCCGGTGCGGTGGCCGACGCTGATCATCAATGCCGTGAAGCCGTTGTTGAGTGTCCGCGCGATGCGGCCCGCGTACACCCCGGCGCCTACGCTCTGGTCCATTGCCGTCATCTCTCCTCCGGTCATGAGGCAATGTGCGGTGTCCTCCCCATCTGAATCCGAGCGAGAATGTGGGGAAAGCGTGCGGATCTCCCGCCGCACGGCACCTATGTTCCGTTTTGGCGACTTTCAGCTCGACCTCGACCGTTACGAACTGAGCCGCGACGGCGACGTCGTCAAGACGGAGCCGCGCGTCCTGGAGGTCCTCCACTACCTGATCGAGCGGCGGGAGCGGGTGGTGCCGAAGGAGGAGCTGCTCGACGCGATCTGGAGCGACGTGCACGTCTCGGAGTCGGCGCTCACCACCACGATCCGCGACGCCCGCCGCGCCCTCGGCGACTCACCGGGGGAGCCGCGCTGGATCAAGACCGTCTACGGCCGCGGGTTCCGCTTCGTCGGCGACCTGCTGCTCGACGAGCCGGAGCGGCCGGCGCCCGCGCCTCCGCCGCCGGACGGACGGAAGTCGATCGCGGTGCTGCCGTTCGCCGACCTGAGTCCGGCGCGCGACCAGCAGCATTTCTGCGACGGGCTGGCCGAGGAGCTGATCAACACGCTGACGAGAATCGAGGAGCTGCGCGTGGTGTCGCGCGCGGCGGCGTTCGACTTCCGCTCCGACGAAGACGTGCGGGCCCTCGGCGGGAAGCTCGGCGTCGGCCACGTGCTGCGCGGCAGCGTGCGCAAGGCCGACGACCGGCTGCGCATCAGCGTGCACCTCGTCGAGGTGACGGGCGGCGATCACATCTGGTCCGAGCGGTACGACCGGCAGGTCGGCGACATCTTCGCGCTGCAGGAGGAGATCGCCGAGAACACCACCCGCGCGCTCCTGGGCATGCTCTCCGAGCGCAACCGCGATGCGATCAAGTCGCGCCCCGTGCGGATCGACGCGTACGAGTTCTACCTCAAGGGGCGCACGTACCTGAGCCAGAAGACCCGCAAGGGGCTCGACGCGGCGGTGGGGATGTTCGAGATCGCGCTCGAGTTCGACCGCGACTACGCCCCCGCCTACGCCGGCCTCGCCGACGCGCTGACGGAGTTCCACGACCTCGACGGCGACACGCAGCTCCTCGTGCGCGCCGACGCCGCGAGCCGCAGGGCGGTCGAGCTGGCGCCGCAGCTCGCCGAGTCGCACATCTGCCGCGGGAACGTGCTCGCCGCGCAGAAGCGCTACCGCGACGCCATCGCCGAGTTGGAGATCGCGCTGCACATCAGCCCCGGCTCGTCCGACGCGCGCTCGCGGCTGGACACGCTGACCGAGCACATGGAGTGAGAATGCGAATGCCGCGAATCCAGGGTGTGATCCGCCGGCGCCTCCTGGTGAACTTCCGCGTCGACCCGGAGGTGATGCAGCGCGCCCTCCCGGCACGCTTCAGGCCGAAGCTGCAGGCGGGATACGCCGTCGCGGGAATCTGCCTGATCCGGCTGGAGGAGATCCGCCCCGCCGGTTTCCCCCGCCTGATCGGCGTGTCGAGTGAGAACGCCGCCCATCGTGTGGCGGTGACGTGGGACGGCGGTGAAGGGGTGTTCATCCCGCGCCGCGATACCGGATCACTGCTCAACCGGCTCGCCGGAGGACGTCTCTTCCCTGGCGAGCATCACGGTGCCACGTTCGACGTGACGGAGAGCGGCAATCGTATTCAGCTTCGAATGGCGTCGACCGACGGCAAGGTGCGGGTGGAAGTCGACGGCAGAACCGGCGGCGCGCTGTCGTCGTCGATTTTCCCGTCGCTCGAGGACGCCTCCACCTTCTTCCAGGGAGGCTCGCTCGGCTATTCGGCAACCGCGTCGGGCGACCGGCTGGATGGAGTCCACCTGAAGACGCGCGAGTGGTCGCTCGAGCCGCTGGCCATCGACCACGTCTACTCCAGCTACTTCGCCGCGCTCCCACCCGGCAGCGCGGAGCTCGACTGCGCGCTGCTGATGCGCAACATCGCTCATGAATGGGAGGCGGCGGAAGACATGTACGTCGACGGGAAGGCGCGCGGACAGCGGTAATGGGCGCGGCGCGGTCGTTCCTGACGACGTACCGGCCGCTCTGCCGGACACGCACAGGGCGGCAGGCGATCGCGCGCCACGGCCTGGCGCCTTACGTTGACGGCTCCTGCCGCCGCGAGCCCGATTTTGAATCGTCCTATCCGGCGATTACCGCCCTCTGTCGCGGCCGGATGTTTGCGCCGCGACTGCGTGAGGGCGACCGCGTCGCGTACGTGACGAAGAAGGGCCATTACGGCGGTTCTGCCGCGCATTGGCGGCTCGTGGCTCTGCTCGACGTCCGACATGCGTTTCGATCGCACGAGGCTGCGGCGAACTGGTATCGCGAACGGGG
This sequence comes from Thermoanaerobaculia bacterium, assembly GCA_036399015.1. Taxonomy (GTDB): domain Bacteria; phylum Acidobacteriota; class Thermoanaerobaculia; order Gp7-AA8; family Gp7-AA8; genus QHVT01. The sequence goes on along the minus strand of DASWNW010000077.1, from coordinate 26,082 downwards.
GCTGAGCATCCCCCGCAACTGCATCGTCAGCGACACGCGACCCGTCGCTCTCGACGAGACCGACGGTGTGATGCCGGCGGCACTCCGCCGCCACCAGGATGTGCTCTCGCCTGAGCGCATCCTTTCGCTCTGGGACAAGCAGTACCAGGCCCGCGCCGAAGCCAATCCCGGCGTGCTGGTGTGCGAGCCGATCTGGGTGGACGTGACGAACCCGCCTGAAATTCACGAGTCTGACTGGCTCGAATGGGTGGGGCGGGTGCCCGCGACCAGGACTCCTCCGGCGATCTCCGCGGAGCTGTGGGCCAAACTCGAGCAGGTTGCCCAAACCACCCGTGGTCGGTAGTCCGCACCGCAACGCGCGGGAGCGGGTGGCGAAACGAACGCGAGCGTTGCAATCGCGCGCGTGAAGGTCGATACTCCCGCCGTTCCGCTCCCACCAAAAACAGAAAAGAGGAAGTGTCATGCGAGCTCGGTCCGCGATCGCTCTCTGTCTCGTCACCACGCTCTCACTCTCTCCCACCGCCCCGACGCTCGCGGCGCCCGCCAGGAGCACGAAAAAAGCTGCAGCGCCGCGCAAGCCGCTGCGCGGTCCGCTCGACATCGTGCTGGACATGGCCGGCGGCCTGCTGAAATCGGTGGCCGGCAGCGCGGTCAAGGAACTGCTGTTCCCGTCGAAGACCATCGACACCGAGAAGCTCCTGGCCGACATCAGCGCCAACGTGCGCAAGGAGATCGTGAAGTCGATTCTCGACGGAGACGACGCGAGGCTCACCAGCGCCGCCACGGCGCTCAAGGACTACGAGACCGAATGGAAGAACGGTGCGGTCGCGGCGACGATCGAGGACCGCGTCGAACGGAACTCCTCCATCAACTTCGTCGGCGAGATCCTCGCGCGCACCGGCCCGACGGGGAAACGCGAGTACGTCGAGCCGAGCCTGCCGCTCTTCGTCGCGGCCGCGCAGCTCAAGGCCAATCGCCTGGAGTTGCGGCGTCAGCTCGTCCCCTCGCAGGACGAGTCGGTCCGGGCGGTGCTGATCGAGCACCTCGAGTTCTCGCTGGCGCACGTGAAGAAGACGATGAACGAGCGCCGCGCGGACGGGATGTACAAGCGTCTCGGGCAGATCAACGACTGCCACGTGGTGCAGAAACGGACGCACGGTTTGCCGTGGGACCTGGTCACGACGTACGAGACCGGCTGGGACGACTCCGCCGTGCAGCAACGGATGCCCGGCTCGCAGGCGGACAACGACGAGGGGAAGGCTCTCGCGCGTTGTGACGGAAACCGCCAGCCGTACTTCGACCGCATTCGCAAGGCGCGCGCGCCGGAAGTCGACGCCGCCTGGACCGGCACCGAAAACGTTCTCGACACCTGGGCGCAGACGCTCGACGTGCTGAAGCGGCACCAGGCGCCGGTCACCGCCCGCTTCAAGCGCATCGACTTCGGCGGGATGTTCGGCGCAGGCGAAGGGGGCCTGTTCGTCAACGCCGTCACGGGCACTGCCGGCTGCCCCGCGGGGTACACGCCGTACGAGTTCAAGGGGACGTACAACGTCGACTGGCCGGCGTACTACTGCGGCCGCATCGGCGGCGTCTCCGAGCCGGTCGCCGACTTCGGCGGCATGTACGGGAAGACGAACGACGCCGAGCCGTCCGGCGACCGCTGGATCAACAACGCCATCACCGGCGGGCCGAGCTGCCCGGCCGGATTCACCGCCGCGAAGGTGAGGAATCAGCACGAGCTGTACTACTGCTGGAAACGGCACGAGCCGGGGAAACCGTCGCCGTACCAGTTCGGTGGCCTCTACAGCGACAACGGCCAGAAGAACAACCCGATCACCGAGCGCACCCTCTGCCCGATCGGTTACTCCCCCGCGCTCGTGCACGGCACGCGCGGCGGCGGCGGCGTGGCGGCGACGCGGGAGGTGGTCATGTGCTGGATGAAGACGCCGGGTTAATGGGTCGTCAGAAACACGATCTCCGGCGGCACGCGGAATCGCACGGGGATGATGCTCGTGCCGATTCCGGCGGTGACGAAGAGCTGCTTGCCGTTCTCGTGGACGTGGCCCAGGGCGTAGTGCTCGCCGAATTGTGAGGGGACGACCGGGCGGCCGACGAGCGGGATGGCGACCTGGCCGCCGTGGGTGTGGCCGGCGAGGGTGAGGCAGACGCGGCGCGGGATGGCGGGGAAGACGTCGGGGTTGTGGGTGATGGCGATGACGGCGCCTTCGTCCTCCACCGCCGCCAGCGCGCGCTGCACGTCGTGCGCGCCTTCCATGAAATCGCTGATGCCGGCGAGGCGGAAGCGCTGGCCGCCGTGCGCGATCGGGAGCGACGTGTCCTCGAGCATGGTGATGCCGGCGCTCTCGAACGCGCGGATCATCCGCGGCGCGTCGAGCCACCAGTCGTGATTCCCCAGCACCGCGTAGACGCCGAGCGGCGCGCGCAGGCGGCCGAGGTGCGCGGCGATGGTCTCCGGCGGTACGAAGCTGCCGCCGATCACTCCCTGGATGACGAAGTCGCCGAGCAGGACGACGACGTCGGGCTTGCCGGCGTTGATGCGCTCCACGATCCTCTCGAGCTTCGCGACGCCGGTGTGGGGGGAGCCGATGTGCAGGTCCGACGCGATGGCGATGCGCAGCGGCCGCCCGCGCCAGCAGGCGAGATCGACGCTGCTCTCGCGCACGACCAGCCGGCGCGGCTCCCACCAGAACGCCCAGAGCGCGAGGACGAGCGCGCAGACAGCGGCGGCGGCGATGAATCGCTTGAGGTTCAGGAGCTTGTCACCCGTGTGCGCGGAATGTCCGCCGTCGCCAGTCTTCCGCCGCTTCCTCTCCCTGGCATGTGGCCGCGCCGACAGTATGCTCCAGGTGAATCGATCCATGCTTTCCCGCTCTTCGATGCGGGTGATAGATGCCGAGGCATCGAACGACTGAAGCGACTCGTCGAACGACTGAAGGATCCTTCAAACGACTGAAGGGATCCTTCAAACGACTGAAGGGATCCTTCAAACGACTGAAGTCTCGCTTGAAATGACTGAAGTCTCGCTTCAAACGACTGACGTCTCGCTTCAAACGACTGAAGTCTCACTTGAAACGACTGAAGTCTCGCTTCAAACGACTGAAGCGATCGCAGAAACGACTGAAGTGTCGCCTGAAACGACTGAAGCGATCGACGAGTATTGGTTGCTGGTTGCTGGTTGCTGGTTGCTGGTTGCTGGTTGCTGGTTGCTGGTTGCTGGTTGCTGGGGAGACTACAGGCAACAGGCAACGGGCAACCGGCAACCCACTCACAGCTTCAGAATCAGCTTGGTCATGTCGTGCTGGTTGCCGTCGGGGTCGGTGCCGTAGCCGGGCTGCACGTAGGAGACGAAGCCGAGCTCCTCGAGCGTCGCCACGGCGTCGGCTTCGAGGTCGGAGATGAGCATGCAACTGAGGTGGCGCAGGCCGCGCTCCCTGCCGATGCGGATGAGGTGATTGACGAGGGTGGTGCCGAGGCCGGCGCCGCGGAACTCGGGGTCGAGCATCCACTTCACGCGGCCGACCAGGCGGAGCGGGCCGCCTTTGCGGAGGTGCAGCGTGGCATCGGCGACGACGCGGCCGTTGTCCACCGCGAGCAGCGGGAAGACCTTGCCGTAGTCGACGTTGCGGCCCCACTCCTCGATCAGCGAGCGGTTGTCGAGGTTGTCCCAGGCGAAGCGGCGGTACTCGCCGGGCATGCGGTGGAAGAAGTCGTAGAGGGCGTCGACGTCCTTCGCGGTGAAGGGGCGAAGGAGGACGCGGCGGCCGTCGCGGAGGGCACACTCCTGCGGGTAACGGTGGGGCACGAAAACCTCCTCGCGTTGCAGGCGGTGAAGAAGTCGCGTGGGGACAGGCGCGCGCGCCTGCCCCGCACGGGCGCGGCGCTTACTTGCCTTTCTTGACGCCGAGGATGGCGTCCTTCGCGGCTTTGGCGATGCGGAACTTCAGGACCTTCTTGGCCGGGATCTTGATCGCCTCGCCGGTGGCCGGGTTGCGGCCGGTGCGGGCCTTGCGGTTCACGAGCACGAGCTTGCCGAGGCCGGGAAGCGTGAAGCCCTTCTTCGCTTCCTTGTAGGCGGCTTCGCCGAGGACTTCGAGCATGCGCTGCGCGGTCTTGCGCGGGACTTCCGTCTCTTCGGCGATGTGATTGATGAGCTGCGACTTCGTCATTGGACCAGATGCCATGTGGGATCCGTTCTCCTTGTTGGCGTTTGTTTGTCCGGTGGCCGGACAGCCGTCGCAATGTAACGACGAATGATGCGCGATGCAACGCTTTTTCCGCGAGTTTCGGCCGGAAAATGGCACTTCTCGCCGTTGTTGCACAACGTGCGCTGCAACATCGCGCGTCAGAAGCCGAGCTTCGCGAGCAGCAGCTCCCAGCGCGCCGGCGGCAGGCTTCCTCCGGTGGCCCGATCGTGGCCGTGCGCGTACGAGCCTTCGCCTTCGCCGAGGTCGATCGCGCGGAGGAAATCGAGCAGGTTGACGTCCGACGCGGTGCGCATCGAGAAGTTCACGCGCCCCGGCAGATAGCCGTCATTGGCGACGATGACGATGTATTTCGGCAACCTCGTGCGCCAGATCTGCGCGATCACCGGATGCACCTGGCAGCGCGACCGCACCCGCACCAGGGCCACGTTCCCGGAGAACTTCGGCGCCGCCTTCTTCGCCTCCGCCATCTCCCGCTGCACCTCGGCGCGCGCCTCGCGGAGCCAGGCCACGTCCTCACCGGCCGAGGTGACGAGCTCGCGCGCGCTGGCATGTTCGAGCAGCGCACGGGCGGCAACCTCGGGGCGGTACCCGGAGGCGCGGCGGGCGGCGTTCACGAGCGCCGTCGCCTCCTTCAGGTCCTTCATCGAGTGGCGCTCCCGCACCTCGGCCAGAAGAGGAAACGGCGCCTTCTCGCCGACGTCGCTCAGCACGCCAATGGCTGCGACCCAGTCCAGATCACGAACGCCGGCGATGGCGCCGCAGAGATCGTACACGAGCATGGACGTGTTTGGGATGGGGTCCCATGCATATGCGGAGATCAGCAGCGCGCCGGGAGGCACGCCGTCCGGCCGGTGGTGGTCGACGATGCAGGTGGGGACGCCCGCCAGCGGCTCGTCGCGGGAGCCGAGGTCGAGGATGAAGAGCGCCCGCGCGTCCTGCGCCTCCAGCAGGTGGCGATTCGCGGGCGCCCAGGCGTCCCGCTCGCGCGTCGGGATCACCCGCACGACGTCGCGGAAGCCGGCCCGCTCCAGCGCCCGCTGCAGCACCACGCCCGCGGTCACGCCGTCGGCGTCGAAGTCGTGCAGCACGACGACGCGCGCCTCCCGGTCGAGCGAGGCGACGAACGCGGCGAAGGCGGAGCGGGCGGCGTCGAGCGCCTCCGTCACGCGCCCACGAACCAGTTCACCGCGTCGCTGGCGATCGGCGGCGGCACCTCGTGCGTGCCGTCGAACTCGCGGTACTCGACCTCGAGGCCTGCCTTCTTCAACTCCGTCGCGATATAGCGGCCGCAGCGCTCGACGGGCAGCACCTGGTCGCGCGTGCCGTGGGAGATGAAGTAGCGCGCCGCGCCTGCCTGCGCCGGCGGGCTGGCGAAGCCGGGCGAGAAGGCGATCACGTGCGTGAAGAAGTCGCCGTTCGCGAGACCGAGGGTGAGCGCGTACGACCCGCCGTCGGAGAAGCCGCCGGCGCAGACGCGCCGCGGATCGATCGCGTAGCGGCTGAAGAGCTGCACGAGGAGCTCGTCGATGGCCTCGACGTCGGGGCCGACGAGCCGCCGCTCGATGAGATCCCACGCGCGCCCCACCGGCCGCGGCGCGAGGACGATTGCGCCCGTCCTGCCGGCGTCCTCCACGAAGACGCGCAGGATTCCGTCCGGGCCGCCGAGTGCACCATGCAACGCGACGATCAGCGGAGCGGGACGTCCGGCGTCGTAGCTGTCGGGCACGTAGAGCAGCGCCGTGCCGAGGCGCTGCATTCCTTTGCTCCGCTCCCCGGACGGCGTGCCGGGCCGCGCGTCGAAGCGCCCGCGCGTCGCCGCGGAGTCGGGCTCCCCTTCCGCGCGCGTGGCGCAGCGCAGCAGACCCGCGGCGGCGGAAAGGGCGAGGAGCTCTCTGCGGCTGAGCATGGCACGGATCGTTCTATTCGCTCTGGCCAGATGATTATCGAGCGACTCGCGCGCCTCGGCTACGCCTCCATCGGCATCGTTTACATGATTGTCGGCGCTTTCGCCGCGGCGGCGGGCCTCGGGCGCGGCGGCGGCACCGCCAGCCACTCCGACGCGCTCCGCTTCATCCGCGACCAGCCGTTCGGGAAGGCGCTCCTCCTCGCCATCGCCTTCGGCACCGCCGGCTACACCATCTGGCGCTTCACCAGCGCGCTCATGGACGACGAGCACCGCGGGAACGACGCCAAAGGCATCGGCGTCCGCCTCGGCAGCTTCGGGCGCGGCCTGATCTACGCCGTCTTCGCCGTCGAGGCGGCGCGCATGGCCATGGGCCGCGGCGGCGGAGGCGAGGGTGGCGAGCAACAGGCGCAGCACTGGACCGGCCGATTGATGGACGCGCCGTTCGGACGCTGGCTCGTCGCCGCGGCGGGACTCGGCGTCGTGGCGTACGGCGCGTATCAGCTCTACGCCGCCTGGGACTCGAAGCTCAGCAAGCGCATCAGCCTCGGCGAGATCGACGCGCGCGTGCGGCGGAAGGTGATCGGGATCTCCCGCTTCGGCATCGGCGCGCGCGGCGTCGTCTTCTTCATCGTCGGCGGCTCGCTCGTGCTGGCGGCGGTGAAACAGAGCGCGAACGAGGCGCACAGCACGACCGGCGCGCTGCAGATGCTCCCGCAGCCGATGCTGGTGATCGTCGGCCTCGGACTCGCCGCCTACGGCGTCTACGCGCTGGTCAACGCGCGCTACCGGAGGATGTGAGCGTCACCATCGACGTCTTCGCCGCATAGACCTTCTCGCGGGTGAAGGGGACGTTCCACCGCCCGCCCTTCCGCGCGAGCTCGAGGAAGTCGTCGTAGTGCGGGCTGAAGGGATTGCCCGACTGGCCGAGGGCGCCGTAGATGGAGAAGGCGTCGACGTCGGCCCAGTCGAGGACGAAGCGCATGCTCGGCCCGACGTGCGTGCGGAACGACTTCGACTCCTCGTGGTAGCTGAAGAAGTTCGCGTTGAGCGAGCCGGGATCGCCGCTGCCTGCGAACGGGCCGCGGTTGAGACGCAGCCACGTGTCGAGCACCTGCACGCGCGCGAGCGGATGGCGGATCAGCAGCGTGCAGGCCTCGCCCCAGGTGCGGCCGTTCGCGATCTCCCGCGCCTCGCGCATCGCGCGCGCGGACATGTCGATCGCGGTTTCGACGTTCGGCGTGCGCTGGTCGTCGAGGAGCGGCGTGCGGGTGGCGAGCGCCTCGTCGAGCAGCACGCGCCCGTCGTCCCACTCCTTGCCGAGGTCGTCCTCGAAGATCGGACGCGCGAGGCGGCGCCACCAGGCAGCGAAGAGCGCCGCCGCCCTGCTGTCCGCCGCCATGCGCCCGTCCCAGGCGGCAAGCATTTGCGCCTCCGCGCCGAGTCCCGCCGCACGCGCTCCCTGCTCCGCGAGCGACTTCCACCGCGCCGCAATCCCCGAGACGAGATCGAGCTGCATCCGCTCCATATCCTGTGGAGCGGCGGGCTTCAGCCCGCCGAGCAGCGGCGTCGCCCGCGCAATGCGGTAAGGGTCATAGAACCCGGGAATGACGTTCCCGGAAACCGGCTGGTTGTTGCAACTCGCCAGAAACCCCTGCGCCGGATTGAGCGCGTGCGGCGTCTCCTGCACGTAGCCCCGCCACGCGGTGCGGGCGTCGGCGGCGTTCTGGCGCGCGTAGGCGTCGTAGTCGCGGACCGGCACCGGCGCGCCGAGCTGGTAGCCGATGTTGCCGGCGCGATCGGAGTAGATCCAGTTCGCGTCGAGCGCGCCGAAGCCGGTGACGGCGCGGCGGAACTCCTCGAACGTCCTCGCCTTCTGCAGGCGGAGCGCGGAGTCGGTCAGCGCCGCCGGCTCGAAGTCGAAGCCGGCCCAGCGCAAAGACGTCTTCCCATCGATCATCACCCCGCGCGCACCCTGGCGGACCTCCAGCACGCGCGGCGCGTCCTCCCCTTTCACGCGGATCTCCTCACGGATGGCGGGGCCGCGCGGCGCGTCGTGGTAGTAATCGATCAGGTCGACCGAGGCGACGGTGAAGGAGAAGGCGATGTCGGCGTTGTGGCCCATGACCACGAACGGCGCGCCGCCGTACGTCACGCCGACGATGTCCAGCCCCTCCTCGCTGTGCAGCCCGGCGAGGTACCAGAGGCCGGGCACCTGGTCGATCGAGAGGTGCGGATCGGCGGCATGCAGCGCCGCCTTCGACGCGGAGCGCGACGGCGCGACCACCCAGGAGTTCGATGCGGTGGTGATGCGCATGTCGCCGACGGGCGAGGGCACGGTCGGCGGCGACCAGGGATGGCCGGCGCGCGAGAGCGCCTGCGCCGGCAGGCCGATCTTCTCGATCATGCGCTGGTAGCGCTCGTCCTGGTCCATGAGCTGGTGCGAGAACCACGTCTGGTAGTTGCTGATGGCGAGGCAGTCCTCGAGCGTCCAGGGGCGCGGCTTCAGGCGGAGGAGCACCAGCTCCGGCGCGAGCACCTTCGCGCCCGCGATGGCGGCGTTGACGCCGTCGACGTAGCGCTGCGTCGCCAGACGCGCGCCGGGCGTGAGCTTCGAGGCGTCGGCCTGCCGCGCGAAGCCGATCTTGCGCTGGAGGACGTCCGTCTCGTACGCCGCCTCGCCGAACACCTCCGACAGCTCGCCGCGCGCGAGCCTGCGCACCAGCTCCATCTGGAAGAGCCGCTCGGAGCCGTGCAGCCAGCCGATGGCGAAGAAAGCGTCGGCATCCGTCTTCGCCCAGACCTGCGGGATGCCCTTCGCGTCGAACGTGATCTCGACCGGCGCGGCGACGCCGGCGGTCAGCGTCCCGTCGTACGTGGCCACGGACCGCTTCAGATAGAGCGGCACGCCGAACCAGACCAGCGCGGCGAGGAGGAGCAGGGCCACGAGGATGCGGAGGACGACGTTACGGACGTTCCTCGGGGTTCCTCGGGGTTCCTCGGTTCCTCGGGGAGGGTGCGGGGAGGAGCTCCGAGGAACTCCGAGGAACCCGAGGAACCCGAGGTACCACCGTTTCACACCCACTCCGCGGTGTCGCCGATCTGGATGAGACCTCCCTCCACGATCTCGCCGAACGCGCCGGCGCGCCAGCGGGGGCGGAGCGCCTCGCGGAGGCCGTCGTGCGCCTCGTCCATCCGCTCGCAGGGGCGGGTCTCGTTGTAGATGCGCACGACCGCGCCGCCGATGCGGAGCGAGCGGCCGCGCTGCTCTTCGAGGTCGATGCCGCGCAGCATGACGTTCGCGCGGCGGGCGGAGGGGTCGACGTCCGCGCCGACCTCCTCCTGGGCCTCACGCCACCGCGCCTCGTCGATGATCGTGATCTGCCGCTTGCCACCCTGGTTGGCGTTGCCGGCCAGACCACGGCCGGCAACCGCCTCCGCAAACATCACGCGATCCATGGGACCGCGCTTGAATCGTTTGAGCCAGATAGTGACGACTTCGCCCATGGGGGGATGGTAATGGTTCCTCGGGTTCCTCGGGTTCCTCGGGTTCCTCGGCGGGGAGCGATCTCCCGAGGAACGCCGAGGAACTCCGAGGAACTCCGAGGAACCTACTTCGTCCCCTTCAACTCCTCGAACCACGCCTTGTTGCTGACGGGGCGGCCGAGGAAGCGCTCCACGATCTGCTTCGCCGGCTCTTCGCCGCCGCGGGAGAGGATCGTCTTGCGGAACTTCATGCCGGTCTCGGTGTTGAGGATGTCGTTGCCCCAGGCGCTGAGCAGGTCCTTCCCGATCACCTCGGACCACATGTAGCCGTAGTAGCCCGCCGCGTAACCGCCGAGGATGTGGCCGAAGGTGCCGGGGAACTCGGTCTCGGGGACGTAGCCGAGGATCGAGCTTCCCTCGACCTGCTTCCAGGCGTCCATCGAGCTGACCGGCGTCTCGCCGACCAGCGCCATGTCGAACGCGGCGTACTGGTACTGGCGGGTGTAGTCGATGCCCTTGCCGTAGCGGCGGGCGTCGTGCAGCGCCTGCAGCGTCTTGGCGTCGATCTCCGGGCAGCCCTGGCAGTGCTTCTTCAGCAGGGCGATCGTCTCCGGGCGGCGCGCCCACTCCTCGTACATCTGCGACGGCGCCTCGACGAAGTCGCGCTCCACGCTGGTGCCGCCGTGCGAGGCGTAGGTGGTCTCGGAGAGCACGTTGTGCATGACGTGGCCGAACTCGTGGAAGAACGTCTCCACCTCGCCGAAGGTCATCGCCTTGCGGTCGAAGTTCGTCATCAGCACGCTGATCGGCTTGCGGCCGGTGCGCGTCGACCCGTGACGCACGGGCGATGCCGCGGCGTGCTTGAACTTGCCCTCGCGCGGATAGAGGTCGAGATAGATGCCGCCGATGAAGGCGTTCGAGGCGGCATCGCGGACGTCGTAGTAGAGGACGTCCTCGTGCCACACCGGCACCTTCGCCGCCTCGAACTTCAGGCCGTACATGCGGGAGGTGACGTCGAGCACCCAGTTCAGGGTGGCCTCGCTCGGGAAGTACTTGCGGGTCGACTCCGCGTCGATGTTGTAGCGCTCCGCGGTGATCTTGTCGCGCCAGTAGGTGACGTCCCAGCGGTTGAGCTTCGTCTGGGCGAGCGGCGTGCCGAGGGTCTTCGCCTTCAGCGCGCGCAGCTCCTCGAGCTCGCGCTTCTCCACTTCCGCCACGGACTTGGCGACATCGGCGAGGAACGCGTTCACGGCCTGCGGCGTGCCGGCCATGCGGCGCTTCGTGGCGAACTCCGCGTAGCTCTTCGCGCCGTACAGCGAGGCGAGCTCGCGGCGCAGCTTCGTGACCTCGTCGAGGATCTGCAGGTTGCGCGCGCCGCCGCGGCGGAGGTTGGCGACGTAGTAGCGCCGCCGCGCCTCTTCGTTCTCGGCGGAGCTCATGAAGGGGCCGTAGTCGGGATAGTCGAAGCCGACGACGATGTTCCCCTCGGCGTTCTTCACCCGGTCGATGTACGACTGCGGCAGCCCCTTGTACTCGGCCGGCGTGAAGGTGAGCTTCGTGGTGTTGTCGCGGATGTTCTTCGCGAACTCCTGCGCGAGGACGGTGATGCGGTCGGAGATCTCCTTCGCCCGCGCCCGCTTCTCCTTCGGCAGCGAGACGCCGCTGTCCTCGAAGGCCTCGACCAGGTCGATCTTGAGCTGCGTCTGCGCCGGCGTGGCCGGCTTGACGGCGTTGATGCGCTCGAACAGCTTCTCGTTCTGGTAGACCTCGGTCTGCAGGCGGGAGTACTCCACGAGGCAGTCCTGCGCCGCGTCGCGCACCTTCTTCTCCGGGTGCAGGTTGCTCAGCACCGCGATCGGGCTGACGATGTCCTCGGTTGCGATCTCGGCCGCGTCCCACGCGTCGAGCACCGTCGCCGGGCTCACCTCGGCCAGCGGCAGCGCCTCGAACTTCGCGACGCTCTCCCTCGCCTCCAGAATCGACTGCGCGCAGGCCGCGCGCACCGTGACGGCATCGAGCACCGGCAACGTCGTGCGCTCCTGCGCAAACGTGGCCCCGGCCACGAGGCCGACGGCCACAACATGACTCCATTTCATTCGGGATCCCTCCTGATGTGTTGGCGTAGCGTACGGAAAGACGCGCGCGAGGTTTACGAGACGGCGGTCAACAAACTCGAACGGAATGGGATGAGCAGATGTGCCCGAAATCCCCCCTCGCCGCGGCCGAAGTCGAAAACAAAGGAGTAGCCGTACATCTGCCGCAACCGGGCGCGGGTGTTCGACAGCCCGATCCCCTCGCGGACGACGCCGCTCCGCGGCCGTCCGTTGTCGGCGACCTCGAGGACCAGCGCGTCGTCCTGGAACGAGGCGCTGACGGAGACGCGGCCCCCGGTCTCCGGCTGCAGGCCGTGACGGAGGGCGTTCTCGACCAGCGGCTGCAGCAGAAAGCTCGGTACGAGCGCCTCCTCGGCCCCGCGCGCGACGTCGAGGTCGAGCTGCAGCCGGTCGCCGAAGCGGACGTTCTCGATGGCGAAGTAGGCGGAGAGGAGGTCGAGCTCCTCGCCGAGCGGCACCTCCTGCCGGTCGGAGGTGGCGAGCACGCGGTCGACGAAGTTGCGGAGCTGCGCCGACATCCGCCGCGCCGCGTCGCGTTCGTCGTCGAGCAGCGCGGCGATCGAGTTCAGCGCGTTGAAGAGAAAGTGCGGATTGAGCTGCAGGCGCAGCAGGCGTGCGCGCGTGCGGAGCAGGACGGAGTCGAGCTCCGCCACCTCGACCGCGTGGCGGCGCCAGGTCAGGTAGCGGTCATAGGCGAGCGCGCCGAGGGAGATGGCGAAGAAGACGAGGAACTCGACCGTGCGATTCGTGTTCGCGAGCAGCGCGCGCGCCGCCTCCGGGCCGGAGCGGATGGTGTGAAAGGCGAGATCCCACAGCGGCGGCGCGGCGGCCGCGGCGATGACGAGGATCGCGATCCGCTTCACGCGCGAACCGAGCCACACCATGAGCAGCGTGACCGGCCAGGTGAACCAGGAGAGGAGGAACGTGCTCATGTCGAACGACGGTGGCTTCCCCTCGGCGAGCGCCTGCACGAAGCGGAAGAACTGGAGGAGGAGCACCACGGCGGGGGCGGCGCCGAGGACGATCAGCGCGCGCGAGAAGGGAGAGAGCGGGCGCGGCGGCATGACGTCGTCCGGCTCGGCGCGCGCGACGGCGGGCGCCGACACGCGCAGCCGCTCCCGCAGGAAGGCGCTGAGCTGCACCACCTGCTTCTCCGCGTCGAGCGGATCGCGGTCGATCGCCTCCTCGATCGACAGCAGCTTGCGGCGGATGACGTCGGGCGGCAGTTGCAGGCGCAGCATGTCGAGCTCCGCCTGCGCGATCTCCTTCTCCAGCGCCAGCCGCTCCTCCTCGCGCGACCAGGAGTTGCGCAGGAACACCACCACGTGCGTGGCCAGCACCGTCGCGCTGTAGACGAGGACGTCGAGCGAGAGATGGGTGGCGATGCGCGCCACCCAGACGTCGTCGTAGCCGGCGAGGCGGCGCAGCGTGAAGAAGATCGTGGAGTGCAGCGCGGAGACGGCGAACGGCGCGATCGCGTGCACCAGGAAGAAGTGGCGCCTCGGCCAGGGGAAGCGCTCCGCGAGCGCGACCACGAGCGGCGCGAGCACGATCCACTCGAGCCAACCGACCATCCCCCACCCGACGATAAACGGGACGCGGGCGGCGGGGCGGATGAGGGCGTCGAAGCCCATCACCAGCGCGCCGATGAGCGGCCACGTCACCGCCGCGATGCGCTTCAAAGGCGCCCCAGCAGCGGCTCGATGCGCTCGCGGTAGACGCGCGACAGCGTGAGGCGGGTGTCGTCGGCGAGCATGACCAGGTACTCGCCGTGCGAGGTCGGCTTCATCTCGCGGATGCGCTCCACGTTCACGATGGCGGTGCGGTGGATGCGCACGAACTGGCCGGGGTCGAGCTTCTCCTCGAGGCCGCTCATCGTCTCCCGCAGCAGGTAGCGCTCCTTTCCGAGGTGCAGGCAAACGTAGTTGCCGGCGGACTCGAACCAGTCGATCTGCTCGATGCGGAAGAGGAACGTGCGGCCGCGGGTCTTCACCACGATCCGCTGCATGTACGTACGCGGCTTCTGGAGTTGCGCGAGGAGCTCGGCGAGGGTGGTATCGGGCGCGGGGGTGGCGGCGGCGAGCTGGCGCACGCGGACGATCGCATTCCGCAGCTCGTCCCGGTCCACCGGCTTGAGGAGGTACTGCACCGCGGAGGCCCGGAAGGCGTCGAGCGCGTACTGCTCGAACGCGGTCACGAAGACGATCAGCGGGCGCGGCGCGGCGTCGAGACGGCGCACCACCTCGAAGCCGTCGAGGCCGGGCATCTGCACGTCGAGGAAGACGACGTCGGGGCGGAGCTCGGCGATGGTTCGCAGCGCCTCCTCTCCGTCGCGCGCGTCGCCGACGACCGGGAAGTCGTCGTAGTCGCGGAGCAGCGCGCGCATGCGCTTGCGCGCCAGCGGCTCATCGTCGACGACCAGGGTCCGGATCACACGGTCCAGAATCGGGGAAGGGGCGACGGCGTTCAAGCCGGTTCGTCACGCCGTGCCGCGAGTCGTCACAATTTCGACGCTCCCCGCACAAGAAGTCGCGCATTCTGCGGTCATGCTGAACCTGCTCACCTTCCAATGGCTCGACCGCTACAAGGAGTACGGGCTCTTCTTCATCCGCCTGACCATCGGTTTTCGGCTGATCTACGGCGTCGCGGACAACGTCTTCTCGTGGGCGCACATGATCGAGTTCCGCGACTTCCTCGAGAAGCTCGGCGTGCCGTTCCCGCTCTTCAGCGCGCACCTCTCCGCGTACGCGCAGTTCATCTGCGGGATCCTCTTCATCGCCGGCTTCCTCTTCCGGCCGGCGGCGTTCGTGATGGTGATCAACTTCATCTGCGCGCTGCTGATCGCGCACCGCACCGGCGGCTACGCCCCCGCGGCCGCCGCCTGGATCATGCTCTTCACCTCGCTCGGCTTCCTCTTCCATGGAGCGGGGAAGCTGTCGGTCGACGAATGGCTCACGCGGCGGGCCGGGGCGCCTTCGGCCGCACGACCGGCTCCCCTTCAATCACATACTTGAGGATGAAGGCGGCGACCGGGACGCCGAGGAGCAGGCCCCAGACGCCGACGACCTCCTCGGCCACGACGAGGATCACCAGCACCGCCAGCGGATGCAGTCGCAGGTGGCGGCCGTAGATCAGCGGGTTGAGCATGTACGCCTCGATCGCGTGAATGACGAGGATCGCGGCGATCAGCCAGAGCACGTGCGGAACGCCGCCGACGCGCAGCGCGAGGAACGCCGCCGGTAACGTCGAGAGGAACATCCCCAGGACGGGGATGTACGAGCAGACGAAGACGATCATCGCCAGCAGCGCGATCGACGGCAGGCCGAGGGCCATGAAGACGACGGTGGAGAGGAGCGCGTTCACGACCGCCACCACACTCTGCGCCTCGAACGCGCGCCCCAGCATCGTCGAGAACGCCGTCAGGCCGGGGACGATCTCCCGGTAGATCTCGGCGGTGCGTCCGGTGCTGAAGCGCTGCAGGCGCGTCTTCGTGCCGGGCAGGTCCCAGATCAGAAGGAACGACAGGATGATCGAGAGGATGAACTGGAAGGCGAACACCAGCGCCTCGTTCGCGAACGCCGTGACCTCGGCGGTGACGCGCTTGCTGCCGCCGGCGAGGCTGTGGTGGAGGCGCCCGACGATGGTGCGGTAGGCGTCGGAGTCGCGGAAGTCCTCGAAGGCCTCGGCGCCGGAGATCCCGATGATCAGCGCGTCCACCGCCTCGCGCGCCTCCCGCTGCAGGAACGTCTCCCCTCCCCCTTCCCGCGCCGCCTCGGTGACGATGTACTGCCGCGCCAGATTGCGCGCCTCGTTGAGCATCCGCGGCACCACCAGCAGCAGCACGCCGCTGAGGATCACCAGGAACGTCAGGTAGACGATCACCACGTTCAGCTTCCGCCGCGGAAAGCGGCGCGTCAGAGCGTCGACGGCGGTGTTGCCGATGTAGGAGAGGACGAAGGTGAGGAAGAAGATCGGGAAGAGATGGCGGACGAGAAAGAGGATCGCAATCAGCGAAACCCAGATCGCCCACTTCTCGAGTTTCAGCGCCAGCGCGCGATTCATGCGGCCGCTACTTTAACCCCTGCTGGAGCGGCGGGCTTCAGCCCGCCGAACGGTCGATAGAGGGGCGGGCTGAAGCCCGCCCCTCCACAACGTGCGCTCACCAGATCGCGCGCAGCGCGAGCTGCATCTGGCGCGGGTCGCCGACGCCGCTCTGCACCGTGCCGTCGAAGTTGAAGATGAGGTTCGTCACCTCGGGGCGGCGGAGGTTCTTGCTGTTGAAGAGGTTGAAGACGTCGAGCGCCGGCTCGAGGATGATGCCGCCGAAGCCGAACTGCTTCGAGAGGCGGAAGTCGAGCGAGGAGTACTCGTTGTCCTTGCGCCCGAGGTTCCGCTTCGTCACCGAGCCGTCGGGGTTGATGCGGTCCTGCGGCGTGTTCGCGTCGGTGCCGTCGGCCTTGATCGACTTCGGCTGCGCGGAGCGGTAGGAGTAGCGCACGTTGACGTCGATCCCGTACGGCGCCTGCCAGAGCACGAAGCTGTTGAAGCGGTGGCGCTGGTCGCGGTCGGAGAAGCTGTACTCGGCGTCGAGGTCGGTCACCTTCGCGTAGCGGAACGAGAAGGGATCGCGCTCGTTGTCGTCGTCCGAGAAGTCCTTCGAGTAGGTGTAGAAGGCCTGGAACTGGACGTTGCGCGACGGGCGCTTGGTCAGGCCGAGCGTCCAGCCGCGGTAGAGGCTGCGCGCGCTCGACTCGACGACGGTGAGGGTGTTGATGCCGTTCGCGCCGCCCGGGGCGAGGCCGCTGCTCCAGGGCGAGCCGAGGAGCGGATCGTTGCGGTTCACGAAACGGGTGATGTGCTCCCCCTTCGCGTAGTTGAACTTGAGCAGCACCGCGTAGTCGCGGACGACCTCCTGCTCCCACGAGAGGCTGTACGCGGTGGTGCGGGGATTCTCGAAGTCTTTGTCGAAGACGAAGACATCGGGGAGGAACGGGGCGCCGATCTGGTTCTGCGGGATGAGGTTCGGATAGGCGGGGACCGGACCGAGGATGCCGGTGAGCGCGGAGTTGCGGAAGAGCGTCTGGCCGCGGCTGCCGTTGGTCGAGCGCGAGGACGCGAGCGTCAGGCCGGGCACGCGGCCGTAGAAGATGCCGGCGCTGCCGCGCAGCACCTTGCGGCCGTCGCCGCCGGGGTTGTACGAGAAGCCGAAGCGCGGCTGCCACATGGCCATGTCGGACGGGATCTTGCCGTCGGACGGGAACTCCTGCCCCTTGCTCGTCGTGCCGATGAACTTCGCGTAGAAGACGTCGTCGGGATCGGTGATCGGGTCGGGCTGGATCTGCGCTTCCCAGCGCAGGCCGTACTGCACGTTGAGGTTCGGCGTGACCTGCCACGCGTCCTGGACGAACACGGCCGGCTCGGTCTGCGGGATGCTCTGCGTCCCCGCCTCCTCGACCGAGATGCCGCCGACGCCGGCCTGCTGGAGGTAGAGCAGCACGGGACCGGTGACGCTCGCGCCGCCGGCGCAGGCGCCGGTCTGCGAGGAGGTGCCGTCGGAGCACTCGACGTAATTCGGGTTGGCCAGGTAGTTGAGGAAGCCGTCGGTGGAGCTGAAGATGTAGCGGCCGTTCGCGAAGCCGAGGAACGTCTGCACCGAGTTCACCCGGTTGTACTCGACGCCGGCCTTGATGGAGTGCGCGCCGCGCAGGTAGGACACGTTGTTGTTGAACTGGACGCGCGTGTCGTAGTACTCGACCGGGATGAAGAACGGCATGCCGAAGCGGTAGCCGCGCGCGAAGTCGAACGCGGTGTCGGGCAGCGGCCGGTCCTGACCGGTGATGTCGGGACCGTTGTAGGGACGGGGGCGGTTCTCGCGCGCGTACTGGAACCGGAACTCGTTCAGCAGGTCGCTGCGGAAGGTGGTGATGACCGAGCCGGTGGCGGCGTGCGAGGAGTCTTTCTCGGTCGCGTTCGCGCTGCGGCCCCAGGAGTCGACGTCGAACGTGCCGTTCTCCTGTTCGGCCCAGGTGTAGTTGTAGCGGAGGGTGACGAGGTTGCTGGTGCCGGCGTTCCAGTCGACCTTGGCGAGGAGGACGCGGGCGTCGTTGGTGCGGTCGATCGGCGCGTTCTCGGCCGGGTAGCCGAGGGCGGCGAGCGCCTCGACGACGCGCGGCTCGATGCGGGCGGGGTCGGTCTGCTTGGTGCTGGTCGCCTTCTGGAAGTCGAAGGCGGTGAAGTAGAAGAGGCTGTCGGGGACGAGCGGTCCGCCGAGGGTGAAGCCGGTCTGGTACTGGCTGGAGTCGAACTTCGGCGCCTCGGTGCCGTCCGGCCGCTTCGGGTTCGACGACAGCGCGTCGTTCTTCAGCACGACATGCGCGGTGGCGCGCGTGTCGTTCGTGCCGGACTTGGTGATGACGTTGACGAAGCCGGACTGCGAGCGGCCGAACTCCGCGTTGGCGCCGTCAGCGACGACGACCATCTCCTTCACCGCGTCGAGGTTGAAGGTGAAGGCGGGACGCTGGCCGCCGCGCTGCTCGCCGAAGAAGGGGTTGTTGAAGTCGGCGCCGTCGACGGAGATGTTGTTGGCGATGCCCTTCTGGCCGTTGATGGAGAGCTCGTCGCCGTCGGGGCCCTGCACGATGGTGACGCCGGGGGTGAGCTTGGTGAGCTCGAGGAAGTTGCGGCCGTTGTTCGGGAGGTCTTCCACCGCCTCCTGGTTGAGCCGCGTGGCTCCCTCGGTGCGCGCCGTCTCGATGAGCGGCGCCTCGGCGGTGACGACGATCTCCTCGGCGGCCGACGTCAGACCGAGGCGGAGGTCGACCGTGCGCGTCTGGCCGACTCCCAGCTCCACCCCGCGGACCACCTGCGGCGCGAAGCTCTCCAGGTTGGCCCGCACCTCGTACGGACCGAGCGGGAGGAGCACGCCGCGGTAACGGCCGTCGCTGCCGGTGACCTGCACCTGCTCGAAGTTCGTGGCGGTGTTGTGGAGCGTGACCGTGACTCCCGGCAGCACGCCGCCGGTGGCGTCGGTGACGGTGCCTTCGATGACGCCGGTCGTCGCCTGCGACTGCGCGAAGACGAGGGTGGGAAGGAAGACAAAAAGGGCGAGGAACGTCCGGAGAATGGACCTGTGGCGCATCGAGCCTCCTCCTGAGCTGCTGGTATTCGACTGTTGGACTGCCGATCAGCATACGTCCGGAACGGGGGCAACGGCAACGTGATTCGGCTCAGGCGCGGGGAAGGGGGCCGGGGGCGGGGGGACTGGCTTCGGGAGTGTCGAGTGCCGCACGGAGCGCGGTACTTCTCGGCGCGCGTCGCAGCCCGCTGGCCGCCGCGATTCGCATTCTGATGGTCACCAGCGGAGTGCTCGCACTGGCCGGCTCGGGTGCGGTCTTGATAGGCGACATGCGGCCCCGCACGATCGGGGTGGTCGGGTGCGCCGCCATTCTCCCGATCGTCGCGCTGCTGCTCGGGATCTTGTTGCGAACAAACAGAGCAGCCTCGCCGGGCATCTGCGCCCGGCGAGGCTGGTGGAACGAAAACGGGCTCAGCTCGCGGGCGTGATCTGCACGCGGAAGCCTTCGATGGCCTGCTCCGCGTCGTGCACCGCGGCTTTCACGCGCAAGCCTTCAGTATTCGCGGCCTGGGCGACGGTCGTGTCCTTGACCTGGCGCTGGCCGACGGGAGTGAGGTCGTTGCCGATGACCTTCTTGATGTCGTTGATGTCGCGAAGGAACGCCGCGAAGCTGCCGGCGGCCAGCGTGACCTTCGAGCGCATCGCCTCGCTCGAGCGGGCGATCTGGTTGCGACGCTGTTCCGCGATGGCGCGGAGCTCCGGGTCGGAGATGTTCGACGCGTCGCGCTGCCACTGCTTCAGGTAAGCGTTGCCGTTCGCGCGGAGATCGGCGTCGTTTTCGCGCATGTCGGCGGCGTACGCGTTCATCTGCTTCACGTCTCTGTCGTAGCGATCGTAGGTCTCGCGAAGATCATCCGGCGAGGCGTTGAGCATCTTGTCGAGCGACGTGAGGACCGTGTCGATCTGCGCCCGTGCCTTGGAGCTGTTGCCGTGCATGACCTCGAGCGAGGACGCCGCTTTGACGGCGCGATCGGGCGTGCTGGTGGCGCACGCCGTGAAGGTCAATATGCATAGGACTGCTGCTGCGTTTTTCAAAAAAACTCCGATCGGTTGGATTGCGCCGCCACAGGATTCGAAGAGCGGGCACCTGTTGCCGCGCACTGCCTGAAGAGTGGTTCGGGATGGACTGTCGCCCCATGAGAGCTGCCGGGGGACGGAGAGGCTTACTGCACGATTGCAGCCATTTCGGTGGCGCGGCGTGATCGCCACCTTCATGAAGCCGTCGCCGGCGGGGCGAAGCGTGGTCACGATGCGGTGATCCCCGAGCCCGGCGGCGAAGTCGTGGCATCCGGCGACGAGATCGCGGTGCGCGGCGGCGAAATCACGGGGTCCGGCGACGAGATCGCCGTGCGCGGCGACGAAATCGTGGTGCCGCACGACGAATTCGCCGTTCGTGACGACGAGATTGCCGCCACTGGCGACGAATTTACCGCCGTGGAGCAGGAAATCGTCGTCAGGGACCGCGAGATCGTGACCGCCGGCGACGAATTTACCAGCGGCGACGACGAAATTACCGTGGGGGGCGACGAAGTCGTCGTCATCCCCCGCGATTTCGCTGTCGCGGTCCACAGTCCTCTGGACGGTTCCCGCGATATTGGTGACTCCCGCGCCCGCCGCAAAACTGTAACAAAGAAATCCGGCCTTCTGACGGCCGTTTGAGCCCGGGTTTCGGGGGGCTCATTCGTATACCTATACAGGAGGTGATGGATATCGAGAACGAGAGACAGACCGCACACACCATCAACACGTCAACGACAAAAGAAAGGAGATTGAAGACGATGACTTTTTACAACGACAAGCTCGGCGATCTTTCTGTTTATACGCCCGAGGCGCTGATGGCCGACGCGCAGAAGAAGGTGGAGGTCCTCCGCCAGCTCGCGGCGGAGTTCAGGACCGAGGGTGCCCGCCCGCTCACGTCCGCGGAGATCGCGCTCGCCAACCGCACGCCGATCGTGTTCCTGGAGAAGGGAGCGGTGTTCGGGGAGGCGGCGCCCGGGGTCGGGAGCACCGACGCGCAGATCCAGTTGCTGCGCGTCACGTTCAACGCCGACATCGCGTACGGCAAGGTGCTGGCGGAGGCGGAGGAGCTGACGCGCCAGATCCGCCAGGCGATGCTGCGCGGGAAATTCAACGCCGTCACCTTCGCCCGCGGTCTGTACAAGGTCGCCAAGAGCTACGCCCAGACCGACCTGGGCGACGGCGTCAAGGGACACACGCAGGAGATGGGGAAGGCCCTCACCCGTCCGCGCCGGCCGGAGAAGCCGGAAGGGATCGAGACCGCGAAAAAGGAGGGCGCCTCGGCCGAAGTGAATCGCTGAAGACGACGAAGTAGTCGTACGGCCGCGTGTTCGCAGCACGCGGCCGTGCACGTGATGCGCGGCTCCATCGGCGCCTCCCTGAGCGATCATACTGCCCATGACGAGCGCGAGCGACGACGAGCAATACCTGGCCTCCCTCGGATACCGGCAGCAGCTCTTCCGCGAGATGGGCGGCTTCTCCAACTTCGCCATCTCCTTCTCCATCATCTCCATCCTCACCGGCGCCGTGTTGTTGTACGGCTACGGCCTCAAGTTCGCGGGGCCGGTGGTGAGCTCGGTCGGGTGGCCGATCGTCAGCCTGTTCACGCTCGCGGTTGCGGCCTCGATGGCGGAGATCGCCTCCGCCTATCCGACCGCGGGCGGTCTGTACTTCTGGGCGCAGCGGCTCGGCGGGTCGCGGTGGGCGTGGCTCACCGCCTGGCTGAACATGATCGGGCAGGTGACGATCACCGGCGGGATCAACATCGCCGCTGCGATCTACCTCATCGGCGCCGCGACGCGCATCTTCGGCCTCGAGGGGGAGTACCTCACCACCTGGACGTTTCAGGTCCTCGTGATGATCGCGATCCTCATCCCGCAGGTGCTGATCAACGTCTACGGCATCCGGGTCACGGCGCGCCTCAGCGACATCAGCGTCTGGTGGCACATCGCCGGGGTGCTGCTGATCGTCATCCTGCTCACCGCGTTCGGCCGTCACCACAACCCGGTCTCGTTCCTCTTCTCCTTTGCCCCCGCGGTGAACGCGTACGACGCCTCGGCGACCGTCGCCGCGGCGGAGCTCTCGGCGCCGTCGCCCCTCTTCCGCCTCTTCCCGGCGCTGGCGGAGCTCTATCGCGCCGGCCCGGCGGCGCTGCTGTTCGTGCTGGCGCTGCTGCAGGCGCAGTGGACGTACACCGGCTACGACGCCTCGGCGCACGTCGCCGAGGAGACGAAGATGGCGCGCCTCAACTCGGCGTGGGGGATCTTCCTCTCCGTCGCCGTCTCCGCGGTGGTCGGCTACGCGATGCTGATGGTGCTGACGTGGTGCATCCCGAACGGCGACGTCGCGGCAACGGTCGCCGACCCGTACCCCGTCCTGCACATCGTCGCGAACAACCTCAACCCGCTGATGACGAACCTCATCGCGGTCATCATCGGCGGCGCGATGTGGCTGTGCGGCCTCGCCAGCGTCACGTCGATGGGACGCATGTGGTACGCGTTCGCACGCGATGACGGGATGCCGGGGGCGAAGTACCTCAAGCGCGTCAACGGCAGGCACCACACGCCGGTGAACGCGATCGTGGTGACGAGCATCCTCTCGGTGCTGGTCTGCGTCTACGCGGCGGCGTTCTACGTCGTGACGTCGATCAGCACGATCACGCTTTACCTCGCGTACGTGATCCCGATCTTCCTCAACCTCCGCAACCGCGTGCCGCGCGAGCTGACGCCCTGGTCCCTCGGCAGGTTCGGTCCGGCGATCAACGTGGTGGCGATCGCCTGGGTGGCGTTCATCACGATCGTGTTCATGCTCCCGCCGAACGAGCTCGTGCTCTGGACGATGGTTGCCCTCGCGCTCGCTCTGCCGCTGCTGTGGCAGGCGCACAAACGGCTCGGAAGTGACCGATTGGAAAAGCTTTCGGCGTAGCGAAAAACCGTCTGGCGACGCGGCCGTATTGTCTTCGGCAGCAATCCAGGAAAGGGAGACTCAATGATCGGAAAGTATCTTGCCGCCGCGGCAGCACTGCTCGTGGCGGTTACGGTTTCTGGCGCCGACACGGCGGAAAAGACCGCGGCGAAGCGGTTCGGCACCTGGGGCGTCGACGTCGCCGGGATGGACCGCTCGGTGAAGCCGGGCGATGACTTCGTGGCGTACTCCAGCGGGAAGTGGGCGTCGTCGACGGAGATCCCGGGCGACAAGGTCTCGTACAACACGTTCAACATCCTCGGCGACCTCTCCGAGGCACGCGTGCGCTCCATCATCGAGCGGTGGGCGGCGGACGAGGAGCTGAAGGCGGGCTCGGACGAGGCGAAGGCCGCGGCGATGTATCGCAGCTTCATGGACGAGGCGGCGGCGGAGAAGCTGGATTCGAAGCCGATCCAGCCGTACCTCGCGTCGCTGGCGAAGGTGAAGAATCACGAGGAGCTGGCGAAGTGGATCGGCGGCTCGGGACGGGCGTTCAGCCGCACGCCGTTCGGCGTCGCCGTTTACGACGACGCGAAGGACCCGGATCGCTACGCCGCGTACATGAGCCAGGGCGGGCTCGGGCTGCCCGACCGCGATTACTACCTGCGCGACAACTTCAAGGCGCAGCGGGAGCGGTACCAGCAGTACGTCGCCGACATGCTGAAGCTCATCGAGTATCCGGACGCGGAGAAGCACGCGGCGGACATCGTGGCGATGGAGGCGAAGATCGCCGAGGCGCACTGGTCGCGCGCCGAGAGCCGGAACCGCGACAAGACGTACAACCCGATGACGGTCGCGGAGCTCGAAAAATACGCACCCGGCTATCCGTGGCGCGCGGCGCTGAACGAGGCGGGGCTCGGCAAGGCGGCGAAGTTCGTCGTGCGCCAGAACACGGCGCTGCCGACGACCGCGTCTGTCTTCGCGGCGACGCCGATCGAGACGCTGAAGGCGTGGCAGGCATTCGCGGTCGCCGACAATTCGGCGGCGCTGCTGTCGAAGCGGTTCGTCGACGCGGCGTGGGAGTTCCGCTCGAAGTTCCTCGCCGGCGCGAAGGAGCAGCGCCCCCGCTGGAAGCGCGCCGTGGGCTGGGCGGACGGCACCCTCGGCGACGCGGTCGGACGGACGTACGTCGCGGAGTACTTCCCCGCCGAGTCGAAGGTGAAGATGGAGAAGCTCGTCGGCAACCTGCTGGCGGCGATGAAGATCCGGATCGAGAAGCTCGACTGGATGAGCCCCGAGACGAAGAAGGAGGCGCAGGCGAAGCTGGCCAACTTCAAGGTGAAGATCGGCCACGCGTCGAAGTGGCGCGACTACTCGGCGCTGACGATCAAGGACGGAGATCTGGCCGGCAACGTCGTGCGCGCCGGCAATTTCCAGTGGGAGTACGACCTCGGGCGCATCGGCAAGGCAGTCGACAAGGACGAGTGGGGCATGACGCCGCACACCGTCAACGCCTACTACTCGCCGGTCAAGAACGAGATCGTCTTCCCGGCTGCCGTGCTGCAGCCGCCCTTCTTCGATCCGCAGGCGGATCCGGCGGTGAACTACGGCGCCATCGGCAGCGGAATCGGCCACGAGATCACGCACGGCTTCGACGACCAGGGACGCAAGGGCGACGGCAAGGGCATGCTGCGCGACTGGTGGACGCCTGAAGACGCGGCGAAGTTCGAGGCGCAGGCGGCGAAGCTCGCAGCCCAGTACGAGGCGATCCCGTTCAAGCAGGGCGCGGACTACAAGATCATCGGCAAGCTGTCGGCCGGCGAGAACATCGGCGACCTCGGCGGCCTGATGGTCGCGCACGAGGCGTACAAGCTGTCGCTGAACGGCAAGCCGGCCCCGGTGATCGACGGCTTCACCGGCGACCAGCGCTTCTTCCTGGCCTACGCGCAGGTGTGGCGCTCGCTGTACCGCGACGAGGCGCTGCGCCAGCAGCTCACCACCGGCCCCCACTCCCCCGGCTTCGTCCGCGCGTTCGCCCCGCTGCGGAACATCGACGCCTGGTACGACGCCTTCGGCATCAAGGAAGGCGACAAGCTGTACATCAAGCCCGAGGATCGCGTCAGGATCTGGTAGGCAGCAGATTGGACGGGCGGCCGTGAGGCCGCCCGTTTAGTTTCGCGTTGTGAGGGTGCGGAGGTGTGACGCCACCCGTGCCGCGAGCTCCGGTGCGAGCTCTGACGCGCGAGCGCTCAGTTCGTTCGGATCGACGATCCCGTGCGCGAGGAGCGAGCGGACGTAATCACGATCTTTCTCGCGCCCGGCGACCAGTTTGCTGATCGCCAGATCGTGCGGCTCGGGGCAAATCGCCTTCACCCCGCCGGTCGCCGGTGTCTCGATGGTCAGCGCGCGCTCGCGCCACCGCGATGGCAGGACGGCGGTCTCCGCGCCGACACCATGGCCGTAGTAGCCGAACGAGTCGTGAAACGGCGAGCGTTCGCCGATCGACCCGTCGAGGAGATCGCTCGCGCGCTCATCGCCCGGGGCGTACAGATCGACCTCCTGCGAGACGAGCAACTCCGCGGGCGCGTCGGGCACCGCGCCGAGAATGGCCTGGCTGCCGACGATCACCCAGGTGGTGACACCGGTGATCGCGCCGGCGGCGCGCAGGACGTGCTCGAGCTCATCCCGCTTCATCGCGCGCCGCTTCCCTGTAGATGTCCCACCGCTCCCGCGGGGTGAGGATGCCGACGAACGGATCGCTCTGGCGGAGGCGCTGTCCCTCGTCCGACTCGTCGAGGAGAATCGCGCGGATCTCCGGCCACGGACGGTCGAGGAGCGGCAGCCACTCGCGGGCGGGGATGTTTCCCTGCGCCACCCATCGCGCGCAGACCTCGCGGGCATGCTGGAGGCCGCGGCGCTCGGGGTCGGCGTCGATCTTCGCAACGATGCGGCGCACCATCTCGAGGCTGCGGCGATCGATGGCCTGGTGCGTCTTCACGGATGAATGGTACCTAAAACATCCTCTAGGAGCCTGCGCGGCAGAAAAGCGGTAGGGGGGCGTAAAATTGTGCATGCCGACGAACTACCCGACGTACCAACCGGAGCAGAGCTATCTGCTGCCGCCATCGCCGAGCGAGTGGCTTCCCGAAAATCATTTGGCGTTCTTCATCTCGGAAGTGGTGGACGAGATGGATCTGAGCGCGTTCTATGGGCGGCACGAGGAAAGCGATCCTCGCGGGAACCAGCCGTTTCATCCGGCGATGATGCTCAAGATCCTGATTTACGCGTATGCGACAG
>DASWNW010000076.1:0-64129 GCA_036399015.1 Thermoanaerobaculia bacterium | reverse complement strand
CGGGCGAACGGGGCGCCGCGGGCGGTGCCGGCTGGGCCGTGACCGCGGTGACCATCGTGATCGCCCTCGCCATCGCGCTGCTGGCGTTCGAGGTGGCGCGCCGCTCGAAGCGCCGCGAGAAGACGGCGGTGGCGATCTCGGAGCCGGTCGGCTCGCGCCGCGACGAAGACCCGCTCTCCCGCGGCGCCACCGAGTGGGAGCGCTACGCCGCGCAGCTCGCCGCCGCGGGACGCTTCCGCGAGGCCATCCGCGCCTGGTACCACGCCGTCCTCGTCACCTGCTACTCCGCCGGCGTGCTGCACTTCCGCAAGGGGCGGACGAACTGGGAGTACGTGGCCACGGTCGCGCCGTCGATCCCCTGGCGGCCGGAGCTCATCGAGCTCACCCGCCGCTTCGAGCTGGAGTGGTACGGGCACGACCAGAGCACGTCCGACGCGCTCGACGACTGCAGCGGCCGCGCGCGCCACATCCTCGACGCGTTGCGCCGCCGGGGTGCCGCGTGAGACGCGTCTGGCCGCTGGTCGCGGCGCTGCTCGCATTCGCCGCGATCGCCGTCCTCTGGATTGTCAGCGACCGCCGCGCCTCGCAGCGGATCTACGACAAGTACTCCACCGCGAACACCTCCAACCGGGGCCTCTCCCTCGCCTACGGCTACCTCGGCAAGCAGCGGAAGGTGGGCACGCTCACGAAGCCGTTCGGGCGGGAGCCGGTGGAGCCGAACGCGACCGTCTTCCGCCTCGCCGACAACATCGGCAACGCTCCTCCGAAGCCGGCCGCGACCCGGCTGCTCAGCGACAGTGAAGAGGCCTTCGTCCGCCGCGGCGGACGCTTCGTGCTCGCCGTGACGACCGGCCTGCTGCCGTCGGAGGTCGTCCCGGTGCGGAAGGCGACGAAGGTCTTCCCGGTCTGGCCCGGCGTCGACGAGCTCCCGCTCTACCGCAGTTCCGGCGGCTACGTCGAGCTGCCGCCGCGCATGCACGCGCTCTTCACCGCCGGGACGCAGGTGATCGTCGCGCGGGAGCGCATCGGCAGCGGAGAGCTGATCGTCTTCTCCGCACCGGAGCTGTTTCAGAACGGCGTGCTGCCGAAAAACCTGGGCGTCCTCGAGGCGCTGGCCGGCGAGGGGCGCCCCGTCTACTTCGACGAGGTGCTGCACGGCATCGTCAGCGGCGACGGCGCGCTGGAGCTGATGAAGGAGTGGAACCTCGGTCCGTTCCTGCTGCTCCTCGCCCTCGCCGCCACGCTCCTCTTCTGGCGCGCCGGCAGGAGAATCGGTGCCCCCGAGGACGATCGCCGCGAGACCCGCTCCGAGGCCGTCGACCTGGTCCGCTCCCTCGGCGCGCTCTACCGCGACGTGACCACCGAGCCGCAGGCGCTCGCGCTCTACCACGACTCCCTCACCCGCACCATCGCCCACACCACCGGCCTCCGCGGCGACGCCCTGCACAAGCGGGTGGAGGAGTTGACGGGGGGGAGGGGGACGCTGGAGGCATTGAACGATGCATTCAGGAAGATTCAGTCTCAGAGTCTCAAAGTCTCACAGTCTCAAAGTCGCAGAGAAAAAACGAGCGGAGCCCTCTGAGACTCTGCGACTCTGAGACTCTGAGACTGCCGAAGGAGAACGCATTTGCAGACCATCACCGACATCGCCTCCCGCTTCGGCGCGCTGCGCACGCAGCTCGACCGGGTGATCATGGGGCAGCCGCGCGTGAAGACGCTGGCCGTCACCTCGATTCTTGCCGGGGGGCACATGCTGCTCGAAGGCGTGCCCGGCACCGGCAAGACGCTGCTCGCGCTGACGCTGGCGAAGCTCCTCGGCTGCCGTTTCCGCCGCATCCAGTTCACGCCCGACCTCATGCCTTCCGACCTCGTCGGCGCGAACGTCTTCAACCAGAAGTCGCAGGAGTTCGTCTTCCGCGCCGGCCCCGTCTTCACCGACATTCTCCTCGCCGACGAGATCAACCGCACGCCGCCGCGCACGCAGTCGGCGCTGCTCGAGTCGATGCAGGAGAGCGCGGTCACGATCGACGGCGCGCGCTACACGATCTCCCCCGTCTTCACCGTCTTCGCCACGCAGAACCCGGTCGAGTTCGAGGGCACCTACCCGCTGCCGGAGGCGCAGCGCGACCGCTTCCTCTTCAAGATCAACATCGACTTCCCGGAGCAGGACGACGAGGTGCGCATGCTCGACGAGTACGCGGCGGGACGCCGCCTGCACGACGAGACGGTGGCCTCACTGGAGCCGGTGATCTCGGGCGAGGAGCTGCTCCAGGCGCGCCGCACGGTCACCACGGCGGTGCGCGTCGAGCCGCACATCATCCGCTACATCCAGGAGCTCGTCTCCCGCACCCGCCGCGACGAGGCGGTGCAGATCGGCGCCGGCCCCCGCGCCTCGCTCGCGCTGCTCGAGGCCAGCCGAGCCACCGCCGCGCTGGAAGGACGCGACTTCATCACCCCCGACGACGTGAAGGCCCTCGTGGCGCCCGTCGTGTCGCACCGCATCACCCTCAGCCCCGAGGCGGAGATGGAAGGTCTCGCCCTCGAGGACCTGCTGCAGAGGATCTTCGATCAGGTGGAGGTGCCTCGGTAGTTTCCAGTTGCCGGTTGCCGGTTGCCGCGGGAACTCACCGCGAGCGGCAACCTGGTCACTGGCAACGGGCAACCCGCAACAGGCAACTGCAAATGAGACCCGCCCCCCTCCTCCTCCGCCTCACGGCCTTCCTCGCCGTCGCCGCGCTGCTCGCGGCGGTGGTGCCGCTGTTCGTCTGGGCGGTGGTGGCGGCGGTGGCGCTGCTGTTCGTCGCGGCGGTGACCGAGGCGCTGCTGTTACGGCGGGTGGGGGTGCGGGTGGAGCGGCAGGCGAAGCTCGCCATTCCGCTGCACGAGCATGAAACCGTGACACTTCGCATCACCACCACCGCGCCGCGCGCGTTGCGCATGACGGTGCGGCAGCGGTGGCCGGAGCTGGTGGAGCCGCGCTCCGGCGAGGCGGAGGCAGTCTGCCGTCCGGGAGAGCTGGTGTCGCTCGACTTCTCCATCCGCGGCGTGGCGCGCGGCACCCAGGAGATCGAGCCGCTGTACGTCGCCGTGACGATGTTCCGCCTCATGGAGCGCATCGTGCCGGCGGGCCCCACCAGCACCGCGCACGTGCTGCCGAACCTGCGCGCGGTCGGACGGATGCACCGCCGGCTGAACGAGTTCGCGCTCCGCTCCCTCGGCGCCCGCACCGCGCCGCGCATCGGCAAGGGGCGCGACTTCGACCGGCTGCGCGACTACGTCCGCGACGACGACTATCGCGACATCGCCTGGCGCTCCTCCGCGCGGCACGGGCGGCTGATCGTGCGCGAGTTTCGGATGGAGCGCAGCCAGGAAGTGCTGCTCTGCCTCGACCAGGGGCACCGCATGGCGGCGCGCGTCGAGCAGGTCACGCGCCTCGATCACGCCGTGAACGCGTCGGTGCTGATCAGCTACATCTGCAACCGGATGGAGGACAAGGTCGGCATCGTCTCCTTCGACACCGCGGTCGACAAGGGCCTCGGCGCGAGCCGCGGCGCCGCCCACCTCCGCGCCATCACCGGCTACGTGACGCAGCTCGCCGCCGCCTACCGCCACACCGACTATCTCGCGCTCGCCGCGAGCGTGCGCCGCCGCCTCCGCCACCGCACGCTGATCCTGATCCTGACCGTCCTCCCCGAGCGGGAGGAGCGCCACGACCTCCTGCGCGCGGTGAGCATGCTCGCCCCGCAGCACCTCCCGCTCTTCGTCGTCCTCGAAGACCGCGACCTCGCCGCGCAGGCGCAACTGCTCCCGGCGAACCAGGAAGAGCTCTCGCGGACCCTCGTCGCCCGCGACCTCTGGCTCGGCCGCGCGGAGCTCAAGCGCGAGCTCCGCTCCCGCGGCGCGATGGTCGTCGAATCGACCGCCGCCGACTGGGGAGTGGACGCCGTCAACGCGTACATCGATGTGAAGAGGAGGCAGATGCTGTGAATTGGTTGCTGGTTGCTGGTTGCTGGTTTCGGGGGCATTTGCGCCTGGACCTCGATCACTGCTCATCGCGCAGGCGCGACAGCCCCGCAGACCAACAACCAGCAACTAGCAACTAGCAACTGCACCATGAACATCGACCGCTTCTTCACCGAACGCCGCCCCGTGTGGGACGAGCTCGACGCGCTGCTGACGCGCGCCGACCAGGTGGAGCTTTCGCGCGACGAGACGCAGGAGCTGGTGTCGCTGTACCGGCGCGCCTGCTCCGATCTCAACCGCGCCCGCTCCCACACCGCCAACCCGGAGATCCTCGGCTATCTCAACCAGCTCACCGGGCGCGCGTACCGCTTCATCTACCGCGCGGGGCACGAGACGGCGGTCTGGCCGGCGTTCGTGCGGCTGCTCACGCGCGAGATCCCGTCGGCGTTCCGGCGGGAGCGGACGGCGGTGCTGATCGCCGCCTGCGCCCTCCTGAGCGGAGCGCTCTTCGGCTCGTTGGCGGTGCTCGCCGACCGCGCCAACGCCGAGCGGCTGGTGCCGGCGATGTTCTTCACCGAGAGCCCGCGCGAGCGGGTGGAGAAGATCGAGAAGGAAGAGGAGCGGATCGCGAGCGTCGAGGAGGCGCTCCTGTTCGGCGCGTCGCTCTACACGCACAACATCCAGGTCTCCTTCCTCGCCTTCAGCCTCGGCGCGCTCACGCTCGTCCTCGGCCTCTGGATCCTCTTCTACAACGGCGCCATCCTCGGCGCGGTGGCGACGCTGTACGTGCTCGACGGCGTCACCGTCTTCTTCGTCGCCTGGGTCGGGCCGCACGGCGCGCTCGAGCTCCCGGCCATCGTCTTCGCCGGCGGCGCCGGCCTGCTGGTGGGGCGCGCGTTCCTGATGCCGGGGAACCTCTCCCGCGGCGCGTCTCTGCGGCGGGTGATGCCGTCGGTGTGGCGCATGATGATCGGGACGATGCTCACGCTCGTCCTGGCCGGCATCATCGAGGGCGGGTTCTCGCAGTTCTCGGCCAAGAGCGTGCCGTACGCGCTGAAGATCTCCGTCTCGGCGCTGCTCTTCCTCGGCCTCATGGTCTATCTCTTCCTGCGGCGCACCGACGAATGAACGAGCTGACCATCACCACGCCGGAGCACGTGCCGATCCGCCTCGAGCCGGCGGGCGCGGGGAGCCGCTTCCTCGCGCTCATGGTCGACGCGTTGATGGTCATGGGCATCTCCACAGTCGTGAGCGTCGTCGCCGGCCAACTGCTGCCGCGGGGCTTGGCCATGACGGTGTTCGTCAGCGCCAACTTCGTCCTGACCTGGGGCTGGCACGTCTGGTTCGAGACGAAGAAGCAGGGGCGCACGCCGGGCAAGCGGGCGCTGAAGCTGCGCGTGATCGACGCGCGCGGGCTGCCGGTCTCGCTCCACCAGTCGCTGGTCCGCAACATCACCCGCATCCTCGACTTCGCCCCGCTGTTTTACGGTGTCGGCGCGATCGCGGTGCTCAGCTCCCCCACCCGCCGCCGCCTCGGCGACCTGATCGCCGACACGCTCGTGGTCCGCGACGCGCAGCCGCTGGCGGCGCGCGGCGCCCTCTCGTCCGAGCGGCGGCACAACAGCCTGCGCACGCCGCGCGTGCTGCGGCTGGCGAAGCACCGCATCGGCCTCGAGGAGCGGGAGTTCCTGCTCACGCTCTGCCTGCGCGCGGAGCGCATGTCCGCCGAGGCGCGCTACGACCTGATGGAGGAAGTGGCGGCCGCGTACCGCGAGAAACTGGGGATCGAAGAGGAGCAGATCAGCGGCGAGAATCTCGTACGCGACCTGACGGCCGTGCTCTTCCATCCCGTAAGATGACGCGATCATGATCTGCCGGAATCACGTGGAAGTCTCGGAAGGGGTGCGCCGCTGCGCGCGCTGCATGAATCCCTATTGCGGCGATTGCCTGGTGGAGCTCGCCGGCCGCCCCTACTGCGCGGTCTGCAAAGAGGAACAGCTCCTCGACGTCCGCTCCGGCGTCGACCGCGCCCGCCTCGCCCTCGCCAGCAACTGGAGGCGCTTCGGCGCCATCTTCCTGGACGGGCTCCTGACGGTGATCCCGATGTACGCGATCATGGGCGTGGTGATGTACAACGCCACGGTCAACGAGACCCAGCCGAGTCCGTACCTCAACCTGCTCGGCCTGCCGTTCATGTTCGCCGGCTTCATCTACGAGGGGCTGATGCTGCACCTCAAGCGCGGTCAGACGCTCGGCAAGATGGCGCTGCGGGTGCGCGTGGTGCGTCCCGACGGCTCGCCGATCAGCCCCGGCCAGGCCTGGGGACGCGCGGCGATGAAGATGATCTTCGGCTGCATCTGGATCGTCGACTACGCCGTCGCCTTCTTCACCGAAGAGAAGACGACCCTGCACGACCTCGTCGCCACCACCAGGGTGGTCGACGCCTACTGATGGCCGAAATCGCGGTCTACCGAGGTCCGCACTGCCCCCGCTGCCGGGCG
Source organism: Thermoanaerobaculia bacterium (assembly GCA_036399015.1). Taxonomy (GTDB): domain Bacteria; phylum Acidobacteriota; class Thermoanaerobaculia; order Gp7-AA8; family Gp7-AA8; genus QHVT01. Next base: position 57,665 of record DASWNW010000076.1, on the reverse strand, counting down.
ACGGTGCCGGACGCCTGGCTGACCGACGGGACGGTGATCTGTCCCGAATGCGGCGGCGACTTCGAGGCCACCCGCTTCACGCCGGTCGAGCGGAAGGTGGAGGCGACGCGCATCATCGACGAGGCGCCCGAGGGGGCGAACCTCTGCGCGAATCACGCGCGCAACGCGGCCGTCACCTCCTGCCAGCGCTGCGGCCTGTTCATCTGCTCGCTCTGCGACATGAACGTCGGCTCCGGCTCGTACTGCCCCTCCTGCTTCTCGAAGCTGCACACCGAGGGGACGCTCGGCGACGCGGCGCGGCGCTACCGCGACTACACGCTCCTGGCCCGCTCCGCCGTCATCGCGGGAGTGCTGATCTGGTTCCTCTCCATCCCCTTCGGCGCTGTGGCGATGTACTGGGCGCTCAAGGGGCGCAGGCAGCGGCGGGAGATGGGCAGGAAAACCTTCGCGCCGATCCTGATCCTCATCCTCGGCGCGCTCCAGGTCATCGGCGGCCTGGCCCTGATCGCCGTCATCGTCTACACGCTGGTGAAGTCATGAACGAAACCGGGCGCAAACTGGTCGGCAAGTCGACCTCGCTCTCGGGGCGGGAGATGGTCTACCAGACCGCCGAGGGCTTCGAGGTCGTCAAGACCGAGAACTACGAGGTCGAGGAGCTGCGGGTCTTCTTCGACGACGTGATGATGGTGACGATCCACCGCGAGGTCGGCGTGCTGTTTCTCGTCTTCACCGGCCTGATCTCGCTCTTCTTCATCGCCTTCGCGCTCTTCTTTTTCTTCGTCGACGACGACACCTGGCCGGCGTCGCTGATCTTCCTCGTCCTCGGCTCGCCGGCCATCGTCGCCTTCCTCGTGCGCGCGATCTTCCGCATCGACGTCGTCACGATCTTCGGCCGCCGCTCGAAGGCGACCATGCGCTTCCGCATCCGCAAGCAGCGCGCGCGCGAGGTCTACGAGCAGGTGTGCGCCGCCGTGCGCGAAGCGCAACGGCGGCGCGACCCCGTCAGCGAACCGTGATGAGCGCGGCCGCGCTGTTCTTGTAGCCGCACGCGTTCCGCACGCGCACCCAGTAGGAGGTGCTCACCGTCAGGAGCGGCGTCCGGTACGTCTGCGCGCTGCCGACGCGGCGCGTCGTGTCGCCGAAGGCGCCCTGGTACCACTCGTAAGCGAACGGACCGACCCCGCTCACGGTCACGCTCAGCGTGGCCGAGGTGCCCTTGGCGATGGTCTGCGACGCCGGCTGCGTGAGGAGCGACGGACGGACGCTGCAGACGTTCACGGCCGCCGCCACGCTGTTCTTCGTGCTGCACGTATTAGAGACCTTGACCCAGTAGCTGGTGCTGCTGGTCAGCGCCGGCGTCGTGTACGTCCGCGCGGTCGCGCCGCTCACCGGGCTGGTGGTCACGCCCGTGGCGCCGCGGTACCACTGGTACTTCGGCGTGGTGCCGGTCGCCGTCACGGCGAGCGTCACGCTCCCGCCGGAGGCGACGGTCGTCGACTGCGGCTGCGCGGTGATGTTCACCGCGGTGCAGGTGGTGCTCGTGCTGCCCGCGTAGGCCGAGGCGGCCGCGGAGCGGTCCCACGACTGCAGGTTCACGCCGTACCGGCCGCTGAGGCTCGAGTTCATGATCGCCGCGGTGGTCGACGGCGTGCCGCCGTTGGAGTGGCGGAAGCCGAGGGTGTGTCCCAGCTCGTGCACCATCGCCTCGTCGAACTTCACGCTGGACAGCACGACGCCGTCCTGCACGATGACGTCCCCCTCGGTGATGACGTAGAACGACTCGTTCTTCCAGGTGTGCGCGGTGAGGCTGGCCCAGAAGCGGCCGACCGCGACGACGCCGGAGCCGCTCCAGCTTCCCGACACCTCGCCCGAGGGGTCGTTGAAGATGATCGAGTGGATCTTGTCGGCGACCGTGCCGCGCGTGGCGGTGGTCGTCCCGCCGTAGACGAGGTTGATCCCGGAGGTGGTGTCGTTGGTCCACGCCGCGAGCCCGCGCATCGCCGAGCCGACGCTGTCGGGCTGGTTCCGCTGCGTGCCGCTGGTGCGGTAGGTGACGGTTGCGCCGGCCGTTTCCCAGGTGCGCCAGCGCGCGGGGCGGCCGCTCACCGTCATCATGTAGGCCGAGGCGGGATAGGCGGTCAGGACCTGCGGCAGCACCGGGATGAGCGCCAGCGACGCGACCTGCGCCACCGGCGTCCGCACGCGCGCCGCATGCTGCTGGTAGGTCTTGTAGGGATTCTTCCCCTTCACCTTCTCGTGGATGTACGCGCGGAAGCCCTGCTCGTCGCGCTGCGGGTCGAGGTACTCGCGCCCGTCCGGCGTCATGCCGACGATCGGCTCGCCGTCCTCGCCGCGCACGAGCAGGCGGCGCCCGCCGCGCTCTTCGCTGCGGAACTTGCCGAGGCCCATGTGCAGCGTGGCGAGCTGCCCGTCGTCGCGGCGCGCCAGGAAGGCGACCACGCGGTCTCCGCCGCGATACTGCGGCGAGCCGGGGACGACCAGCGCCGTGTCGCCGATGATGCCGCCCGCCTCGGGAACCTCGAACACATACCCCGGCGCGAACGGCGCGCCGCCCTTGAACACTTCGTCGACTTCGATCGCGGACCAGGTCTCGATGCCGCGCGTCGGACGCACGTCGGCCTTCACCACCCGGCCGGAGACGATCACTTCCGCCTGCGCGATGAGCTGGTCGTCATCGGGGACGACGTACGTGGCGGCCCCGGCGGTACTGCTGAGGGAAACGAGGAACAACGCGACTGCTGCGAATTTGGGACGCATAGGTTATTCGCAGTTTTGCAGCCGAGATGCCGCTCGCGTGTGACGCCGCTCACTCCGGCGCTAAGTTCCTAAGATTTCACGCACTACCGCCCCCGCGCTCTCCCCGTTTCCGATGGCCCGGACGATGGCGCTCCCCACCACCACCGCGTCACATCGTCCGCGCAGGAGGTCGTAGTGTCCGTGTGTCGAAACACCGAACCCGACCGCGATCGGATGCTTGAGCCGGCTCCGCACCTCGTCGAGCCGTTCGAGGAGCGCGGGGTCGAGCTCGCGCCGCGTCCCCGTCACCCCGGTGGTGGAGACGTAGTAGACGAAACCGTCGCTCGCGTTGTCGATGGCGCGCAGGCGCGCGTCGGTGGAGGTCGGCGCGAGGAGGAAGACGGTGCCGAGCCGATGCGCGTGCATCGCCGCCCGCACCTCCTTCGCCGCCTCGGGCGGCAGGTCGGTGAGGAGCACGGAGTCGAGGCCCGCCTCTTTCGCGTCGGCGGCGAACCGCTCCGCGCCGTAGCGCGTGACCGGGTTGAGGTACGAGAAGGCGATGAGCGGGATCTCGCTCTTCTCCCGGATCGCGCGGGCGATGGCGAAGACGTCGCGGATCGTGGTGCCCTTTGCGAGCGCCCGCTGCGCGGCGGCCTGGATCACCGGCCCGTCGGCGATCGGATCGGAGAAGGGAATCCCCAGCTCGATCGCATCGGCGCCTGCAGCCTCCAGCTCCCGGATGATGGAGACGGTGTCGCCGTCGCCGCAGGTGACGTAGGCGATCAGCCCGCAGCGCGACTCCTGTTTCAGGCGGCGGAAGAGCGCGTCGACGCGGTTCATCGCAGCGCCGCCACCTGCGGGACGTCCTTGTCGCCCCTCCCCGACAGGTTCGCGATCACCACCGCGCTGTTGTCGATCGTCTGCCCGTGCCGCAGCAGCCACCCGAGCGCGTGCGACGACTCGAGCGCGGGGATGATCCCCTCGTGCTCGGCGAGCTTGTGGAAGGCCTCGAGGGCGAGGTCGTCGCTGCAGCCACCGTACTCGACGCGCCCGATCTCCTGGAGATGCGCGTGCTCGGGGCCGATCGACGGATAGTCGAGTCCCGCGGAGATCGAATGCGTCTCGGCGATCTGTCCGAACTCGTCCTGCAGCACCATCGAGCGGGTGCCGTGCAGCACGCCGAGTGCGCCGCCGGAGAAGCGGGCCGCATGTTCGCCGAGCTTCGCGCCGCGGCCGCCCGCCTCGACGCCGATCATCCGGATCGACTCGTGTTTCAGCATCTCGTAGAAGAGGCCGATCGCGTTCGAGCCGCCGCCGACGCAGGCGATGGCGACGTCGGGTGTCGTGCCGGTCTTCTTCTTGAGCTGCGCGAGCGCCTCCCGGCCGATCACCGACTGGAAGTCGCGCACGACCATCGGATACGGGTGCGGCCCGAGCACGGAGCCGATGATGTAGTGGGTCGTGCGGACGTTCGTTACCCAGTCGCGGATGGCTTCGTTGATGGCGTCCTTGAGCGTCTTGCTGCCGCTGGTGACCGGCACGACCTCCGCGCCGAGGAGGCGCATGCGGAAGACGTTCAGCTCCTGGCGCGCCATGTCCACCTCGCCCATGTAGACGACGCATTGCAGGCCGAGGAGCGCGCAGGCGGTGGCGGTGGCGACGCCGTGCTGGCCGGCGCCGGTCTCCGCGATGACGCGCTGCTTGCCCATCCGCTTCGCGATCAGCGCCTGGCCGATGGCGTTGTTGATCTTGTGCGCGCCGGTGTGGAGGAGGTCTTCGCGCTTGAGGAAGAGCCGGAACCCGCCGCACAGCTCCCCGAACTTCTTCGCCTCGGTGAGCGGCGTGGGGCGGCCGACGAAGTCGGCGAGGACTTCACTCAGCTCGCGCTTGAAGTCGGCGTCGCGCTTCAGTTTCTTGTACGCGGTCTCGAACTCGTCGAGCGCCGCCATGAGTGTCTCGGGAACGAACTTCCCGCCGAAGTTTCCGAAGAAGCCGTGGCGGTTCGGCAATGCGGTCATGGTTTCCTGACTCTTTCGAAGAGGGTGCGGAGCTTCCGGTGGTCTTTGACGCCGGGTGCCGACTCGACGCCGCTGGCGAGGTCGATGGCGTCCGGGCGCACGAGGCTGATCGCCGCGCCGACGTTGTCGGGCGTGAGACCGCCGGCGAGGAAGAAGGGTTGCGTGCGGGGATACATCGCCAGCAGCGACCAGTCGAAGCGGCGGCCGGTGCCGCCGCCGGTATCGAAGAGCAGCCACGCGGCGCTGGGATGGGCGGTGGTGTCGGGCAGCACGTCGCCGACGCGCAGCGCCTTGATGGCGGGGAGGCCGGCGGCGCGCACGTCGTCGTCCGTTTCGCCGCCGTGCAGTTGCACGTAGTCGAGCCCCTCGACCGGCGTGAGCTCGTCGGCGAAGACGCCGACGAATTTCGGCCCCCGCACCTGGCTCACGATCTCCGCCGCCCGTTCCGGCTCGATGTAGCGCGGCGAGGAGCGGACGAAGATGAAGCCGAGAAAGTCGGCGCCGAGGTCGGCGCACGCCTGCGCGTCTTCGAGACGGGTGATGCCGCAGATCTTGACCTTCGTCATGCCTGCACCAGGGAACGCACGGCCGCCGCGCGGTCATCCTGCCGCAGCAGCGACTCGCCGACGAGAAAGGCGTGGAAGCCGGCGGCGCGGAGTCGGTCGACGTCGGCGCGGGTGCGGATGCCGCTCTCGGCGACCTTGATCGCGTCCGGCGGCATGAGCGCGCCGAGACGCTCGGAGGTGCCGAGGTCGACGCGGAAGTCGCGCAGGTCGCGGTTGTTCACGCCGATGAGGCGCGCGCCCCCTTCGACCGCGCGCGCGAGCTCCTCCTCGTCGTGCACCTCCACCAGCGCATCGCAGCCGTACGCCTCGAGGAGGCCGATGAAGTCGGTGAGCTGCCGCGCGGTGAGAAGCGAGGCGAGGAGGAGGATCGCATCCGCGCCCGCGGCGATCCCCCGCACGAGCTGCGACGGCTCGACGATGAAGTCCTTCATGATCACCGGAAGGCCGCTCGCGCCCCGCGCCCGCGCCAGCCAGTCGCGCGAGCCGTGAAAGAACTCCGGCTCCGTGACCACCGAGACCGCCGCCGCCCCACCGAGAGCGTAGTCGCGCGCGATGGTCTCGACGTCGGGATTGGTGACGATCGGACCGGCGGACGGCGAAGCCGCCTTCACCTCGGCGATGACGTTGACGGCGTCGCGCGTCAGCGCGTTCCGGAACGCGTGTGCCGTACGCTGCTGCGCCACCGCCTCCGCCGCTTGCCGGTCGGGCTTCGGCTCGCCCGCGAGCCGGGCGCGGGTGCGCTCGACGATCTGATCGAGGACGGTCATTGGGGGTCTCCGGTTCCTCGGGGTTCCTCGGTTCCTCGGGGTTCCTCGGGGTGGCTCCCGCGCTGGCGCTCCTCCCCCGGCGTCCCGCCGAGGAACTCCGAGGAACCCGAGGAACCCCGAGGAATCTCGTTCGTCGCCCCCACCAACTCCTCCAGCTTCTGCAACGCCCGTCCGCTGGCGATCGACTCGCGTGCGAGCGCGACGCCGTCGCGGATGGTGGGCGCCAGTCCGGCCACGTACAGCGCGGCGCCGGCGTTGGCGACGACGATGTCCTGGCGCGCGCCGTTCGCGCCGCCGAGGATCTCGCGGGCGATGTTCGCGTTCGCGGCGGCGTCGCCTCCGGCGAGCGCGTCGAGGTCGTGCACCTGCAGGCCGAGCTCCTCGGGGGTCACCTCGTACGCGCGCACCTGCCCGTCGCGTACTTCGCAGACGCGCGTTGGGGCGGAGACGGAGATCTCGTCGAGGCCGTCGCGGCTGTGGACGACCAGCGCGTGCTCGGCTCCGAGCGCGGCGAGGACGCGGGCGACCGTCTCCACGAGCCGCTCCGCGTAGACGCCGAGGACCTGGCGGCGGGCGAAGGCGGGGTTCGTGAGGGGGCCGAGGACGTTGAAGATGGTGCGCACGCCGAGCTCGCGGCGGACGCCCGCCACGGCGCTCATGGCGGGATGGAGCTTCGGCGCGAAGAGGAAGGCGATGCCGATGCGGCGGAGCACCTGCGTCATCCGCGCCGCGTCGAGGTCGATCTGCACGCCGAGGGCGGCGAGGAGGTCGGCGCTGCCGCAGGAGGAGGAGACGGCGCGGTTTCCATGCTTGGCGACGTTCGCCCCCGCCCCCGCCGCGACCAGCGCGGCGATGGTGGAGACGTTGAAGGTGCCGCGTCCGTCGCCGCCGGTGCCGCAGGTGTCGACGAGGTTCGTGCGGAGGTCGCCGGCGCCGAGGTCGATCGGCGTGACCCGCTCCCGCATGGCCAGCGCCGCGCCGGTGATCTCCTCCGCGGTCTCCCCTTTCATGCGCAGGGCGATGAGGAGCGCCGACTTCTGCACGTCCGTGGCGCGGCCGTCCATGACCTGCCCGAAGACGTCGTACATCTCGTCGCGGCCGAGGTCGTGGCCGTCGACGATGCGCTTGATGGCGGCGGCGATCATCGCAGCACCGCCAGGAAGTTCTCGATCAGCCGGTCGCCGCCCGCGGTGCCGTACGACTCCGGGTGGAACTGGATGCCGAAGACCGGCCGCTCGCGGTGGGAGATGGCCATGATCGCGCCGTCGTCCGTCTCCGCGTCGATCTGCAGAACGTCCGGCAGCGTGTCGCGCGCGACGACGAGGGAGTGGTACCGCGCCGTCTGCATCGGGTGCGGACAACCGGCGAAGAGGTTGGCCTCGGAGTGCCGCACCTCGCTCACCTTCCCATGCACCGGCAGCGCACCGCGGACCACGCGCGCGCCGAACGCCTCCGCGATGGCCTGATGGCCGAGGCAGACGCCGAGGAGCGGGATGTCGCGGTTGAGGCGGATGAGGTCGATGCACCGCCCCGCGCGCGCCGGAGTGCCCGGCCCGGGCGAGATCACGATCGCGCGCGGCTTCGCGGCGAGCAGCTCCTCCGGCTCGAACGCGTCGTTCCGGATGACGTTCAGCCGTTCGCCCGCAAGGCGCTCGAGCTGCTGGACCAAGTTGTAGGTGAAGGAGTCGTAGTTATCGACGACGGTGATGGAGCCAAAGACACGAGCCGGCGTTGGTCTGCACGGGCTCGTTCGTCCTGAGGGAGGAGTTCATGGGGGGGATCGTAGCACGCGGGGGTGACCGGTTGTCAGTTGTCGGTTGTCGGTTGTCTGTGGGATCTCGGCTACAGACGACGTTGTCAGTTGTCGGTTGTCGGTTGTCTGTGGGATCTCGGCTGCAGGCTCATTCAGGCTGAACGCCACAGACAACCGACAACTGACAACCGACAACGCGTAGCGACGTCAGTCGCGCATCGCCACCACCACCCCCGGCTCCTCGTTCTGCATCGTCAGCCGCAGCTTCGCCGACTCGAGCGGCACCGCCTCGAGCTGTTCGAGCTCCGCGAGCTTCTTGCCGCTGCCGGCCATCCGCTGGAGCTCCTCCCCTTTCGGCCAGAGGCGGGTGTCGACCGAGCGGATCACCTTGTTGTAGCTGTCGACGGTCTTGCGGAGCTGGTCGCCGACGCCCGTGAGGTAGTCCATCACCGTCACGAAGCGGTTGAAGAGGTCGACCGCGGCGTCGTGCATCTTCTTCGCGTTCTCCTCCGTCTTCTCCGCCTTCCAGCTCGCGGCGACCGCGCGCAGGACCGGGAGGAGGATCGTCGGCGAGGCGAGGACGACGCGGCGCTCGGAGGCGTATTCGAGGAGCGCGACGTCGGTGATGAGGGCGGCGGAGAGGAAGTGCTCTCCCGGGATGAACATGATGGTGAAGTCGAGCGTGTCGCCGATGCTCCCCTGGTACTCCTTGCGCGAGAGCAGGTCGACGTGCCGGCGGATGTTCTTCGCGTGCGCCTCGAGGAGGGCGCGCTTGCGGCTCTCGTCCCCCTCGTTCGAGGCGGCGATGTACTCGCCCAGCGGTGCCTTGGCGTCGACGGCGATGACCTTCTCGTTCGGCAGGTGGATGATCAGGTCGGGACGGAGGCGGCGGCCGTCTTCGTTGGTGAAGGTCTGCTGCGTCTCGAAGTCGCGGCAGTACTCGCTCATGCCGGCCATCTCGATGCAGCGGCGGAGCGACAGCTCGCCCCACGAGCCCTGCACGGTCGGCGACTGTAATGCGTTCGCGAGGCGGGAGGCCTCCCGCTGCGCCGACTCCTGCGCCATGAGCAGCGTGCGGATCTGCTCCTGCAACCCGCCGTAGCTCTCGTTGCGCGCGCTCTCGCTCTTGAGCACCTCGCCGCGGTAGCTCTCCAGCATGTCGCGCATCGGCTGGAGGAGCGCATCGATCTCTGCCTTCTTGGTGTCGAGCGCGCCGGTGACCTGCGTCCGGTTGGCGTGCACGAGGTTCTCGCTGACGTCGCGGAAGGCCTTCTGGGCGAGCGCGGCGAAGCTGTCCTCGAGCTGCTTCTGCATCGCCGCGTGATTGGCGAGCAGCTTCTCCGCCTCGGCTACGCGCGACGCCGCGGTGGCCTCGGCGGCCGCCTTCGCCTGCTGCGCCTCTTCGACGCGCCGCTGCAGCTCGGTGCGCGCCGCGTCGCTCTTGCGACGTTCCGAGACCGCCAGATCGCGCTCCGCTCGCGCGCGCTCCGCCTCGGCGCCCTTCCTCGCGCTCCCAGCCACCCACCCCACGATCGCACCCAACGCGAGCGCGATCACGCAGAGAAACAACGCCGTGATCGTCATGAATTCATGATAGCGCGCAGTGCGCCGATCACGCGTTCGACGTCGGTCTGGTCGTTGTAAAAGTGGGGCGAGAAACGGAGCATCCCCTCGCGCGGCGCGCAGACGACGCCCCGCTCCTCGAGCTGGCGGTGCCACCAAAGGAGCGTTTTCTCTACGGATGGTGGAGTCGCGCCGACGATCGGCGACCGCAGCGGACGGGGGGAGCCGACCGTCCAGCCGAGCTCCTCGAGCGCGTCCGCCAGTGTCGTCGCCACCGCGACCGCACTCGCGGCGATGCTCTCGACGCCGACCTCGTGGATGAGGTCGAGGGCGGCGCGGAGGCCGAAGATCCCGTTCGTGTTCAGCGAGCCGGCCTCGAAGCGGCGGGAGTCGGGCAGCCACGCCGTCCCGCAGTTGATGAACTTCCCTCCCCGCTCGACGTTCGTCCAGCCGCTCTCGACCACGGTCAGCAGCTCCCGCTTCTCCGCCGCCACGTAGAAGATCGCCGTCCCCTCGGGGCCGCACATCCATTTGTGGCCGTCGGCGGCGAGGAAGTCGATCCGCGAGCGGCGCACGTCGATCGGCAGCACGCCGACGCTCTGGATGGCGTCGACGCAGAACAGCACGCCGCGGCGCGCGCACAGCTCTCCGATCGCGTCGAGGTCGGCGGTGAAGCCGTTGTGAAAGGCGACCGAGGAGACGGTGACGAGGCGCGTGCGATCGTCGATCAGGGAGTCAAGTTCTTCCACCGCCGGTAGTGCCGCCACCCGACACTCCACCCCCCGCTCCTCCAGCCGCTTCCAGGGCGTCCAGTTCGACGGGAACTCGAGCGCGGTGGTGATGACGTTGTCCCCCTCCCGCCAGTCCAGCCCCGCCGCGACGAACGACAGCCCCTCGGAGGTGTTCTTGAGGATCGCCACCTCCTGCGGCTCGGAGTGGATCAGCCGCGCCATCGACTCCCGCAGCCGGTCGGTCTCCGCGTACCACGCCTTCCAGTGCAGCGCGCCGAAGTCGCGCTGGTCGCGCGCGTGCCGCTCCATCGCCTCGCACGCGCGCACCGAGAGCGGCCCGACCGCGGCGTGGTTGAGGTAGGCGAGGTTGCGGGTGACGGGGAACAGCTCCCTGAACACGGGGCGTATTATTAGCCATGCTGGCAGCCTTCGTTCTCGCCGCCCTTACCTGCCATGCGCCGGATCCGAAGCCGGTTCAGGGCGTCTTCGATCGTGATCGCCAACATCCTTGGCCACCGCCCCCGGATGCAGTCCCTGCGACAAGGTGAAGTTCGAACACGAACGGTGGGCGGCCGACTTTCTATCGAACGCTGACGAACGAACAGAAGGCGCGCATCACGGCTGGTACATCGCCGGCGAGTGGCACAACTCCGCCCAGCAACATTACGTTGACGCGGTCGTGCCGTACCTGAACCCAGCGACGGAAGACCGGCGACAAGCCGCTTCCGGCCGGTGAAGTGATTGTGTCGCCGGTCCTCGGCGTCAAAGGGACCGCGGTGCTATTCGGCGATGTCATCCGGCGGGCGGCGGAGGTCACAAGCCTGCTGCTCCAGGACGGATTCGGCGCGCGCAACGAGCGGAAGTGCAAATGGGGCGACAACCTCGACGCGTACGCCACGACTGCAAAGGAGGGCGATCCGGCAAGTGCTGCCGAAAGGCATGTACGCCGTCGACCTGGAGGCATTCGGCAACACCGGGAAGAAGCAGTGCCGGCTCGACCTGCAGTTTGCGAACGTGCCCCAGGGAACGCGTGTGATCGTGTACGAACGCAAAGCCTGCCGCGCGACGAAGCTCTGTCAGTAACGCCGTAGCTCATCGACGTACGCCTCGTAGTTGCGCCGCATCTCCCGCATCGAGTCGCCGCCGAACTTCTCGCGCATCGCGCAGGCGAGCACGAAGGCGAGCATCGCCTCGCAGACGACGCCGCAGGCGGGGACGGCGGTGACGTCGCTCCTCTCCCACTGAGACCGGTGCGGCTCGCGCGTCTCCGTATCGACGGACGGCAGGCCGCGGCGGAGGGTGGAGATCGGCTTCATGTAGGCGCGCACGACGAGGTCCTCGCCGTTCGTGACGCCCCCCTCCAGGCCACCGGCGCGGTTCGTCGTGCGGTGGTAGCGGCGCGCTTCGTCGAAGTACAGCGGGTCGTGGACCTCGGAGCCGAGGCGCGTGGCGGCGGCGACGCCGTCCCCGATGGCCACCGCTTTCACGGCATGGATGGAGAGGATGGCCTGGGCAATGCGCCCGTCGAGCTTCTCGTTCCACTGCACGTACGACCCGAGGCCGACCGGGAGGCCGCGCGCGGCGGCGACGATCGTCCCGCCGAGGGTCTCGCCCGCCTCGCGGGCGGAATCGACGGCCGCGATCATGGCCGGCTCGTCCTCGGCGCGGACGGCGCGCAGCGGCGACTCGTCGTCGACGGCGAGAAGCTCCTCCCACGACGGCGAGTAGTTCGGGTCCCCCGCGGCCCCGACGCTGACGACGCCGGAGCGAAGCTCGACGCCGAACGCCCGCAGCAGCTCCTTCGCGATGGCGCCGGCGGCGACGCGGGAGGCGGTCTCGCGCGCGGAGGCGCGCTCCAGAATGTCGCGGAGATCGGTGCGCCCGTACTTCATCCCGCCCGCGAGGTCGACGTGCCCCGGCCGCGGCGCATGTACGCGCCGCTTGTGCGCCTCGGCCGCATCCGGCTCCCACGGGTCCATCGCCCCCCGCCAGTTCGCGAAGTCGCGGTTGCGGATCGTGATGGCGACCGGCGACCCGAGCGTCTCGCCGCCCCGCACCCCGCCCGTGATCTCCGCCTCGTCGGCCTCGATCTTCATCCGCCCCCCGCGCCCATACCCATGCTGCCGCCGCCGCAGGTCGTCGTTGATCCGCGCGCGGTCGAGCCTCAGCCCCGCCGGCACGCCGGTGACGATGACGGTGAGCTGGGGCCCGTGCGACTCCCCCGCGGTGACGAAGTTCATCCGGCGCAGTCTATCGCCGCTGTAAGAAGTCCGCGCGTTGAGTGACTACCATCAACAGAGGGCGCTGAAGCGATGTCACGCGACGAGTTGTACTGCCAGATCGCCCGGGAGTTCGGTCCCCCGCTCGAGCGCCTCGCGCGGGCGTATGAGGCCGATCCCGGTCTGCGAGCCGACCTGCTGCAGGAGATTCAGCTCGGCCTCTGGCGCAGCGTCTCGACGTTTCGCAATCAATGTTCCCTGCGGACCTGGGTCTATCGCGTCGCACACAACATCGCGCTTTCGCATGTCGCGAGGCGGCAGCGTCAGAACCCATCGGCGATGTTGCGGCTCGATGACGTCGAGCCGTTACCGGCCACTCTCGACGTGGCGGCCGAATATGTCCGCGAGGAGCTGCTGACGCGCCTGCGGCGGCTCATGGAGCGGCTGCCTCCCCTCGACCGGCAGGTTCTGTCGCTGTACCTGGAAGGCATGACCGCGGAGGAGATCAGCGAGATCTCCGGCATCTCACCGGCGAACGTTGCAACGAGGATTCACCGCGCCAAGAAGTTCCTGGCTGGCGCGGTACGAAAGGAAGGGGAACATGCAAGACGATAGGACACTCATCCAGTCCTGGCAGAGCCAGAGTCTCGGCTCCACGATCGAGACGGCCGAGGAGATGCTTCGGCGCGTGAAGGCTCTGGACAGGAGGCGGAGACGCGCCACCGTCGACAGCTACGTCGTGGTGGCCCTGGTGTTCACCTGTCTCTTCACCCTGGCGGCCGCTTCGCGCGACCACTTCATGCGCGCCGGTGCGTTGTTGGCGTTGGGCGGGTTTGGCTACGTCACGTATGTCCTGCGGCGCGGCCGGCCGGACGAGGGAGGGGAGCCGGAGCCGTCGATTCGCGTCTACACCGCGGAACTTCAAAGGCAGCTCGGCTTCGCGCGTCACGGCGTGTGGGCGGCGCTCGCGGCGATCGTGCCGGGCGCGACGCTGTTCTCGGCCGGCCTCGCGAGGGAGTACCCACAGGCGGCCGTTCTCGTATACCTGCAGGTGGCCATTCTCGTCGCGGTGGCGGCGGCAATCGGTCTCCATAGCCGGCGGAAGGTGCGCGCGCTGCGCGGCGAGCTGGCAGAGCTCCAGCAGCTCGAGGCGGTTGTCCCCAATGCGCACCTCGGCTAACGTGAGACTCATGCGACCGCTGCGGTACTCCATCAACGTCACGCTGGACGGGTGCTGCGACCATCGCGCCGGCGTCCCGAGCGAAGAGCTGCATCACTACTTTGCCGGCATGCTCGCGGAGGCCGATGCCCTCATCTTCGGGCGGGTGACGTACCAGATGATGGAGGCGTGGCGGCCGGCGCCGGACGGAACGAGGCCCGAGTGGATGATGCCCTGGATGGAGCCGTTCGCCCGGACGATCGACGCGGCGAAGAAATACGTCGTGTCGAGCACCCTGACGCACGTCGACTGGAACGCGGAGCTGCTGCGCGGCGACGTCGGCGCGGCCGTGCAGCAGTTGAAGCAGGAACCCGGGAAGGGCTTGTACGTGGGCGGCGTCACGCTCCCGCTGGCGCTGGCGGAGCTGGGACTCATCGACGAGTACGAAATCGTGGTGCAGCCGAAGGTCGCCGGTCATGGGCCGGCGTTGTTCGCGGGGCTATCGAAGCCTCTCGACCTGAAGCTCGTGAGCCGCCGCGAGTTCGGTTCGGGCGCGGTGTCGCTGCGCTACGAGCCGCGACGGTAGCCGCTGCTATCCTCTCGCGCATGCGTGCGCTCCTTCTGATTAGTGCGCTCCTGCCGGCGTTCCTGGCCAGAGCGGACGCGGTCGACGAGTACGTGCAGGAGCGGATGCGCCAGCTCCGGCTTCCCGGCGTCGCCGTGGCGATCGTCCGCGACGGCCAGCCCGCGGATATCCGCGCCTACGGCCTGGCGGACCTCGAGAACGAGGTGCCGGTCACCGCGGAAACGGTCTTCGAGCTCGGCTCGGTCACCAAGCAGTTCACCGCCACCGCGGTCATGATCCTCGCCGAGGAGGGGAAGCTCGCTCTCGACAAGCCGGCGAGGGCGTATCTGCCGGAGCTGCCGCCGTCGTGGCAGGACATCACCGTCCGCCACCTCCTCACGCATTCGTCCGGCATCCAGGAGTACCTGAGCGTGAAGGGCCTGCCGGACGAGGCGCACGCGCTCGACCATCGCGCCATGACGCGGCTCTTCGCGGCGCGGGTGAAACGGGAGTTCGCGGCGGGCGACACGTGGGCGTACAGCAATACCGGCTACCTGCTCCTCGGCGACATCATCGAGCGCGTCTCCGGCACCTCCTACTGGACCTTCCTCGACGAGCGCCTGTTCCGGCCGGCGGGGATGACGCACACCCGCAGCTCGGCGCCCCAGGCGCTCATCCGGCGGCGGGCGTCGGGGTACGGCTGGCGGGACGGCGCCTTCGAGAACCGCCCCGCGCTTTCGGAGAACGCGTACTCGGCCGGTGCCATCGCGTCGACGATCGCCGACATGGCGAAGTGGGAGGCAGCCATGCAGAAAGGGGCGTTGCTCTCCCCGGCCGGGTGGCGCGCACTCTGGACGCCGCTCCGCCTCTCGTCCGGCGGCGCTCCTCCGCTGAATTACGCGTTCGGCTGGGTCGCCGACCGCGAGCGGGGGCGGCGGGCGGTGTTGCACAGCGGCGGCACGCCCGGCTTCTCCTCGGCGATCCGCCGCTATGCGGACGACGGACTGGCGGTGATCGTCCTTGCCAATCACGGCGACCGCATCCTCGATCACATGCCGCTCGAGATCGCGGGTCTCGTCCATCCCGCCGTCGCACGCCGCCGCGCCGCGGAGAGTGAGCCGGAGCGGTCGCGGGTCGTGAACGCCGCGCTCCGCGGCCTCCTGAGCGGAACGCCCGACCTCACGCTGTTCACGCCGGAGATGCGCCTCTTCCTCGGCACCGCTACGGGCAAGGGGCTGTGGGAATGGGTCGCGTCGCACGGCGACCTGAAAGCGCTCGCATACCACCAGACGGAAACCGCGGACGGTCTCCAGACGCTCCGCTACCGCGCGACGCTCGGCGAGGCGGAGCTCTGGCTCAGCTTCGCGTTCACGGAGGACGGGAAGCTCGCGCAGGTTTACTGGTGGTGAGGAGATCGCGAAGAGGACGATGAACGCCGATGCCGCGGGGATGATCCTGTTCGACGGCAGCTCTGTCGACTGCGGTCACCCCGACGTTCATGAAGCCAGCGCGCACCTGCGAAAGGCCGTCGCGACCGGCCCTGCAGTCGTGGCGTCATCGGTCGTGTCGTTCACCGTTCGCCTCGGGCGCGAGCATCTCGACATCAACCTCGAGGAAGGGCCGCGCCGCTACCGGATCGAGGTCTCTCTCGACGGCGGCACAAAGACCCGGGGGCTGTTTCACCGGACCGAGTTCGTCTGTGGTGAGGTGCATTCCGTCGGAGAGCTGGAACAACTGCTGGCGATCTTCTATCAGCAGCCCAGCGCGTTGCGTGCAGCCTCCTTTACGGGCGGCCGCCGGCGGTGACCCGTCCGTTCTGGGCGCTCGTCACCGGCCTCACCATCCATTTCGCGTTGGGTCGCTCGGGCGGGAATGGCTGGCGTGAGCTCGTCGTGCACTGCCTGCAACTGGCCGCTCTGGGCGGCGGTGCGCTCGGCACTGCCGTCTTGCTTCGCTGCGTCAACGGGGAGACATTGACGCCGGTAGAATGGTCGCTCGTCGGCGCAGGTTTGATGTGCGTCGCGGTGATCATCGCACTTTCCCGGCGCCGGGTCGCGCGAACCGTGACCGGCGGCCCTGTACCGGGCAATGCAAACCCTTACTGGTGGTGAGGAGATCCTACCGCGGCGGCTTCAGGCGGGGGCGCCAATAATCGGGCCTGCGGCTGGTGTGCGCCAAGGCAATGATCTGCACGTCGCGCTCGCGCTCGCGGTAAATGATGAAGAAGGGGAAGCGGCGTAACGGCACGCGGCGCACCGCGCCGCCTGTGCGGCGCACCGGCTCGCCGATCGCCGGATGATCTGCGACGAGAGCGACCGTGGCCTGAATCTCTCTCCACAACCGGTCGCCAAGACCGGGCGATTGGGATTCGTAACGCTGCAGGTAGTACTCGACTTCGTCTCGAGCGAACGAGCTTGGCCGGACGGCCTTCTTCACCGGCCGAAGATATCGCGCTCGACGCGGGAGCGGAACGCTTCCCAATCGGAGGTCACGGCCTCGCCGCTGTCGAGCGCCCCGCACCGCCGTTCGATCTCGCGGGCCCACGCCTCGTCGACGTCGGTGTGCTCCGGCCGGTCGAGGCTCTCGAGGAGTTTGGCGGCGATCTCGGCACGATCGCGCTCTGGAAGGTCGAGGGCGGCTGAGAGAAACTTTTCAGAGTCGTGCAGCATGGCGAACGTACCGAGTTTAGTCCAAAAGAGAACAGACGCAGACGCCTATGTGAGTCATCTCGATAGGGCGAAGAATAGCAAAACCGGGCCTGCCGTTCTGGTGCGTGACGGCCGGGGCCGCCACGCTGCGAGATGCAATGCAGACAGGCTCGGATGCAATGCAGACAGGCTCGGATGCAATGCAAACAGGCTCGGATGCAATGCAAACAGGCCCGGATGCAATGCAAACAGGCCCGGATGCAATGCAAACAGGCCCGGATGCAATGCAAACCGGCCCGGATGCAATGCAAACCGGCTCGGATGCAATGCAAACCGGCCTGGATGCAATGCAAATCGGCCTGGTTGCAATGCAAATCGGCCTGGTTGCAGTGCAAACCGAGGCTTACCCGCGCAGGAAAACGGCTCCCACGCCGACGGCGGCGATGACGAGCGGCTCGGGTAAACGTTTGAACCAGATGAGGATCGCCAGCGTGCCGGCGAAGATGAGCAGCGTCGGGACGTCGAAGATGGCCCTCCGGGCGAGGACGACCACCGCGCCGGCGATCGCGCCGGTGGCGCCGGCGGTCACGCCGTCGACGAACGCCTTCAGGCGGGGGTTCCCGGCGAACCGCGCGTAGTACGGCGCCGGAATGACGACGAAGAGGTAGCAGGGCAGGAAGACGCCCAGCGAGGCGAGCGTGGCGCCGGTCAGTCCCGAGACGAGGTAGCCGATGAAGGCGACCGTGATGACGACCGGCCCCGGCGTGATCATGGCCACGGCCACGGCGTCGAGGAACTGCTGGTCGGTCAGCCACTGGTGCTCGCGGACGACACCTCCATAGAGAAACGGTACGATGGCCAGCCCGCTGCCGAAGACGAACGATCCCGCCTTGGTGAAGAACCAGAGCAGCGAGAGGTCGAACGCGTGCAGGCCGGCCGGACGCCACTTCGCGGCGAGCAGCACGAGGCCGCCGCCGAGGATGAGCGAGACCACCTCCGCCTCCAGCACCGCGGTGGCGACGGCGTTCACGAGGAAGATGAGCCAGAGCAGCCAGTCACGCGAGAGCGTCAGCCGCACGAGCTTCCAGGCGCCGCGCAGGACGATGGCGATGACGGCGGCGCCGATCCCGTAGAACGCCGACTGCATCCACGGCAGACCGCCGAAGCGGACGTACGCCGCCGAGATGCCGAGGACCATGAGGAACGAGGGGAGGATGAAGGCGAAGGCGACGACGGTCGCGCCGGTGAAGCCGCCGCGCGCCCAGCCGAGGTAGATCGCCAGCTGCGCGGCCAGCGGGCCGGGGGCGAGCTGCGCCAGCGCGAGGCCGTCCTTGTATTCGGTGGTGGTGACCCAGCGGCGCTCCTCGACCAGGTCGCGCTGCATGGCGCCGGCGAGGGCGATCGGACCGCCGAAGCCGAACGTGCCGAGCCGTAAAAAGTAGCCGGCGAGCTGGCCGAGCGAGGGGGGAGCGTCAGCGGCGCTCACGGAGCTCCGCGACGAGCGCGTCGACGTGGCGCCGGATGGCGGCGGCAGCCCCCTCGGGGTCCTCGCTGACTTTGGGGACGTCGTCCCACCGGTCGATTGCGACGCCGGGCACGTCGCAGTCGATGCCCACGATCCTCTCCGCCGTCTCGACTTCCGCCGCCTCCACGCGCCGCGGCTGAAACGTGCGGACGTCGAAGCCCTCCCGCTCCAGCAACTCGACCACCACCGCCGGCACCGCCTCGTACGGCTCCTCGGCGGCCGCGGCGACGGCGCGGAACGGGAGGCCTGCGCGGTTGAACCAGGAGGCGGCGATGACGCTCTTCGCGCCGCCGTGCTGACAGAGGAAGAGGATGTCGGTCATCGACCGTCAATATAGCAATTGCTATACGGAACGCGCAACTGCTATTCTGCGCCCATGCCGCGCTGGCTGATCCTGGTGCACCGCATCCCTCCCCGCCCGCTGTACCTGCGGGCGAAGATCCGGCAGCGGCTGGCGGCGGTCGGCGCGGTGGCGGTGAAGAACGCCGTCTACCTCCTCCCCCACGGCAGCGACGCGCTGGAGGACCTGCAGTGGGTGGCGCAGGAGATCACCGCCGGCGGAGGGGACGCGCACCTCTTCGAGGGGGACTTCGTCGACGGGGTGGCGGGGGAGGCGGCGGTGGCGCAGTTCAACGAGACGCGCGACGCCGACTACGAGGCCATCGCCGCCGACGCCCACGCGGCCATGAAGTCGGCCCGCAGCGCCGCCGCGGCGGGGGAGCTCGCCGCCGCGCACGCCCGCCTCGCGAAGCGGCTCGACGACGTGCGGCGCATCGACTTCTTCACCGCCCCCGCGCGGGCGCAGGCGGAGGAGGCCGTGGCGGCCATCGAGGCGCGGCTGCAGAAGGACCGGAAGGAGGAGACGCGCATGCTGAAGGCGAATCCGGAGTTGCGCGGCAAGACGTGGGTCACCCGTCCCGGCGTGAAGATCGACCGGATGGCGTCGGCCTGGTTCATCCGGCGGTTCATCGACCCGAAGGCGCGCTTCCGCTTCGCCGACCCCCGCGCCGAGCGGCGTGAAGGCGAGCTGCGCTTCGACATGATCGGCGGCGACTTCACGCACGAGGAGGACCGCTGCACGTTCGAGACGCTCGTCCGCCGCGTCGGTCTCCCCGACAAAGGCGTGCGGGCGATCGCGGAGATCGTGCACGACCTCGACCTGAAGGACGCCAAGTATGGGCGCCCCGAGGCGGCCGGCGTGCGGACGATGCTGGAGGGGCTGATCGGCCGCTGTGAGAGCGACGAGGAGCGGCTCGACCGCTCCATGGCCATCTTCGACGACCTGCACGAGGCGCTCGGCAGCCGCACCCGGCGGACGCGCCCATGATCGACCTGGCCGCCGCGCAGCGGCGCCTCGCGGAGCTGGTGGCGATTCCGGGCGTCTCGGCGAAGGCGTTCCCGCCGGGGGAGGTGCGCCGGTCGGCCGAGGCGGTGGCGGAGACGCTGGTGGAGTATGGCTTGGGAGAGGTGCGGCTGCTGGAGACGGCGGGGCATCCGGCGGTGTATGGGGAGGTTCGCGGTTCCTCGGGTTCCTCGGGTTCCTCGGGGTTCCTCGGCGGGGCTTCTGCTGGTGGCGGCCGAGGAACCCGAGGAACTCCGAGGAACCCGAGGAACCCCGAGGAACCGCCGACCATCCTCATCTACGGCCACCACGACGTGCAGCCGCCGGGGCGGGAGGAGCGCTGGCTCTCCCCGCCCTTCGAGGCCACCATCCGCGACGGGCGCATGTACGGGCGCGGCACGTCGGACGACAAGGGGGGCTTCCTTGCCTACCTCGAGGCGATCCGCGCATGCTTGGCCGACGGCTCCCTCCCCTGCAACGTGAAGCTGCTGATCGAAGGAGAGGAAGAGATCGGGTCTCCGCATCTGGCAGCGTTGCTGGCGGAGCAGCGCGCGCTCTTCGCCTGCGACTACATCGTCCTCTGCGACACGCCGAACTTCGACACCGGCGTGCCGGCCCTCACCTATCGTCTGCGCGGCAACTGCATCGTCGACGTCGAGGTGCGGGTCCTCGGTCAGCCGCTGCACAGCGGACAGGGGGGCGGGCTCGTGCCGGACGCGATCGTGACGCTCTGCGCGATCCTGGCGCGCCTGCAGGAGGGCATCCCCGGGCTGGAGGAGCGGGTGCACGTCGACGACTCGCAGCTCGCGGCGATCCGCGCGCTGCCGTTCGACGCGGAGCGCGTGCGCGCCGACTTCGGCCTGCTCGACGCGTGCAGCTCACCGGCTCGTCCTGGGAGCAGGTGTGGGCGCGTCCCTCCCTCACCGTTACCGCCATCGAGGCGGTGCCGATCGCGGCGGCGGCAAACCAGCTCGCCGACGCCGCACGCGCACGGCTCTCGCTGCGCACCGTGCGCGACCTCGGCACCATCGAGGCGGGCGAGCTGCTGGCGCAGGCGATCCGGTCGTACGCGCCGCACGGCGTGCAGGTCGGCGTCAAGATCGTGGGTGGGCCCTCGTGGTGGGAGGCCGATCCGGCGCATCCCGTCTTCGCCCGCGCCCGCCGCGCGCTCGCCCGCGGCTTCGGCACCGAGGCGGTGATGATGGGGAGCGGCGGCTCGATCGGCTTCGTCAAGCCGTTCGCCGAGCTGGCGGGCGACGTCCCGCCGCTGCTCACCGGCGTGCAGGACCCCCGCTCGGCCGCCCATTCAGAAAACGAGTCGCTGCACCTCGGCGACTGGGAGAAAGCGATGATGAGTGCCGTTGCCCTGTTCCAGGAGCTCGCGTCGTGACCCGCATCCTGACGGAGGCCGACGTCGCCGCCGTGCTCTCGCTCGACGACTGCATCGCCGCGGTCGAGCAGGCCTTCCGCGCGTACGGCGAGGGGCGCGTCCCTCCCCCGCAGCGCCTGGGCATCCACGCGGAGCACGGCACCTTTCACATCAAGGCGGCGATGGCGGACGTCTTCGCGGCGAAGCTCAACGCGAACTTTCCCGGCAATCGGACGCGCCACGGCTTGCCCACGATTCAGGGGGTGATCCTCGTCGTCGATCCGGATCGCGGCACGCCCCTCGGCATCCTCGACTCGGCGCTCATCACCACGCTCCGCACCGCCGCCGCGACCGCGGTCGCCGCGAAGTACCTGGCGCGGATGGACGCACGCACGGCGACGGTGATCGGCTGCGGCGTGCAGGGGCGCGCGCAACTGGAGGCGCTGAAGCGGGTGCGGACGATCGAGCGCGTCTTCGCCTTCGACTCCGATCCCGCGGCAGCGGCGGCGATCGCGGGCGCGGAGCTCGGTACTTCGCTGGAAGAGGCGGTGGCGCAGTCGGACGTCGTCCTCACCTGCACGACCTCACGCGTGCCGATCCTCGACGAACGCCACCTCCACCCCGGCCTCTTCATCGCCGGCGTCGGCGCCGACAACCCGGAGAAGCACGAGCTCGCGCCGGCGCTGCTGGCGGGAAGCCGGATCGTGCCCGACATCGCGGAGCAGGCGGCGAAGATGGGCGACCTGCATCACGCGATCGCCGCGGGCGTGCTGACGCGCGACGACATCCATGGCGAGCTGGCGGACGTCCTCTGCGGACGCGTCCCCGCGCGGACGAGCGAGGAGGAGATCTTCGTCTTCGACTCCACCGGCACGGCGCTGCAGGACGTTGCCGCCGCGGCGGTGGCGCTGCGGCGGGCGGCGGAGCGGGGGATCGGCCTGGAGATCGCGCTCACGTCATAGGACGGAGGCGGTGCCAGAAGGCGGCGACCCGCTCGCGGCCGGCGAAGATCCAGGCGGCGATCAGCACGCGGGCCGCCGACGCGAGCACGTCGGGCAGGTACATGGAGAGCGCGGACTGGCGATCGTCGTCGCTCCAGATCTTGTATGTGTTCACGAGGAGCGTCGGCACGTCGTTGACAAGCACCCAGAGGGCGAGCGCGCCGAAGAGGATCGTCTGGATGCGCACGGCGGCAGAGACGTCATCGGGCTGCGCATCGAGTCCCCGGGCGATGCCGCCGGGATTCATCAACAGCACCAGGCCGGCGATGAACCTCGCCGCCGTGGTCGCGCCGAGGACGGGGATGTACCACGGCTCCAGCCCCTGGGTGTCCGCACGCGTCGCGACGAACGTGGCTAGACCGGCGAGGTCCCGGAGCGCCGTGAGCACGAGCAGCAGGCCGAGGGCGCCGATCAGGCCGAACGCGAGCGCACGGCTGTCCTCCTCCGAGTCGCCGGTGAGCCACGCCGCGACGCGCCGGCGGGAGGCGATGAGAATGATGCCGATGACGGCCAGGACGGCGTACGGGATGCCGTTCCAGCCGTTGAAGGCCACCGCGATTCCGCCCGGAATCCCGTAAATCAGGCAGAAGAGGCCGAGCGCGGCGACGGCGACGACGGCGACGCTGTTTCTCATGTCACTGGTGCAACCCGCGGACTGCGCCGCAACGCCCAGACGGTGCCGGCCACGATGAGCAGCACCGAGATCAACTGCGCCACGGTGAAGGGGCCGAAGATGCGGTCGTCCTTGGCGCGGACGATCTCGACCAGGAAGCGCTCGATGCCGAGCATGATCAGGAAGAGGCCCCAGGCGACGCCGCGGCGATGCGGGCGGCGGACGACCCACATCAGCACCGCGAACATGATCAGCGCCATGCCGGTCTCGTAGAGCTGCGTCGGGTGAACGGTCAGCACCTGGTAATCGGGGATGGAGGGATCGACCGGCGCGCCGAACTTGCGCAGCTCGTACGCGGTGGTCGGCGGCGCTCCCTTCGGGAAGGCGACGCCGTACCAGGCCTCGGTGGGGCGGCCGTAGTCGTCGCCGACGAGGAAGCAGCCGACGCGCCCGACCGCGTACCCGAGGGAGGCGGCCGGGGCGACGGCGTCGGCGGCGGTCAGGTAGTCGACCTTGTTGCGGAGGATGACCCAGGAGCAGGCGATGAAGGCGCCGATCATGCCGCCGTACCAGACCAGGCCGGCGCGGTCGAAGAGGAGGCGCCAGTCGCCGAAGAGGATCGCGTAGTAGATCTTCGCGCCGACGATCCCGCCGAGGGCGGCGGCGACCACGAGCGAGGAGGCAATCTCCGGATCGAGCCCGTACCGGCGGAACTGCCGCGCCAGCACCCACCCGGCCACGACGAACGCCAGGAACATCATCAGGCCGAAGGTGGTGATCTCGAAGTTGCCGAACTTGACGAGGGTGGGGTACATGCGGGGGGGAGGATATCAGCCTGACGGCTGGTGTCGGGTGTCGTGGAACCGCGCGCCCGCATGGCGCGCGGGGGTCTCTGGGGCACTCTCGCCTGGACCTCAGGTGTCCCAAGCATGGCGTCCAGGCGAAAGCGCCCCAGACACCCCCGCGCCGCTTGCGGCGGCGCGGATCCCGACACCCGACACCGCGCTACGCGGTCGCCTTCTCCAACGACGCCTTCTGGTCCGAGATGAACCGGAACACGTCCACCTTCCCGGCCTGGTCGAGGTGCTGGGACACTTCGAAAAGCTGCACGGACAGCAGCGTATTCAGGCCCTCGTCGAGGACCGTCTTGCGCTTCTCGAACGGGAGCTCGGAGATGTTGGCGATGAGCATGTTCTCGTCGAAGCGGCCGTACTGGTCGAAGAAGACGCCGGCCCAGAGCTCGTCGGTCTCGGCGTTCTGGAGGATGGTCATGAAGATGTCGCGGGCGTTGTCCTCGCCGACGGTCCGCTCCAGCGCCTCGAAGAGGCGGCCGAACATGTCGTTGTAGGTGGAGATGACCTTCAGCAGCTCCGGCGAGTCCTCGACGTCGAGGAAGACGGGGCGGAAACCGCGCTCCTCCGGCGCCGGCTCGACCAGGCGGGCCGAGACGAGCTGGAAGAGGATGCGCGTGACCTCGAACTCGGTGAGATCGGAGCGGCCGGTCAGCTCGCGGACGTTCAGCTTCCCGTCGATGTTGTTGTACAGCTCGATCTCGGTGTCGCTCATGTCGAGACCGCCGAAGTCGGGCAGCACCCCCGGCACTTTCATGAAGACGATGTCGAGGTTGGGGATCTTCTCGCGGATCCGCTCCGACTCGTCCAGCCGGCGGATGCCTTCCATGATCACGCTGGAGGTATTGATCTGCAGGACGATCCGCTCCTGCGCCAGGTCCTCGGCCGACTCGTAGAGGGCGAACTCCCCCTCCTTCCAGCCGAAGAGCGAGTAGAGGATCTCCAGCACCTGGTTCTTCACGCCCCACCAGAGGTCCTTTGGCGAGATCGCCCCCATCTGCACGAGCAGCTTGCCGTGGCGGAGCTGCGGCGTGACGCGGCGCTTCGAGTCCTCGTACTGCTCCTGCGTGATCTTGCCGTTGCGCAGCAGGAACTGCCCGAGCGAGTGCTCGTTGGAGTTCGAGGTGGCGAAGATGATCTCCCCCTCTCTCCAGTGAATCCCGCGCTCGAGCTGCCCTTGCTTCACGACGAGCTTGCCGCTCTCGCGAATCATGGACATGAAGCTGAGGACATCGGGCAACTGGATCCTGGAGAGATCGCCCTGAAGGATCGCTTTTTCCGGCATTGGACCTGGTCGGGGAAACAATGACATGGGGCGCCTAGGTGCGCAAGCACCGGGGCACGAGCCCCACCAGCAACGCCGCCACCCGGTCGACCTCTTCCTCCGTCGTGAAACGGGAGAGGGAAAAGCGCACGGTGGCGCGCGCCTCGTCGGGCGTCAGCCCCATCGCCAGCAGGACCGGGCTCGGCTCGACGCGGCCGGAGGAGCAGGCGGAGCCGGTGGAGACGGCGACGCCGGAGAGGTCGAGCGCGATCACGATCCCCTCCCCGTCCGCGCCGTGAAAGGTGACGTTGCTGGTGTTCGGGAGGCGGCGGACGGCCGCGCCGTTGACGGTGACGTCGAGCGACTCGCGGATGCGCGCCTCCAGCCGGTCGCGCAGCCTGGCGACCTGTTCCGCGTCGTACGGCAGCGCGGCGGCGGCGCCGAAGGCGGCGGCGAGCGGAACATTCTCGGTACCGGCGCGGCGGCGGCGCTCCTGCGCCCCTCCCACCAGTTGCGCGTCCATCGTCACGCCGCGGCGGACGTAGAGCGCGCCGATGCCCTTCGGCGCGTGGAGCTTGTGGGCGGAGAGGGCGAGCGTGTCGCACTGGATGCGCTCGACGTCCACCGGGATCTTCCCGGCGGCCTGGACGGCGTCGACGTGAAAGTGGATGCCGCGCGCGCGGCAGAAGGCGCCGACGGCCTCGACCGGCTGGACGACGCCGGTCTCGTTGTTGGCCATCATGACCGTGACGAGCCTCGTGTCCTCGCGCACGGCGGCGATCACCTCGTCCGCGGAAACGGCGCCGTCACGGGACGGTGCGATGCGTGTGACGTCGTACGGGCGAACTGCTTCAGCCACCGAGGGATGCTCGATGGAGGTTGTCACGATGTGGCAACGAAGGTCGCGCCCGGCCGCACCAAAAATGGCAGCGTTGTTAGACTCGGTCCCGCCGCTGGTGAATATGACGTCCCGCGCGGTCGCGCCGATCAGTTGCGCGACCGACTCACGGGCGTTCTCAATCATCCGCCGCGCAGTCTGGCCTTCCCTATGAATGGACGAGGCATTCCCGAAGACGTCGCGCAGCGAGCTCTCGAGCAGCGAGAGCACGTCCGGGTGAATGGCGGTAGTCGCGTTGTTGTCGAGGTAGATGCGCATGACGAAGCTGTGAGCAGTTGCCGGTTGCCTGTTGCCGGTCATCCGCCGAGGCAACGAGGAACCGGGAACGGACAACCCAAGATGATGACCCCCAAAGCGCTGCTGGCTGTCGCGTTCGCGTTCGCCTTCACTGCAACCATTCTCGGTCAGGATGCTACTCCCCCGAAGGAGCCGGGCGACGCGATCCGCAAGCTGTCGAAGCGGGAGCGGAAAGAGCGCACCTCGAAGCTCGATGAGCGGCACCGCGAGTTCGTGCGCGACGTCGAGCCGATCATGCTGCCGGCGGAGCTCGACCTCTTCCTGACGCTGGAGAAGGCCACCGACCGCGACTCCTTCGTCGACGAATTCTGGCGGCGCCGCGACCACATGCACCGCACCGGCGCCGGCGGCTTCAAGGAGATGTTCGACCAGCGGGTGGCGATCGCGAAGGAGCAGTTCAAGCGGCTCGACTCCGACCGGGCGAAGATGTTCCTGCTGCACGGCGCGCCGCAGGAGGTCGTCCGCTCGACCTGCTCGCGCGTCATCCAGCCGGTCGAGATCTGGAAGTACCAGCAGATCCCCACGCTCGGCGCGAACATCCGCCTCCTCTTCTACAAGCCGCGCAACCAGGGGGACTACCGCCTCTGGAACCCGGTCGGCGGCGCCGCGGCGCTCGCGGAGCTGGCGCCGGGCAACGAGCTGCTGACGGCGGAGGATCCGGCCGGGCGGCGAAGCGGGATGCCGCGCGACGCGGCGGCGGGGGCGTCGTCGAGCCCCTACGCGGCGATCAGCCGCATCCAGCTCGAGTGCACCGAGGGGAACGAGATCATGCTCGCGGTGACGCAGATGATCCAGGCGCGCGTCGACCTCTTCAAGCTCTTCGCGCCGCCGGAGTTCGAGCCGGAGACGGTCGCGAAGATCATGCGCTCGGTCGTCATCGCCAACCCGAATGCCGCGAAGCTGACCACCGAGACGAGCGTCCGCTTCCCCGCCAAGGACGGCAGCCGCACCGACGTGCAACTCATGCTGCTGGTGCCGCGCGCGGAGCTCTCGCCGGCCGCGGCGGGCGGCGTGGAGGTCTACACGATCGACGTCGCCGGCGAGGTGCTCAAGGACGGCGACCTCTGGGAGAAGTACCGCTACCGCTTCGACTTTCCCGCGGAAGGCGCGTCGGAGAAGCTGCCGATCGTGATCGACCGGCTGCTGCGGCCGGCGCAGTACACCTCCCGCATCAAGATCACTGACGCCAACGGCGGCGCGGAGGCGGTGGTCGAGCAGACCATCGACGTGCCGGAGATCTTCGACGTGGCGGACAGTGGAGCGGCGGGCTTCAGCCCGCCGAAAGAGGCGGCGAAACAGGACGACGGCGGGCTGAAGCCCGCCGCTCCACAGGAGCCGGTCGTGGCGCGCGAGCCGCGGCTGCGCATCCTGCCGCCGGACGATCCGGCCACCGGCCTGCAGAAGGTGGAGACGCAGCTCACCGGCGAGGGCATCAAGGCGGTCGAGTTCTGGCTCGACGGGAAGAAGGTCGCGGTGCGGCGCTCGCCGCCCTTCTCGCTCGACCTCGACTTTGGGGAGATCCCGCAGCCGCGGCGCATCCGCGCCATCGCCCTCGACGTCCGCGACAAGCCGCTGACCGGCGACGAGCTGGCCGTCAACACCGGCACCGACCCCTTCCGCGTGCGCATCGTCTCTCCCCGCTTCGCGCCGCAGCTCCAGGGGCTGACGCGGGTGGAGATGGAAGTCGGCGTCCCCGAGGGGGACAAGCTGGCGACGGTGGAGCTGTACTGGAACGAGACCCGGATGGCGACGCTCTACGACGCGCCGTTCGTGCAGAGCATCGACATCCCGAAGTCCGACGGCCCCGGCTACCTGCGCGCCGTGGCCACGCTCGCCGACTCGACGGCGCCGCCGGTCGAGGACGTGGTGATGGTCAACACGCCGGCCTACATGGAAGAGCTGAACGTGCACCTCGTCGAGCTGCCGACCACCGTCATCATCGACGGCAAGCCGTCCGACAAGCTGACCGACAAGTCGTTCAAGATCCTCGACGAGGGGAAGCCGGTGGCGATCGCGAAATTCGACTACGTGCGCGACCTCCCGCTCTCCATCGGCATGGCCATCGACTCCTCCGGGTCGATGCAGTACCGGATGCAGGAGGCGCAGAAGGCGGGCGCGCAGTTCTTCGAGAAGGTGCTGCGGAAGGGGGACAAGGCGTTCGTGGTCGCGTTCGACACGGAGCCCCGCCTCATGCAGAAGTGGTCGGCGAAGACGTCGGACGTCCACGCCGCGCTGGCCAAGGTGCGCGCCGAGGATCGCACCGCGCTGTACGACGCGGTCGTCTACTCGCTCTACAACTTCCACGGCGTGCGGGGGCAGAAGGCGCTGGTCCTCATCAGCGACGGCAAGGACACCGCCTCGAAGTTCGACTTCGACCAGACGCTCGAATACGCCCGCCGCACCGGCGTGCCGATCTACGGCATCGGCATCGGCATCCGCCCGAACGAGACCGACGTCCGCTCGAAGCTCGACCGCCTCTGCCGCGAGACCGGCGGCTCAGTGCACTTCATCGACGCGGCTCGCGACCTGCAACGGGTCTACGACGAGATCCAGACCGAGCTTCGCTCGCAATACATCCTCGGCTTCTACCCGGCGCCCGACGTGAAATCGGGCGGAAAATGGCGCGAGGTGACGGTGCAGGCGAGCGAAGGGAAGGTGAAGACGATCAAGGGGTATTTCCCTTAGTTACCAGTTGCCGGTTGCCGGTTACCAGCAACTGAACACGGGCAACGGGCAACGGGCAACGGGCAACAGGCAACAGGCAACTGGCATCGGGCAACCAATCATGCGACGCGCACTCATCCTCCTCCTCATCCTCGTCGTCGCCGCGAGCGCGTTCGCGGAACAGCAGCCGCTCACCAAGCGGGAGCGGAAAGACCGCGTCGCCGCGCTCGACGAGCACCACCGGCAGTGGCTGATCGACGTCGAGCCGATCATCATCCCCACCGAGCGCGACACGTTCCTGCGCCTCGACACGGCGCCGCAGCGCGACGCCTTCATCGACGACTTCTGGCGCCGCCGCGACATCGCCCTCGGCATCACCAACCGCGCCTCGCGCGACGACTACTACGAGCGGCTCGAGTACGTGAAGACGCACTTCGGCCAGGTCTCCTCCGACCGCGGACGCATCTACCTCGTGCACGGCGTGCCGTCGGTGATGGTCGACGTCCGCTGCAGCGGGTTCCAGCCGCTGCAGGTCTGGCAGTACCCCTACCTCAAGGAGTTCGGCAGCGAGTTCCTGGTGCTCTTCTACGTGCCGAAGCACAGCGTCGGCGACGACGACTACCGGCTCTGGAACCCGCACGGCGACCCGTCGCGCGCGCAGCAGGAGCTGGTGTCGAACGACATCGACTCCAACGGCGGCGGGCAGCTCTTCTCCTGCAAGGACGGCGAGTGGGCGATGGGGGCGATGGCGCGCATGATCCGCGACGCGCACAAGATCCACACGCTCTTCATCCCGCCGCCCGTGAACGAGGAGGACGTCAACCGCATCCTCCGCTCCAGCGTCATCGCCGACGAGAAGGCGCCGAAGCTCACCGCCGACGTCACCGTCGCCTACCCGCACGGCGACGGCAGCAAGACCGACGCGCAGCTCACGATCATGGTGCCGCGCTCGCAGCTCAAGACCACCACCGCCGGCACCTCCACCGTCTACACGATCGAAGTCGTCGGCGAGGTGCTGCGCGACGAGAAGATGTGGGAGAAGTACCGCTACCGCTTCGACTTCCCGGGCGACGTCACCGACGAGAAGCTGCCGATCGTCATCGACCGGATGCTCCGCCCGGCGCAGTACCTGTCGCGCGTGAAGATCTCCGATCCCGCCTCCGGCGCGCAGGCGGTGCTCGAAACGCCTCTCGTCGTGCCGGAGGTGCTGACGCAGAAGCAGACGGCGGAGACGCAGACGCTCAAGACGATCCAGGACGACGTGCAGTCGACGCGGGCGTCGGTGCGCATCGTGCCGCTGACGAACGAGCTGAACGGCGGCGTCACCAGCGGCATCCAGTCGATTCAGACGATGGTCAGCGGCAGCGGCGTCAAGGCGGTCGAGTTCTGGCTCGACGGCAAGAAGATCGCCACGCGGCGGGTGCCGCCCTACACGCTCGACCTCGACTTCGGCACCGTGCCCCGCGCGCGGCGCATCCGCGTCGTCGCACTCGACTCGCACGGCGAGCCGATCACCGGCGACGAGGTGGTGGTCAACACCGGCACCGATCCCTTCCGGGTGCGCATCGCCGCGCCGCGCGTCGCGCCGAAGCTCAACGGGCCGGTGCGGGTGGAAGTCGACGTGCGCGTGCCGGAGGGCAAGCAGCTCGACTTCGTGGAGCTGTACTGGAACGAGACGCGCGTCGCCACGATGTACGACCCGCCGTTCGTGCACACGGTCACGGTCCCGAAGGCGGACGCGGTCGGCTACCTGCGCGCGGTCGCGGCGCTGAAGGACCCCGAGGTCGATCCGGTCGAGGACGTGGTGATGGTCAACACGCCCGACTACATGGAGACGATCGACGTGCACCTCGTCGAGCTGCCGACGACGGTGCTGCGCGACGGGAAGCCGGTGAACGGACTGACGGAGAGCGCGTTCAAGGTGCTGGACGACGGGGAGCCGGTGAAGCTCGCCAAGTTCGAACATGTGAAGGACCTGCCGCTGTCGGTCGGCATGGCCATCGATACCTCGGGGTCGATGGAGGAGCGGATGACCACCGCCCGCGACGCCGGCGCCGCCTTCTTCCAGAACGTGATGCGCAAGGGCGACAAGGCGTTCCTCGTCGCCTTCGACTCGACGCCGCACATGATGCAGAAGTGGTCGACCGAGCTGCGGGACGTGCACGCGGCGCTGGCGCGGCTGCGCCCCGAGGAGTCGACGGCGCTGTACGACGCGGTCGTCTACTCGCTCTACAACTTCCTCGGCGTGCGGGGGCAGAAGGCGCTCGTGCTCCTCACCGACGGCAGGGACACCGCCTCGAAGTTCACGTTCGAGCAGGCGCTCGAGTACGCGCAGCGCGCCGCGGTGCCGATCTACGCGATCGGCCTCGGCATCAGCGGCAAGGACCTGGACGTGAAGCAGAAGATCAACAAGCTGGCGTCCGAGACCGGCGGCTCGTCGTATTACATCGACGAGGTGAGCGACCTCACCCGCATCTACACCGACATCCAGAACGAGCTCCGCTCGCAGTACGTCCTCGGCTTCTACCCCTCGGCGAACGCCAAAGCCGGCAGCAAGTGGCGCGAGGTCACGGTGCAGACCGCCGAGGGGAAGGTGAAGACGATCCGGGGGTACTATCCGTAACGCGCGGTGCGCGCGTTACGGGTTGCTGGTTGCTGGTTACTGGTTGCTTGTGACGCCGCGCCTCTGACTCTCACCAGCAACTAGCAACCAGCAACCAGCAACCATGTCAAAAGCCTTCCTCTCCGTCTTCATCACCGTCTTCCTCGCCGAGATCGGGGATAAGACGCAGCTCGCCACGATGCTCTTCGCGGCGGAGGCAGAGTCGAACAAGTGGGTGATCTTCGCCGGTTCAGCGCTGGCGCTGGTGTGCGCGGCGGCGATCGGCGTGCTGGTCGGCGCTCAGCTCGAGAAGCTGATCTCACCGCGCACGCTGAAGATCGCCGCGGGGATCGGCTTCATCGCCATCGGCCTCTGGACGATCGTGTCGAAGTAGCGCGTCAGATCTTCGACGTCGGCACCTGGCACTTGCGCTCCATCGCCATCCGCTCGCGCTCCTCGGCGCGTTCGGCGCGGCGGGCGTTGGCCTCGTCCTTCAACCGCTGGGCGATGGCCGAGCCGGTCTCGGTCGTGGCCAGGCCCCCCTCGGCGGTCTCGCGCAGTCCGCGCGGCAGCGCGCGTCCAATGCGCACCATCGCCTCGACGATCTCGTCCATGGGGATGACCGACGTGACGCCGGCGAGCGCGAGCTGCGCGGCGGTCAGGCCGTGGACGGCGAAGAGCGCGTTGCGCTTCACGCACGGCACCTCGACGAGCCCGCCGACCGGATCGCAGACTAGGCCGAGCGTGTTCTTGAGGGCGAGCGCGGCCGCGTGGATGCAGGAACGCGTGTCGCCACCCATCATGTAGGCCACCGCGGCGGCGCCCATCGACGACGCCACGCCGACCTCGTTCTGGCAGCCGCCGGCCGCGCCGGAGATGTTCGCCGACAGGGCGATGATCGAGCCGATGCCGCCGGCGACGACGAGCGCGCGCACGGTCTTCTCCGGATCGACGTTGCGCTCTTCCTCGAGCGCCAGGAGCATCCCCGGCACCACGCCGCCCGCACCGGCGGTCGGCGCGGCGACGATCACGCCCATGCGGGCGTTCTCCCCCATCACCGCGAGCGCGTACAGCTCCGCCTTCACGGTCAGGGGATCGAGGAAGGTGCGTCCCTCGCGGAACGCCTGATCGAGCAGCCGCGCCTCGGTACCGACGAGCTTGCCCATCGACGGGCCGTCGCCCGCCTTCCCCCGCTCCACGCAGTCGCGCATGACGGCGCGGCGGCGCCGCAGCGCCTCCAGGATCTGTTCGGCGGGGATGGCATGCTCCTGCTCGTCCGACTCCAGGAAGACGTCGGCGAGGTCACGGTCGGCGGCAAGTTGCTCGAGGTGTTTGAAGGATTCGATCATGAGGTTGTCGGTTGTCGGTTGTCAGTTGTCAGTGATCTGTCGCCCGGGCGAAACGCCACGGACAACCGAGAACTGATCACCGACAACATCTCTACGGTATGCGATCCAGATACCGCGCGTCTGCCACATCCGACAGCGAGCAGATCCGGCGCAGCGCTTCGCGCGACAGCGGGGAGTCGACGTCGACTTCCATGAAGGCGTCTTTGCCGCGCTGCTTCCGAGAACAATAGAGGGAGGCGATATTGATCCCTTCGTCGGCAATTGCCGTCGCCACCTCGGCGATCATGCCCGGCCGGTCGCGGTAAAAGAGCAGCAGCACCGGCGAGTCGCCCTTGAAGCGGGTCTGGAAGCCGTTGATCTTGAAGACCTCGATCACGCCTCCGCCGATCGACGAGCCCATCACCTCCGCCTCGCGATTCGCGCCGCGGATCTCGATGCGCACCGTGTTGGGGTGGACGTCGCCGTGGTCCTCCTCGGAGAACTCGACCGTGACGCCCATCTGCTCGGCGATGCGGATCGCCTCGGGGATGCGGGGGTCGTCGACGTTGAGCCCGATCGCGCCGCCGACCAGGGCAAAGTCGGAGCCGTGGCCGCGGTAGGTCGCCGCGAGCGGCGGGTGGAGGTAGAAGTGGACCTCGACCGGGTCCTCGTCGAGGATCTCGCGCGCCACGCGGCCGAGGCGGGCGGTGCCGGCGGTGTGGGAGCTGGAGGGCCCCACCATCACCGGGCCCATGACGTCGAGAATGCTCACCTTTCGGTCGTGTCGGATCGGCATGCGGCGGCCAGCTTACACGCGACGCAACGTCTGTTACACTCCGCCCGCCGTCCAATGCCAGAACGTCCCGTGATCCTGGTCGTCGATGACGACGCGCCGATCCTCCTTCTGATGCGCAATATCCTGCGCGAGTTCGGGTTCGATCCCGTCGCCGCGGGGAGCGGTCCGCAGGCCATCGAGGAGGCGCACAAACGGACGCCCGACCTGATCCTCCTCGACCGCAACATGCCGGGCATGAACGGCGACGAAGTGCTGCGCGAGATGCGCGCCTCGGACGCCCTGTCGGCCGTGCCGATCCTCATCCTCAGCGGCGAGCCGATCGAGCCCGACGAGATCCAGCGCCTCGGCGCGACGGGGGCGGTGCTCAAGCCGTTCGACGTGCCGTCGCTCGTGGAGACGATTCGGGGCCACGTCACGGCGTAGGTTGCCCGGCGCCCGAACGTCCTTGCACGTGAATCGATCGCTTCGTCGCAGCTTGCGCGAAGTTTCGGCAGGTTCATCGCGCCGCGAATGTGTCGCCCAACGCCTGGCACTACACGGTTTCCGTCGATGACGATCCCGAAGCGACGACGCACGACCCGGCACACCTCACGGTCAAGTTTCAGCCGCGGTATGAGACGCTCTCGGAACACCAGGCTGCAGAAGCAGAAGAGGCGCACGTCGTGGTGAATCGCCAGTCGTTCCGGATCGTCGAGTGGCACTTCACAGCCGATTGAGCGACACCGCGACGTGGGAGACATGGCTAAACAACACCAGATGATTCACCGGGCTTGCATGATTGTTTGGTGCGCCTTGGCGGCTGGTGTGACCAGCGTGCGATGTGTCGACAACACCGAGGTCGCTGGCCGGCGGCATAGCGAACCTCCTCGTGCCGCCCAGGCGCGCAATCCGTTTTCTTCGGAAGACGGGCCGATCGTGCCGGCGCTAACGGATTGCGTTCGCATCGTTCTCGAGTTCGAACGCGCAGGCGCCGCACTGAGGCGTAGCGTCGCGATCGTGCGAAACGAGTGCGTAGTGCCGGTTGCAATCCTCACGACGCCGTCAGAACTGCGCGTGCGGAAAACAGAGGACGACCGGTTTGCGGAGCAAACGGTATCGACCGCAGCGCATTCCACGTTCTATGTCGCGCCGGCCTCGGTTGGACTGTCCCATGACATGTTCTTCGGTGACGGCGGTAACCTCCTTTACGGTGAGCCGCGCTACTCGGTCGTTCCGGCTCGATCGCAGAGATCGATTCCGATTAAGGGATCGGATCGGCTGCTCGCCAGCTTGCCTGGCGGCGGAGACATCAGCGTTGCTCTGGTAGCAATGGTGGTCGCTGTCTCGCCGCAGCACCATGGCGCCGAGCCGTTTGACCTGAGGGTCGGAGTGGACGCGCTGAACCGTGAATCCAGCCGAGACGGTCGAGGCGTGGATTCGCAGCCGTTCCGCTTGTCGCGTCTTGTTCAGCAGGTCGGGGCAAGCGCAACATTCTGATTCCGTGTCTCGTGGAGACAATCCCGGGCCACGTCACGGCGTAACGCCCGTTCGTCACAACGCTGGCCCTCCCCCGGTCCCACGGCTGGCAAAATTGTGGGATGCGCCGCCCAATCGCCCTGCTGTTCGCGCTTCTCGCCGCCGGCTGCAGTGCCTCGACGCAGTTCTACCGCGCCGAGCCGGACACCAATCCCGCCGTCGTGTCCAACGCCACGCCGTTCGACAACGACGCGAACGTGGTCGTCCTGGCGAGGGAGGACGCGGCGGTCGAGACTTCGATGGCCATCTCGCCGCGCGATCCGGACAACGCGGTCGTCGCCTCGATGGGGTATCACGGGCAGCGGCTCCCCTTTGCCGACGCGCACTTTACGCGCGACGGCGGGAAGACCTGGACGCGGCGCACGCTCGAGCTCACCGGCACCGACGGCGTCCCGTACGAGTTCCACAGCGATCCCGCCATCGGCGTCGACGCGAACGGCATCTGGTACTACGCCACGATGCTGATCCAGCGCTCGGGGCGCATCAGCATGGCCGTCTCCCGCTCCGACGACGGCGGCGACACCTGGACGCGGCCGGTCAACGTCAGCGACACCAACGGCGCCACCGTCACCGACGACAAGGAGTGGCTGGCGGTCGACGACACCACCGGCGCCTTCGCCGGCAACGTGTACATGATGTGGGGCCGCTACTACCTCGACGCGAACGGCGACTCGATCAACGGCGAGATCGTCTTCAGCCGCTCGACCGACCGCGGAGTGACGTGGAGCGAGCCGATGCCGCTGACGGCGAAGAGCCGCGTCGGGATGTCGATGCTGGCCATCGGACCGAACGGCGAGGTCTACGCCTCCTTCAACGACGCGGCGCAGCACCGCCTCCGCGTCTCGACCGACGGCGGCGTCACCTTCTCTCCCGCGAGGGCCGTCCCGGTCGTCTTCGGACCTGGCGGGAAGATCCCGAACACGCAGGCGAACTTCTCGCCGATGCACACGATCGCCGTCGACCGCTCCACCGGCCTGCACCGCGGCACGCTCTATTACTTCTCGCCGACGCGCGGGCGGCTGCGCCAGAACAACACCTTCGTCTCCGCCGCGGGGATGTGGGTGTCGCACGACGGCGGCGCGACGTGGCAGGGGCCGCGGTTGCTGTCGCAGAAGGGAGGCGAGAACGACGCCGTCTTTCCGATGGTGGCCGTCGACCAGAGCACCGGCGACGCCGTCGCCTCCTGGCTCGACCGGCGCGACGACCCGTCGAACACCCTCTTCCGCCTCTACGCCAGCCG
This sequence comes from Thermoanaerobaculia bacterium, assembly GCA_036399015.1. Lineage (GTDB taxonomy): Bacteria > Acidobacteriota > Thermoanaerobaculia > Gp7-AA8 > Gp7-AA8 > QHVT01. The sequence continues at coordinate 21,614 of DASWNW010000076.1, read as the reverse complement.
CTCGACCGACGGCGGCCGCTCCTGGAGCGAGCCGGTCGCCTTCACCTCCCCCTTCTCCCTCGACCGCTCCTTCCTCGGGCACTACCTCTGGAGCGCGTCGCAGAGCGGGCGGTGGATGTCGACGGTGACGGACGCGGCGGGGAAGATGTCGGTCGTGCACCTCGACTTCGGGCAGCCGAGGCCGGACGGCGAGCGGCGGGGGAAACGGCGCTCGGTTCGCTGAGGGCGGGCGATTTGCTAGAGTCCCGCTTCGCATGATCCACACCGACGTAAGCTCGCTCAGCAACGCCAGCATCGACGATCTCGTCTACACCGCCGTCTTCAGCGGCGACGCGGCCACCAAGGCCGAGGCGCGCAAGCAGATCCACCTGCTCGCGCGGCGCAGCGGCGCCATCCCGTCGTCGATCCTGCCGCTCTACCGCGCCATCGGGCGCGGCGAGGTGACCCGCAAGTTCACGGTGCCGGCCTTCAACATCCGCGCGCTCACCTACGACGTCGCGCGCGCCCTCTTCCGCGCGGCGATGAAGCACAACGTGGGGCCGTTCATCTTCGAGATCGCCCGCTCCGAGATCGGCTACACCGAGCAACGCCCCGGCGAGTACGCGGCGTGCGTGCTGGCGGCGGCGGTGAAGGAGGGCTACACCGGCCCGGTCTTCATCCAGGGCGATCACTTCCAGGCCAGCGCGAAGAAGTGGGCGACGGAAGACGGGAAGGCGGCGGAGATCAAGGCGCTCGAGTCGCTGATCGACGAGGCCATCGCCGCGGAGTTCTACAACATCGACATCGACACCTCGACGCTGGTCGACCTCTCGTTCGACACGCGCGACGAGCAGCAGCAGACGAACTACACCTACACCGCCCACTTCACGAAGTACATCCGGGCGCGGCAGCCGGAGGGGATCGAGATCTCCATCGGCGGCGAGATCGGCGAGGTCGGCAAGTACAACACGCAGCCGGACGAGGTCCGCGCCTACATCGACGGCGTGAAGCGTGCCCTCGGCGGCGACCCCGGGATGGCCAAGATCTCGGTGCAGACCGGCACCTCGCACGGCGGCGTCCCGATGGCCGACGGCTCGATCGCCGAGGCGAAGATCGACTTCGACGTGCTCCGCGAGACGACGCGCATCTGCCGCGAGGAGTACGGCATCGCCGGCTCGGTGCAGCACGGCGCGTCGACGCTCCCCGAGGAGGTCTTCAACAACTTCCCGGAGAACGACGCGGTGGAAATCCACCTCGCCACCGGCTTCCAGAACATGATCCTCGACGCGGCGACGCTTCCGGCGGAGATGAAGGAGCAGATCCGCCAGTTCTGCTTCGAGAACTGCGCCGACGAGCGCAAGAGCGGCGAGACCGACGAGCAGTTCGTCTACAAGACCCGCAAGAAGGCCATCGGCCCCTTCAAGCAGCGGATGTGGGAGCTGCCCGCCGATGCCAAGCAGCCGATCATCGACGCCATCGAGAAAAAATTCGAGTTCCTGATGGACAAGCTCGCCGTGTACGGGACCCGCGAGCTCGCGCTGCAGTACGTCCCCGCGACGGCAGGGGAGCTGCCGGAGTACGCGGCGGCGTCGGAGGAGCTGACGGCGGCGGCGACGGTGGATCCGAACGAGGGGGAGTGACGCGGCGCGAAGCGCCGCGGCGCGTTGCGCCGCGTCGGTTGTCGGTTGTCGGGAACCGCGCGCCGCAAGCGCCGCAGGGTTGTCTGGGGGGTCTCGCCTGGACGTCAGGATTTCCCGAGAGCTGATTTCTCGCCAGCGGCGGCGGACACGCGCGCGCGCTTGCGGCGCGCAGGTGGCGGTTGCGGGTTGCGTCTGCGAATTCGCGATGAACCAGCTCTCGCGACAGATGGCCGTCGAGGCGTAGCGCCCCAGACAACCCCGCGGCGCTTGCGGCGCGCGATTCCTGACAACCGACAACCGCGGCGCGCGCAGCGCGCCGCGTCACCGCGCGACGGACACCCTCCGCTGCACCATCGTCCACGGCTCCCGCTCCGGCACCCTGCGCCGCTCCATCTCCGTGCGGTTCCTTCCGTTGGCCTTGGCGCGGTAGAGGGCCTGGTCGGCGGCGTGGAAGAGCTCGGCGGTGTTGCGGACGCGCGAGTGCAGGGCGTTGGCGACGCCGAGGGAGACGGTCAGGTGGAGGCCGGCCACGGGGGTGACGGCGATGCGGGAGCGGATCTTTTCGGCGAACTGCATCGCCTCGAAGAGCGGCGTCTCGGGCAGGACCACCGCGAACTCCTCGCCGCCGATGCGCGCAACAAAGTCGGTCGCGCGGGTGCACGAGGTCACGAGGTGCGCCACGCCGCGCAGCACCGAGTCGCCGGCGTCGTGGCCGTGGTTGTCGTTGATCTGCTTGAAGAGGTCGACGTCGAGCACCACCAGCGACAGCGGCCGCTCGTAGCGCTTCGCGTGCTCGAACGCCTCGTGCAGCCGCTCGTCGAACGCACGGCGGTTGCGGATGCCGGTCAGGCCGTCGGTCAGCGACAGCTCCTCGAGCTGCCGGTTGCTCTCCATCAGCGCCTTCTGCAGGTGCACGATGCGCACGCCGGCGCGGATGCGCGCCAGCAGCTCGTCGATCACGAACGGCTTGGTCACGTAGTCGTCGGCGCCGTGCGCGAAGCCTTCCAGCTTCCCCGCGTCGCTGTCGACCCCCGTCACCATGACGATGTAGCCGTGCGGGCAGGCGAGGCGCAGCTCGCGGCAGAGCTCGAGCCCGTCACCGTCGGGAAGGTTGCGGTCGAGCACCGCCAGATCCCACTCGCACCTGCCGACCAGCTCGCGGGCCGCGGCGATCGTGCCGACATCCTTCACCGCATACCCGGCGCGCGTGAGCTGCCTCGAGATCAGGTGCGACACATTGGCGTCGTCCTCGACGAGGATGATGTTCGGCATCGTACCGCTTCTACTTCAAATAACAGGCCGAAACTACTCTGTAGACGGCCGATCGATGCCCAACGCAGACATTTTTTCGTGAAGATACGTGCGCTGGATGTCGAGAAGCTGCGCCGCCTTGCTGACGTTCCAGTTGGTACGCCTGAGGACGGCTTCGATATACTCCTTTTCGCACTGCGCCTTGAAGTCGCGCAGGGCGATCACCGGCGCCGTCTCCGCGATGCGCACCAGCCCGCTCTCCGTCGCGGCGCCGCGCGTCGTCACCGAGGTTGGGAGCTGGTCGAGCGTGACGGGATCGATGCCGAACACGCTCAGCCGTTCCGCGACGTTGCGCAGCTCCCGCACGTTCCCCGGCCAGTCGTAGGCCGCCAAGGCGGCGAGCACGGCCGTGTCGACCGACAGCGGGATGCGCTGGTTGCGGGCGCAGAACTGCTGCAGGAACGTCGAGAAGAGCAGCGGCACGTCGCTCCGTCGCTCCCGCAGCGCCGGCACCTCCAACGGCACGGTGGCCAGGCGGAAGAAGAGGTCCTCGCGGAACCTCCCCTCCCGCACCATCTCCTGCAGGTCGCGGTGGGTGGCGGCGAGCACCCGCACGTTGACGGCCCGGTCGCTGTTCTCGCCGATGCGGCGGACGCGGCCGTCCTCCAGCACCCGCAGCAGCCGCGACTGGAGCAGCGGGTCCATGTCGCCGATCTCGTCGAGGAACAGCGTCCCGCCGTCGGCCTCCTCGAACAGCCCGCGCTTCGCCGTCTTCGCGTCGGTGAAGGCGCCGCGGGCGTGGCCGAACAGCTCGTCCTCGATGAGGTGCGCGGGGATCGCGGCGCAGTTGAGTTTGATGAAGGGGCGCTGGGCGCGGCGGCTGAGGCGGTGGAGCGCGTTCGCGACCAGCTCCTTCCCGGTGCCGCTCTCGCCGCGAATCAGGACGCGCGTCTCGGTCGGCGCGATTTTCTCGATGGCAGCGCGCAGCACCTTCATCGCCTCCGACTCGCCGACGAGCTGCTGGTCGCGCGAGCGGAGCTCCCCCACCTGGCGCCGCAGCGCCGAGCTCTCCAGGCAGTTGCGGACCGACTTGAGAAGGCGCTCGCGGCTGAACGGCTTGTCGATGAAGTCGTGCACGCCGAGCTTGATCGCCTCGACCGTCTCCGCCATCGACGCCTCGCCCGACATGACGATCGCCGGCGGCATCGCGTCCCCCATGATCCGCACGAGGTCGACCCCGCTCATCCCCGGCAGCCGCACGTCGACGAGCGCCATGTCCGGCTGCACCCGCCCCCCATCCCGCAGGTGCGCCAGCGCATCCTCGGCATTGCGGAAAGCAACGACGCCGTAGCCCTCCTCCCGCAACCGGAGCGTGACGTTCGCCGCGATCTTGTCGTCGTCCTCGACGACGAGGATCAGTTGCATTTCGCCTCCGGCGAAGCGGGTTGTCGGTTGTCAGTCGTCAGTTGTCCGCGGTGCAGTGCCCGAACCCGAGGTCCCACAGACAACCGACAACCGATCACCGACACCATCTTCAACACTCCCCCTCCCCAAACACCACCCGCATCGTCGTCCCGCCCGCAGACGTCGCAATCAACTGCAAGTCCCCTCCGTGATCGATCATCACCTTGCGGGAGATCGAGAGGCCGAGTCCCATTCCCTCCCCTATTCTGCGCGACGTGACGTACGGATCGAAGATCCGGGCGCGCAGCGGCTCGGGGACGCCGCCGCCGTCGTCGTGGACGTCGAGGGCGACGCGGCCGCCGTTCCGGACGATCGCGAACGTGACCGTCTTCGCGCCGGCGCCGGCGCTGTTCGAGCAGAGGTTGACGAGCACCTGGCGGACCATGTCGCGGTCGGCGCAGACCACCGCGTCAAGGCCGCCGTCGCGCAGCGCCACGCCCGGCCAGGCGTTGGCGAAGGTGGCGCAGAACTCCTCGACCATCTGGCCGAGGGACTCGCGGCGCAGCGACGGCTTGCCGATGCCGGCGAAGGAGGAGAACTCGCGCGTATACCGCGCCAGGCGTTCCAGCTCCTCGCTCACGCTCTCCTCGGCGCGCGCCCGCTCCTCGTCGGTTGCACCGGCGCGCACGAGATCGGCGTAGCGCTCCAGTTCCAGCCGCGCGGCCGTGAGCGGCCCCTTGATCTCGTGCGCGTGACGCCGCGCCGTCTCCTGCAGCGACGCCACCCGCTGCGTGTACTCCCGCCGCTCCCGCTCCCGCGCCTTCCGGTAGCGCAGCCAGAGCACGACCGCCGTCCCCGCCGCCGCGAGCGCAAAGACGAGGATGAGTGCGAGCTCGAAGCGGCGCAGCATCGCCGCGCGGCTCATGCGGATCACCTCGATGCGGTTCAGCAGCCGCTGCGTCTCGTCGAAGCGCCGCCGGTAGTCGGCGCGCCGCGCCGGGTCGAGGTCGCGCAGCTTGCGCTGGTCCTCGATCGACTGCTCCAGCGCCGCCCGCACCTCCGGCCGCAGCGCCACGTCGAGCCACATCCCGGAGATCTGATGGAGGAAGTACCAGAACAGCCCCGTGGCCGTTGCGACCGTCACCAGGACCAGCAGCAGCGACCGCAGGCGCGTCACTTCAGCGCCAGCTCCACGTTCCAGCGGTAGGAGATGATCGGCTTCGCCGCCAGCGTCGTCCCGATCAGCGCGTCGACGATCCCGCCGCTGCCGCTGGCGGTGCCGACCCCGCCCGACTTCGACATCCACTGCCGCGCGTCCTCCCGCTCCGCGGCGGAGAAGGGGAGGACGTCGAGGTCGATCTGCAGCGGCACCCGGTCCCCGGCCGTGGCGAGGATGCGCACCGGCGTGCGCCACCACTTCTCCAGCGCGTCGCGCGAGGTGATGCGCTGCTGCTCGTTCTTGCGGTCGAACTCCACCTTCCGCACCAGCCAGACCTCGTCCCAGAGGTCGTAGCGCACCTCCAGCCGCGCGCCGGAGACCGTGCCGGTGGTGCGGTTGCGCGCGGTGACGAGGAAGGTGGTCGTGAGTCCGCTGCCGAGCCGCTTCTGCACGTCGCTGTCTGCGAGGATCGAGGCCGGCAGCGTCGCCGCGACCACGCCCCCGGGGCGGATCACAAACGCCGGACGCTCCTGCCCGTGCGCCAGCCCCGCCGCCGCGAAGGCGATGAAGATGCCGATGCGGAGCACCGTCCGCAGCGTCACCATCCGTATCCGACCCCCAGGCGGATGGTGCCGAAGGAGCTGCGCCGCACCCAGGCGAAGGCCGCCTGCAGCTCGTCCTCGTCGAAGGAGTTGAAGACCTCCGAGATCCGGTCGCGGTCGATGTAGCGGAGCGTGTACTCGAGCCGCGAGTCGCCCCGCTTCTGTTCTTCCCGTGTCCAGAGGCTGTGCGAGTAGCCGGCGCGGACGATCGCGTACGACGTCTCGTCGCTGAAGCGCTCGTCCCAGAGGCTGCTGCGGCGGCTCACCTTGCCTTTGCCGACCTCGCCGCCGACGGAGACGGAGCTCCGCTCCGACAGCTCGAAGTACTGCGCCACGTCGAGCGACACCGCGTGGCTGTTCGTGTGGAACGCCGCCGGGATGTACGTCGGAAAATCGGGGATCGACTCGACGCTGCCGACGCCCGCCGAGTCCTGCCAGACCACGATCGGCGTGACGCTCAGCAGCGTCCCGCGCGTCGGCGTGAAGGGGTGGTTGGTGGTGTCGTACGACCAGCGGGCGGAGACGATCCGCTCGCCATCCTGCCGCGGGATCGAGACCTCGTTGACGATCGAGATGTCCTGGTCGAAGCGGGTCTCGTCGTAGGTCAGCGTGACGGTCTGGTTCGGCGAGACGGGGATGCCGACCACCACCTGAGGCGAGATGGTGTCGGTCGACGGCGCGTCGAGCAGCGGCTTCTTGAGGTTGACGGTCGCGAAGGCGCGCGTGCCGAAGATGTCGTACTGCGTGTAGCCGACCACCGTCGCGGTGTAGTCGCGCGTGAACTCGTGGTTGTCGTCGCGGCCGAAGAGGCCGACGTGGAACGCGCCGCGCCGTCCGACGAACCAGCGCCCGCCGAGAACGCCCTGATTCTCGCCGCCGCCGAGGCGGTCGCCGAGGTGGAGGTCGATCTGGCCGTCGGAGGTGGAGCCGTAGAGGATCGGGCGGATGTCGAGGAGGTAGAAGAACGCCCTCGTCTCCTTCACCGTGACGACCAGCACGTGACGCCCCCGCTCGGAGCCCCGCTCCAGCGTGAAGTCGGCGGACAGCAGGAACGGGAGCCGGTTCAGGCGCGCCGCGGCATCGCTCAGCTCCTCCTCGGTGTACTCCTGCCCTTCCCGCAGCCGCGACTCGGCGACGATGACGTCGGTCGAGACGCGCGAGTTCTCGCGGACTTCGATGCGCTCGATGAGAAACCGGGTCACCGGCTCCTGCGCGGCAGCCGGCAGCGCGAGCGCGGCGGCAATGAGGATCGTCAGAATCGTTCGGGTCACTGTGGGGCCTCCTGCCGCTCCACAAGGGCGAGCGGAGTGCCACGCGCCGGCCGCTCCCTCGCTATACGTAACTGACTCTCAATACGGGCGGTTAGCCGAAACCGCGCGCCGCACGCCCGCGCCGCAGTGTATGCGAATCCATACAGGGGATGTATGGAGAGGCCGACAAGTTAACCGCGCAGCAACACGACCGCGTCCCTCGCCACCAGCACCGCGAACACCACCAGCAGCAGCGCCAGCGCGCGCATGACCGGCAGGTACCAGTGCTCGAGGACCCGCTCGCGCGAGCGGGCGATCAGCAGAGCGAGCAGCACCATGCTCCCCACCAGGCAGACGAAGAACACCGCGATGAACGCGGCCGCCGCGGCGCCGCTGTGGCGCCACGCCTTCATCAGCATCGGCGTCCCCGCGGTGAGCCAGAAGAGGTAGGGATTCGGGTTGAGGAAGTTCACCAGCGCGCCGCGCAGGAACGACCGCGGCGGCACCGCGGGACCGGTGAACGAGGGCACCGGCGCGCGCCAGCTCTCCCACGCCAGCCAGAGGATGTAGACCGCGCCGGCGACCGCGATCGCGCCGAAGAGCGGCCGGATCGAGGCGATGGTGTTCAGGAAGAACAGCAGCAGGAGCACGATCGGGCCGTCGGAGACGAGAGGCGCGAGCGCCGTCTTCACCCCTTCGCGCGCGCCGTGCCGCAGCGTCTGCGTAACGACGAGCGTCAGCAGCGGACCGGGCGTGAGGCCGCCGGTGAGGCCGTAGACCAGGGCAGCGGTGAGCGCCGTCAACATCGACGGCGCAGCTTACGGCAGGTCGATCTTCCACTCCGTGTCGAACGTGAGACCAAACGCCACCGCCTCGCTGCCTTTCTCCGAGGAGAGGCGGACGTTGACCAGCGCCTCGTCGTCGCCGCGCGAGAGCTCTTCCGCCTCGAGCTTCGTCGGCTCGCCGACCCGCTCCTCGATCCCCTGCTGCAGCTCCCGCAGCTTCTCCTCGCTCACCTCCTGCGCGAGGTACGTCTGCGCGCGCGCCCACCGCTTCTCCACCACCTCGCGCACGAACCCCTCCGCCACCGCCACGGGGGGCGGAACGAACGTGTCGCGGTCGTCGAACTGCCTGACCGCCAGCGCGGTCATGCCGATCAGCAGCGCGGTGGCCGCGGCCACGGCTACGACGCGCGCCATCGCAGCATCTTCCTGACGCGGGGTGCGTCCTTTTTCTGCACCGGCTCGGCGCCGTCGCACTTGAGTACCGACAGGCCGTGGTCCTCCTCCAGCATCGCCACCCGGACGTCGCGCCAGTCGTCCACGCCTTCGAGGCGAAGGAGGTGCGCGAGATCGCCTTCGGTGAGCTGCTCGGCGCGCAGACCGCGCCCGTCCGCGGCACCGTTGCGCAGGATCACCCGCGGCCGCCCGTGCACGAGGAGGAAGAAGGGGCGGGAGTGGAACGCCACCAGCTTCGTGATGATGTCGCAGAGAAAGAGGCTGCCGCACGCGCCGGCGAACTTCGCCATCGAGACCTCGGCCCACAGCGCGTCGTCAATGACGTCCCCGACGATGAGGGCGACGACGAAGTCGAAGGGGGTGGCCTCCCCCACGACCCGCTTGCCGCTCATGCGCGTCATCACCAGGAGGTAGACGTACGCGGCGAGGGCGCGGACGACGATGCGCCAGAGCTCCACGTCAGCCTGCCTCTCCCATCACCTCGCGCTTCTTGAGAGGCTCGGCCCAGTCCTCGAGGATGACGCTGATCTCGCCGTCGACCTCCATCGTGGCGCTCTTCACTTCCTTCATGTCCTCGATGCCGTGAAGGCGCAGCGCCGCGTGCACCTCCTGCTCGTTGAGGATCTCGGCACGCAGCGCGTCGCGCAGCAGCTCGCCGTGCCGGATGACCTCGCGCGGCGCCCCCTCCAGCACCTTGTTCATGCCGTGATCGAAGTAGGTGAGCCACGAGGTGAGGTACTTCGCCAGCGCCACGACGCCGATGGCCACCATGCCCTGCGCGATGGTGACGTCGCCGTAGATGATCTCGTCCACGACCTCGCCGAGCATGAGCGCGACCAGGAGGTCGAAGGCGGTGAAGTTGCCGACCGTCCGCTTGCCGAGGAGGCGGATGACGACGAGCATGACCACGTACACCAGCAGCCCCCGCGCGGCGGTCAGACCCAGCTCCTGCCAGTCCATGTCAGTTTCCCCCCACCGCGTCTGGGCAAGAGGAATGCCGACCTCGGCAACACACTTGCAGCGTCCGCTTTTCCATGGGCAATATGCTTTGGATCATCATCGTCATCCTGATCATCCTCTGGCTCGGCGGGTTCTCCATGAACATCGGCGGAGGGCTGATCCACATCCTCATCGTCATCGCGCTGATCCTGCTGATCGTCCGATTGGCGACGGGCCGAAAGGTGTTGTAGCGTCCGGGGGCCATGCCGGCCCCCGAGATCGCCCGCGTCGTCATCGCGCTCTCCGTGGCGATGGCGCTCGCGGTCATCGGCACGCATCCGCGTGTCATCCGCTGGGAGCGACGCTTTGGACTGACCGTCCTTGCTACCTCCGGTTTTCCCTTCCTGCTCCTCGGCATCCTCTTTCGTGAGCTCGGCGTCCTCACCCGCGACGTCCTGACCGACCTCCGCCCCCTCTTCGAGTTCGGCCTCGGCTGGGTCGGGCTCACCATCGGCACGCATCTCGACCTCCGCCGCTTCGACCGCCTCCCGCCCGCCGCCGCGCCGGTGATCGCGCTCGCCTCGCTGATGCCGATGCTGCTCGCGGCGATCGCCTGCTCCCTCACTCTCGCCGCCCTCGGCGTGCTGCCGGGCAAGGGGCTGATCCGCGACGGCCTGATTCTCACCGCCTGCGCCGCCGTGAGCGCGCCGGCGAACCTCGACCTCCTGCTGCGGCGCTGGCAGTCGTCCGCGCGGCTCGTGCTGGAGGTGACGCGCATCGACCAGCTCGCGGCGCTGGCCGTCCTCGCCTTCGTGGCCATCATGTTCCGCCCCGACCGGACCGTCACTCTCTGGGATCTCCCGCGAAGCGGCTGGTTCCTGATGACCCTCGGCCTCGGCGCGCTGCTCGGCATCGTGATCTCGCTCCTCGTGCGCAAGGTCGAGGACGAGAAGGAACAGCTCGCGCTCCTCATGGGAGGCGTCGCGCTGGCATCGGGGATGGCGGGATACCTCGCGCTCGCGGTGCCGGTGGTCTGCGCGCTCGCCGGCGCGGTGCTGATCAACTTCCCGATGGCCGAGCGCGAGCGGGTCGTGACGACGCTGCGCGAGGTTGAGCGTCCGCTCTACCTCCTCTTCCTCTTCATCCTCGGCGCGGCCTGGCGTCCGGACGAATGGCAGGGCTGGGTCCTCGGACTCGTCTTCGCCCTCTCGCGCGGTTACGGGAAGATCCTCGGCGTGCGTGCGGCGACCTGGATCGACAGGGAGCTCGCCGAGTGGAAGCCGCTCGCGGTCTCGCTCCTGCCGGAGAGCACCATCGCCATCGTGGTCCTCTTCAGCGCCACCGCCATCGACGGCGCCAGCGCGAACGCGCCGGTGCGGTGGGCGGTGAACGCCGTCATCGTCGGCAGCGTCCTCACGGAGATCGCGGTGCAGTGGTACCAGCGCCGCGAGCGCCGCCTCATCGGCGAGGAGACGCACGCGTGATCACCCGCTCGCTCCTCATCATCGCCGCGGTCACGGCGCTGACGTACGCCACCCGCTCCTTCGTGCCCCGCGGCGCGATGATCACCGGCTCGGGCGCCGCGCTGGCGTTCGGCTTCCTGCTGATCGTGGCGGTGCAGGCGGCGCACATCTGCGACACGTTCAAGATGCCGCGCCTCACCGGCTACATCCTGATCGGCATCCTCTTCGGACCGGAAGTCTTCGGCATCATCTCGGCGAAGATGCTCCCCGACCTCGCGCTGGTGAAAGGGACGGCGGTCGGGCTGATCGCCTTCCTCGCCGGCTGCGAGCTGAACCTGCGGAGGCTCCGTCCGCGGTTGCGCGCGATCGGCACGCTGGCGGGACTGACGATGTTCGGCGCGGCGCTGGTGATGTTCGCGTTCATGTTCGCGCTGACGCACGTCATCCCGGTCACCGCCGCCTTCTCGACGCTCGAGCGCGTCGCCGTGGCGCTGGTCGCCGCGAACATCCTCGCCGCCTACTCGCCGGCGGTGGTGGTGGGGATCATCTCCGAGACGAAGTCGAGCGGACCGCTGAGCGAGACGGCGCTGTCGATCGTCGTTGTCGCCGACCTCCTCATCGTGATCACCTACGCGCTCTCCAGCACCTTCGGCCACTCGGTGTTCCCGGCGGCCGGCGGAGGCGGCGGGCTGGCGCTGCTCGTGCCGCACATCTTCGGCTCGATCCTCGCCGGCGTCATCGCGGGAGGCGTGCTGGCGATCTACGTCTCGCGCGTCGGCTCGCGCAGCGGCGTCTTCACCTTTGCCGTGCTCTTCATCGCCGCCGAGGCGGGGGCGGCGCTGCATCTCAACCCGCTGCTGGTCGGGCTCGCGGCGGGGCTCCTGCTGGAGAACGTGACGCCGATCGGCGGCGAGCAGCTCACCCACGCGGTGGAGGGGGTGGCGCTGCCGGTGTTCGCGATCTTCTTCGCCGTCGTCGGCGCGGAGGTGCAGCTGCGGCCGTTCCTGCACACGGCGCCGTACGCGATTGGTGCGGCCATCCTGCGCGGCCTCGGCATCTACGCCGGGGCGCGGCTGGCGGGACGGCTGGTGAGGCTCGACTCCCGCTTCACCGGACAGGTGACGCTCGGGCTGCTGCCGCAGGCCGGCGTCGCCATCGCGCTCGTGGCGCTGCTGCTCGCCGATTTCGAGCCGTGGGGGCCGACCGTCGGCACCATCGTCCTCGGCACGATCATCGTCAACCAGCTCATCGGTCCGGTGCTGTTCCGCAACGCCGTGGTCGCGTCCGGCGAGGCGCGCCTGGGTGCCGATCCTGCAAAAGAAACGGCAGGAGGTATGGAGCATGGAGATCAACTGGCGTGAGGACGTCGACGCCGCGCTCGCCGATGCGAAGCGCGATGGCCGGCCCGTCCTGCTCGACTTCAGCGCTGCACCGATGTGAGGGGGATGCGCTCGGCTGGATGCCGAGGTGTATCCCGACCCGAAGATCGCCGGGTTCGTGAGCGATCACTTCATCCCTGTCCGGCAGCACGTGAAGACCCACCCCGAGGCGATGGAGCGCTTCGGCGCGCAGTGGACGCCGACCATCATGGTGATGGACCCGGGAGGCAAGGAGCGCCACCGCGTGGAAGGCTTCGTCGAAGCCGACGCGCTGCTCGCGCAACTGAAGCTCGGCCTCGCGCAGGCGTCGCTCGCCAGCCAGAACTACGACGAGGCGGAGCGCCTGTTCGAGGAAGTCGTCTCCGGCGGCGACGCCGACACGGCGCCCGAGGCGGCGTACTGGGCCGGCGTCACCCGCTACAAACGCAGCGGCGACGCGAGCGCCCTCGGCGAGACGCACAAGCGCCTCAGCACCGACTACGCCGGCAGCACCTGGGCGAAGAAGGCGGCGATCTGGGGAGGAGGGCCTTAGGCCGCTGCGCGGGCGCTGCGCGGATTGAGGATTGAGGATTGAGGATGAGCTCCGCAGCAAGGCCGCCTCAATCCTTAATCCCCGTCTCATCCTCAATCCTCAATCCCTCAATCCTCAATCCTTTTAAAGGCGCGCACCACCGCCTCCACCCGCTTCGCGTCGACGACGCCGTTCGTCTTCAGCGACGTTCCAACGATCGCCCCGTCAGCGCCAGAAAACGTCGCGGCGTTGTCCGCGGTGAGCCCGCTGCCGAGGAGCAGCGGCGCGTCGAGGTCGCGTAGCGCGTGCAGGCGCGCGGGATCGGCGGCGGCGCCGGTCTCGCTGCCGGTGATGATGATGGCGTCGGCGAGGCCGCGCTCGCGCAGGTCCTTTGCCGACGTCTCCCCCATCGGCGTGGCGTGCTTGACGAGGTAGTCGGCGAAGAGCAGCACGTCGGGCGCGAGCGTAGCCCGCCTGCGCAGCGTAGCGTAGGCGTCTCCCTCGACGATGCCCTGGTCGGTCACCGCGGCGCCGGTGTGCACGTTGACGCGGATGAATGCGGCGCCGGTCGCGGCGGCGATCGCCAGCGCCGACAGCGCGTCGTTGCGCAGCACGTTCACGCCGAAGGGCAGCTTCACCTCCCGCGTCACCTCGGCGATGATGCGCGTCATCGCTGCCACGGTCTCCGCCTCCACGCGCCCTCGGGTGAACGGCCGGTCGCCGAAGTTCTCGATCGCGAAGCCGTCGCAGCCGCCGTCGCGGATCGCCCGCGCGTCCGCCAGCGCCGCCTCCAGCACCTCGTCGAGCGAGCGGTAGAGCGGCGCCCCCGGCAGCGCGTGCAGGTGGATCATCCCGAAAAGGGCGCGGCGGGAGAAGCGGGAGGCGAAGGCGTCGCGTGTGAGCATGAGCTGGCCGAAAGTTATACTCCACGCCGCATGTCGGACCTGAAGCTCTTCAACACGTTGTCGCGCGAGAAAGAGACGTTCATCCCCCTCCAGCCGGGCGAGGCGCGGATCTACTCGTGCGGGCCGACGGTCTACAACCACCCTCACATCGGCAACCTCCGGACCTTCCTCTGGAGCGACCTCCTGCGCCGCTACCTCGAGTACCGCGGCCTGCGCGTCACGCAGGTCATGAACATCACCGACGTCGAGGACAAGATCATCCGCAACGCCAACGCGGCGGGCCAGGACATCCGCACCTACGTCGCCCCCTACATCGACGCCTTCCACGCCTCGCTGGCGAAGCTGCGCGTGAAACCCGCCAACCACTACCCCCGCGCCACCGAGTTCATCCCGCAGATGGTGGCGCTGGTGCAGAAGCTCGACGCCCGCGGCCACACCTACGTGGCCGAGGGCTCGACGTACTTTCGCGTGTCGACGCTGGAGGGATACGGGAATCTCTCGAAGGTCGAGATCGACGCCGCCAGTGAGTTCAGCCGCGTCGAGGCCGACGAGTACGAGAAAGAGTCGGCCCGCGACTTCGTGCTCTGGAAGGCGAAGAAGGAGAACGAGCCCTCGTGGCCGACGGAGCTCGGCGAAGGGCGTCCCGGATGGCACCTCGAGTGCTCCGCGATGGCGATGGAGCTTCTCGGCGAGTCGTTCGACATCCACACCGGCGCGGTCGACCTCATCTTCCCGCACCACGAGAACGAGATCGCGCAGAGCGAAGGAGCGAGCGGCAAGCCGTTCGTCCGCTACTGGGTCCACGGCGAGCACCTGAACATCGACCAGCAGAAGATGTCCAAGTCCCTCGGCAACATCTACACCCTCGCCGAGATCGAGGAGATGGGCTACGACCCGCTCGCGCTCCGCTACGCGCTCATCTCCGTGCCGCATCGGACGAAGCTCAACTTCACCACGCAATCGCTCGACGACGCGAAGAGCGCCATCGCCCGCATCGAGTCGTTCCTCCTGCGCGTCGACGAGGTGAGCAAGTCCGGTCCGCGGGACGCGGCGCACGCCGACGAGGAGGGGGACGCGCTGATCGGCAGGTTCCTGGGCGAGTTCCAGGAGGCGATGGACGACGACCTCAACACCGCCGGCGCCCTCGGCGCACTCTTCACGTTCATCCGCGACGCGAACACCGCCATCGACGCCGGCCGCATCTCCCCCGGCGACGCCAACGGCATCAAGGCCGCGCTGCAGAAGGTCGACCCCGTGCTCGACATCTTCCCGAAGCGGGAGGAGAACCTCGACGCCGAGATCGAGGCCCTCATCGCCGCCCGCAACGCCGCCCGCAAGGCGCGCAACTTCGCCGAGAGCGACCGCATCCGCGACGAGCTGACCGCGCGCGGAATCCTGCTGGAGGACACGCCGGGCGGCGTGCGGTGGCGGCGGAAGTAGGTCGGAATTGAAAATTGAAAATGGAAAATTGAAAGAGATGAACGTGAGAGCCAAGACCACCGCGCACCGCACGAGTCCGATCTTTCAATTTTCAATTTTCAATTTTCAATTTGCCCCGAGGGGCCAATGATCGCCTATCTCGAAGGCAAGCTGCGCCAGCTCGACGCCACCCGCGCGCTCGTCCTCACCACCGGCGTCGGGTACGAGGTGCACATCTCCCTCTCCACCTACTACAAGCTGGAGGGGAAGAGCGACGTGGCGATGGAGATCTACACGCACGTGCGCGAGGACGCGCTGTCGCTGTACGGCTTTGCGACCACCGAGGAAAAGTACGCGTTCGAGAGGCTGATCTCGATCTCCGGGATCGGGCCGACGCTGGCGCAGAAGATCCTCTCCGGGATTGACGCCGCCGACCTCGCCGATGCCACCGCGCGGAACGACGTGCGCAAGATCCAGTCGATCCCCGGCGTCGGCAAGAAGACGGCCGAGCGCATCTGCCTCGAGCTCCGCGACAAGCTGGCCATGCCGGCCGCCTCCGCCACCCCCGCCACCCCCACCCGCCTCTCCGTCGATGATGACGTCCACTCCGCCCTCGTCAACCTCGGCTACCGCGCCAAGGACGCCGAACTGGCGCTGGAGAAGGCGCGGCAGGAGCTCGGCGGCGAGGCGGAGTTCTCGGCGCTGCTCAAGCGCTCGCTGCGGCAGCTCACTAAGTGATGAGGCGTTGCCTGCCCGTTGCCTGTTGCCCGTTGCCGGTTGCCAGCGGCCTTCGCGCAACAGGAGAATCGCCTCGGCAACCGGCAACCGGCAACCGGCAACTGGTAACGGGCAACTGATGTCCCGCCTGCTCACCCTCCCCCACTTCGTCGACGCCGCCGCCGTCCTCGACCAGGTTCGCGATGCCCCCGCGGCCGCGGCGACGGTGTACGGCGGCAGGGCGGCGGTGGAGTCGAATGTGCGCCGCACGAAGAAGCTCGTCGTCCCGCAGGCGACGCGCGACGCGATCGTCGGGCGCCTCATGGAAGAGAAGGACGCCATTGCCGCCCACTTTGGCATCGCCGTGGACGAATGCGAGGAGCCGCAGTTCCTCCGCTACGAGGCGGGCGATTTCTTCGTCGCGCATCAGGACGGGAACACGCCGCTCATCCGCGACTTCACCCTCCTGCGCAAGATCTCGCTGGTGATCTTCCTCAGCGATCCGGCCGCCTACGACGGGGGCGCGCTCGTGTTCCACTGGCGCGACGCGGAGCCGGAGACGGCGCGTGTGGAGGCGGGGACGCTGATCGCGTTCCGCGCGGAGACGACGCACGAGGTCACGCCGCTGACGCGCGGCGAGCGCTTCACGATCGCCGCGTGGTATCGCGTGCGCGGGTGAAGCCGCCGCGGCTTGCGACGTACAGCCAGAGGAAGCAGTAGAGCACCGCCAGCTCCCCGCGGTTCACGATCGGCCAGAACGCGTCGACGTCGCCCTCGCCGAAATGGCGGAACCAGTAGGCGTAGGCCATCGTCCCGCTGCAGATGAAGGCGGCGATGCCGGCGAGGAAGCCGCTGGCGATGAGGAGCCCGCCCACCACCTCGATCCACCCGCCGACGATCGACAGCGTCTCGGTCGACGGCGGACGGTCGCCCGGCCAGCCCCAGAGCTTCCGCGTGCCGTGCAGCAGGAACATGAGGCCGGCGACGACGCGCACGCGGCGTAGAGGAACGGCTCGTAGCGCCCCAGGAAGCGCTCCATCAGCGAGGGTCCGTGGTAGCGCCACCGCGGCGGGAGGCGTCCACGCTCCAGATCCCGCTGCCATGCGCCGCCATGAAGAGGAAGAGGACCGCGTAGAGCGCCGCCAGCTCTCCCTGATTGAGGACCGGCCAGAAGCCGTTCGGGGCATGCTTCCAGAAGTACGCGACCGCCATCTGCCCCGAGGCGAGGAAGGCGGCGAAGCCGGTGAAGAGACCGATGGCGATGAGGAGCCCGGTCACCAGCTCGACCACGCCGGCGAATTGGAAGAGCAGATCGCCGGCCGGCTCCGTGCCGCCGGGCCAGCCGAAGAGCTTCTGCGTCCCGTGCATGGCGAACATCAACCCGGCCACGATACGAAGCACGGCGTATAGCTGAGGTGCAAAACGGCCAAACAAACTTTTCATGTGGTGCAACCCTTCAAATGCCGTGCTCAGCGAGGAAAGTGGGTTCGCTTTTTGTAACAGGACCCTGACGAATAACAGGAGGAGAAAAGCTCATATGAAGAAAACGCCCTTGATCGCCCTCTCAGTTTTCTGCCTGGTGCTGGGTGCATGTGCATCCACCGGCAACACCACGGCTGACGACGCTTCGATGACCAGCGGTGTGTCGGCGAACGACACGATGGACGAGAACACCAGCGCGAGCGGCCAGTCGACGACGCAGGCCTCCGGCACCACCAACACCCACGACAACCACAACACCAGCGGCACGACCGCCAACACCTCCGGCACGACGTCGGGGACCACGGGCCACACGGGACACACGACGTCCGGCACCACGGGCCACACCGGCCATACGACGTCGGGCGCGACCGCGACCGGCAACACGACTGGCAACACGACCGGAACAATGTCCGGCACGACCAACACGACCGGCACCGCCGGCAACACCTCGAACAACTGGAACAACACGTCCGGCACCACCGGCAACACCACCGGCACGATGTCCGGCACGACCGGCACGCACGCGGGTCACGGCAACAACCTGACCGGCACGACCAGCGTCAGCGGCACGAGCGGCACCGGCACGACCGGCATGACCGACAACACCGCCACGATCGCCGGCTCCGGCACCGTCTCCGGCAACACGACCGCCAACACCAACGACACCACCTGGAACACGCAGGGGACCACCGGCACCGCCACCAGCGGCACGATGACCTCCGGCACCACGAACAACAACAACAACACGACCACCACGAGCGGCCGGAACAACACCCGCGCCACGACCACCACCACGACCACCAGCGGCACCCGCTCGAACCTCAACACGAACAACAACAACACGAACAACAACAACACCGGCAACACGACGGGCACGATGACCAGCGGCTCGGCGAACGCCGACGAGGACGACGACACCACCACCACGACCACCCGCACGCGGATGAGAAAGGACTAGTGGTTCTCAGGTAGCGAGTTGCGTGTTGCCCGGGCCTTTCCGCCTGGGCAACACAGCTCGGGCAACTCGCAACGCGCAACACCCAACCGTTCCATGAAACGCACCCCCATCCTCGCCCTCCTCCTCTTCCTCGCGCTGCAGTCGCATGCAGCCGACGATACGAGCGTCCTCCTCGCCAAGGCATGGCCGGCGGCGGGCGTGGCGGGGCTCGAGGATCTCGGCACCGGCATCGGGGTCGTCTTCACCCCCGACCTCAGCGTCAAGGACAACTGCCGCTTCTTCGAGGCCCTCGGCTTCGCCTGCTTCGAGAGCGCAGACTGGCTGCAGGTCCTCTCCGACATCCACGCCTACAACATCAACCACCCCGGCCGCCGCATCCGCACCCTCGTCCTCGAGACCCACGGCACCAACGGCAACGGCCTCAAGGTCCAGACCGGCAAGAAAGCCGAAGACGACCGCTCCTACATCTCCGTCGCCGCGCTGCAGGAGATGCTCGAGCCGGTCGGCGTCCGCTACATCATCCTCAGCGCCTGCAACTCCGGCCGTCTGCTCCGCCCCGAGATCTACCGCAAGCTCGACCCGAAGAACGGCGACAAGCTCTTCCTCCCCGCCAACCGCGGCATCATCGACGCCACCGACGACTTCGACCCGAAGCGCACCAACAGCACCGTCATCACCCCCGCCACCAGCCACATCGAGACGACGCTCGTCGGCTCCCTCAGCGAGCTCGCCCCGGCGACGCGCGAGGCGCTCGCCGCCGCGGCGAAGAAACGCAATCTCGAGCTGCCGAAGCAGTTTGCCGTCTCCGAGATGCTGATCCAGATGCTCCTCCGCGACCCGGCGCTCCAGCTCCGCACCGGCGCCCACGTCGAGGAGCTGTCGAAGGAGCAGACCTCCCCCGAGACCAGCGAGCGGATCTTCCGCTCCTTCGTGGCCCATCTCGACGGCCTCGCCGCCCGCCGCGGAACGCAGACCGCCAGCGCCGCCGCGCGTTGACTCTCATCAGTCTCTTTTGCGCGCGGCGCAAATGAGTTACTTTGCGCGCAGTGAAAATGACGACCTCGGTAGGTTTCGTCTGGCGTGCGAATTGCTGAGTCGTCCATGAAGGATGACACCACGGGTTCGGCGTCATCCGGTGCCCCAATTACGAGCACGAAAAGAGATTTTTGAATGAGCAGAGCTGTGCTGATCACCGGCGGAGCCGGGTTCATCGGCTCCCACCTCGCCGATGCGCTTCTGCAGCAAGGCCACCGGGTCCGCGTCCTCGACAATCTCGACCCGCAGGTCCATGGAGAGAACCCGAAGCGTCCCGATTACCTCGATCCCGAAGTCGAGCTCCTGGTCGGCGACGTCCGTGACGCCGCCGCGGTCGAGAAAGCGCTCCACGGCATCGACAGCGTCTTCCACTTCGCCGCCAAAGTCGGCGTCGGCCAGTCGATGTACGCGGTCGACAACTACACCGACGTCAACAACCGCGGCACCGCGGTGCTCCTCGAGGCACTGATCAGGAATCCGGTCGAGCGCCTCGTGGTCGCCTCGAGCATGAGCATCTACGGCGAGGGCCTTTATCGCGACGCCGACGGCAACGTCGCCGCCGGCCAGGAGCGCCCGCTCGAGCGCCTCAAGAACCGGCAGTGGGAAGTGACCGATGCGAACGGCAACGTGCTCACCCCCGTCGCCACCCCCGAGACCAAGCAGCCGACGCTCGCGTCGGTCTACGCGCTCTCGAAATTCGACCAGGAGCGGCTCTGCCTGCTCATTGGGCGCGCCTACAGCATCCCCACGGTCGCGCTCCGTTTCTTCAACGTCTACGGCACCCGCCAGGCGCTCTCGAATCCCTATACCGGCGTCCTGGCGATCTTCGCCTCGCGCCTGCTCAACAACCACGCGCCTCTCGTGAACGAGGACGGCCTGCAGCGCCGGGACTTCGTGCACGTGCTCGACGTCGCCCAGGCCTGCATCAAGGCGATGGAGAAGGCGCCCGACGTCGCCGGCCAGTGCTTCAACGTCGGCAGCGGCCGGAACTACACGGTCCTCGAAGTCGGACAGCGCCTCGCCGAGGTGCTCGGGCGGAACATCGCGCCGGAGATCACCGGCAAGTACCGCGTCGGCGACATCCGCCACTGCTTCGCCGACATCACCCTCACCCGCGAGATGCTCGGCTACGAGCCGAAGATGCTGCTCGAGGACTCGTTGATCGAGCTCGCGCAGTGGCTGGAGGGGCAGATCGCCGTCGACCGCGTCACCGACGCGGCGGCCGAGCTCAACGCGAGGGGGCTCACGGTATGAGGATGGTCCCGGACGACCACTGGGTCCTGATCACCGGCGGTTGCGGTTTCGTCGGCACCAACCTCGCCGACCGTTTCCTCTCCCTTGGACATCGCGTCTGCGTCTTCGACGACCTCTCCCGCCCCGGCGTGGAGCGCAACCTGGAGTGGCTGCGCGAGACGCACGGCGACAACGTCGTCGTGAAGATCGCCGACGTCCGCGACGCCGGCGCCGTGCGCGATGCGGTCCGCCGCGCCTCGCACGTCTTCCACCTCGCCGCGCAGGTCGCGGTCACGACCTCCCTCGGCGACCCTCTCGCCGACTTCGAGGTCAACGCCCGCGGCACCCTGAACGTGCTCGAGGCGGTCCGCCACAGCCTCCACAAGCCGCCGCTCTTCTTCACCTCGACCAACAAGGTTTACGGGGGACTGGAGGACGTCGCGCTGCGCGAGGATGGCCTCCGCTACGCCCCCGCCGACGCCGCGATCGCGAAGCGTGGCATCTCCGAGGCGCGGCCGCTCGACTTTCACAGCCCGTACGGCTGCTCGAAAGGCACTGCCGACCAGTACGTCCTCGACTACGCACGCAGCTACGGCCTCCAGACCGTCGTCTTCCGCATGAGCTGCATCTACGGCCCGCACCAGTTCGGCACCGAGGACCAGGGCTGGGTCGCCCACTTCCTCATCCGCGCGATGAAGGGCGAGCCGATCACGCTCTACGGCGACGGGTTGCAGGTGCGCGACGTGCTGTTCGTCGACGACCTCGTCGACGCGTTCCTCCTCGCCCAGGCGCACATGCCGCAGATCACCGGCCGGGCGTTCAACGTCGGCGGGGGGCCGGGGAACGTCGTCAGCCTGCTCGAACTGCTCGACATGATTGAGCGGCTCCAGGGCCGCCGGCCCGACGTGCGCTTCGGCGCGTGGCGGCCGGGTGACCAGCGCTACTACGTCTCCGACACGCGCGCCTTCGAGCAGGCCACCGGATGGCGCCGGCGGGTCGGCTCGGACGACGGCATCACCCGGCTCTACCACTGGCTGGCCGAGCGCGAGC
>DASWNW010000075.1:0-152094 GCA_036399015.1 Thermoanaerobaculia bacterium | reverse complement strand
CCGTGTCGCCGCGCCAGGCGAGGTCGAGGCAGCCGCCCTTGACCGTCACCGGCAGCACGTGCGCCCAGCTCGTGCCGGCGTCGTCGCTGCGCCACACGCCCGTGCGCGTCGCGGCATACACGCGCGACGGCTGATGGGAGCTGACGACCAGGTCGTTGACGTAGTGGAAGTTCTCGTTCGTGGTGGAGGCGAGCTGCGTCCAGCTCGTGCCGCCGTCGTGGGTGACGAAGATGCCGTCGCCGCGGAGGGGGAGGGCGGTGCCGCGCTGCTCCTCGCGGAAGTAGCCCTCGCCGGTGCCGGCGTAGATGACGTTGCGGTCGGCCGGGCTCATGGCCATGGAGTTCACGGCAATGTTGGCGAGCGTGTCGCCGATCGGCTCCCAGGTCCCGCCGCCCGTGACGGTCTTCCAGACGCCACCGGAGACGCCGCCGGTGTACATGATCTGCGGATCGACGGGGTCGATGAGCAGCGTGCGCGTCCGTCCGCCGATGTTGCCCGGCCCGAGGAACTCCCAGGCGCGGTAGGGGCTCGCGCCGTTCGCGGCGATCGAGAACCGCGGCTCCTCCACCGTCGAATGCCGCGGCATGCGCCGCATCGCCTCGGCGGCTTCGCGGTAGGCGCGGTGGACGTCGCCGGTGCCGGCGCGCTTGGAGGCGTGGTACGCGGCGGCTTCGTCCGGCGAGTCGTGGCGCTCCTTCACGATGTGCGGCGGGCGAACGCTGCACGAGACGAGGAGGAGGATGAGAATCGGGATCAGGCGGCGGGGCATTTGGGTATCTTAAGAGAGGATTCCGAGGAGGGAAGTGATGCAACTGGTAAAAGATTCCTGTGCCTGCGGGCACCCCATCGAACAGCACGACGGCGGGCGCGGCGGTCCGTGCAACTACTGCGCGTGCGCGGCCGGCGAGCCCCCGACCGCGTTCCAGGTCGGCGTCATTCACGCCCTGCACGAGGTGACGGTGTCGCTGATGCGGCTGGTGAAGGAGGCGCAGGCGGCGCGCGGCGCGGGGGGAACGCAGATGTAGGAGGGGCGGGTCCTCGGGTCCTCGGTTCCTCGGTTCCTCGGAGGTCCTCGGAGTTCCTCGGAGTTCCTCGGGTTCCTCGGGCTGAGCCGGCGCGGGACCCAACCTCACCGAGGAACTCCGAGGAACCCGAGGAACCCGAGGAACCGGCGTGCTTACGGCTTCCTGAACGCGTTCGCGTCGACGGCGGGATTGACTTCCACTGCCGTGACGCGGATCTCGGCCGCCTGCTCGCCGTTGCGGGTGATCTTCGCGACGGTCGGAGCTTTGACGGGGCCGAACTGCTTCCAATCGGAGTAATCGGTGACGTTCTCCGCCGGTCCGGCGCCGCCGGCGGTGGTCGTGCGGACCGTCCGCAGCAGGCGTCCCGTCGCCGGCTCGACGTACCACGTCACCGTGCCGCCGTCGGGCGAGATCGTGAGCACGCGCGCGTCGACGCCGCCGATGTTCTCGGTGCCGCCGGCGGTGAACGTGTACCGCGGGTTACCGGCGTTGCGGAGGATGTGCATGAAGTCGGTCTTCATGTCCGCGACCGCCGCGTCGCGCCGCGAGCCCGGCAGGTCCTGCGTCCCGCCCGGCGTCACCATGTAGGCCACGTCGGGTGTGATCACCGTGGTCATCGTGCCCATCGGCAGCACCAGCTCCTGCCGCATCGAGCTCGGGTACTGGATGAGCGTCGTCGCCTCCGCGCTCATCGCTCCCTGGGGTGTGTTCATCGACATGGTCGCGGCGACGCGCGAGGCGTTGATCGCGTCGATCGCGGCCGCGCCGCCGATGAAGTCGCGCACCTTGTTCAGCAGGGCCATCCCCTCGGGGTTCGACGCCGAAGGGGCGGCACTCTTGCCGGCGCCCGGCTCCGGGATGGTGATGTCGATCTTCGTCACCGTGCCGAGCGTGGAGAGCGGCTTCTCGAAATCCTTCTCGTTGCCGACCACCAGCACCGCCAGGCGATCGGGATGCAGGTACGTCTTCGCCACGCGCGCCACGTCCTCGGCCGTCACCTTCTCGATGAGGCCGGGGTACTTCACGTAGTAGTCCGGCGGGAAGCCGTAGAGCTCGAGCAGCACCTGCTGCTGCAGCGCCTTCTCGCGCGTATCCATCGTGAAGACGTACGCGTTGAGGATCGACTCCTTCGCCAGCGAGAGCTCGGCCGCGGTGGCCGGCTCCTCGATCATGCGCCGTACTTCGCCGCGCAGCGCCTCGATCGACTCCAGCGTCGTGCCGCTCTTCGTCGACATCTGCGCGCGGAACAGGCCGGGGTAATCCCACGGTGCGCCGATGCCGCCGCCGGCGCCGTAGGTGAGGCCGCGCACCGAGCGGAGCTGCTGCATGAGACGGCCGGAGAACCCGCCGCTGAAGATCTCGTTCATGACCACGATGGCGGGGTAGTCGGGGTTGTTGCGCTGCGTGCCGGGATGGACCATGGCGATGTTCGCCTGGGTCACGTCTTCCTTGGAGATGAAGTAGACGCCCGGCTTCGCGCCGTTCACCGCGGGATCGGGCTTCGCGACCTGCGGGCCGCGGGGCCACGACGAGAAGGCATCGCGCAGCCGCTTCTCCATCGCCGCGGTGTCGAAGTCGCCGATGAAGGCGAGGATGATGTTGTTCGGGTGGACGGTCTGCCGGTGGAAGGCGAGCAGGTCGTCGCGGGTGATGGAGGCGACGGTCGCGTACTCGGCCTGCCGCGCGTACGGGGAGTCGGGGCCGTAGCCGAGGCGGGTCGCCTCACGGCCGAGGATACCGCCCGGCTCGTCGTTGCGGCGGGAGATGCTGGTGTTGACCTGCGTCTTCGCCAGGTCGATCTTCTCCTGGCGGAAGGCCGGGTTGCGGAGCACGTCCAGCCAGATCGGGAAGACGGTGTCGAAGTCCGCCTTCAGCACGTCCATCGAGACCGAGCTCGAGTCCGACCCGCTGGCCGTCTCGACGCGCGCGGCGCGCGACTCCAGCAACTCGTCGAGCTCGTCGCCCGTCTTCGTCGCCGTACCGCCGGTGCGCCAGGCCTGGCCGTAGATCGTGTGCAGCCCTGCCTTCTCGGCCGGCACGTTGCGCGCGCCGCCGCGGATGGTGGCCGAGCCCTCGATCAGCGGCAGCTCGTGGTCTTCCTGGAGAAAGATGACCATGCCGTTCGGGAGCGCGATGCGCTTCGGCTGCGGCATCGAGAACTTGCGCAGCGGCGGCGACTTGATCTCGTTGTACGTCGTGGCCTGCGCCAGCGCGCCGGGCGTGGTCAGCAGGGTCAACAGCGTCAAGGCGAAAATGGATGCGAGTCTCTTCATTTCGCGGCTCCTTTCGCGACCGACTCCAGCTTCGCGACGGTGCGGTTGCCGGGGACGAACGTCGCGTTCGCGACGCGCTTCACGTCGGCGGCCGTGACCTTGTCGATCCCGTCGATCTCGCGGAACAGCTCGCGCCAGTCGCCGTACAGCGTGTGGTAGGTGGCGAGCTGCAGGGCCAGCCCGGAGTTGTCGGCGAGCTGGCGCAGCACGCCGGCCTTGACGCGCGTCTTCACCGACTGCAGCTCGGCGGCCGGCACCTCCTCGGTCTTGAGGCGCTCGATCTCCGCGCGGATCCCTTCCGCCAGCTCGTCCGGCGTGTGACCCGGCGTGGTGACGCCGTAGAACGTGAAGAGGTTCGGGTACTTCTCGCCGGGGAAGCCGTTGAAGCCGGCGGCCGCGGCGGCGATCTTCTTGTCGCGCACCAGCGACCGGTAGAGGCGCGAGGTGCGCCCGCTCGACATCAGCATCGAGATGACGTCGTAGACGTTGTCGTCGGGGTGGGTGACGGCGGGGCGGTGATAGCCCTCGACGTACAGCGGCTGCGAGGTCTCGCGCAGGACGACCGTGCGCTCGGCGGTCTGCGGCGGCTCGACGGTGCGCAACGGCTCCGGCGCCTCCGCCTTCGGCAGGCGGCCGAAGTACTTCTCGATGATCGGCCACGCCTCGGCCGGATTCACGTCGCCGACGATGGCCACGACCATGTTCGACGGCACGTAGTACTTCTTCGCGAACTCCGCGGCGTCGGTCGCCGAGAAGGTGGCCAGGTCCGACGGCCAGCCGATGCCGGTGCCGAAGCCGTACGGGTGGGCGATGAAGGCGGTGGACATGAACTGCTCGAGGAGCCGCCCGAAGGGGCTGCTCTCGATGCGCATGCGCCGCTCCTCGTTCACGACGTCGCGCTCCTTGTAGAACTGCCGGAAGACCGGGTGGCGGAAGCGCTCCGACTCCATGTACGCCCACAGCTCGAAGCGGTTCGACGGCATCGAGAAGAAGTAGGCGGTGATGTCGGAGGCGGTGAACGCGTTCATGCCGACGCCGCCCGCGCGGTCGATGACCTGCGAGAACTCGTCGTTGGTCATGTGCTTGTCGGCCTCGGCGATGGCGTCTTTCCACGCCTGCTCGAGCTGCGCGACGCGCGCCGCGTCCCGGTTCGTCTCCGCGCGGCGGGCGCGGTCGTAGGCGGCGTAGGTCTGCTCGACCTTCGCCAGCGCCGCACGCTCCGCTTCCCAGTTCTTCGACCCGACGCGGTCCGAGCCCTTGAACGCCATGTGCTCGAACATGTGCGCGAGTCCGGTGATGCCGGGGACTTCCTGCGCCGAGCCGGCGTTGACCACCGTGGCGTACGAGAACACCGGCGCGTCGTGCCGTTCGAGCAGGATCACCGTCAGCCCGTTGTCGAGCTTCCGGACCTGCGTCCGCTTCTCGAATGACGCGAGGTCCTGCGCGGATGCCGCCGTGCCGATCAGCACGAGCAGCGCCGTCATGGACAACACTCTCTTCATTCCTTGCCTCCTCAGATAGTTTGCCGCGGGCGTTCTTACGGACCAGCGGTAAACTTGTTTCATGGTCACGTCGGCCGCCCAGACGCCTGAAGCCTATCTCGCCGAGCTCCCGGAGGAGCGGCGAAAAGTGATTTCGCAACTGCGGGACCTCGTCCGGAAGAACATCCCCAAGGGGTACGTCGAGTCGATGAGCAGCGGCATGATCACCTGGGAGATCCCGCTGAAGACGTACCCGAAGACGTACAACGGCAAGCCGCTCTCGTACGTTTCCCTGGCGGCCCAGAAGAACGGCTACTCGCTCTACCTCATGGGCGGGTATGGCGAGCCGGAGCGTGCCGACGAGCTGCGGAAGGCGTTCGAGAAGGCGGGGAAGAAGCTCGACATGGGCAAGTCGTGCGTCCGCTTCAAGAAGGTGGAAGACCTCGAGCTGGACGCGCTCGGCAGGGAGATCGCCAGGACGCCGCCGCAGCGCTACATCGAAATCTACGAGGCGGCGCGCGCGGGCAAGTGAGTCGATTCGAACTTGCCATCATCGGGGCGGGGGCGAGCGGCACGCTGACCGCCGTGCAGTTCGCCCGTCTCGCCGGTCCGGCCGCCCGCGGCGTGCTGATCGAGGCGGGGGCGCGAGCCGCGCGCGGCCTCGCGTACGGCACGCCGTATGGCGCGCATCTGCTCAACGTTCCCGCCGCGAAGATGAGCGCGTTTCCGGAGGACCCGGAGCACTTCCTCCGCTGGCTGCGGGGGAGGATCGCCGACGCGAAGCCGGGGACGTTCGCCCCCCGCGCGCTGTACGGCGACTATCTCGCCGCGCTGCTCGCCGAGCGCGACACGTATGACCGCGTCCAGCGCGTCGGCGGCACCGCGGTCGGGCTGACGCGCGCCGGCGACGACTGGGTCGTGCACCTGCACGACGACCGCACCGTCACCGCCCGCAACGTCGTCCTCGCGCTGGGCAATCTCCCGCCCGCCGATCCGCTGCGGATCGAGGGGGAGGTGCCGCTCGAATACGTCCGCGATCCCTGGGCGCCGGGCGCGGTGATCGGGCTCGGGCATGAAGATCCCGTCCTGCTGATCGGGAGCGGCCTGACGGCGCTCGACGTCGCCGCCGCGCTCCGCCACGAGGGGCACACCGGGACGATTCACGCGCTGTCGCGCCACGGACGCCTGCCGCGCCCGCACGCCCCCACCTCGCCGGTCTCGCTTTCGACGCCGCCGTTCCGGACGCCGCGGGAGGGGCTGCGCTGGGTGCGCGAGCAGGAGGACTGGCGCGCCGCCATCGACAGCCTGCGGCCGCACACCTCCTCGATCTGGCAGGGGTGGACGCTCGCGCAGCGGGGCTCGTTCATACGCCACGCCCGCAGCCTCTGGGACGTCCACCGCCACCGCGCCGCCCCCGAGGTGCTGGCGGCGGCACATCTGCAGGTGCTGGCGGGGCACGTCATCGCGCTCCGTCCCGGCCTGGAAGTGGTCTGGCAGCCGCGCGGCTCGCAGAGCCATTTGCGGGTGCACGTGAAGCGCGTCATCAACTGCACCGGCCCCGCGGCCGACTACGCGCGCCTCGACCTGCCGCTCGTGGTGCAGCTCCGCCGCGCCGGCTGGCTCGTCCCCGACCCACTCCGCCTCGGCGTCGAGACCGCCCCCGACGGCCGGCTCCTCGGCACGGACGGCAACCCGGTCGACGGCCTCTACACCCTCGGCCCGCTGCGCCGCCCCGCCCTCTGGGAGTCGACCGCGATCCCGGAGATCCGGCAGCAGGCGGCGGAGCTGGCGAAGCGGCTCGCGTGACGTCGGCGTGGGTTCTGCAGCTTCGCAACGAGGGAGAGAGAATCCGTTGCGCATTCAGATCTGGCTCCTCGTCACCCTGTTCGCCGCGATGCCGCTCGGCCGGGCCGATGCGGCGAAGGTTCAGAAAGGCTTTCTCAAACGCACCGTCGCCGCGTCCGCTGAACCCGACCGCTCGAAGTTCATGCCGTTCCTGAACGAGGCGCGAAAGGTCAGCGACACCGTGGCGAACGCGGTCGCCAGCGGCGACTTTGCCGCGGCCACTTCCGTCTCGTCGCCCGCCGCGGTCGCACAGGCGCGGAAAACCGCGGAGGATCTGCGGCGGTCGCTGACGGGCGGGAAGCCGCCGGTCCTGCAGTACCGGAATCAGGCGCTGGAGCTCGTCGGGCCGCAGGAAAGCCAGACGTCCCGCGTCTGGTACGTCGTCGTGGCGGGCTCGAAGGCGACGGACAGCTTCGTCGCGGTCGTGGTCGAGCCGTCCGGAAAGGGGATGCGCGTCACCGCCGTGGAACCGCTCTCCTACGCCGGCGCGATCCCGTCGTGGCTCCTGAGCGTCGACGCCGGAGTCGCGCCGCCGAAGCGCAAGTAACGGGAGGCTCCCGTCGCCGTTGTGACCACGCAGTCCAGGGTCTACTGCCTTCTCGCACGCGCCGCGCGGCGGGCGGTCGTCTTCCGGCGCGGGCCCACGAAGCGGGTGGCGCTGCTGACGTGGGATCTCACCACCGATGCGGTCGTGGAAGGGCAGTGGCTGAAGGGGCGCATCTACGAGCGCCGCTGTGATTTGTCTCCCGACGGCGAACTGCTGCTGTATTTCGCCGCCACCTATCACCAGCCCTACCGCTCCTGGAGCGCGATCAGCCGGCCTCCGTACCTGACGGCTTTAGCGCTGTGGCCGAAAGGGAATGGATGGGGCGGTGGCGGGCACTTCGCCGCCGCCGATCGCGTGCGGCTCAACCACCGCAAGGGGGAAATGCGACTCGCGGCGGGATACGCCCTGCCGCCGTGGCTCGCCGTCGAACAGCTCTCCGAAGTTGCCGGATGGGGCGAGGACGATCCCGTCTGGTCGATGCGGCTCGAACGCGACGGCTGGGTGTGCACCAGCGGCAGGAGCAGGCAGATCGA
Organism: Thermoanaerobaculia bacterium; assembly: GCA_036399015.1. Classification (GTDB taxonomy): domain Bacteria; phylum Acidobacteriota; class Thermoanaerobaculia; order Gp7-AA8; family Gp7-AA8; genus QHVT01. Next base: position 144,390 of record DASWNW010000075.1, on the reverse strand, counting down.
AGATCGCGACGGGAAGGTCTGGATCACGTTCGAGCCGCCGATCGTCTGGGAGAAAGCGCATCCGGTCGAACCCCGCACCGCCGTTCTTCGGATGCTCCTGCGCGGGATCCGCGAGCGGAACGGCGCCTGGTACGTCATCGATCACACGGTCGTCACCGGCAGCGGCGAAACCTTGCTCGAAGGGACGGACTGGGCGGACTGGGACCACTCGGGTGATCTCCTGTACGCGGCCGGCGCAAGCCTGTACCGGCGGCGTTACGCGAACGGCGCGATCGCCTCTCCGGTCCTCGTCGCCGACCTGTCGGACCTGCAGTTCAAGAACGTCGCGCCGCCCGACGAAGCTCGCCACTGGCCGGCAGCGCCATCGCGCTAGCCGCGCGCGTTCAACGCGCGCAACGTCCTCCATGGCGAAGATCGCCCGGCGATGGGGTCAGCAGGCTACAGTGGCGGCGGCGGACGGCCGCCGCGAGACGTCGTGATCGCCGCCGCGCGGCACTCGCGCACATCATCCCGACGCGCGCGCCGCCGCGGGGTCTTCTTTGCGCAAGCGGCTTACGTCTTTCGTCGGCGCACTGCCGAAGAAGCGGCTGTACTCGCGGCTGAACTGCGCCGCGCTCATGTAGCCGACGCGGCGGCCGGCGGCACCTGCATCCATCATCGAGGTGAGCATCAGCCGCCGAGCTTCCTGCAGCCGGAGCGTTTTCTGATACTGCAGCGGGCTCATGCCGGTGATCGCCTTGAATTGCCGATGGAACGACGTGACGCTCATGTTCACCAGCTTCGCCAGCTCCTCGATGTTCGCCGGCTGATCGAAGTTGGTCCGCAGCCATGAAACCGCGCTCGCGATTCGCTGCATGCTCGATCCGGCCTGCCCGATGTGTGCGACGCGACTCCCCATTGGACTGCGAAGCAGCCGGATCAGAATCTCATCGCGCACGAGCGGCGCGAGGACCTCGGCTTCGACTGGTTGCTCGATCAACTCGACCAATCTCGCCGCGGCATCGATGATGTGCGCATCGGCATCGCCGACGTAGAGCGCGCGGGTGTCTCGCGGTTTCGAAACGCCGTCGGGAAACACTTTCGGGACCAGCTCGGCGATCTTCTCGGCGTCGAGATCGATCATCAGCACGAGGTACGGCTCGGCGTGACTCGCGCGCGTGACGCGTCCGACGATCGGGACATCCACCGAGTACAGCGCCATCTGCCCGCCCTCGTAACGGTAGGTGTCTTCGCCGATCACCACGCTCTTTGCGCCCTGCGCGACCAGGCACAACGAGGCCTGCTGTACGAGATGCACCGCTTCGTGATTCGGCTGCGACACTCTGGCAGCATGGATACCGGGCATTCGAAGCGCGACGGTTGCATCACGTGGCACAACCTCGCCGATGAACTTCGCGAGCGTCGCGATGCCGATGGTGTGTCTTGCGCGCATCATCTCTCCGAACCAGACCAGCGCGCGGCGCATCGGGCGCGACCGCGCGGTGGCTGGAATCCAGCTCACAGGTTTCGCTTGAAGAACGGGGACAGCTTGTTCACAGCCGGCCCGACATGTTCGCCCACGTACAAATCCATGTGCGTGGCGCCGTCGATGATGAACAGTTCCTTCTCACCCTTCGCTTTGGCATGCAGTTCCTGGCTATGCCACAGCGATCCTGCCGCGCTGCCCGCGATCACCAGCAGCGGCTGGGTCAGCAGAGGATCGACCTGATCGAAGGCCGTGAAACCGAAGATCTTATCGATACTCGTGAAGAGCATCTTGTTCGGCGCGTTCGGGTGCTGATTCGCGGATTTCCGGTAGTACTCGTGCGCTTCGCGCATGTCGCGGTGCGTGGTGCTGTCCACGATCTCCGGCACGTACTCGGCGTACTTCGGTTCTGCGCCGCGCGCTTCGGCACTGCGCTGCGCAGCGACCGCCTCCAGCGTCGCGATCTGTGCCGACACCGGCGCCGTGCCCTCCCAGCCTTTTCGGAAGCCGGCACCCATGTCGAAGGCGCTGACGGTGGCAGCAGCCTTGATGCGGCGATCGAGCGTAGCAGCCTTGATGGTGTACCCGCTGCCGGCACAGATGCCGAGGCCGCCGATCCGGTTCGGGTCCACGTAAGCAAGCGTGGTCAGATAGTCGACGGCGCTGCGGATGTCTTCCACGCGAGACGCCGGGTCTTCCAGAAAGCGCGGCTGCCCGCCGCTTTCGCCCTGATGCGACGCGTCGTAGGCGAGCGCGACGAAGCCCTGCTCCGCCATGTTTTGCGCATACAGACCGGACGTCTGCTCCTTGACTCCGCCGGCCGGGTGTACCACGACGATTGCGGGATATCGGTCGCTTGCTTGGAATCCGTTCGGCAGATACAGGTGGCCGGCCATTTTGACGTCGCCGTTCACGAAGGAAACGCTCTTCGGCTTGATCGCCTCATGCCGTGCTTCGGTGCTTCCGTTGTTGGCCGTGCGCTGATCCGCGACTGCCGGTGAGAGTGGCAGGATTGCCAGTGCTGCCACGGCGATGCCGAGCTTCACGGCCGAGACGAGGCGGCGCGAGTTACCGCGTTCCTGCTGATGGGGCGCTGTGGTTTGCTTCGTGTGTTTCATGGGTTTCGTTTCCTTTTAGGTACGGTGGAACGTCTTTCGTTTGTGTGATTCAGCGGGCCGGTGCCGGGTCGTCGATTGCGAGCGAGGTCGACAACTCACGGTGCGCGTTGGCCTGCTGTTGAAGCGTTGCGATCTTCTGCTCCGCGGTCGCGATCGCGTCCTCTCCTGCGATGAAGCGCTGCGGCGGCGGTTCCTGTTCGGAGATCGTGACGAGCGCGCGTGCGAGCTTCGCCGGATCGCCGGACTGCTTGCCGTTCATCGCTTTCCACGACTCGATGAGCGGCCCTCGGCGGTCGTCGTAGTCGGCGATCGACGGCTCCGCGTAGCGCGTCGACTGATCCGTGAGCAGTTCCGTGCGGAAGAACCCCGGATTTACGATCGTCGTGGCGATACCGAACGGCGCGACCTCCGCGGCGAGGGACTCCATCCATCCCTCGAGGCCGAACTTCGACGCCGCGTACGCGCTCACGAAGTCGTAGCCGGCGGCGAGACCTGCCGACGACGAGATCGTGATGATGTGCCCCGAGCGCTGCTTGCGCATCACCGGCAGTACGGCGCGAGTGACGTTCATCGGTCCGAAGAGGCTCGTCGCCAACTGCCGCTCGATTTGCTCCGGCGTCAGCTCCTCGAAATAGCCCGCGTAAAAGCTCGCCGCGTTGTTGACGAGAACGTCGATGCGTCCGAAGCGCGTGACCGCGGCCTGCACCGCCGCCTCCGCATCGGCTCGGCTCGTCACGTCGAGCTTGACCGCCAGTACGTTCTCCGACTCTCCGACGGCCCTCCCGACGCGCTCGGCATCCCGACCGGTGGCGACGACCGCGTGACCTGCCGCCAGCACGGCCCGGGCGAAATCGAGCCCCATTCCGCGACCGGCCCCCGTGATGAACCAGATCTTCTTCTTCGTCATGGCTTTCTCCTTTTCCTTCATCCGCGCTCTGTTCTGGATCTCGCTACACCAGACGTAACGTCGCTGAGGCCTGCGATCGTTGACCTATCCTTCCAACGTTTTGCACGATCCTTCCAAATGAACGCGAAGGGGATCAGGCGGGGGGACGCGAGTCTGTCACCGGCAGCGGCGAAACCTTGCTCGAAGGGACGGACTGGGCGGACCGGGATCACTCGGGTGATCTCCTGTACGCGGCCGGCGCCACTGGCCGGCAGCACCATCGCGCTAGCCGCGCGCGTTCACCCCGCCGCCGGGACGTTGCCCGGCGGGAACCCGAAGCTGAGCCGGATCGCGGAGTACTCGGCGTCGACGCCGCCGTCTTTGCGGCGGATGGTGAGCGGCCGCTCGACGAGTGCCTCGTACGTCGGCGGGAGGTCCTCGGCACGCGAGGCGGCGAAGAGCGTGATCAGCGGGATCTCGCCTTCCTTGAAGGCGACGTCGCGGCGGCGGACGAGCTTCAGGCCGGCGTCGGCGACGGCGGCGAGGGCGCGGTCCAGTTGCAGCGTCGGGAAGACGAACGCGAAGAGGCCTCCCGGCGCGAGGATGCGCGCCGCGGTCCGCGCGTAGTCGGCGACCGAGCCGCGCACCTCGATGCGCGCCGGAACGGCCTGCGAGTGGTCCGCCGCCGTCGCCGTGCCGGGAGGAAAGTAGGGGGGCGAGCCGGTGACGAGGTCGAACGGCGCCTCGTTCGCGAGGACCGACGCGTCGCGCAGGTCACCGTGATAGAGCGTGAACCGCGACTCCAGTCCGTTGTAGCGCACCGTCTTGCGCGCGAGCCGCAGCGAGATCTCCTGCGCCTCGACGGTGCAGAACGTGGCGCCGGGAAGGCGCCAGGCGGAGATCAGCGCGACCGAGCCGATCCCTGAGCCGAGGTCGGCGGCGCGGTCGACGCGCGGCGCGTGCGTGGTGCCGTACCAGGCGGTGAGCACGTCGTCGGTCGAGTAGCGGTGCCCCTTCGCGTACTGGAAGATGCGGAAGTGGCCGCAGATGAAGTCGAGCGTCTCGCCCTCCTCGGCCTCGACGCCGCCCGGCGGCACCGGTCCGGGGCGCCGCCAGCCGCGATAGGAGCGGGGATCGTCCATGCGCGCGGTAGAGTAATGGAGATGGCGAACTCGAAGCTCGTCTGGACCAGCGATCCCGAACAGGCGCGCAAGCTGCGCGAGTCGGGCAAGCTCGACACGCCCGCCGACGCCGACGCCGCGAAGCAGACCATCCGCGTCGCCACCGACAGGAAGCGCCGCGCCGGCAAGACCGTCACCGTCGCCACCGGCTTCCAGCTCACCGCCGACTCCCTCGCCGCGCTCGCGCAGACGCTCAAGAAGAAGTGCGGCTCCGGCGGCACCGCACGCGAGAACGAGATCGAGATCCAGGGCGATCACGTCGCGCGCGTCGCCGAGGAATTGCGGAAGCTCGGCTACCGGGTGAAGTGACCCGCGTATAATCGCGTCCGTCCAATTTCCCGAGAGAGAAGGGTCCCCCATGTCCGAGTCGCTGCAGTTCGACCGTGCGGAGTTCTCCGCCGAGACGCCGGCGCGCGTCGTGTGCACCGCCTGCACGAAGGAAGTCGTGCAGAGCTACTACGAGCTCGCCGGAACCATCATCTGCTCGCATTGCCGCGAGTCCCGCGAGCAGGCGCTCCATGGACTCGGCCTCGGCCGCTTCCTGCGCGCCGCCGGAGCCGGTCTCGCCGTCGGCATCGCCGGCGCGGCGGTCTGGTACGGCGTCCGCGTCGTCACCGAGTACGAGCTCGGCCTGATCGCCATCGCCATCGGCTTCGCGGTCGGCAAGGCGGTGAGCTGGGGCTCGCACGGAAAGGGCGGCTGGCTCTATCAGCTCCTGGCCATCGTCCTCACCTACACCTCCATCGTCATGAACTACGTCCCCGACGTGGTGAAGGGGATGATGGACGGGACGCCCGGGCCGGCGCCGGTGCTCGCCTACGTCGTCGGCTTCGTGATCTCGTACGCCGTACCGTTCATGGGCGGCGTGGAGAACATCATCGGCCTGCTCATCATCGGCTTCGGCCTGTTCGAGGCGTGGAAGCTGAACAAGCGCGTCGACGCCGACATGACCGGTCCCTACGCCGTCGCCCCGGCCGCGATGCCGGCTCCTGTCCCGAATGTCTGAGATCGCCCTCGCGCCGGTCGCGAGCCGTTGCTCCTCCTGTGCAACCGAGCTCGCGCCGGCGCTCCTCGTCTGCCCCGCCTGCCACGCCCTCGTGCATCGCGGCCGCCTCTCCGAGCTGGCCCGCGAAGCGGACACCGCCTCCGACCCGGCGCAGAAGATCGCGTACTGGCGCGAGGCGCTCTCGCTGCTGCCGGCCGGCTCGCGCCAGTTCACCGCCGTCGCCGAGCGCATCGACGGGCTGACGGCGGAGATGGAGGGGAAGACGCTCGCGGAGCTGCGGCAGGGCCCCGCCGCCGGCACGAACTGGGCGAAGATCCTCGGCCCGCTCGGCGTCGCCGGCCTGCTGATCTGGAAGCTGAAGTTCCTCTTCGTGGCGCTGCTGACGAAGGGAAAGCTCCTCCTGCTCGGCTTCACGAAAGCCGGCACCGTGGCGAGCCTCTTCGTCTCCCTCGGCGTCTACTGGACCGCCTGGGGCTGGAAGTTCGCCGCGGCCCTCCTCGCCGGCATCTACATCCACGAGGTCGGACACGTCGCGGAGCTGCGCCGCCGCGGGATGCGCGCCAGCGCGCCGATGTTCATTCCCGGCGTCGGCGCCTTCGTGCGCATGCACGAACATGCGGCCACTCCCGCCGAGGATGCGCGCATCGGCCTGGCTGGTCCGATCTGGGGACTCGGCGCGGCGATCGCCGCCTGCGCCGCCGCGCTGGCCACCGGCTCGAAGTTCTGGATGGCGGTCGCCCACGTCACCGCGGTCATCAACATCTTCAACCTCACGCCGGTCTGGCAGCTCGACGGCAGCCGCGGCTTCCACCCGCTGTCGCGCAATCAGCGCCTGCTGGCGGCCGGCGCCGTCGCCGCGATCTGGGCGCTGACGCGGGAAGGGATGCTCGTGCTCGTGGCGCTCGTCGGCATCTGGCGCGCGTTCGACAAGACCGCAGGCACGAAGAACGACTGGGGCGCGCTGGCGACGTACACGATCCTCGCCGCCGCGCTGGCCGCGCTGTCGTACTTGGCGAAGTAGCGCCTACGCCGCGAACGCCGTCAGCGCTTCCTCTTCCGACTCGTACACCGAGAACATCGGGAGGAGGTTGGTGAGGCGGAGCGTCTTGGTCACCCGGTCCTGCGGTTTGAGGAGGCGGAGGGAGGCGCCGCGGCGCTGCGCCTCGCGGTACACCTGCACCAGTTCGCCCAGGCCGTTGCTGTCGATGTAGTCCATGTCGGAGAGGTTGAGGAGGATCTTCGTCGTTCCCTCGGCGAGGATCTCGTTGACCACCCGCGGAAGGATGGTGTCGCTCACGCCGATGGCGAGCCGACCCTTGAAGTCGACGATCGTGACGTCACCTGCTTTGCGAACTGCAATGTCCATGGCCCGGGATCATAGTCGCAGAGTCTCAAAGTCTCAAAGTCTCAGAGAGATGACGCGCCTGCCTTTGAGACTCTGCGACTCTGCGACTTTGCGACTCTTCATGATTTCTTCACGCCGCCCGCTAGGATGGACGTCGATGAGACGCCGCATCCTCCTCGTGGAGGACGATCCGAAGACGCGCTCCACCGTCGCGCTCTATCTGCAGCGGGAGGGCTACGACGTCGCCACCGCCGACGACGGGGTGACGGCGCTCGACGTCGCGCGCGAGCGCGAGCCGCACCTGGTCGTGCTCGATCTCATGCTCCCCCGCATGGACGGCCTCGGCGTCTGCCGCGCGTTGCGCGCCGGCGGCAACCAGCCGGCCATCATCATGGTCACGGCACGCTCGACCGAGGACGACAAGCTGACCGGTCTCGACCTCGGCGCCGACGACTACGTGACCAAGCCCTTCAGCCCGCGCGAGCTGATGGCCCGCATCCGCGCCGTGCTGCGCCGCGCCGCGGACGACGACGTCATCGAGGCGGCCGGCATCACCGTCGACCGGATGCGGCGCGAGGTGCTGGTGGGAGAATCGGTCATCGCCGTGACGCCGACCGAGTTCCGTCTCCTCGACGCGCTGGCGCGAGCGGCCGGCCGCACCTTCACGCGGCAGGAGCTGGTCGAGCGCGCCTTCGGCGGCGAGTACGAGGGGCTCGACCGCACCGTCGACGTGCACGTCATGAACCTCAGGAAGAAGCTGGGAGAGGCGGGGAAGGCGATCGTGACCGTGTTCGGCGTCGGCTACCGGTTCGCGAAATGATCCGCTCCCTGCGCTGGCGGCTCGTCTTCGCCACGGCGCTGCTCATCGGCACGATGCTCGGCGCGTTCTGGCTCTTCTCCACCTTCACCGTCCGCCGCCAGTTCGAGCAGTTCCTCATCGCGCAGCGGCAGATCGATCCGCGCGGACCGGCGCAGATCCTCCGCACGACGCCCGACCTCGGCGAGGCGCTGCGCCGCCTGCACGAGCAGTACGGCATCCGCTCGATCGTCGTCGAAGGGAAGCGCGTCGTGCGCGTCTACCCGCGCGAGCTCGAGGAGTACTCGATCCGCGTCCTCGACGGAGGGAAGCTGGAGCTCACGCGGCGGAAGGCCGAGCGGCTGGAGAAGCTGATCGCCCGCTCGCCCGTCGTGCCGGTCGCGGGAGCCAACGTTCACCTGCTGCCGCCGCCCGACCGTTCGGCGAACGCTCCGCGCGCGTTCCGCCTCTCCGTCAACCGCTGGCTCCTCGGCGGCCTCGCCGCTGCCGCGCTGCTCGCCGGCGCCGTCATGCTGACGATGTTCCGCCGCATCTTCCGCCCCGTCGACGCGCTCACCGCCGGCGCCCGCGCGCTGGCCGGCGGGCGGCTCGACACCCGCGTGGAAGTACACGGCAACGACGAGGTGGCGGAGCTCGGCCGCGCGTTCAACACCATGGCCGAGGCGGTGGAGAGGAACGAGCGGGCGCGGCGCAACATGGTCAGCGACGTCGCGCACGAGCTCCGCACGCCGCTCACCAGCATCCGCGTGCAGCTCGAGGCCGTGCAGGACGGCGTGCTGGAGCCGGACGCGAAGTTCATCGCCTCCATCGCCGAGGACGCCGCCGCCCTCTCGCACCTGGTGGACGACCTCCAGCAGCTCTCGCTCGCCGACGCCGGCCAGTTGCGCCTCGAGCTGGCGGAGGTGAGCGTCGCGGAGCTGGTGGAGCGGGCGGCGAGCGGCCTCGAGGCGCGGATCGCGCGCGACGTCGATCCCGCGCTGACAGTGCGTGCCGACGCGCGGCGGATCGTGCAGGTCATCCGCAACCTCCTCGTGAACGCTGTTGCCTATGCACGCAGCGAGATCGCCGTCACCGCGGCGCGCCGAGGGGACTTTGTGGAGATTCGGGTGAGCGACGACGGCCCCGGCGTGCCCGACGAGCAGAAGGAGCGGATCTTCGACCGCTTCTATCGCGCCGACGCCTCCCGCTCCCGCAGCACCGGCGGCGCCGGCCTCGGCCTGGCCATCGCGCGGCAGCTCGTCGAGCTGCATGGCGGTACGATCGCGTACGAGCGGCCCGCGTTCGTGGTCGTGCTGCCCGCATGAACCTGATCCTTCTGTTCGAGGAAGACTTCGTCTCCGACTCGCGCGTCCGTCTCACCGGCCGCCGCCTCGAGCACGTCGCCGGCGTGCATCGCGCGCGCGTCGGCGACACGCTGGTGGTGGGAGAGCTGAACGGCCGCATCGGCAGGGGAGTAGTGGCGCGGCTCGACGACGCGCTGGAGCTCGACGTCACCCTCGACGCCGAGCCGCCGCCGAAGCTCCCGCTCACGCTCGTGCTCGCGCTGCCGCGTCCGAAGGTGCTGAATCGCGTCATCGCCGGCGCCACCTCCCTCGGCGTGCAGCGCCTCATCCTCATCAATGCGTGGCGCGTCGAGAAGAGCTACTGGAAGTCTCCCCGTCTCTCGGACGAGAACCTCCACCTGCAGCGCGTGCTCGGCCTCGAGCAGGCGCGCGACACCGTCCTGCCCGCGGTCGAGCTGCGCCGGTTCTTCCGGCCGTTCGTCGAAGAGGAGCTGCCGGCGATCGCGGAGGGGACGCTGGCGCTGGTCGCCCATCCGCACGCATCGCGGGAGTTGCCGCGCGATGTGGGCGGCGCGGTGACGCTCGTTGTCGGCCCGGAGGGGGGATTCATCGAGCAGGAGGTCGCGTCGCTGGAGCGCGCCGGGTTCACTCGCGCTTCGCTCGGCCCGCGCATCCTGCGGGTGGAGACGGCGGTAGCGGCGTTGGTGGCGCGGCTGTTCTGATACCATCGCCGCAGATCCCATGCAGCGCAATCAGGCCCTCTTTCTCCTCAAATTCTTCGCCGTGCTCGTCGCCGCGTACCTGCTCATCGCCTGGAACCCGGTGAACGACCGCGTCATCGTCCCCTTCACCACCGCCATCGCGAGCTGGTCGGGGGTGCTGCTGAACGTGATCGGGGAGGGGGTCACCGTCACCGGGACGACCATCCGCTCGCCGCGCTTCGCGGTGAACATCAACAACGGCTGCAACGGCGTCGAGGCGATGCTGATCCTGCTCGCATCGATCGTCGCCTTCCCCGCGACGCTGCGCGCCCGCGTCACCGGCCTGCTGCTCGGCGCGCTGGCGGTGCAGGTGCTGAACGCCGTGCGCATCGTCACGCTCTATTTGCTGGGCGCCTACCAGCCGCGCCTCTTCGACCTCTTCCACACCGCCGTCTGGCAGATCGCCATCATCCTCGCGGCGATCGGCTTCTTCCTCGTCTGGAGCGCACGCGTTGCCCCGAATCGACTGGCGACTCGCACTTAAGGCATTGGCCGGCTTCGCGGCCGGCGTGGCGATCTGGATGCTGCTGTCCCCGCTGTACGACCGCGCCATCGCCGCCGGCGCGCAGGGCGTGCTCCGCGCCTTCGAGAACCCGCGCGTGACGCGGCTGCGCGTCGCCGAAGACAAGCTGACCACGGTGGACCGGAGCGACTTCGATCCCCGGTCGAAGCGGCCGGCCATCTCCATCGGCGACCTCACGTTCAACTTCGTGCTGCTGATGGCGCTTTTCGCCGCCTCGCCCCGCGTCTTCTCCGACCGCAACATCGGCGGCTTCCTGGCCGCCTCGGCGACGCTCGCCCTCACGCACATCCTCGGCGTGATCATCCGCGTCCGGTCGATCTACGTCGCCCAGCTCGGCATGTGGAGCACCGTCAACTACACGAGCTTCGACCGCAACTTCTGGGGCGCCGCCGACCACTTCTACCGGCTGGTCCTGATGTACGCCATCGCCTTCGCGCTCTGGTGGGTCTTCCGCGACCCCGCCACCGCCGCGCCGGCGAAGAAGAAGCGGCGCCGGTGAAGTTCCTCGGGCCTGTGCTCGCGACGCTGTATCTCGCGGCGGTCGTCGCACTGACCGTCGCCGCGTTCGACTTCGCCGGAAGTATCCGGCTGCCGTGGATTCTGATCCTCATCGCGGCGACGCTGCCCTTCAGCCTCGTCGCCTGGCTGGGCGCCTGGGGGCTCATCCACGGCACGCAGCTCGGCTGCTTCGCCTTCTACTTTTTGATGTGCGCCGGGATCAACGTGGCGATCGTGGCGCGGCTCGTCGCACGGCTGCGCACGCCGGCGGGCTGAAGCCCGCCGCTCCACAGGCCGATCCCGTCGCGGAAGGCATCAATCCCGTCGCGGAAGGCATCAATCCCGTCGCGGAAGGCATCAATCCCGTCGCGGAAGGCATCAGTCCCGTCGCGGAAGGCATCAGTCCCGTCGCGGAAGGCATCGGTCCCGTCCCGGAAGGCATCGATCCCGTCGCGGAAGGCATGGATCCCGCCGCGGAAGGCAACGGTCCCGTCGCGGAAGGCATCGATCCCGTCGCGGAAGGCAACGGTCCCGTCCCAGAAGGCATCGATCCCGTCGCGGACGGCGTCGATCCCGTCCAGTTTGAGAGTCTTGCCTCCGCGCCCGTCACGCGATAAAACGGGGGCTGAGTTCCTCGGTTCCTCGGAGTTCCTCGGAGTTCCTCGGGGGGCCTGACGCCGAGAACCGCAACCCCGAGGAACTCCGAGGAACCCGAGGAACCCCGAGGAACCCATTCCGGAGGTTCGCGCATGCGTCTGGTCACTCGCGGCGATCTCGACGGCCTCACCAGCGCCGTGATCGTCACGCTCAAGGAACCGGTCGACGAGATCCTGCTCGTCCATCCGCAGGACATCACCGACAAGCGCATCGAGATCCGCCCGGACGACATCCTCGCCAACCTCCCGTACCACCCCGGCTGCGGCACCTGGTTCGACCACCACCTCCTCACCGACAGCAACGAGAAGCCGCCCGAGACGTTCAAGGGCCGCTACCGCACCGCCCCCTCCGCCGCCCGCCTCGTCTACGAGCACTACACCGAGCTCCATCCGGACGATCCGGCGCTGCAGCGCCTGGCGCGGCTCGTCGACGAGACCGACCGGCTCGACGCGGCGCTCCTCACGCCCGACGACGTCGACAACCCGCGCGACTACATCCTCCTCGGCTACACGATCGACAGCCGCAGCGGCCTCGGCTCGTTCGAGGAGTACTTCCGCCAGCTCGTGGAGTGGCTCAAGACGATGACGATCGAGGAGGTGCTGGCGCAGCCGGCAGTGCGCGAGCGGATCGACCGGATGCGCAACGAGGCCACCGAGTTCCGGCAGCTCCTCGAGCGCAACAGCTTCCGGCTGAAGAACGTCGTCGTCACCGACCTCCGCGAGGTCGACCGCCTCCCCGCCGGCAACCGCTTCCTCGTCTACTCCCTCTTCCCGGAGGCGAACGTGTCGGTGCGCGTGCACTGGGGGCCGCGACAGAACACCGTCATCGCCGCGGTCGGCCACAGCATCTTCAACCGCACCTGCAACACCTCGGTCGGCGAGCTGATGTCGCGCTACGGCGGCGGCGGGCATCGCGGCGCCGGCACCTGCGTCCTGCCGCTCGACGGCGCCGCCGACGCCATCGACGAAATCCTCTTCGAGCTGCAGGCGAACGGGTGAGACTCCGCCACGCAACAGCGGCCGACGCCGGCTGGATCAACGCCGCCTACGCGGACGTCCACTTTCAGCCCTCCGACCTCTCGCGCGAGCTGATCGTCATCGCGGAGCTGGACGGCGTGCACGCCGGCATGGGGCGCCTCGTGCCGGCAGGGGAGGAGGCGTGTGAGCTCGGCGGCATGCTCGTCTTCGACGCCTTCCGCGGACGCGGCGTGGCGCGCGCGATCATCGACGAGCTGCTGCGCCACGCCAACGGGCGGGCGGTCTACTGCATCCCCTTCGCCGACCTCGAGCCGATCTACGCGAAGGCAGGCTTCCGCAGGTGCGAGCCGCGCCCCGAGATGCCGGCGTACGTCCAGGAGAAGCTGGCCTGGTGCGAGCGGGAGATCGCGCGGCCGGTGATCCTGATGGAGCTCACCAGCGCACGTACGCCGGATGCCCCTCTTTCACGGCGATGAACGTGCCGCGGCAGGTGGCCGTCACCTTGCCGTTCGCCTCCATCGTCGCCTCGATCGTGGCCCGGTCCACGGATGACTCGACCACCCGCGCACGGAGGTGCAGCGTGGCATCCATCGGCGTCGGCCGCTTCAGCGTGACGTGAAAATCGGACGTGACGGTCGGCGGCAGCTCGTCCGCGCCCCGCTGCTTCATCAGATGATGCGCGGCCGTCCAGTTGCTGTGGCAGTCGAGGAGCGAGCCGATGATGCCGCCGTTCAGGACCCCCTCGAACGCGAGATGGTGGGGCTGCGGCGTCCAGTCGCACACCAGCTCGTCGCCCGACTCGAAGCTGCGGATGCGCAGACCCTGGTCGTTCGCGGGGCCGCAGCCGAAACAGCGGTTGTTCGGGGCGTAGGTCTCCTGCAGGCTCTTCATGGCGGCATCCTAGCGAACGCCATCACCTCCGGAAAGAACGCCTCGAAGTGCCGCTCCAGCCCGGCGCGCGCGTCGACGAGGTAGCTCGCCGCGCTCTCCAGCCGCGGCTGGCGGGAGAAGCGGCGGGAGATGTTGCGCAGCGCGCCGCGGATCGACTCGACCTCGCGGTACGACTGCAGCCACCGCTGGTCGCGGATCAGCGGGTAGACCGTGCGCAGCCTGCCGGGCAGCGACTCCTCGTGCGGGTCGATGGCGGCGAACGTCCGCGCCAGGAACGTCTCCAGCGGCTCGCCGGCGTATTCGTCGAAACGGCAGGCGAGGAAGTGGTCGAAGAACATGTCGCCGATGACGCGCGAATAGTGGCCGTGCTCCGGCGCCAGGATGCGCCGCAGTTCTCCCACCGACGGGTGCGCATCCGTGAAGGCGTCGATGCGGCGGTGCTGCCGGATTCCCTCGGCGATCGCGGGCGGAAAACGGTCGCCGAGGGGGCCCTTCACGAAGTCGCCGGCGAGGTTGCCGATCAGTGATTCGGGGGCCGGTCCGGCGAGAAAAAGATGTGCGAGATAGTTCATCGGACACTGAATAAAAGTTTGCTTGCCTTCGCGCCGGACTTGCCGCACTCTACTCTCACGTCCACGGTCCAAGGGGCGAAAACAATTCGGGGAGCATCGGGACTTGCCACGTTCGCTCGTGCGGTTCGCTGTTGCATTGCTGATCATGTCGTCTGCGGCGCACGCAGGTGCGGAGGTGATCTCCACGCACTGCCGCGAGACGGAGGTCCCCATCGACGCCATGCACTCCGTGGCGCGCCTCGAGCGGTGCGGTGACGACACCGCGGCCCCGCTCCTGTGGCACCTCGACCGGATCGACCAGATCGGCTCCTCCCTCGACGGCTGGGTCGACCGCGGCAACGGCGGCGCCGGCAGCGTCATCTACATCATGGATACCGGCGTCATGGCGTCGCACGTCGAGTTCGCGTCCGGCGACCGCACGCGCGTCGTGGCCGGCTACGACGCCACCGGCTCGGTCGAAATCGGCCGCTCCCGCTGCCGCAGCGACAACAAGGCCACCGATCCCTGCTTCGAGAACGTCGACGAGCTCGCCGCGTCGTCGCACGGGACGAGCGTCGCCTCGATCGCCGCCGGCCGGAACGTCGGCGTGGCGCCGGAGGCGGCGGTGGTCAGCATCCGGGTCATGAACGAGCGGGGGCTGGCCACGACCCGCACGTACCTCGAAGGCCTCGAGGCGATCGTCCGCCACGCCTGGAGCGGCGGCTCCCCGAACGTCCGCACCTCGGTCGTGAACATCAGCGGCTGGGTGCTGGAGCGCCTCAACAACACGAACGTGCGCAACCCGGTGCCGTACGCGGCCGTCGAGCAGAAGATGCGCGACATGATTGCGGGCGTCGACGCGCAGGGGCGCCCCGACCCGAACGGCAAGCGCTTCTTCTTCGTCGTCGCCGCGAACAACACCGACGGCGGCTGCGGCGCCGCCGGTATGGTCGACCGCTTTCCCGCCGTCCTCGGCACCGAGGTCGCGGGCCTCATCACCGTCGGCGGCATGACGGCGAACAACACGAGCTGGGCCGGTACGTGCCGCGGCGGCGTGGAGGTGCTCGCCCCGGCGCAGTCGATCTTCAGCGCCACCATCACCGCGGACGACGAATACCGCGGCCGCCGTCCGAACCTCCGCTCCGGCACCTCGTTCGCCGCTCCGATCATCGCCGGCATCGCCGCGCGCCTCCTCGCCGACCGCCCCGACCTGACGCCCCGTCAGCTCGAGAAGTGGATCACCTCCACGCCGTCGCGCGTGGACGACGCGAGCGACGTGCTGGCAGACGGCCGCGTCGCGTATGTGCGCTCGATCGCCCCGGCGTCGTCGATGTCGGCGCGCGTGACGATGCAGCCGTAACGCATGTAGAATTCCATCCCTCAATCCAGAACGAGGTGATGCCGATGAACGCTTGCGTCCGTGGCGTGGCCGTACTCCTTTCCTTCGCGGCCGGCGGGTCGCTTGCAGCCGACGCGCGTCCTGCCGACATCGCGCGGGAGCACTTCCGCGCCCACGCCGCCGCCTACGGCCTCGCCGACGTGGACGGCGAGTTGCGCGAGCGGACCGTCCGGAGCGACGCGCGCGGCTACACCCACATCCGCTACGACCAGTTTCATCGGAACGTCCCCGTCTTCGAGGGTGAGGCGATCGCGCACGTCGACCCGCTCGGCCGCGTCACGGTTACGAACGCGATCCGCCCCAACCTCCGCGTCGACCCGCTCCCGCGAGTCTCCGAAGCGACCGCCGTCGCCTCGGTCGTGAACGCGGTCGCGCCGCGCGGCGAGTACACGACGCGCACGCGGCTGGAGATCTTCGAGAACCGCCTGGCCTGGCACGTCACGCTCTTCAACGGCAACAGCATCGACGAGCTCGCGCAGTGGGAGTACTTCATCGACGCCCGGAGCGGCGGGGTCGTGGCGTCGTGGGACGGCACGCATCGCACGATGGTTTCGGGGCTCGCGAAGACGATGCATTCGGGCGATCGCCCGCTCGACGTCGATGCCGCCGCGGACGGCCGCTACTACCTCCGCGACTCGACGCGGGGAAACAGCTACACGCTGGACATGCTCAGCACCCTGTCGGCCGGGCCTGTGATCAGCAGCGCCACCTCGACGTTCGGCGACAACCTGCGCACCGACTGCAGCGGCAATCCGAATCGCGCCACCGCGGGCGCCGACGCGCAATTCGGTCTCGCCGCGACGTGGGACTACCTGCTGACGGCATTCGGCCGCGCGGGGATCGACGGCGTAGGCGGCCAGGTGCACGCGCGCGTGCATTACGGCTCCTGCTCGAACAATGCGGTCTGGTCGATCGCCTGTAATTGCGCGCAGTTCTCCGACGGCACGACCGGGAACTACCTGCCGTTCGTCACGCTCGACGTCGTCGCGCACGAGTTCGGCCACGGCTTCATGCAGTCGGAGGCGAACCTCACCACGCGCGGCGAGTCGGCGGCGCTCAACGAGTCGAATTCCGACATCATCGCCACGCTCGTCGAGCATTATGTCGCCAGCCCCGTCGACGTCCCAGACTATTGGATCGGCGAGCGGCTGATCTGGTCGAATTACTCGAGCAGCGGCGCGTTCACGCAGCAGGCCGCGATCCGCTACATGGACGACCCGAGAAAGGACGGCCGGAGCGCCGTCTGCTGGTCGCGCAACATGAAGATTGCCGACCCGCACACCGCCGGCGGCCCGAACAACCACATGTTCTACCTCCTGGCCGAGGGAGGGACGAGCAAGTGCAATGGCTCGGTGGTGACGGGCATCGGA
This sequence comes from Thermoanaerobaculia bacterium, assembly GCA_036399015.1. Classification (GTDB taxonomy): domain Bacteria; phylum Acidobacteriota; class Thermoanaerobaculia; order Gp7-AA8; family Gp7-AA8; genus QHVT01. The sequence goes on along the minus strand of DASWNW010000075.1, from coordinate 127,662 downwards.
CGCGCCGCCGCCGCCGCGATCTGGTACAAGGCCGTCACCGACTACATGACTTCGAGCACCGATTACACCGCCGCACGTCTCGCCTGCCTCAACGCGGCAACGGTGCTGTACGGCGCGAATTCACCCCAGTGGGCCGCCGTGAACGCCGCATACGCGGCGGTGAACGTCAAGTAGCCGCGTCTCAATAAACTGCGTGGCCGCCGCTGCCGACCACGTACGTCTTCCCGTTGCGGGCGGTGACGGAGAGCACATACGAGCTCTTGGGCTCCGGCGTCGAGGCATTCGCCCGCGGCCAGAGGTAATCGACCCAGCCGCCGCCCTGGCCCGCAACGCGGAGGAACTCGTCGCCGAACCGCGTTCCTGCCGCGTCGACCAGCTCGTGCGACGACCGCCCGACCATTTCCGGGCGCGCCGGATGGCATACCGTGCGGCCCTCCGCATCGAGAACGAACACATACCAGTCATTGCCGAACCAGCGCGGCTGCTGCAGTTCGTCGCACGCCCCGGCGCCCCGCCGCTCCACGAGTTTCCCCGCCCGCTGCACGTACTCCACGACCTCCGCGCGGCTCTCGCGCACCGGCGTATTCACCGTCGTGCATCCGAGAATGAGAAAGGGGAGAGCGAGGAGAAACCGCGTCGTCATCGCGGGACGATATCAGGGACGGACAAGGCCGCACGCGGCGCGAGATGTTCTCCCTCTGCCTCGCGAGCCTCGAGGAGTATCGTGGAGGAGAGACGAACTGATGAGTGCAGCAGAGAATGCGACGGCGTCCGTTGGGAAAATCCGACCGGCTGACGACGCGGATCTTCAATCATGACATTCCTGAGGAGTGTCCAGGTCGTCGGCGAGCGCGTCAGCGATCCTGATCGTTATCCGTTCTCCTTGGCTGCCGTCAAAGCCATCGGATCGATGACGTTCCACCCAAAGGTGACATTCGTGGCGGGAGAGAACGGCACGGGCAAGTCGACCTTACTCGAAGTGATTGCCGTCGCTGCGGGATTCAATCCTGAAGGGGGGAGCCAAAACTTCTCCTTTCAAACCACTCACGAGCGCTCTACGTCCGTGCTTCATCGTGCAATCGGGTTGGTTCGCGGCACGAAGAGGCCTCGTACCGGCTACTTTCTTCGAGCCGAGAGCTTCTTCAACGTAGCGTCGGAAATCGATCGTCTCGACCGCGAGCCGTCGTTCGGACCACCGATCGCCGACTCCTACGGTGGCAGGTCGCTCCACATGCAGTCGCATGGCGAGTCGTTCGTTGCGCTCTTCATGAATCGTTTCGGTCCCGATGGACTGTATGTACTGGATGAGCCGGATGCGGCGCTGTCGCTCAGCCGCCAATTTGCTTTACTCCGGCGACTCCACGAACTTCTCAAGAGCCGATGTCAGTTCGTCATCGCAACGCACTCTCCTGTGCTTCTTGCCTATCCTGACGCAGCGATCTTCGAGCTATCGGATTCGGGTATCCAGCACGTGCCGTACGCGGAATCGGAGATCTACCTCACTGCTCGTGACTTTTTTCGCGATCCGGCTCGCATGCTCGATCGGCTGTTGCGTGACGATGAAGAATCGCCGAGCGCCGACAGCGAAACGTGCGGATCGACGGGTGGTCCTGAGCGGTGACTACCTGAACCAAGCCGACCGGTCAATCGAGCGCGCCTGCGATCCAATGACAGACCTGAAGGATACGGCGTGCCGACTGTTGGAAGAGGCTGCTGCTACGTGCGTCGCATTCCCGCACGACGATCATCGCGCGACTCGAGGGATGACGCCTCGAGGACGGCGGCACCATCACGTTCCGCCTGGCTTCGTGTATCGCAGAATCGCGGCTGGACTGGAGGAGTTGGCAATCCGTGCTCTCGGGGGTGAACGATGGTTGATTTCTTCTTGCAACTGGTGATGCTTGCTGCGATCGCCGACGCCCCCCCGGCGGCTTGCGCGCCGGTGTCGGCGGCGCTGGCGGAGATCCACCGGCTGGATTGGACCGTCGTGTCCGAGGCCGACCTGATACGCGCGGTTCCGCTGAACCTGCGAATCGTGTGGGAATCTGAAGAAGACGCGGATTGCAACCGGCATCGCTACGTGTCCGACTCCGAGGAACAGAGCTCGCGCACGTTCTGGGCGAGATTCGAGTCCCGCCTGATCGGCGGCCGTTGCATGTCCGAATTGACGTCCATCACGTACTGGTGTGATTTCGCCGACCCCCGGGATGCTGGGCAGTTCAGGCAGCACGTCATCGAACTGCTGCAGGTGGGCGGGGATGCAAGCGGCGCAGGGAACAGTCGCGACTTCGCGTGGAGAGGCGGAGACTCTGAGACTCGTTTCAATCTCTTCACCGACGTTAGGAAGGTGGGATCGAACTTTCGGGCCTCCGCCCGTCTCACCCATTCACCGATCACCGCGGCCGAGGCCGAAAAACTGCCGCTCGAACGTAGCCGGCACGCCAGAGATCGCTGAACATAGGCGGGTGAGGATGGCGCTCTTCTTCGCGACGTGCACCGCGCTGGCCATTGGTACCTACGCGGTCCCATTCCGTTTGCGGCGGCCGGTAAGGTTGCTGCTCGCGCTGGCGGTGTTCTTCGTTCTGGGCGTGCTGCCAGTCGCTCTTTTACTCCTGTTCCCGGACGACGCTGCTCCCCGGGCTCGTGTCGTCGAGCGTTGGGAGATCGATCATCCCGCGGGTCCAGAGGACGTAGACCGCCGCGACCGTATCCTCCGCCAGCTCCGCAGCAACAACCGGCAAGAGGTGCGGAGTGGCCTCGCAAATGTCGAGCAGATGAAGGTTTTGCCGCCGGCAATCGTTGACCAGTTGATCGTGGAGCTTGGAAAGCCGATGTATGGCATGCAGCTGATCAACGACACGCTGATCGCCGGCGATAATGCGGTGGCGCGTGTACTCGCGCGGCATCCGGAGGCCGCGGAACCGCTGCGGGTGGCCCTCGCGCGACACGAGTCGCCTCGAGTGCGGCGTTTCGCCGCCCGCATTCTCGGGGAAATGCGCTACGCGCCCGCGCTGCCCGAGCTGCGACAGGCGATCGTGACGTCGCTCGAAACGCCGATCATCGAGGACGCTCGTGCAACGGAGGCGGATCCACGGGCGATGTTGACCGCCGCGGTCGAGGCCCACGCGAGAATTGATTCGGTGGGTGTGACGGAGCTTCTCGTGTCGTTCGCACGCGATCGCCGCTCCAGCACCCGGCTGTTAGCGGCAGAGTCGCTATCACGTGTGATACGGGCCGGAGCGGGTCGCGGCAGATGTTCTGTCGAAGCGATCGAGAGCGGCGAGTGCGGTGTGCGCTGGCAGCGCTGGTGGAGCCGCGCCAAACATCGTCCCGAGGAAGAGTTGTTTCGGTGGCACGATCAGCCCGCCGCCCCCCTCACTTCCCCTTGATCCCCTCCATTACCTCGCGCAGTTTCTGGCGCGAGAGGTCGCCTTTGTAGATCACGGCGGTGGCGTGTTCGAGGAGGGCAGCGCGGGCGCGGTCGTCGAGTTTGTGGGAGGTGACGATGATGACGGGGAGGTCGCTCGTCTCGACCGTCTCGTGGAGGCGGCGGAGGACTTCCTCGCCGGAGGAGCCGGGGAGGACGAGGTCGAGGAAGACGGCGTCGGGGCGGCTCTGGCGGATGAGGTCGAGCGCCTCTTCGCCGCTCTCGGCCTCGCTCACCTCCGTCTCATCGAGGAACGCGCGGAGGATGTAGCGGGCGCCGGGGTCGTCGTCGACGATCAGGATCCGCCGGGGAGGGGGTGGGGAAGCGACCGCTGTGAGCGAGGCGACGTTGGAGGTGAGCTGGTCGATCTCGAACGGCTTGCGGATGACGCCCTTGACGACGTCGTGGCCGAGGGCGGCGGTGACGAGGGGGCCGGCGGCGGTGCAGACGAGGACGGGGATGTCGCGCCCGGTGTCGCGCAGCATGGCGATGACGTCGAGGCCGCTGACGTCCGGCATCATCAGGTCGAGGATGATCAGCGCGTAATCGCCGTCGCGCAGGAGCTCGATGGCCTCGGCGCCTTGCGCCGCGACGACGACCTTATGGCCGAGGCGCGACAGCAGAGCTTTGTACAGCATCTGCGTCGGCACGTCGTCGTCCACGACGAGAATCGATTTCGGCTGTTCGCTTGTCACCGTCGCCAGAGCGGGGCAACCATCGCATGAAAGGGGAGCTTTTCCAAGAGGAAAAAACGAAGCCCCGCGCGCGGACGGGGCTTCGTGGCGCTACTGCACGCGCCGTGGTCTGCCAACTCTGAGAGGCTTGGTCCGCGCGGGAAATGCAGTACCGCGCTGCTTCTCCAGCTCGTCGATGCAGGTGCTCAGGCTTCGCTCGACGAGCGCCGCGAGTGTCAGGTTCTCCGTTGCGAAAACCGCGTCTCGTGCTCGCTCGATGAGAGGTTCAGGTAGCTTCACGGTCACCCGGAGGCGCCGCGGGGCTGTCTTGCTTGTCACTCGGCATCACCTCCTCCCGGATGCTCCGAGAGTCGGCCGGCCACGGAAAGATCCAGTGCGAGAGCGGGGCCAGCGCAGGCTCCCAGGCGTCAGGCCACCTGGCCCATCGCCGCGGCGGGGCGGCGGGCCACCCGCGAGCCGGCCACGGCGTGCACGCGGGTGCGCAGCTCGTCGAGGTCGAACGGCTTGCGCACGACCGGCAGGCGGTCGACCGCGGTGGCCTCGTGCATGGCGGCGGCGGTGATGACGATGACGCGCGAGAGCGCGTCGCTGCCGCGGTCGGCGAGCAGACGGATGACGTCGCCTCCGCTCAGGTTCGGCATCATGAGGTCGAGCAGGACGGCGTCGTACCGCTTCGCCTCCAGCCGCTGCAGCGCCGCTGCCCCGTCGTCGACACAGTCGACGGTAAAACCTTCCCGGGTCAGGATTGTCGTGAGGAGTGTCTGAATACCGCGGTCGTCTTCGGCGACGAGAACTGAGAACACGTGTCCGGAGATCACACCCACCCTCCCAGAATCACCGGCGCCAGAAAGTGCAAATCACGTGCGCAGCCGCCTCGGCAGCAGCGTTGCAGTAGGTCCGCTCGCATGACCGACACACCTGCCGCACCGGCGTCCGGGGCCGAAGTCCTGGTCGTCGAGGATGATCCCGCGATCCGCCGGCTGCTGGCGGTGACCTTCCGCCATGAGGGGCTGCAGGTGACGACCGCCCGCGACGGCATGGAGGCGATCGACGCACTGCAGGAGCACCGCTACCGCGTCCTGGTGCTCGACCTGATGATGCCGCGGGTGAGCGGCTGGGAAGTGATCGACTGGCTGAAGGAGCGCCGCGAGGACAAGCCGCAGTCGGTGATCGTCGTCAGCGCCACGAACCGCGACGTGCTCAGCGCGCTCGAGCCGGAGGTCGTCAACGCCATCGTCTTCAAGCCGTTCGACGTCAACGAGCTGGCCGGCTACGTGAAGGCCTGCTGCGGCCCGTCCGACGGCGACCGCCGCTCGAAACGCATGGTCGGCGCGGCGTAGAGCGACAAGAAGAGGGATTTCGGAGTCGAGCTACGCCCGACGGCAGGATCGGCGCGCCGGGGAACATCCAGAACGAGGTGTTGAGCCTCGTCTCGTTCGACGACATCGGCCGCGGCAAGACGCGCGTGACGGTGGAGATGCTGCCGTGGAAGAGCGGGGCCGAATGGGACACGCTCTACAAGTTCTTCGGCTCCGGCAATGAGCTCACGCTGCAGCGCGCGCGGGACTACCTGGCGGGTAAGCCGACGGACTGGCGCCCGAAGCCGTAGAGGAGCGGGCGTATCTTTTTCATCGGGCGGGTGTTACGGTGGAGCCGCCGCTACCTTTGATGCTCGGCGCCTCGCGCTCTTCTACGCATCAGCCTCGCCATCGAACCTAGCCGCCGTAACGCCGCTCGCAACCTGCGTGCGGTTCGAAGGTTCGCGGAGGTGCGGATGGAAACCCGGCGCAGTAAAGACGTGCTGATCGTGGACGATGACGAGGAGGTGCGGCGGCTGCTCTGCGCCATGCTGGAGCGGACCGGCCTCACCTGCGAGGCCGCCAGCCACGGCGTCGAGGCTCTCGGCTATCTCCGCGTCACCACCTACTCGGTCGTGCTCCTCGACTTGGAGATGCCGGAGCTGGACGGCACCGGCGTCCTCAGCGAGATGCTGAGCTGGAACGAGCCGGAGGAGCGGAAGCCGGTGATCCTGATCGTCACCGGAACGCCGGAGCGGGAGATGCCGCTGCTCCCCGGCGACATCGCCCAGGCGATCGTGCGCAAGCCGATCGACTCCGCCGACCTGGCGGGAATCGTGGGCGGCTGCGTGGCGGCGCGCCAGGCGCGACTCGCCGGAGTCACGCAAGCGGCGGGCGATCACCTCGTTGCCTGAGCCGTTGTAAGACGCGCAACAGGAGCCGCACGAGCAGCGCCCAGCAGAGCACGTTCACCAGCACGGCGGCCGCGAAGAAGGCGAACTGCCACGTGGCGCCGCGCTCGGAGAGCGTCCACGCCGACTCGGCACGCGCCAGCACCGCGTACGCCGGCCATCCGGCCCACCAGGGCAGTCCGTAGTAGCCGAGAAGGGTCATTGCGCCGCCGGCGAGCAGCGACAGCGGCCCGCGGCTTCTCGACGTCACGCGCGTCTGTTCGAACATCGGCCGCCGCGATGCTACCGCGGCTGCACGCCGCTCCAGCGGCTTGCCGCATGACGCGGCGGCGGTTAATCTCGCGGAAATGCGCGCAGGATTTATCGCTGGTGCGGCGTTCGTGATCGGCGTCCTCGTCGGCGTATTTCTCGTCGCGCCGAATGTCGGCCGCCAGCCACAGACCGTCGTCCCGCAGCAGGCGACCGCGGCACCGGCCGCGGACCCCTTCGAAACGGCGCGTGCAAAGGGAAATGCCGCAATGGACGCGCAGCGCTGTGAAGAGGCGATCGCCGCCTATGAAAGCGCGCTCGCCATCCGTTTCGACGCCGACGCGGCCACGGACCTCGGCGTCTGCCTGCGGCAGCTCGGGCGCAAGGAGCAGGCGCTGGCCACGTTCGAATTCGTCACGCTCAAAGAGCCGGCGCACTGGCAGGCACGCTACAACATGACGGCGATGCTGCTCGAGCTGGGGCACATGGACCGGGCGAAGAAATCATTCGCCATTCTGCAGGGCCAGAAGCCGGACGACGCGGCGTTAAAGACGCTCGAGCAGGCGTTCGCGCGAGTCCAATAATGGACCGCCGGTAGCCATACCGGCCATCCGGACGGCGATTTTTCCGTTTCTGAGCGTTGACGCTCATAAGTCGCCCATTTATCCTGCGCGCCATCCGCTTCCCCCGGTGATTTCAGCAGTACCAGGAGCACTCCATGACAGCATTGCGCGGCCGCGCCGCGATGTGGGCATCGCTCGCTTTTTTGATTCTCGCGACGACGGCGATCGCCCAGACCACGCCCGTGAACGGGGGCCTGAACTGGCTCGCCTCGCATCAGAACGCGAACGGCACCTGGGGCAGCCATCCCGACCTCGTTCCGCGGGATACCGCCCGCGCGCTGATCGCGCTCTCGCTGCACCGCTCGACGTCGCCGTCGCTGACGGCCGGCGTGGCGTGGCTCGGCAGCCAGCGGGGTTTCGAGGCGAACCAGTTCCTCGCCGAGCAGAGTGTCGCGCTGTCGCTCGCCAAGTACGACGCCTCGGCGAGCCTGCAGCGTCTCTCGCTGCAGCGCTCCACCGCCGGGCCTGACTACGGCGGCTTCATCGACCACACCGGCGACAGCTACGACTCCGCGCTGGCGCTGCAGGCGCTGGCGACGCAGGAAGGGAAATACCTGACCGCGATCGCCGGCGTGGTGACGACGCTCATCACGCGCCAGAACGCCGACGGCGGCTGGGGCATCGACACCGGCTTCGCCAGCAATCCCGTCCTGACTGCCGAGGTGCTGGCCGCGCTTTCGTCGACGGCGGCGCAGCAGGCGCCGCCCGCCACCGTTGCCGCCGCGCAGGCGTATCTCGCCGCGCGCATGAACCCGGACGGCAGCATCGGCATCGGTCCGCTCGAGACGGCGACGGCGTTCCGCGCGCTCGCCCTCTCCGGCTATCCGCTCTCGCAGACCGCCACCGCCACGCTGGCTTACCTCACGACGCAGCAGTCGGCCGACGGCTCGTGGAGCGGCGACGCGTACCTCACCGCGCGCGTGCTCGAGGCGTACGCGGCGAACAAGTCGAACCTCGCCATCAAGACCGGCGACTTCACGCTCACCCCCTCCTCGGTCAACGAGGGCGCGAACGTCTCGGCGTCGGTCAAGGTGACGAACATCGGCTCCGCGATCTCGAACGCCGCCACGACCGTGAAGCTCTACGTCGGGGACGTGAAGGGGCGCGAGCTCGCCACCTCGAACTTCGCCACGCTGGCCGCCGGCCAGACGCGCACCGTCACGCTGACCTTCGCCGCCACGACGCTCACCGGGACGCAGACCATCGCCGCGGTCGTCGACCCGCAGAACGCCGTCGACGAGATGCGCAAGGACGACAACGCCTCGACGGCCACGCTGGCCGTCGCCGGCAAGCCCGACCTGCAGGTGTTCTCGGCCGACATCGTCAGCGCGCCCGCGCGGCTGCAGCCGAACCAGGAAGGCTCGCTCAACGTCACCATCCGCAACAACGGGGAAGGGGAGGCGAAGAACGCCGGCTACGCGATCTATCAGGTCACCGGCGGCAAGGAGACCCTGCTGAAGAAGGCGACGGTGGAGTCGATCGCCGCGGAAGGGGCGGCGGTGGTCTCGATCCCCGTCACGCTGCCTGCCGGCACGCACACGATCCGCGCCGTGGCCGATCCCGACGCGCAGCTCACCGAGTCGAACGAGGCGAACAACCAGGCCTCGAAGTCGATCAGCGTCACCGCGGCGGCGAACGTCGACCTGCGCATCCGCGCGGGCGAGGTCTGGACCGATCCGCAGCGTCCCACCGAGGGGCAGTCGTTCGGGATCGTGGCCACGATCGACAACGCCGGCCTCGAGCGGGTCACGTCGACGGTCGCGTTCTACGACGGCGTCCCGAACGCCGGCGGCGTCGTCATCGCCGCCATGCCGATCACGATCGCCGCGCAGTCGACGACGCAGGTGCAGGTCACGCACGTCGCCTCGGCGACCTCGCGCGTCGTCTACGCGGTCGCCGATCCCGACGACCTGCTGCCTGAGGTCGACGAGGGCAACAACGGCGGCCACGCGCTGCTGACCGACCAGTTCGCGGACCTCGTGCTCACGCGCGAGGGCTTCGTCCTGCCGCGCGCCACGCTGTCGAACGGCGCCAAGCTCGAGGCGCGGCTCGTCGTCCGCAACAACGGCGTTCTCCCGGCGACCGCGGTGCGCGTCGTCGTGCACGACGACCTTCCGCAGAACGGTGGCATCAAGGTCCTCGACACGACCATCGACGTCCCGGGCATGGGCAAGACGGTGGTGCCGGTGTCGTGGAACGTGCGCGCCGGCCAGCGCTTCGCGACGGCCGAGGTCAACGACGGACACAGCGTGTTCGAGCCGACGTACGCGAACAACCGCGTCACGAAGCTCTACACGCCGGCCGGGTCGGAAGGGGACGTGCGGCTGAACGGTGCGCGCGCCTCCGCCATCGACACCACGAAGCTGGTGGTCGACCAGGCGACGCTCACCATCAGCGGCACCATCGGGATGAACCTCGTCACGCCGGTGGCGCGGCCGTTCACCGTCACGCTGTTCGAGGACGTCGACGGCGACCTCGCCTTCAACGGCGAGGTGGACACGGCGCTCGGCTCGACGCTCGTTCCCGCCGGTCCTTCCACGCAGTACATCTCGGTCGGCGGACAGGGCACCCTCCGCTTCGCGCCCGGCAAGCTGGTGCTGCACCTCGACAGCAGCAACGCCATCGCCGAGAACAACGAGGGGAACAACTTCATCGACGTCTGGCAGGACTGCCAGAACCAGGCGGCCGGCTTCGTGCCGGGCATCAAGTGGCGCACGAACCAGATCGCGCGGAACCTGGCACCGGTGGCGCGCTTCCGCGACACGAACGGCGACGACATCGTCGACGACAACGACGCGCCGTACATCGTGCACGCCACTGGCGGCGCGATCGCGCTGCATCGCGGCGACAACGGACAGCGTCTCTGGATCCGCAACTTCGGCTTCTTCGGACGCCAGCTCTCGTCCGCCATCGGCGATCTCGACGGCGACGGCATCCCGGAGATCCTGGCGGCGAACTACCGCCACCGCATCGTGGCGCTCGACGTCAACGGCAACACCAAGTGGCAGAGCCCCGAGATCGACATCCATCCCGACTGGGAGCCGTGGCTCTTCTTCAAGGACTTCACCTACATCGGCGCCCCCGCGATCGCCGACCTCGAGGGCGACGGCGCCGTCGAGATCGTCGTCGGCCGCACGGTGCTCAACGGCGCCGACGGCACGATCAAGTGGGTCGGCACCGGCAGCTCGGGCCGCGCCTTCAACGACCACGGCTGGGACCTCTACAACGAGAACTTCCCCGACCAGGAGGCGCCGATCACCGTCGACCTGACCGGCGACGGAAAGCTCGAAGTCGTCGCCGGCAGCACCGCCTACCGCGCGGACGGCACGATCCTCTGGCATCGCGGCGACCTCGGTGACGGCTACGCCGGCGCGGTGACGCTGCCCGGACAGACCACCCCCTCGGTCGTCCTCGTGGCACACGGCCGCGTCACGCTGCTCCGCGGCACCGACGGCGGGACGGTGTGGGGTCCGGTGAACATCCCCAACGGCGCCCGCATGGGCGGCGCGCCGACGGTCTTCATGGACGGTAGCACCGGCCCCTGGGTCGGCGTCGCGGGTGACGGCTACTACACCGTCTTCAACGGCGTCACCGGCGCGGTGAAGTGGACGAAGAAAACCACCGAAGATTTCTCGTTCGGAATCATCACCACCGCCTCCGCCACGGCGTTCGACTTCGGCTCCGGCATGACGCTGGCCTACGCCGCGCGGCAGAAGTTCTACCTGCTGCGCGCGAGCGACGGCGCGACGCTCTACGAGATGGCGAACGGGCAGTCGCAGTTCTTCCCGACCGCGCCGGTCGTCGCCGACATCGACGGCGACGGCCGCACCGACGTCGCCGTCCCGGGCAACGACGGCATGAAGATCATCAGCGACCCCCGCTGGAACGGGACGCGCGGCGTCTTCAACCAGCTCTCCTACAACGTCGCGAACGTCTCCAACGAGCGCGCCGGCATCCCGGCGGTGGTCACGCCGACCGCCTTCTCGAAGACGCACTTCCGCTCCAACGCGCCGCAGCCGGCGACCGCCATCGGCGTGACCGGCCAGCCGAACCTCACCGCCTCGTACATGCGCGCCGACACGAGCGGCTTCCCCGCCAGCGCGAAGCTGACGGTGCGCGCCGGCAACAACGGCTGGTTCCAGGCCATCGACACGAAGGTCGCCTTCTACCGCGTCAGCGGGAACACGACCGCGCTCGCCGGAACCGCCACGCTGCGCGACCTCCCGCCGGGCGACTACGAGGACGTGACGTTCACGTTCGCCAACCCGCCCGCCGACACCACCGGCTTCTACGCCGTGGTCGACGACGGCGGCACCGCCAACTCGGGCGAAGTGGTCGAGTGCAACGAGACCGACAACAAGTCGCAGACCGTCTCGGTCCGCCTCACCACCGACATCCTCGTCACCCCGACCTCGCTCGTGGTCAGCGACCCGCAGCCGCGGCGCGGCGAGACGATCGAGCTCATCGCCACCGCCGAGATCTCCGCGGCCGTCAACCCGGCCAACGTCCGGGCGCAGTTCTACCTCGGCGACCCGGCCGCGGGCGGCGCGGCGCTCAGCGCGCCGCTCCCGGTGACCGTCACGACCGAGGGTGACCGCCGCCTCGCCGGCGCCACGATGGCCTGGAACGTCACCGCGCCGGTCGGTGTGCAGAGCATCGTCGTCGTCTTCGATCCGGCGAACGCCATCACCGAAACCGACGAGACCAACAACAAGGCCGCGGTCGCGATCAACGTCGGCGCCTCCGCCGGTCAGCCCGACCTGCAGGTCTTCGCGTCCGACATCAACACCTCGCCGTCGCAACTCCAGCCGGGCCAGCAGGCCACGGTGACGGTGACGATCCGCAACGCCGGGAAGGGCGACGCCTCGTCGATCTCGTGGGCGCTGTACGACGACCTCGGCGCCACCTCCACGCTGCTGACGCGCGGCACGATCGCGGCCCTGCCGCTCGGCTCCGGCCAGATCGTCTCCGCGACGGCAACGCTGGCGGGCGGCACCCACTCGATCCGCGCTGTCGTCGACCCCGACAACACCATCGCCGAGTCGAACGAGACGAACAACACCGCCTCGCGCAGCATCAGCGTGAGCCCGGCGTCGAACGTCGACTTCAAGGTCGCGACCGTGACGGCGAATCCGTCGCGTCCGGCGGCCGGCCAGTCGATCACCATCCGCGCGACCGTTGAGAACGGCGGCAGCGAGGCAGGTGAGTCGACCCTCGGCTTCTACGACGGCGCGCCGGGTCACGGCGGCAAGCTGATCGCGATCGTGCCGCTCTCGGTCGGCGCGCAGAGCAGCGTCACGCTCGAGCGCACTTACGTCACGCTCGCCGACTCGATCGCGGTCTACGCGGTCGCTGATCCCGACAAGATCCTCCCGGAGATCGACGAGTCGAACAACGCCGCCTACGCGGTGCTCACCGACTCCTGGTCCGACCTGGCCGTCACGCGCGACGACATCGCCCTCTCGGCGACGAACGTCTCCGCCGGCCAGACCCTCAGCGCCACCATCACCGTCCGCAACCGCGGCATGCTCGCGGCGAGCAACGTGTCCGTCGTGGTGTACGACGACGCGACCGGCAGCGGCGGACGGGTCGTCTTCGAGACGCGCGTCGACGTCCCGGCGCAGGGCTCGGTCAACGTGCCGGCGTCCTTCGCCGCGCGCGCCGGCCAGCGGTTCGCGACGGTCGTCGTCAACGGCGACGAGTCGGTCGTCGAGACCGACTTCTCGAACAACCGCGCCACCCGCTTCTACAGCGGCTCGGGCGACGAGGCCGATCTCTCGCTCGACACCACCGTCGCGCGCGACGTGGCCATCGACACGACCGGACTCACCATCAGCGCGAGCGAGCTCTCCATCAGCGGCAACGTGAAGCTGCGCCTCAATACGCCGGGCACGAAGACGTTCACCGTGCTGGTGTTCGAGGATGCCGACGGCGACCTCGCGTACGACTCCGAGGTCGACAAGGCGCTCGGCTCGGCGCTGGTCGACGCGGGCGTGACGCCGCAGAACGTCGAGGTCGCGGTGCAGGGCACGCTCCGCTTCCTCCCGGGCAAGCTGGCCGTCTACATCGACAGCTCGAACGCCGTCAGCGAGACGGATGAGAGCAACAACCTCCTCGACCTGTGGCAGGACTGCCGCGTGAGCGACGTCCCGCGGTCGAACCTCACCGCGTCGTACGTCCGCTTCGACGGCAGCGGCTATCCGGCCAGCGCGAAGGTGATCGCGCGCGTCGGCAACAACGGTTCCGCCACCGCGGTGCAGAGCGGCGTCGCGTTCCACGCCGTCAGCGCCGGCGGCACCACGCTCCTCGGCACCGCGACGGTTCCGCAACTGCGGCCGGGAGCGTACGCCGACGTGCAGCTCGTCATCGCCAATCCGTCGGCGGCCACGACCGCGGTCTACGCCGTGGCCGACGGCCCCGGCCTGGTCACCGAGTGCGACGAGAGCGACAACCGCTCGACCGACGTCTCGGTCCAGTTCAGCTCCGACATCATGGCCGACACCGCGCTGCTGCTGGTCAGCGACCCCGAGCCGCGCCAGGGCGACACCATCGACTTCGTGGCGGTGGCGCGCCTCTTCGGCGCCGTCTCCGAGTCGCAGGTCAAAGCGCAGTTCTACCTCGGCAACCCGTCGGCCGGCGGCGCGCCGATCTCCGGCGTGCTGACCGCGCCGACCAGCTCGACGCGCGGCTCGCACTCGGCGACCGCCTCCTTCCGCTGGACCGTGACGGCGCCGCTCGGGCCGCAGGCGATCTACGTCGTCTTCGATCCGGCCGGTGTGGTCGCGGAAGACGACGAGACGAACAACCGCGGCATCTACTCGCTCAACGTCACGTCGCCCGATCCGGTGCGGAAGCTCTCCGGCACGATCAGCCTCAACCCGCCGGCGGTCGAGCCGGGCTCGCCGGTCGACGTTTCGATCTTCATCAAGAACATCGGCAACGTGCCGCTCTCCAACCTGACCCTCCGCTACACCGTCAGCGGTGGCGCCGGCACCGGGTTCGACGGCAGCGCCTCCGTGGCCACGCTGCCGAAGAACGACATCGCCATCGTGAAGCTCGGCAAGTTCACGCCCGCCTCCGAGGGTGAGTACACCGTGGTGGTGACGCCGTCGGACGAGAGCATCACCCTCATCGCCGGGCCGAAGGCCATCAAGGTGGCGCCGTTCGCCGCCGCGATGATGACGGCCGCGCCGAAGCTGGTGCCGGTCTCCGTGCCGCTCGTGCAGGCGCACACGAAGATCAGCCGCGGCAACACGATCATCGTCCCCGACGATCCGCTCGTGCCGCTGCTGAAGACGCACATCCAGCGCGGCCTCAACTGGCAGGCGCAGTACATCAACGCCGATCTCAACGCCGACTTCTGCTTCCGCTGCCACGTGACGGCGCAGGGCATGGTGTCGTTCGAAGAGTCGCGCAAAGTCTCCGGCGTCACGGTCGACACCGTCGTCGCGGAGCGCATCTTCCTCTCCACGGCCAACAACCAGTGGAGCAACGGCATGTGGCACGGCTGGGGCGAGCGCCGCTCCACAACCGCGGTCGGTGCCTGGTCGCTGGCCTACTGGCACGACGGCGAGCGCGCGAAGCCGTATCTCATCCGCTCGCTCGAGGGCATGCTCGAGCTGCAGAACAAGGGCGGCTCGCAGGACGGTGCCTGGGAGTGCGACCACTGCTTCATCTCCTACGGCAGCCGCGAGGCCCACACCATGATGGGCATCATCGCCATGGCGCGCGGGTGGGAGCTCACCAAGGACAAGCGCTACTACGACTCGATGATCTCGGCCGTCAACTGGACCATGCGGTACGACTGGCAGGGGAATGCCGTGTCGCGCGGGCCGGAATGGGCGGCGCGGACCTCCATCGGACTCTCGGCAGCACTGCCGCAGATCTCGGACGAGGCGCTCGCATCGACGGTCCGAAAACGGATCGACACCATCGCCGCGTACTTACGGTCGGTGCAGCAGGCCGACGGCTCGTTCGGCACGTTCACCACGCCGGATGAACCGATCATCCGCAACGCGCAGAGTCTCTACGCGCTCTCGCTGGCGGGGGTGCCGGGCAGCGACCCGTCCATCCGCACGGCCATCGTCTGGCTGCTCAATCACCAGCAGCCGAACGGCGCATGGCGCGAGGCCCGGAACGACAACAACCAGGAGCACTGGGTGGACGAGACCACCTGGGCGATGATCGCGCTGCCGGCGGCCTTCCTCCGCCTCGGCCAGTTCGACGTCGACTACGACGTCTTCCTCCCGACCGACACCGAGTACGTCTCGGCGTCGCCGGTGCCGCTGTCGGTCAACCCCGTCGCCGGCGGCAAGCAGCTCAAGTGGAAGCTCAAGGACGTCAACGAAGCCGGACAGGAGCTGCTGCTCAACGTCAACCTGAACGGCATCGGCAACAACGAGCAGCGGCCGGTCGTCGGACGGGCCACGCTCAACTACACGCATCCGTACACCGGCGAGAAGACGTCGCGGAACCTCGACATCCCGCAGGTGACCGGGTTCGCGCCGCTGCGGCTCTCCATCTCCACCGACAAGCCGAGCTACGCGCCGAACACGCAGGTGGAGATCACCGAGGTGGCCGAGAACGTCGGCGCGGCGACAGTCGGCGTCACCAATGACGTCGTCATCCGCGACGACAACGGCACCACCGTCGCCACCGTCATCACCGACGACGTCATCGAAGGCTTCCCGGCCGATCCGTTCCCGGCGTGGAACTACGCCATTCCGGTCACGGTGCCGGTCACGAACGGCGGCGTGAACCGCCTGGTGATCATGTCAGTCGACTTCGGCGCCAAGCTGGCGGCCCTCGGCGCCACCGGGACCTTCGACACCAACTCCATCCGCGTCACGGCCGACAACGCCGCGGCGCAGGAGCTGTTCTACAACTTCCAGCCCGACGGCACCTCCAATCCGGACGCCGGCAAGCTGGTGGTGACGATTCCCGACAGCGCCGCGGCAGGGACGACCGTCGGGCTGCACATCTACTTCGACACCATCGAGAACGGCTTCAAGCCGGCCTCGATGTTCGACCGCTCGCGCGCCAGCAACGGCAGCAGCACCGCCAGCGGCCAGGGCTTCCTGGGGCGGTACTACGCGCTCGACACGGCGAAGCAGGGTGGCTACGTCAGCTTCGAGAAGGACGTGAAGTACTTCGAGCCGCCGCTCCTGACTAGGCTCGAGACGAACAGCTACATGGCCAGCGCGTTCCCCGCGGGCGTGCAGCGCGACTTCTTCGTCGTCGTCTGGACCGGCGTCGTCTACGCCCCGGTGACCGGGACTTACCAGTTCGAGCTCGGCTCTGACGACGGGTCGTGGCTCAGCATCGACGGCGTCGAGTTGATCAATAACGGCGGCGGCCACGGCGTCATCCACCGCTACGCCTCGAAGCAGCTCACCGCCGGCTTCCACAGCTTCCGCGTCACGATGTTCGAGTGGGGCGGCGGCGAGTACCTCTCGCTGGCGTGGGCGCCGCCCGGCAAGGGCTGGGAGATCCTGCCGCCGAACAGTCTCTACACGAGCTTCCCGGCTGCCGATCCGTCGTCGGTGGTCGTGGGCAACGCCCGCGTGCTGACGCACGGCACCGTCACCCGCAAGTTCACCTGGAACACCGGCTCGACGGCCACCGGCCCGTACTCGGTCCTCGGCACGCTGAAGCAGTTCGGCTCGTTCGTGACGGATGCCTCGGCGGCGTTCTCCATCACGCCGGCCGCGGAAGTGTCCGGCTCGATCGTCACCGACAAGCCGGTCTACGACAGCGGCGAGACGGTGCGCGCGAACGGCAGCGTGCGTTACGACGCCGGCAACGTCACCCTCACGAACGTAAACGCGGTCGTGTCGGTGCTCGACGCGGCGGACACCGTCAAGGCGACGAAGACGACGCCGATCGCGTCGCTCATCCCGGGCCAGGCGGTGGCGGCACGTCTCGCGTGGTCGGCCGGCAGCTCGGAGCCGGGCACGTACACCGCGAAACTGGTCGTGCTCGACTCGTCGGGCGCGCAGCTCGCGGAGACCAGCGCCGCCTTCGAGCTCCGTTCGACCGCCGTCAGCGGGAAGGGCGTGAGCGGCACCATCACCACGCCGGCGACCGTCCAGCAGGGCGAGTCGCTGCCGATCTCGATCAGCATCACGAACGGCGGCAACAGCGCCCTCACCGACGCTCCGTTCGCCGTGACGATCCTCGATCCGGAGACGCAGGCGCCGGTGGCGACGCTGAACTTCACCGCCTCCATCGGCGCGGACGCGACGTACACGCTCGACCTGACGCATGCCACGGCGACGATGCCGCTGCAGACCTACCAGGCGTACCTCGTCTCGATGATCACCGGCAGCGCGGTGCCGCTGTCGAACACCACGTTCGAGGTGAAGGCTCCGCCGCTGAAGCTCGAGCTCTCCACCGGCGGTCCGTCGCGCGTGCTCATCTGGGCCGACTGCGCGAACGGCAACTCGGCGACGCCGTGCACGGCGGTGGCACCGGCGTTCCTCACGCAGACGCTGACGGCGGCCGGGATCCCCTGGACGCTGGTCGGCACGCAGACGGAGGCGCTGGCGGCGTTCCGCACCGGCGCGTACGACGAGGTCGTGCTCTACCAGCAGGGTCCGTATCAGGCGAAGATCGACGACGAGCTGGTGGAAACGGTCCGCGGCGGACTCGGCCTGCTGCTCATCAAGGGTCACCCCGACGCGATGCCGAAGCTGGCTCCCGCGCTCGGCGCGAAGTTCAACGGCAAGCTCGCCGGACCGTCGACGCTGCTCGATCTGCTCCAGACGCCGTTCACGGCCGCGAGCCAGATCACGCTCAACGGCGACGGCGTGAAGGTCGGGCTGGAAGGGGCGCAGGCGGCGGCGAAGATCTCCGCCACGCAGGCACCGGCCATCTCGTACCACACCTTCGGCGCCGGCCGCGTCGTGGTGGTGCCGTTCGACACGGAGAAGACCCGCACGCCGGATGTCGCGAAGCTCCTGGTCGATTCGGTGAACTACGTCGCCCGCGTCCATACGTACGACGCGCGCCAGGTGGTGCCGATCGACTTCACCGTCACGCCGCCTCCCGGCGCGCCGGCGAGCCTGACCATCGGCTTCACGGTGCCGCAGGGCATGTCGCTCGTGCACGCGTCGCCGGCGCTCACGTCGACCGCGCCGGGCGAGTGGAGCATCACGTCGAACGGCGAGCCGTTCCACCTCTATCTCTGGGTGCGGCTGCCGGATGCGGCCGGTCCGTACACCATCACCGGTACGGCTGGCTTCGCAGGCCAGACGGCGGTGGTGACGAAGACGCTCGAGGTCGTGGTCGCCGCCGACCGGGTGGCGATCGAAGCGGCGCTTGCCTCCGATCTCGAGGCGCTCGCCGCCACCGCTCCGGCAGGGGACCGCAAGAGCATCAGCGACGCGCAGGCGCACCTCGCGGCGGTGAAGGCGCTGGGGGTGACGAAAGCCCCTGCCGCCATCACCCGCATTCTCCAATTGATCGAATCCCTGCGGACTGTGTCCGTGGACACAACCGCCGCTCGCAATGACGCCGACCGCCTGCTGGTCTGGTGGCAGAGCCGAGTCTGAGGAAAAGGAAGAGCACATGAAGACCTTGCGACGCATCCTCCGAACCGCGGCCGGGCGAGTCCTGACCACCGGCCTGCTGGCGGCGACGATCCACGTCTCCATCGACCCGCGGAACTATCTCTACGCGCTGGAAGTGGAGCGACAGAAGGAGGCGAACATCCGCGCCATCGCGGCGAAGATGAACGTCGACCCCGAGTTCCTGCTCCATCCGCAGGGACGGACCCGCTTCGATTTCCGCTCGCTCTTCAACCAGGTCTCGGCGCGGCTCGGGCTGCAGTCGGAGGCCGCGGTTGAGAACAACGCGCAGCCGGCGAGCGTGCGCGAGTCGATCCAGCGGGTGAAGGACCGCTACGCGCTCGTCGCGGCGGACACCACGCTCGCGCGCATCGCGCAGCTCGTGCAGGTCTCGCTGTCGCCCGACAGCGTGCGGGGGAAGAAGAAGGGGCAGATCAAGGCCGAGCTGCAGTCGGTGCTCCGTCTGATCGACAAGGACTTCCTCCCGGCGGTGAAGGACGACGCACCCGGCGTGGCCAGGTCGCGCGACGCGCAGATGCGCCGCGAAATCAAGGAGCTGCAGAAACGGGTGAAGTCGGTCATCAACGCGCCGCGGGCGCTCGACGAGGACAACCTCGAGTCGACGCTCGTGCAGCTCCGCAACGCGGTGTCGGGGACGCTCACGGTCCGCAACAGCAAGCCGCGTTGGACGCGCGATCCCTTCCCGGTGAAAGACACCTACCGCTTCGCCCCGACGACGTCGGCCGGCTCGAGCTACGGCGACGACGCCGCCGGCGCCGCCGCGACCACCCCGTCGGTCGTCGCGCAGTCGGCGGCCGTCCCGGCGCCGGCGAGCGCCGCTCCTCGTCTTGCCGCGCTCTCGGTAGCAGGTGAAGTGACGGCGCTCGCCAACACGCTCGGCACGCCGGCGAAGATCTTCTCCTGGGTGCACGACAACATCGAGTGGCAGTCGTACAGCGGCGTGGCCAAGGGCTCCCTCGGCACGCTGCAGGAGCGGGCCGGCAACGACTGGGACCAGGCGCTGCTGCTCCGCGATCTCCTCGCCGCGCGCGGCTACGACGCGCGGTTGGAGTGGGGGAAGGTCACGCTGCCGATCGCGAAGGCGATGAACCTCGTCGGCACCGAGGATCCGCTCCAGGCCGGCAACCTCCTGGCGACGGCAGGCTTCGACGGCCTGCTCCTGACGGCCAAGAACCAGCCGATCGCCGTCCAGATGTCGCACGTCTGGGTGCGCGCGCACATCCCCTACATCCCGAACCGCGGCGCGACGAACGGCACCCCCGACACCTGGGTGCGCATGGACCCGAGCTTCAAGCGTTACGAGTACCAGCCCGGCATCGCCATCAACGGCAAGGTGGCGTGGAACGAGGATGAGTACCTCCAGAGCTCCGCGATCCGTCCTCCCGCCGACTTTTACGGCGACAAGATCTGGAACTACATCCGCGCGAACGACATCGACTGCGTGAACCTCTCGCAGGTCGCGAAGGCGGGCCGCATCCGTGCCGCGAACTTCCCCTTCGTCCCGGCGACGTTGACGACGCGCATCGACACGGTCGGCGGCGTGAACGCGGCCGTACCGGCGGAGCAGATGCAGTCGGTGACGATGAACGTCACCGACATCAACGGCGCGGTGCTCTCGAGCTACACCGCCTCGCTGGCGGAGCTGTGGGGGAAGAAGCTCTCCATCACCTTCCCGCCGGCCACGGCGGACGACGCGGCGACCATCGCCAGCTACGGCGGCCTGTTCAACACGCCGGCGTATCTCATCAAGCTCAAGCCGGTCTTCTCGATCGACGACCAGCCGGTGGCCGACGGCAGCCCCGTTCCCGCGGGCGCGGTGCTCGACCTCAACACGACCTTCCGCCAGCCCAATGTGGCCGACGACTTCACGCACCACGAGCTGGTGGCGGGTGAGACGCACGCGATCGTGCTCGACCCCGGCTCCTTCCCCGACTCGCTGATCGAGTCGCGCATCAACCGCCTCAAGGCGCTGACGAACGAGGAGGCGATCCTCTCCGAGAAGCTCTTCCTGGTCGGCCTCCGCTACATGCAGCACGTCGACGACGGCATCAACTTCGCCGCCGGTGTCCGCTGGCAGCGCCCGGTCAAGCGTACGTTCGAAGCCGACGTCCGCCGCCAGATCGACATCACCTACAACGTCGCCGGCGCCGCCGTCCGCCTGAACGCGGCCGAGAACAACATCGACGTCTCCCGCCTCCTGGTGGGCATCGTCCCGATCAACAACGACCTCTCCAACCGCGCCCAGGCGCTGGCGCTCGCCGGCCTCCAGAGCTCGTACCTCGAAGGGGCGATCTGGGAGGAGATGGAGAGCCAGCAGGGCATCTCCGCCGTAAAGGCGCTGCTCCTCGCGCGCATGGGCGGGCAGCAGATTCACACCGTCAACTCGTCCAACGTCAACACGGTCCTGAACGCGGTGAACCTCTCGGCTGACGTCGAGGCGGAGATCCGCGGGGCTGTGGCGCAAGGGCGGATCGCGAAGATCCCGTCCTCAGAGCTCACGCTCAATCGCTGGTCCGGCGCCGGCTACATCCTGCAGGACCCGCAGACGGGGGCGGCGACGTACCCGATCTCGGGCGGGTTGGCGGGCGGCTCGACGACGGGGAAGGAAACCACGGTCGGCGACGTACTGCTCGGCTCGGAAGGGTGGCTCGACGATTCGCCGATCGGTGATGTGACGCGCGAGATCCTCGACATGATGGGGATCAATCCCGATCGCGCCGCCGAGGCTCCTTCAGCGACAAAATCGGATCCGGTGAACGTCACCTCCGGCAATATGCACCGGACGATCTCCGACTTCCGCATCGTCGCGCGCGGCATCCCCGTCCTTCTCAAGCGCACCTACAACAGCCGGTCCTCGTACAACGGACCATTCGGCTACGGCTGGACGTTCAACTACGGCGAGCGAGTGGTCACAAATCCCGACGGATCCGTTACGTATCACGAAGGCGACGGTACCGAGCATCACTTCCAGCGAACCGGCAGCACCTTCGTCTCGCCACCCGGCAAGCACATCGTGCTCACGCCCAGCGGCGCGGGGTACGCCATGGTGTTCAAGGACGGGAGCCGTCATGACTTCGACGGGCGCGGAAACATCTCGGCCATCTCCGATCTGAACGGGAACTCGGTCACCATCCAGCACGACGCCGCCGGGCTGCCGGCCACCATCAAGGATCCGTCGGGCAGGATTACGCTGTCCTTCACCGTCGAAGCGGGGAAGATCACACGCATCACGGATGTGATCGGCCGGACAGCGCTGTTCGAATACGACGGCGACGACCTCGTCGCGTTTACGGACACGGCCGGTAAGCGCTTCACGATGTCTTATGACCTCGCGCACAACATGACGTCGTTCGCGGATCCTCTCGGGAACACCCAGTCGTACGACTACGACACCGACGACCGGATGTTCCACCATGTGGACGCCGTAGGGGCCGAGGAGTTCTTCCAGTACGACATCGCCGGCCGGCAGACTGTCGTCACGAACAAGCGCGGCGGCGAGGGGCTGGTCGGATACGACGAGCTCGGTCGTGCCACGTTCGAGGCGGACGCCGCAGGCAACATCGTCACGGCCACGTTCAATGCTGACAATCACCGCACCGCGGTCATGGACTCACGCGGGAACGTCACGTCGTTCGAGTACGACGCGCAGGGGAACGTCACACGCCAGGTCATGCCGGACGGCGGTGTAATCGCGACGACATACGGGCCGCACTCTCGCGAACTGACAGTAACGGACGAGCTCTCCGGCCAGACCACGAACGTCTGGGACGCCGGCGGAAATCTGATCGAGTCCCGCCGCACGGTCGACGGCCGGACCGAGATCACGAAAACCGAGTACGACCAGTACGGTCAGACGATCGCCGTGACCGACCCGAACGGCAACGTCACCCGCACGACGTGGAATGCGAACGGCGGAATGGAGTCGCGCACCGACGCGCTGAACAACACCACCACTGTGCAGACCGACGCGATCGGACGAATCTCAGTGATTCGCGATCCGGCCGGAAACGAAACGAAATTCGGGTACGACGGCAGGGACCGCATGGTCTCGCTGACCGACGCGTACAACAACTCTTCGGCGTTCGCGTACGACGACGCCGGCCGCCGGACCTCGATCACCACCGCCCGCGGCACGAGCCGGTTCACGTACGACGGTGAAGGGCGCCTTTTGACCTTCACCGACGCTCTCGGTAGCACGACGAGGATGGTGTATGCGATCTCGGGCGATCTCGTCAGCCGGACCGACGCGAAGGACAACACTACGAAGTATCAGTACGACCTCGTGGGGCGCGTCACGAAGATGATCGATCCGGCCGGGGGAGTCTGGACGTACGCCTATTGCGCGTCGATCGGCGGGAGCGGCGGCGGCAGCTCGTGCTCGGCCTGTACGACGGGCGCGAAACCAACGGACGTCTGCGAGATCATCGATCCCGACGGGAACGTGCTGAAGCAGGAATTCGACAACATGGGCCGCATCGTCGCCGTGACCGACTCACTGGCGAACGTGATGCGTCTGCAGTACGACAAAACGGGCAGAATCACGGCGGAGACGGACGCGAACGGCAACACCAAACGGTACGAGTACGACCTCGCCGGCCGGCTCGTCGCTGTGACGGAAGCCGATGGCTCCGTGACGTCCTACACCTATGACCCGGCCGGGAACAAGACCTCCCAGACCGATGCAAACGGCGCGACCTGGAAGTACAAGTACGATGCGCTCAATCGGCTGGTCGAGGAAACGGATCCGCTGACCCGCAAAACGACGTACACGTACGACGCGATCGGGAATCTCCGGACGCGGACCGACGCGAAGAATCAGACTACCACGCACACCTACGTCGGACGCCGCCTGATGCTCGTCGAATACTCCGACGGCACGAGCGACGCCTACACCTACGACTCGCTCGGCCGCCGGACCGGGGCGTCGAACGCCAACGTCTCGTACACCTATACTCACGATGCCGCCGACCGGGTTACGTCGATCCTGAATAACCGCGTCGGATACAAGACGGTCTATCAGTACGACGCAAACGGTAACCGGTCGAAGCTGATCACGCCCCAGTCGACGGTCGAGTACGTCTATGACGGGAAAAACCGTCTGACCACCATGCGGGACTCGCTGTTCGGGCAGTTCCATTTCCGCTACGACGCAATGGACCGCCGCACCGAATTGCAGTACCCGAACGGCATCAAGACCGCCTATGCCTATGACGACGCGAGTCGCCTGCTGTCAATGGCGGCGCGCGACAGCGCCGGGAACGTCGTCGATGGATGGTCGTATCAGTACGATGCGGTCGGCAATGTGACGTCCAAAACGGATCACGAGGGGAAGGTCGAGATTTATCGATACGACCAGCTCTATCGCCTCACCGAGGCGAACTACTCCAATGGAACGGCGGAAAAGTTCACGTACGACCGGGTAGGCAATCGGACGTCGCGCGTCGCGGAAGCCGGTACGGTGACCACGTACAGCTACGACGTGGCCAATCAGTTGCTGCAGGCGGGTGCGGAGACGCTCAGCTACGACTTCAACGGGAATGTCACCTCGCGCACCGGACCGGCGGGTGCGACGACGTTCACCTACGACGTTCTCAATCGGCCGTTGAACATCGCCTCGCCCTCGGGCACGGAAACGAACAAGTACGGTCCCAACGGCGAGCGCATGGAGATGGCCGGTGCGTCGATCGAGGGTGGCCTGGTACGGCCGCAATACGACCCGGCCGGCAACCCGATCGCCGATTCGGACGGAAACAACGGAATGTGGACGTACCGCCTGTACGGACCGTCCATCGATGAACCGCTCGCCGAATGGCGCAGGAACAACAACCGCATCACTTACCTGCACCGCGACGGGCTGGGAAGCATCACTGCTGTGAGTAACACCGCAGGCCAGATGGCGTACAGACAAAGGTACACCGCCTTCGGTCAGATGACGCGGACCACCGATCCGTCGGGCATCCCGCCGACGCGGCTCGGATTCACCTCTCGCGAGACGTCCGTCAGCACGCTCATTCAATACCGGGCGCGCTACTACGACACCAGTCTCGGCCGCTTCATCCAGCAGGATTCCTATCGCGGTAACGTCGGCAACCCGCCGAGTCTCCATCGGTACGTTTACGTCTACAACAACCCGATCCGTTACACCGATCCGAGCGGCCACAATCCCGTCGCCGTCGCAGCTGGCGTACTCGGCGCGGGCATTGCCATCGGCGCTGAGCTGCTGGCCGCACTTCTGCTGTACCTGATCATCTTTCTGGCGATCATGGCGATCCTCTATTGCTGGACCGATCCGGTGTGCAAGCGCTTCGTCAAGTGCTTCATGCAGTTCATCGGGCGCGCGTTCAAGTGCCTCCTCGTGGCGCTCGACGTCCGGACGGTCGACCGCGAAGCATGCATGATCAATTGCATCAAGGCAGCATGGGACCGCATCAAGAAGTGCCGAAGCGGGTTCGGAAACTATTACCCTATGCCGTGGGAAGAGATCAAAGCCTCCTGCCGGACGCCTCCCGCGGAGCCCGGCGATGATGACGATGATGACGATGGACCAGGGAAGGAATGGTGGGACCAGGTCGACAGGGCAGCGTGACGCGAGTTGAGCTGATCGTTTTCGGTCCTGCGATGATCGTGCGGCATCTCCTCGAGTGGGCTGCCGTTCAACTCGGGCTGGGGCGTGCTCTCGAGCCGCGACTGCGTCGCCGGCTCGAGAGACCCTCGATCCGCTTTGCGCGCCTGGAACGGCTGTGGGTGTACGAAAAGCTGCAGGACGTTGCGGAGAGGAGAGGCGACTGGGCGCACGTCGAGCGACTGGTGCAAGAACAGGCCGAAGATCTCGCACTCGTGCATTGGAGGGCGTCGGCGTACGTGAGCGCGGCGGAGCGGGCATTCAACGCGCGCCGCTTTGCGTCCGCCGACGAGTATCTTCGGCGTGCGGCGGGAGCGCCCGTGAAGAGCGAGGTCGATCGTGAGTTTCTCGAAAGGCGTGCGGTCGAACTGCGCGCCCGTCTGGACGCTCGAGCGGCGGCGAACATCTGACGCCGCTCGAGCGGTGACGTGTCGTTCGCGCTACGCCGCGCCCCGTTCTACTTCTTCTTCGAAGAACTCTTCCGGTCCCCCTTGTCTCCCTGGCCCGGCTTGGCCACCGTCTTCGCCTTGCGGCGCTGGTCCTGGGAGAGGGAGCGGCTGACGTCGTCCGACTCCTTGAACCGCCCCTGGTCGTCGCGGCGGACGTAGCGCTTGTCTCCCTTATGCGGCTCGATGAGCTCCCGTTTCTTTGCCGGCATGCGTATCTCCTCCTGCACACAATCATGTGCAACGTGAATGCCGCGGAGCGGACGCTGCGCTAGGATGCGGTGCAATGCGGTGGGCGATCGGACTGCTCGTGGCCGGGTACTTCGTGCTGCTGGTCTCGAACACCTCCTTCTTCGCCGCCGGCCCCGATACCTCCGGGTACCTCAGCGAGGCGCGGCTGCTTGCTTCCGGCCGCACCTCCGTCACCATCGAGCCGCTCGCGAAGGCGAAGCTGCCGCCGTCGATGGCCTACCTCTTCACGCCGTACGGCTTCATGCCGGCGGGCGGGGGGAGGATGGTGCCGACCTACCCCGTCGGGACGCCGCTCCATCTCGCGGCGGCAGCGGCGGTGGGCGGGTGGCGGGTGGCGCCGTTCCTGGTGGCGCCGCTCGCCGCCGTCGCCTCGCTGTTCCTCTTCGTCGCGGTGGCGGGCGAATTCGGGTTGAGCCGCGGGTGGGCGATCGCCGGTGCGGCGCTCCTGGGCGCCTACCCGGTGTTCATCTCCATGTCCCTCCAGCCGATGAGCGACGTGCTGGCGACGGCGTGGACGCTGGCGGCGGTGTGGTGCGCGCTGAAGTCGCGCCACTCCTGGCGCTGGGCGGCGGCGTGCAGCGTGGCGTTCTGCATCGGCGTCGCCGTGCGGCCTTCGAACGTCATCCTCGCCTTGCCGCTCGCCGTCGCGATCGGATTCCGCCCGGCGCGGCTCGCCGTCGCCGCCGCGGCCGCGCTGCCGTTCGCCGCCGCGCTGATGTGGTACCACGACACGCTGTACGGCAGCCCCTGGGCGACCGGCTACGGCAGCGCGGGACGCCTCTTCTCGTTCGGCGGGACGCCGCCCTGCCTCGGAACGCACGTCATGGCGATCGGCGGGATGCTCACGCCGCTCATCGCCGCTGGCTTCCTCGTCGCCTTCGACCGCCTTCTTGCGATCTCGCAGCGCCTGCTGCTGCTCTCGTGGCTGGGCGTGTTTCTCCTCTTCTACTCCTTCTACAGCTACTGCCCCGACCCGACGGCGACGCGGTTCCTGCTGCCGGCGCTGCCGCCGCTCCTCATCGGCTTCCTGCGCGTCGTGTCGCGCCTGCGCGTCGTTGCGGTGCTCGCGATCGTGCTCGTCCTGGCGCGGGAGGTGGTGCAGGTCGGGAGGATGCACACCCTGCATCACGACGAGTGGGAGTCGATCTACCCGCGAACGGTGGCCTGGGTGGAGCGGGAAGTGCCGCGCGATGCGGTCGTGCTGTCGGCGATCGTCAGCGGCGCCTTCTACTACCAGGCGGAACGGATCACCGTGCGGTGGGATCAGCTCGATCCGCCGAACGCCGCCATCCTGCGCGGCGCGCCGGGACTCGAGGGGCCGTGGTACGCGGTGGTCTCCGACGTCGAGGGAGGGGAGGCGGCGCTGCGCGCACGCGTGCCGGGGGATTGGCGGCTGGTGGGGAAGCTGCGGGACGTCGCCTTGTGGCGGCTCGACCCGCGACCAGGCCCCGCTACCTCCGCTTGATGCGCTTCCGGACGCCCTCGAGCTCCTCGCGGAGCAAGTCGACCTGCGCCAGCAGCTCCTCGACGTGCTGACTGATCTGCTGCGCGTCGGAGCCGCGGCCCCGGTTGCGCTGTGCCTTGCGCTCGGCCGCCAGCTCGCGCCAGAGGTCGAGCCGCTCGCGCTGCGGGAGCGACGAGATGCGCCGCACCAGAGGCTCGAGCTTGCCCTCGCCGTTGCCGCCGTCGACCATCGCTCCGTCGAGCAGTTCCGTGGCGGGGGTGTTCAACACCTTGGCGATGACGAGGAACATCCCCATCTCCACCGACTGCTTGTCGTTTTCGATCCGAGACAGGGTGGCGACGCTGATCTTTGCCTTACCGGCGACGTCTGCCAGCGACCGGCTCTGCGCCAGTCGTGCCTCGCGAATTCGCTCTCCGATCATTCGCGTCTCCTGACTGTTCTGCCCACTGCTGCACGCCTTGCAACTTCTCTGCGTGCCTGCGAACGCGAGAAGCAGCGACGGCGTACATCCATTCCCCGTAGTGTGCATCTAATTTGCACTGGATGCAAATGGCGCCGATAGTTTTCCGGGGTGACGGGCCGCTCCGGGGACTGCGATTCCGGCGTCATACCTGCTGGTGGACCGGCGGTCGTGATTGCTTCGCATCCGGCCGCCGGTCTTTTAGTGAACATTTCGTTTCACCTGCTGCAACACCGCCGGATCGCCTCCTGGATTTCGTCGAGCGCAAACGGCTTGCGCAGGACCGCCGCCACGCCTCCGCATTTTCGCATCACCCACGGCTGCGGCAGAGTCGTGATCACGATCGTCCTGCCGACCATCTCGGGGTTTTCTTCGCCGAGGCGGGCGACGATCTCGTCGCCGCTCAAGCCGGGGAGGAGCGAGTCGATCACGACGGCGCCGAACTGCCGCTCCGCGAGCAGCGCCGCGGCCGTCTCGCCGTCCGGCACTACGACCGGCTCGAGCTCCATCCGGGTGACGACTGCCGAGAGCAGGCTCCGGATGGCCGCGTCACCATCAGCCACCAGCACAGCGAGCCGGGCAGTGGAAGAAGACATGGAGGGTTTTGCGCTGTGCGCAAAAAAAGGGTATCACGAAATGTTTGCACGGCAGCAGTCGATCGCCTGCGCCACGAGCAGCGAGACGTCGAACGGCTTTTCCATGAAGTGCGATACCGGCGGGCAGACTTTCTCGAATGCGGAGGCGCCGAAGGCGCTGGTGACGATGACGCTCGGCAGCTTCTCGGGGTAGTACTGGGAGAGGTACTTCACCACCGCCACGCCGTCCAGCCGCGGCATCATCAGGTCGAGGACGATGACGCCGTAGTCGGAGGCCGACAGCTTCTCGATCCCCTCCGCCCCGTCCCGCGCCACCTCGACCTGGAAGTCGTTCTTCTCGAGGATGCGTGAGACGAGCACGCGGATCGCCGCGTCGTCATCGATGACCAGTGCTCGTCTCGTTGCCACCACCAGGGGTTATCTTGAGCAAGTAGCGTGCACAGGCGTCAGGGCAGGCGCTCAGCCCTTCTTCTTCGGCTCCTCCTCGAAGAACATCGGCGTCCGTTTGCCCTTGACGCCGAACCCCTCCACGAACTCCTCCAGCATGGCGGCGAACGCCTTCCGCTTCCGGGGCGGCATCGCCTCGATGGCCGCGAGGATCTTCTGCTGGGCGGGGGGAGGGGAGCGGCGGATCACGGTGCGCCCTCTCGGGGTGAGGCGGAGCTCGACGTGACGGCGGTCCTGCGCCTTCTGGGTGCGGGTCACGTAGCCGGCCTCGACGAGGCGCTGCACCACGACCGAGGCGGAGCTCTGGTCGGTGGCCGTCCGCTCGGAGAGCTCGTTGAGCGAAAGCGCCTCTTCCTCGCTGAGCGTGTGCAGCACGAACATCTGCGCGGCGCTGATCCCGTGCTTCATCTGCGCCTCGCGGTCGAACAGCCGGAGCGCGCGCACGAGCTGGCGGATCGAGTTGAGGATTCGCTTTCCCTCGGCCTGGGCAGTCATGAGCGCGCGATTTTGCCATAGGCGCGCCACGAAAAACGGCCGGGCGCGCGAACGAAGGTGAGTGCCGTCGAAGGAGTATCCGCGGACTTCGTTCGCTGCCCGGCCACCCTCCCCACCTCGGATGGTGCGAGAGGGCACAACCTCAAGAACCAGGAATGGACAAGCGGTGGTAGAGAACCACCAACGGGATCAACAGCAGGACCGCTTGCACACGCCCCCCCTTCTGCCTCTGCAGGCGAGTTGATGGAGGGGCCCCTCAAAGGGGGAGTGTTGGAAGTGGGGAAAACCTTATAGGTGGGGAGGAGGCACGAACGGGACGCCGCTGTGATCGGGGTTCGTCTCGAGGTAGTCGCGCACCCGCCGCACCAGTTCCGGCGTCGCGCGGCCGCTCGACACCGCCTCCTGCAGGAACGCCAGCGCCGTGAGCGCGTGTCCCGTCATCCCGACCGCGGTGAAGCTCTCCACGATCGACGCGCAGAGCTCTGCCGCCTCGCGCGCTCCCGATGGTGCGCCGGCTGCCAGCAGCGCCTCGGCCACGTCGAGCGTCACCAGCGCGGCGTCGGTCCTGAGGCCGAGCCGCTCGAACTCCTCCCGCGCCTCGCGCAGCCGCGCCAGCCCGTCGGCGATGTCGCCGTTCGCGATGCGCAGCGAGCCGATGCTCCAGCGGGTGCGGATGCGCTCCGTCTCCAGCCCCAGCGCCTCGTACAGCGACAGCGCCCGGCCGAAGTAGACCTCGGCGGACACCAGCTCGTGCAGGCGAAGCTGACAGTTCGCCACGTTGCCGTAGAGCCGCGCCAGTGTCGCCGCCTGGCCGAGCTTCTTCGCCGTCGCGACCAGCGACAGGAAGAGCTCGCGCGACTCGCGGTAGCGGCTCCGGTCGAACAGCACCGTCGCCTCGACGATCTTCGCGTGCACGAAGCGGTCGTCCTCGCCGAACTGCCGGAAGACGCGCGCGCTCCGGCGCGCCAGCAGCAGCGCGTCGTCGAGCCGCCCCACCTCCACGAAGATCACCGCGCGCACGTACTCGACGACGGCCAGCGAGTAGACCGAGACCGGCGACTGCGCGTAGGCGCGGGCGGAGATGTCGAGCGCGTCGAGCGCCTCCTCGTAGCGGCCGAGGTAGCGGAGGACGTTCGCCCGCTCGAGCCACCCGCTGCCGCGCAGCTCGTCGATGAGCGTGGCGGGATAGCGGTGCGGCGGAAGCTGATCGGCGATGGCGATGGCGGCATCGGCGAGGACGAGCGCGTGCATCGGCTGGCGCTCGCGCAGGGCGCGCGAGTCGGCGCTGAGGCGGCGGGCCGCGCCGGCGGTGCGCATGGCGGGATCGGAGGTGACGTTGGCGCGCCGGAACGAGGCCGGGCTGACCACCAGCGGCGCGAGGAGGCGCGCCGCCTCGGCGTCCTCGCGCGCGAGCAACTCCGCCAGCGCTCGCAGCTCGCCGGGAGGCTCCTCGGCGTCGTGCAGCGTGCCATCCCAGACGCCGTCGAGCGAGAGCGTCGCCTCGAACGCGCGCAGCTCGTCGAAGAGCGCGCTGCAGGCGGCGCAGAGCAGCAGGTGCATCTCCAGCGCCGTACGCCCCTCGAACGACTCCGGGTCGTCGAGGTACTCCTGCAGCGTCAACTCATCGTAGTGATCGCTCAACGTTTACAGTCCCGGAGCAGGTCGTCGTACACCTTCCGCACGCGTTTCCGGCCGGTGTGGAGCAACTGGCTCACGTACCCGGTGGTGGTGCCGAAGTGGGCGGCGATCTCGGCGGCGGAATAGCCCTCGGCGTAGTACAGCCGGAGGGTCTCGCGATACTTCGGCTCGATCTGCGCGAGCGCGCTGGCCATCGTCACCCGGTCGACGATCCGCCCCTCGAGACCGGGGGAGCTCGGATCGACGTACTCGCCGAAGTCCTCGGGGAGCTGGCTGGTCCGGGCGGCGGTGCGCCAGTAGCCGCGGCTGGCGTGGCAGACCGCGCCGACGAGCCACTGCCGCGCGTCACGCACGTTGTCGCGGTGGACCATGAAGGAGGAGAAGACGTCGTTCACGAGGCCGGCAGCGTCGTGGCCGGGGATGTGGAACTTCCGTTCGGCGATGTCGCGCAGGAGCGCCGCGTGCTTCTTATACGCGTCTTCGATGGCCACAGTGCGACCCGTCGCCTTCGGGACCGGCGAGTCGTCGTCACCGAACGAAGCCATGCGCCGAAGTATACGGTGCGGGCCCGGCGCGCCCGCCGCGTCCATTAGACTCGCGCCATGCAATTCCTCGCCGGCGACGTCGGCGGAACCAAGACGCTGCTGCGCGTCGTCGACGGCACCGGCGCCTCGCTGGTCGACGGCCGCTACGACAGCGGTTCCTACGCGACGTTCGACGACCTGCTGCGGGAGTTCATGGGGCGCGTCGAGGGACGCGTCGACGCCGCCTGCTTCGCCGTGGCCGGGCCGGTATACGGCGGCCGGGCGGAGGTGACGAACGTCGGCTGGCAGATCGAGGAGGAGGCGCTGTCGCGCGAGCTCGGCATCGGCCGCGTCACGCTGCTCAACGACTTCTACGCCGTCGCGCTCGGCGTGCCGCTGCTCCGGGAGAGCGACCTGCTCTCGCTGCACCGCGGCCGGCGCGATCCCCACGCGCCGATCGCGATCCTCGGCGCCGGGACGGGGCTGGGGGAGGCGATCGTCACCCGCTACGGCGGCCGCCACGAGGTCATCGCCACCGAGGGGGGACACGGCGATTTTGCGCCACAGGACGAGGAGCAGGCGGGGCTCTTCCTTCATCTGCACCGCATCCACGGCCACGTGAGCTGGGAGCGGGTGATCTCCGGCATGGGGCTGGTCAACATCTTTACCTTCCTCGGAGGAGACGAGCTGACGCCCGCCGCGATCGCGGAGCTGGCGGACAGTGGCGACGCGCGCGCCCGCCACGCCTTCGCGATCTTCGTCGACGTCTACGGCGCGGAGGCGGGCAACATGGCCCTGCGGGTGCTGGCGCGCGGCGGCGTTTATCTGGCCGGCGGCATCGCGGCCAAGAACGTCGACCGCTTCACCGACGGACGCTTCGTGGAGGCGTTCGTGCGCAAGGGGCGCTTCCGCGAGCTGATGGAGACGATTCCGGTCGACCTGATCGTCAACGAGGAGGTGGGGTTGATCGGCGCGGCCGAGGGGGCGCGGCGCTCACTGGAATCGCTGCCGGGCGCTCCCGGTTAGCGCGCTCCGCATGGGTCTTTCTGTAGGCATCGTCGGTCTTCCCAACGTCGGCAAATCCACCATCTTCAACGCGCTCACCGCGGCGGGCGCGCAGAGCGCGAACTATCCGTTCTGCACGATCGAGCCGAACGTCGGCATCGTCCCGGTGGTCGACCGGCGGCTGATGACGATCGCCGAGCTCGCGCAGAGCAAGCAGATCGTCTTCACCGACCTCAAGGTCGTCGACATCGCCGGCCTCGTGCGGGGCGCGAGCAAGGGGGAAGGGCTCGGGAACCAGTTCCTCGCCAACATCCGCGAGACGGACGCCATCCTGCACGTCGTCCGCTGCTTCGACGACCCGAACGTCGTGCACGTCGAGGGGACGGTCGACCCGGAGCGCGACATCGAGGTGATCGAGACCGAGCTCCTGCTCGCCGACCTCGACGCCCTCAGCAAGCGTAACGACCGCATCGGCCGCCTCGCGCGTGTCGGCCAGAAGGAGTACGTGGCCCAGGCGGAGGCGCTGGCGAAGGCGATCGCCGCCGTGGAGAAGGGGACGCCGCTGCGCGCGGTCGACTTCACCGACAGCGAGAAGGAGGCGCTCGCGGAGCTGAACCTCATCACGCTCAAGCCGGTGCTCTACGTCGCCAACGTGGCCGAGGGGGATTTGGGGCAGGAGACGCCGATGCTGCAGAAGGTCCGCCGCATCGCCGCCGAGAAGGGTGGGGAGGTGGTGGTGATCTCCGGCGAGATCGAGTCGCAGATCGCACAGCTCCCGCCGGAGGATCGCGGCGCCTTCCTCACCGACATGGGCCTGGAGGAGCCGGGCCTCGACGCGCTGATCCGGGCGGCATACAAACTGCTGAACCTCGAGACGTTCTTCACCGCCGGCCCGAAAGAGGCGCGAGCCTGGACCATTCACCGCGGCTCGAAAGCGCCGCAGGCGGCGGGGAAGATCCACAGCGACTTCGAGAGAGGCTTCATCCGCGCCGAGACGATCGGCTACGACGACTACATCGCGTACGCCGGCGAACAAGGCGCGAAGGCCGCGGGCAGAATGCGCAGTGAGGGGAAGGAGTACGAGGTCAAGGACGGGGACGTGATCCTCTTCCGGTTCAACGTGTAAGGTCTCAGAGTCTCAGAGTCTCAGAGTCTCAGAGTCTCAGAGAAAAGCTGCCACCACTTGGCGAAGCCTCTTTGAGACTCTGCGACTCTGAGACTCTGCGACTCTGACGCGACTCTGCGACTCTCTCAAACGGCAATGCAATTCACCCTCACCTCTGACGAAGGGCTGCCCCTCCGCGGCGATCTCGACGTCCCCGACCGTCCGCGCGCGCTGGTGGTGATCGTCCACGGCTTCAAGGGGTTCAAGGACTGGGGATTCTTTCCCTGGGTCGCGCAGCGGTTCTTCGAGCACCGCCTCGCAGTCTGCCGCTTCAACATGTCGCGCTCCGGGATCGGCGACGATCCGGAGTCGTTCGACCGCCTCGACCTCTTCGAGCACGACACCTACTCCACGCAGCTCGCCGACCTGCGCACGGTGGTGGCGCACGCGCAGGCGCAGGTGCCCGGCATGCCGACCTTTCTCTTCGGCCATTCGCGCGGCGGCGGCGTGGCGATCCTCGGCGCGGTGGACGTCCCCAACCTGCGCGGCGTCGCGGTATGGAGCCCGATCGCCCGCTGCGACCGCTGGGACGACGCCACGAAACGCGACTGGCGCGAGCGCGGCTATCTCGAGCAGCTCAATACGCGCACGAAACAGCTCATGCGCATGTCGACGCGCATCCTCGACGACCATGAGGCGCACCGCGAGCGGCTCGACATCGTCTCCGCGGCGCGCGCCCTCACCGTGCCGCTGCTGGTCGTCCACGGCGGGCGTGACGAGAGCGTGCCGGCGGAGGAGGGACGCGAGCTCGCGTCGTCCAATGAGGGCGCGTCGTTTCTTCTGATCGAGCGCGCCAGCCATACCTTCAATGCCATCCATCCGCTGGTGCACGTGCCGTTCGAGCTCGTGATTGCCGCGGAGTCGACGGCGCACTTTGCCTACGCGAACGCATGAGCGTCTGATGCGGGTACAATGACCGCGGGTCTCACCACAATCCGGGGTCACACCAATGGAGCTCATCGGTCGCCGATTCGGGCATATCCGTGTCACTGAAGTTGTCGGTCAGGGGGGGATGGGTGACGTTTACGCGGGCTACGACGAAAAGCTCGAGCGTAAAGTCGCCCTGAAGGTCCTCAACTCCGACCAGCGTCTGGACGACGAAGCGCGCGAACGGCTGCTGCGTGAGGCGCGCGCCCTCTCCAAGCTCGAACATCCGAACATCTGCCGGATCCACGACTACATCGAGACGGGCGACGTCGACCTGCTCGTGCTCGAGTACATCGACGGCCGCACGCTTCACGACGCGCTCTCACCGAAGATGCCGCGCAGCGAGAAACTGCGCATTGCCGCCGCCATCGCGGAAGTGCTGGTCAAGGCGCACCGCGCCGGCATCGTGCACCGCGACCTCAAGCCCGAGAACGTGATGCTCACGCGGGGCGGCGAGGTGAAGGTGCTGGACTTCGGCCTGGCCCGTTGGCTGACCCGCGCGAAGAAGCAGTCCAGCGAGCGGTTGTCCGCCGTGCGCGTGCCCGTGCGCGCCACGCCCGAGGCAGCGACGCGGGCGGAGACGATGGTCATGCCGCCGGCAGCCTCGGACCGGTTCCAGAGCGACGGCGGGCGCCGCGAGTTTCTCGCCACGGCAGTCGGCATCACCCTCGGCACGCCGATCTTCATGAGCCCCGAGCAGGCGCGCGGTGAGTCGCTCACCCCCGCGAGCGACATGTTCTCGTTCGGCCTCCTCCTGCAGACGCTCTTCACCGGCGAGGACCCGCATCCGATGGGCCTCACCGCGCGCGAGGTGATCCTGCGCGTCGCGCGGGGCGAGACGCTGCCGGTGTCGAAGCAGCCCGGCGACGTGACCGCGCTGATCAACCGCCTCAAGCAGTTCGCCCCCGCCGACCGCCCCACCGCCATCGAGGCGCTGGAGCGGCTGCGGACGATGGAAGAGAAGCCGCAGCGCATCGCCCGCCGCGCGATCGTCGGCACGCTCGCCCTCATCGCCCTCCTCGGCGCCTGGCGCTACACCGTCGACCTCAAGCGCGAGCGCGCCATCGCCGTCGAGGCGCGCGCGGAGGCGGATCACCGGCGCGCGCAGGCCGAAGACCTGATCGAGTTCATGATCGGCGACCTGCGCAGGAAGCTCGAACCGGTGGGACGGCTGGACGTGCTCGATGCGGTCGGCGAGCGCGCGCTCGCGTATTCGGCCTCGCTCAATCCATCGCTGCTGACCGCGGACGAGCTCGTGCGCAACGCCAAGGCGCTGCATCAGCTCGTGCAGGTGCGTATCGCCCAGGGGAAGCTCAACGAGGCCGTCGCCAATGCGCAGCGCGCGCTCGCCCTCACCGAGGCCGCCGCCAAACGCGACAGCACGTCCGCGCAGGTCCAGCTAGCCCACGCCACCAGCTACTTCTGGACCGGCAACGTTCGCCGGTTGCGCGGCGAATACCCGGATGCCCTGCGCGACCTCCAGCGCTACCGGGACATCGCCGTCGGGCTTTCCACCAGGGAACCGGCGAACGACGAGTACCGCCTGGAGCGCGCGTACGGCCACAGCGCGGTGGCCACGATCCTCGAGGCGCAGGGGAAACTGCCCGCGGCGCTCGAGCAATATGCGACGACCATCGCCGTCAAGCGGGAGCGGCTGCGTGCCGATCCGTCGAACGTCGACAAGCAGGCCGACCTGGCCATGACCCTGAACAAGGTGGGTTTCGTGCTGCAGCGCTCCGGGCGGCTGCTCGAGGCGCGCGAGCACTTCGACGCCGAGCACGCGATCTACGACCGGCTCGTCCGGACCGACCCGCAGCAGCGCAAGTGGCGCGACCGTCTGGCGGTCAGCCACAGCTATCTCGCCGCTCTCCTCGAGCTCACCGGCGACTACGAAGGCGCGCTCCGTCACCGGCAGTCGGAAAACGCCATGTTCCGCGAGCTGCACGAGCACGACGCGGCGAACATCGACTGGAAACGTGATTACGCGGTGTCCACGATGCGCATCGCCGATCTGATGCGGCGCCGCGGCGATGCCGCGGGCGCTCTCCCGCTGTTCGCGCGGACCGAGTCGCTGGTGCGCCAGGTCATCGCCGCCGACGCGTCACGCCCGACGTGGCGGCGCGATCTCGGGATCGTGCAGGCGGCGCATTCACGCGCGCTCGCGGCATCCGGTGCGACGGGGGAGGCGATCCGCCTCGCCCGCCATGCCGAGGTGTCGCTGCTCGCCCTCCCGCTGACCGACCCCACCACCCGGCGCTGCCTGGCCGACGCGCAGCTCGCCCTTGGCGACGCGTATCGGGCCGCGGGCCGCCAGGAAGACGCCCGCGAGGCATGGCGGCGTGCGCTCGACACCATCCATGAGGTCGGACGCGCCTCGAATGACCCCGTCGTGGTGGAGGTGTGGGCCAGCGCGCTGATCCGCGCCGGCCGCGCGGACGAAGCGAGCCCCGCGCTGGCGCGCCTGCGCCAGGCTGGTTACGGACGTCCCGACGTTGCAACTGTGGTTGCCCGCGCCAATGACGGCGCGGTGCGTTGAGGGGGATAAATCATGTCCGAGGTGCAGACGACTCCGAACATTGGCGAGGTATTCGTCACCTTTATCAGCAAGGATGTAGTGATCGTCGATCCCTTCCTTGGCCAGCTCGATCGCGATCATCAGGTCATGACCTGGCGCCTCGCGTCCGACGTGCCGGGAGTCGAGTTCGCGGAGGTGGACGGAATCACGTTCCCAGGCGCGGTGCCGCAGGGCTTCACGCCCTGGCCCGGGGACAAGCCCACCGGCGACGCGCGCACCTACACCGCGAACGTCCGGTTCCAGGTGCCTCACGGCGAGCCGGCGCAGAAGTACCGCTACCTGATCGCGCTCGATACGCCCGGCGGCAGGATCATCGTCGACCAGGTCCGGAGCGCCCAGGCAAACGAGCTGGTCGACCCCGACATCGAGAACCGCCCGCAACCTTGAGAGCGGGCGTGTAAAGGAGAACTTGTGGCAAACGTAGACATCAACAGCCCCACGTCCGTGGATCCCGACATCGCCGTCATCGACCGCGTCGATCAGACCGTGACGTGGAGGCTCAACGCGTCGAACCTGGCGTGGAACCCTCGGTTTCCGAACCAGGCCATCCGCTTTGCGACGCCGAAGCCGCCGTACGATCCGTGGCCGGGACAGCCGCCGCGGCCGGTTGGGCCGCCTCCCTCTCACGGTGAGCACGATCGCCGCGATTACACGGCCGACGCCAAGGCGCCCATGCCGGACGGAAAGTTCGAGGTGTACGCCTATGACATCGCGGTTGTGAACATCGTCACCGGCGAGGAGATCCACGTCCAGGTGCGCCGTTCTCCCGACCAGTTGGAGCGGCGCGGTGCGAAGTTCGCCGAGCTGGCCCGCCGCACACCGCAGCCGCGCGGAGGCGGCGAGGGTGAGGACAACGACTGGTACGATCCGGACATCGAGAACCGCCCGCAGCCCTGAGGGCGCCGCGCGCTACTCGCCCTGATCGTCGCCGTTCGCCAGATGTTTCCCGCGGTTGCCCGGCAGTTCGTTGTGCTGCCGGGCACCGCCACGGCGGCGGCGTCTGCGGCGGCCGTTGCCGGAGCCGGGAGCGCCCGGCGTCTCGGTGTCGTCGTCCGGCTCCTCGTCGCGCGCGACGCGGGGCGGCTGCGCCTGGCGCGGCTCCGGCACCCTCGGCGCGGGCGTCCGCTCGCGCTCGTTGAGCTTTTCCTCGTCGATCAGCCAGACCCACTGCGTGGCCGGCTTCGCCGGCTCCGCCGCTGCCTCGACGGCGGCGGGAACGTCGCGGCGCGGCTCGCGTGGCTCGCGCGGCTCACGCACGTCGCGCGGCGGACGGGGTCCGCGGTCGGGGCGGCGCTGCGCGTCGCCGGCCGCCTCCATGAACTTGCGGCGCGCCGGCGACTCGAGCCTCTTCACCCGGATCAGCACATCCTCGGTCAGCCTGCGGTTCACCGCGGTGAGGTCGGCCAGCAGCGCGATGAGCCACGTCTGGAAGCCGGTCACGAGGAAGACCGAGGCGAGGATCAGCGACTGGATGTGTCCCGTCCCGGCGCCGTTGAAGTAGTGCCAGAGGAAGCGCAGGCCGATCGCCGTGCCGAGAGCCACGAGCACCGCGCCGATGGCGAAGAACGTCTTCAGCGGACGGTAGAGCGCGTAGATGCGGAAGATCGTGGCGATCGACTTGCGGAGATACGTCCCGGTGCCGCTGTAGAGCCGCGAGGGACGCGTCGGCGCGTTCGTGCGCACCGCCACGCTCTGCACGCCGAGGTTGCGGTTGCCGGCCTGGATGACCGTCTCCAGCGTGTAGGTGAAGGGATTGAAGACGTTGATCTGCATGGCCGCCTCGCGCGAAAAGGCGC
Organism: Thermoanaerobaculia bacterium; assembly: GCA_036399015.1. Lineage (GTDB taxonomy): Bacteria > Acidobacteriota > Thermoanaerobaculia > Gp7-AA8 > Gp7-AA8 > QHVT01. Next base: position 88,458 of record DASWNW010000075.1, on the reverse strand, counting down.
GGAAGCCGCTCGTGACGTCGGCGACGTTGACGCCCGAGGCGATGCCGACGGCCCAGCTCCCGAGGCGCTGCAGCAGCCGCTTGAGACCCGACATGTGCGGCGACTTCGCCACCTCGCGGTCGCCGATCACCACCTCCGCCGTCCCGTTCACGATGGGGGAGACGAGGCGGACGATGTCGGCGGCGTTGTACTGGTTGTCGGCGTCGGTGTTGACGACGATGTCCGCACCGAGACGGAGCGCGGCGTCGATCCCGGCCACGAAGGCGGCGGAGAGCCCGCGATGCGTCTTGAGCTGCAGGATGTGGGTGGCGCCGGCGCGGCGGGCGGCGTCGGCCGTCCGGTCGGTCGAGCCGTCGTCGATGATGAGGGTTTCGATCGAGCTGATGCCTTCGATCTTCTTCGGCAGGTCGCGCAGCGCCTGCGCGATCGTCGCCTCCTCGTTGAAGGCGGGGATCTGAACAATGAGCTTCATAGTGTGCAAGTCAACCGCGCTCGCAACAGCGGCGGGCTGAATCGTAATCCCTCCGGGATGTGATCGGCGTCACATTGTGCGGAAGTAAGGCACGTGCGATGCAGATCTCGCCCGTCCATGGCCGCCACCGACTTCGACTCGACGCTCATCCGCCGCGGAGTACAGGCTACGACCATTACCGAGATGACCCGGTTCGTCGAGACCATGGACTCCCGCCCCCTCGACAAGCTCCTCGAGGACCTGCCCGGGTTCGCGATGTTCTCGGAGACGAAGTTCAGCCTCGCCCGCGCCGTCCTCCGCCGCCGCATGCGCACGCTCGACGCCGTCGACCGGGAGCAGTTGCGCGTCCTGGCCACGGAGCTCGCCGGCACGGCGAAGGACGACGTGGCGCAGCGGATCACCGCGATCTTCGAGTGAGGCGCGCCGCGCGGGCTACACTCCCTCCCGCGTGAAGACCGTTCTCATCGGCCCGGTGTATCCCTATCGCGCCGGCATCGCCTACTGCACGACGCGGCTGGCCGAGGAGCTGGGGGCGGACGTCATCTCGTTTCACCGGCAGTACCCGAAGTCCCTCTATCCCGGCTCGAGCGACGTCGACCCGACCCTCCCGCGCTTCGAGCGCGCCCGGTTCCTCCTCGACATCGTCAACCCCTGGACGTGGCTGACGACGGCGCGCCTGCTGCGCCGCGAGCGGCCGGACGCGGTGATCCTGGTCTGGTGGGTGTGGGTCTGGGCGCTGCCGTACCTGACGCTGCTCCGGTTCCTGCCGAAGGAGACGCGCGTCGTGCTGCAGTGCCACAACATCGGCGACAAGGAGCCGGCGGCGTGGAAGCGCTGGCTGACGAACCTCGTGCTGCGGCGCGGCGACGTGCTGGTGGTGCACGCGCGCACCGAGGCGGAGGACGCGCGGAGCCGCACCACGCGTCCCATCGTCACGACGTTCCTCCCGGTGCACGAGATGGGGGGCGAGGTGCCGGCGCGCGCGGAGGCGCGGCGCAGGCTCGGAGTCAAAGGGAACGTGGCGCTCTGCTTCGGCCACGTGCGTCCCTACAAAGGGCTCGATATCGCGCTGCGCGCCTGGCGCATGCTGCAGACGGACGTGACGCTGGTCGTGGCAGGGGAGGCGTGGTGGAAGGGGGAGGAGGAGTATCGCGCCCTGGCGGAGGGGCTCGACAACGTCCGTCTCGACTTCCGGTTCATCCCCGACGCGGAGCTGGCGAACTACTTCGCGGCGGCGGACGTGGTGCTGGCGCCGTACCGCGTCGAGGCGCAGAGCGGCGTGGTGCTCACCTCGTTTCACTTCGCGCGGCCGGTGATCGCGTCGACGGTCGGCGGGCTGCCGGAGATCATCGAGGACGGCGCGAACGGGATGCTCATCCCTCCGGAAGACCCGCGGGCGCTGGCGCGGGCGGTCGACGCCTTCTTCGCGCGAGGCGATCGCGGCGAGATGGAGCGACGCTCCGCCGCCTCGGCCCGTAAGTACTCCTGGGAGGAATATGGGCGCCTCTTCAGGCGCTTGGTTGCAGGCGAATGAAGTTTTCCCCCTCCAGGATCAAGGTCGGTCTCGAGCTCACCTCCAAGTGCAATCTCCGCTGCGGCATGTGCCCGCTGCCGGTGCTGCGCCGTCCCTACGAGGACATGGAGTGGTCGCTCGTCGAGAAAGCCGAGCGGGAGATCCACGGCCTCGGCCTGAAGCTGAAGTGGCTGCACGAGATGGGAGAGCCGCTGCTCTACTCCCGCATCGACGACGCCATCCGCCTCTTCCCCGAGGCCAGCCTTTCGACCAACGGGCTGGTGCTGACGCCGGAAGTGGGGGCGAAGCTGCTCGCGTCGCCGCTCAAGCGGCTGCGCATCTGCGTCGACTCGATCAACCCGAAGGTCTACCCGCAGCTCCGCACCGGCGGCGACTTCGACAAGCTCGTCGACCTCACCCGCGCCTTCCTCGTGCAGGCCAAGGGGGCGCCGATGCGCATCGAGATCCAGAAGATGCGCTCGCGGCTCACGGTCGACGAGACGGTCGACGACTTCAAGCGGGTGTTCGACCTGCGGCAGTTCTCGAACGCGCGCGTCATCGAGAAGACCTGCGAGGCGCTCGACGTGAACGAGGAGACCGACCTGCACGGCAAGTTCTACGGCTGCACGCAGGGCGCCTTCTTCACCTGGGTGGTCGTCTTCGCCGACGGCCGCGTCACCCACTGCTGCTACGACGCGCACGGCGACCAGGTCCTCGGCGATCTCAAGACGCACTCGCTGCGCGAGATCATCGAGAGCGACCGCATGGCTCTCATGCAGGACGCCTTCAACCGCCGCGACTTCACGAACCTCCCCCGCTGCGGCGAATGCTTCAAGCACGGTGGCGAGTCGCACGCGTTCAACGACGTGCTGGCCAGGGTGCAGAACCTCCCCGGCGCCGCGAAGGACGCCGTGCGGAAGGTCATCGACCTCCGCTACCGTTGATCAGGGGTTCACGTCGTCCGCCGGACCGGGCAGCGTGTTCGAGCCGTCCTCGGTGAACCGCGAGACCGGCGCCGCCGGCGTGCAGCCGTTGCCGAGCCAGGCGGCGTCGAAGGCAACTGAGTAACGCTCCTCCCCCTCCATCCTCACGGTGACCCAGTTCTGGTGTGCGCCCCGGCCGTCGTCGTCTTCCCCGTCGTCGAGGTTGAGGTAGACCCAGCCACCCAGGTTCTCGTGGAAGAGCTGCTGGGGAAGGATGTCGTCGTCGCCGGCCTGGAAGAGCGAGGTGGCGGGAAGACGGATTTTCTCGTCGCCGATCGGCAGGACGATGATCTGCGGGTCCGGGACCCCCTGGCCGTTCTCGTCTTCGTCGAACGCTACCGACTCCACGGCCACCATCCCGCCGTTCTGGAGGTAGGCGGCGCAGGACGCATCCCGGCCGGTGACGCCGTCGCGCCAGACCTGGAAGGTGGTGCCGAACGTCGCGCGACCGGCGTTGATCCACCGTGCCGCGAACCTGGACGGCAACGGCTGCCGTGCGTCGAGGTGGGGATCGGAGGGATCCTGGAACCGCCCGTAGAACGTCCGCTCGAGCCGCGGGAGAGGGCCGGGCAACCGGGTGCGCGGCGTGCCGCCTTCCGGGATCGCGCGGATGTGCACCATCGGCGTCGCCTGCGCGAAACCGTCGCCGGCGTTGACGACGATCGAGTCGCCGATCAGGACGTTGTCATAGCGGATGTCCTGCGAGAAGTAGAGCGGGTCGGTCGGACCGCGGCCGGGGGCGCAGTTGCCGACCACGTCGATCGTCGCGTAGCCGACCGCGTTTTCATGCGCGTGGCCGGCGGTCGGGCAGCCCGGAACCTCGCCCTCGATGAACGCGCTTTTGAGCTGCGTCACGAGGGCGGGGTCGATCCGGTGCGGCAGCTCCCCGCAGTTGCTCCGGTCGAGGAGCGGGTTCCGCTTCGCCTCCGCGCCGACCGGCGACACGTCCACGCCTGTTCCCCGATCGCCGCCGATGATCCCACGGGCGATGACGTCGTAGAGGTTGATGCTCTGCACGTCGTATCCGGTGAGGTAGAGGTCGAACGTCAGGACCGGATAGGCGAAATCGGTCCAGAGCGTGACGCGCGCCACCTGCGCCCGCTCGCCGGTGTTCGTGATCGTGAAGAGGGTGTTCGGTCCGGTGATCCGGTCGACGTCGACCCGGAAGTAGGGGAGGAGCAGCGTGGCGGCGGGGGCGAGGCCGATATCGCAGGCGTCGTCGTTGCGCAGCGTGTGGGGTCCGTCGGCGGCTCGGCCGTCGAATGCTGCGATGAGGACCAGGGCGACAGCGAGGAGTACGTGGCTGCGCAGCATGCATGGCATATTAGCATGGTTCCGACGGATATCAATGCTGCATCAGCATGTAATCGTGCAGTCGTCGGCAGGTCGTCAATGACCGCGGCGCCGTCGTCGATGACCTCTCAGGGGGTGCGGCATGAACCCTGGAGCGGTATTGAATGACCCTCGACAATGTAATGAATGACCTCGTGGACGTCGTTCATGACGTCTGCGGTGTGGTTCACGACCCGTTGGGGCGGTATTGCATGACCCTTCAGAGTGTGGTGAATGACCCCGTGGACTTCGTTGATGACGCCTGCGGTGTGGTTGACGACACCTTGGGGCGTATGGAATGACCCCTGAAAGTGTGGTGAATGACCCTCTTGGAGGTCGTTGATGACCCTGGGGGTGTGGTGAGCGACCCGGTGGACGTCGTTCATGACCACCAGCGGTGGGAACGATGACCCCGCGTGGAGCGGAGCAATGCCGCACCGACCATGTCAGCTATCCTCCGCACGTGACGCTGCTCCTCAACCTCCTCCTCGGTTTCGTCCCGACGCTGATCCTCGGCGCCTCCATCGCCGCCGGGATCGAGGACGACGCGCAGCACCGGCGGGTGTTCCTGCTCGTCTACGGGCTGTGGGCCTTCACGCTGGCCGGCTGGAACTGGCTCGAGTCGGCGCACGTGGCCTGGGTGGCGCTGTGGGCGGCGTTCGGCGTCATTGCCATCGTCTGGTGGGTTGCCAGCCGATCGCGACCGAGCGCAGCGCGGTGACGTCCTGGTCGAGCGCCAGCGCGTCGGCGAAGCTGCCGAGCTCCTTCCGCGCCTCCTCCAGCGGCACCCCCTTGCCCGGGAAGACCTCCGCCGCCCGCACGACCTCGCCGACCGCGTGGAAGACGCCGCGCGCGCCGCTCTCGACGACCAGCCGGTAGAGCGCCGCCACGTCGTCGCGATGCACGAGCGGCCAGCGGTTGCTGCCGTCGCCGATGAACAGCGGATGCTCGAAGAGGTAGGCCCCCTCCGCTCCCCAGATCATCCCGGGACGGATCACCGCTCCGCCGGCGTCGAGCACGAGCCGCTCGTGCTCCGCGCGGGGGCCGCTCGCGGGGGCAGACTCGTCGGCACCTTCGACTGGGCCGAGGACGAAGAGAGTCGAGGTGTAGACGAGGCTCGGGCCGGCCAGCGCCTCGACGACGACGCGGTCGACGTCCATCCGGTCGGCACCCCCTTCCACACCGGCGTGCACGATCGCCTCCGCGGCGCGGGCGGCGTCGCGGTAGGTAGCGGGGTCGCGAAGGTCGCCGCGATGGACCTCGATGCCGTAGCTGCGGACGCGCGCCGCGCTGGTGTCGGAGCGGACGAGCGCCGTCACGTCGTGCTTCGCGCGGATCAATTCGGCGGCAATGCCGGCGCCGACGTAGCCGGTCGCCCCGGTGAGAAAGATGTGCATGGTTATCGGTAGCTGATCGGAATGTCGTCCATCGTGAGCACGCCGGGGCGCGCCTGCATCACGCGGGGGATGGAGTTGACGACCATGGCCGCGGTGGCGCGGTCGCCGTGCACGCCGTCCTTGATCGTCATCTCCACGTCGGGCACGCCCCGCACGATGACCTTGTCCGCCGCGACGTCCTCGGCACCGACGTACATGCGCAGCTCGAGGCTCACGTCGATGCGCCCCTTGCCGTAGATCGTCTGGTGCACGCCGGCGACCTGTCCTGGCGCCACGGTGAGGTAGCGCGTGGTGATCTCGCGGTCGGCGACGATCGGCTCGATCGTCTCCTCCGACACGCTGTCGAACTCCACTCCCAGCCCGTTGCCGACCAGGATCAGCGACTCCTTCAGCCCCATGTGCTTGATGCGTCCCGCTCCGACGGCGGCGCGGAACTCGTCCGTCGTCATGCCGGCGCCGACCTTCCGCTGCAGCGGCTCGCGCCGGGTCGAGGCGTTCTGGATGCGGATGATCTCGACCGACTTCACTTCCTGGCAGACCGCGGTGATGGTCAGCGGGAGCTTGTCCATGACGAAGCCGGGATTGACGCCGGTGCCGAGGAGGGTGACGTTGGCGGCGCGGGCCACGTGCTGGAGCTGTTCGCGGATCTGCGCGTCAAGAGGGAAGGAGAGCTCTTCACAGGTGGAGACGACGTGGCAGCCCTGCGCGAGCAGCGACTCGAGCTGGCCGGCGACCTCGCGGAGGCGCGAGCCGGTGGAATGGCAGACCACGTCCGGCTTCCCCTCGAGCTCCGCCGTGACCGGCACGCCGACGTGGCGATCGAGGCCGATGACCTCGCCGAGGTCTTTGCCGATCTTCTCCGGGTCGATGTCCACCGCGCCGACGACGCGGATCCACGGCTTGGTGAGCAGCAGCCGCGCGATCTCGGCACCGATCGGGCCGATGCCGTACTGCGCGACCGTGATGGGTTGCATGTGATTCATGGCGGCGGATTCTAGCCTCGGTTCCTCGGAGTTCCTCGGGGTTCCTCGGGGTTCCTCGGGGGTTCCTTGGTTCCTGGGGGGCGGTCACGGCTGGAACAGCGTCGGTTCCCGTGGCTCTTCTTCCTCTTCCTCGTCCAGGAAGTTCGAGACGCCGACGCCGACGAGGCGGAACCGCGCCTCCGGCGGAAAGTCGAAGCGGTCGAGCAGCGCGACCGCCACCCGCGCCACGTCGTCGCCGCTGGAGGGGAGGTCGGGAGGGCTGAGCTGCCGCGTGGCGGTCCGGAAGTCGGGGGTGCGCAGCTTCACCGTCACCGTGCGCCCCCGCATCGAGCGCTGCTCGAGCTCTTCCCAGATCTTGTGCGCCTGCTCGCGGATCCAGCTCGCCGCCTCCTCGCGCGTGACGTCGGTGGCGAAGGTGTTCTCGCTCGACCACGACTTGCGCTTCCGCGACGGCTCGACCGGACTCTCGTCGATGCCGCGCGCCAGCTCCCACAGGCGCGTGCCCCACTTGCCGAAGCGCGCCACCAGCTCCTGCTGCTCGAAGCGGTGCAGGTCGCCCACCGTCGCGATCTGCACCTCGTGCAGCAGCGCCTCGGTGGCCTTGCCAACGCCGGGGATCTTCCGCACCGGCAGCCCGACGAGGAAGCGCTCCACCTGATGCGGCCGGATGACGAAGCAGCCGTCTGGTTTGCGCCAGTCGGAGGCGATCTTCGCGAGGAACTTGTTCGGCGCGACGCCGGCCGAGGCGGTGAGCCGCGTCTCCTCCCGGATCTCGCCGCGGATCTTCTCCGCCGTCTCGGTGGCGGTGGGGATCCCGGTGAGTTCGTGGGTGACGTCGAGGTACGCCTCGTCGAGCGACAGCGGCTCCACGAGCGGCGTATGCCGCTCGAAGATCTCCCGGATCTGCTTCGACACCGCCCGATACCGCTCAAAGTCGGGCGCCAGCCACACCCCTTCGGGACAAAGCCGCTTCGCCCGCGAAGCCGGCATCGCGGAGTGCACCCCGAACTTCCGCGCCTCGTACGAAGCCGCGCAAACCACCGACCGCTCCCCCGCCCAGCCGACGATCACCGGCCGCCCCTTGAGCGAAGGGTCGTCGCGCTGTTCCACGGACGCGTAGAAGGCGTCCATATCGATGTGGAGGATCTTTCTCACACGACCAGTGAATGAAGAAGTTCGAATTTCGAATGAAGAATTGAGAAGCGGCGCGTGACGCGATACTTTGACAATTCTAAATTCTTCATTCGAAATTCTTCATTCATGTTCTTTGACGTACAGACTCCCGCCTTCCTCGTCGACCGCTCCGTCGTCCAGCGCAACTGCGACGCCATGCGTGCCAAGGCCCGCGACTCGGCCGTCGCCTTCCGCCCTCACGTGAAGACCCATAAAACCGTGGAAATCGGGCGGATGCAGCATGGGGGGGCGGCGGGGCCGATCACCGTTTCCACGCTCGCGGAGGCGGAGGTGTTTGCGAAGGACGGGTATCGCGACATCACCTACGCGGTACCGGTCGCGCCGGAAAAACTACACAGGGTAGCGACGCTCGCGCGGGAGATCGAGCGGCTGAGCGTGCTCGTCGACTCGGAGCGGGCCCTGCGGGCGATCGAGGAGTTCGCGGCGGCGCAGGGGGTGACGTTCGACGTCTTCCTGAAAGTCGACTGCGGCTATCACCGCGCCGGGGTCGATCCCGGCAGTCCCGACAGCGTGCGGCTGGCGCTGGCGCTCGCGCACTCCGACGCGGTGCGGTTCCAGGGGCTGCTCACGCATGCGGGGCATTCGTACAACGCGCGGGACGTCGAGGAGATCCGGCGCATCGCGGCCGAAGAGGCGGCCTGCCTGAGCCGCTTCCGCGCCCTCCTCGCCAGCGAAGGGCTCGAGGAGACGCGGCGCAGCGTCGGCTCCACTCCCACCGCGGCGGTCGTGGAGCGCTTCAGCGAGTGCGACGAGGTGCGTCCCGGCAACTACGTCTTCTACGACGCCTTCCAGGCGACGATCGGCTCCTGCAGCTTCGCCGACGTCGCGGTCTCCGTCCTGACCACCGTCGTCGGCTCGTACCCCGAGCGCGACGCGCTCATCGTCGACGCCGGCGCGCTCGCGCTCTCCAAGGACATCGGCCCCGCCCACATCGACCCCGCCTTCGGGTACGGGGTCGTCTGCGACGAGAGCCTCCGGCCGCTCCCGATGCGCATCGAGGCGCTGTCGCAGGAGCATGGGAAGATCTCCACCCGCACGCCGGTGCCAGTCGGGACGCGGCTGCGCATCCTCCCGAACCACTCCTGTCTCACCGCCGCGATGTTCGACGCCTACATGATCGTCGACCGCGGCCGGGTGGTCGATCAGTGGCGGCCGGTGCGCGGATGGTGATCGCCGACGGTCCGGACGACGCGAAGCAGACGTACATCCTCGCGCACGGTGCCGGCGCCGGCATGAGCTCGGCGATGCTGACGACGATCGCCCGCACCATCGCCGGCCACGGCATCCGGGTCATCCGCTTCGAGTTCCCCTACATGGAGCAGAGGAAGAAAGGCCCGCCCGACCGGCAGCCGGTGCTGCTCGACACCTGGCGCCGCGTCGTCGAGGAGCACGGCGGCGGCGCGCAACTGATCATCGGCGGGCAGTCGATGGGGGGGCGGATGGCCAGCATGATCGCCGACGAGGTGGGAGCGCGCGCGCTGGTCTGCTTCTCCTATCCCTGGCACCCGCCGGGGAAGCCGGAGCAGCCGCGCACGGCGCATCTCGCCGCGCTCCGCACGCCCACGCTCATTCTTCAGGGGACGCGCGACCCGTTCGGCTCGCCCGAAGAGGTGAGCGGGTACGACCTCTCTCCCTCCATTCGGGTGGAGTGGATCGAGGGGGGCGACCACTCGCTGCGCGGCCGCGTCCCGCACGCGGCGGGGCTTGCGGCGATGTTCATTAGTGGACAAGACTAAGATTCCGTCTAGGCGTGGCTCTGGACTTGCTGATAGAGTTAGTTCCAGACATGCGTCCACACGTCCTCGTCGTCGAAGACGACTTCGCCACCCGCGAGGCTCTCCGGAAGATCCTGGAGGGGGAGGGGTGCATCGTGGAGGTGGCTCCGGACGGCGAGAAGGCGGTCGGCTGTCTCGCGCAGAGGAGCTACGACGCCGTGGTGCTCGACTTGGCGCTGCCGAAGCTGAGCGGAACGGACGTCATGGAGTACGTCGCCAGCACGAACCCCTCGCAGCTCGCGTCGATGATCGTCGTCACGGGGCTGGACGCGCTGGAGATCCGGAAGCTCTTCCCGGCCGTCCGGGAGACCCTCTCGAAGCCGGTCATGCCGGCGCGGCTGGTGGCCTCCGTCCGCCGCTGCCTGGGGGGCCGCCTGCAGTCGAACGGGACGTCAGGCATTTCCGTCGCATAGCCGGGTCAGCGGTGCGACCCGCCATTCCTTCGCTCTCGCGTTCCGAGCTCGGCGAGCTCCTCGACGTTCCTCTGGAGGTCGTCGATGCCCTGCTCGAGAGCGGACGCCTGCTCTGTCACCTCCGGGCGGGCGAGGTGCGCATCCCCCGGCCGCAGGTCGAGCAGTTCCTCCGCGACTCGCTGATGCGCCTCTACATGGCGGACGGCGGGCAGCAACCGGCCGACCTGCCGGAGCCGCCGGTAAAAGCGGCCGCCGAAGAGACTCCCGCTCCGCCACCGCCCGCACCGGCACCCCCGCCGCCTCCCGACCCCGCTCCGCCGGCGCCCGCTCCACGTCCGATGCCGCCGCCGGTCGCGCTGGCCGTCCCGGCTTCCCTGGCCGCGCCGCTGCCGCGCGATGAGGAGGACCAGGAGCAGCGCATCGCCACCCGCTACGTCCCGCTGCGCCAGCTCGGCGGGATTTTCGGCGACACGAAGTTCGTGGTGATGCAGCTCTCCGCCACGGGCCTGCGTATCCGCCATAACGAGCCGCTGATGCCGGGGGAGGAGGCGAAGCTGTCGATGGCGCTCCTGAAGCCGGCGCGCTCGGTGGTGGTGCGCGCGCGGGTGGTCTGGACGAGCCTCGCCAGCTCCGGCACCGAACGTTTCTCGATCAGCGGCCTGCGCATCGTCGAGCATCAGGACCGCCTCGAGGCGGCCATCGAGTCGCTGCGGGCGTCGAACGAGCTGCAGCCGGAGCGCCGCGCCGGACTTCGCCGCGCCACCGACACGATGTCGATCCTCGGCGGGATCTCGGATGAGGAGATGGCCCTCGTCACCGCCGCCGTCACGAAGTTCGCGAACGACCCGGTCGAGGCGAGCCGCTGGTACTCGCGCGCCCGCTTCGCCCTCTCCGACGACAACGTCCGCCGCGCCGCCCCCGAGCGCCCCCGCGACCGGGAGGAAGTCCTCGGCATCTGGGAGTACCTCGACCGCCAGATCGAGATCGGCAAGATCGCCGGCGTGGTGACGTGGTTGAAGAGTGGGTCGTGAATTAGTTGTCGGTTGTCAGTTGTCGGTTGTCCGTGGTGTCTCGGCTGACGCACGCACGTCGCGTGCATCACCGGCAACTGGCAACTGGCAACCGGCAACCGCCGCTATAACGGCTCCACCGTCGCGCCGATGATGAATCCGCTGAAGTTCGTGTTGTGGCGGATCGCGTCCACCGAGAAACTCGGGAGCGTCTCGATCCGGCTCAGCTTCCGGTAGAGGTTCTGGTAGGCGATGCTCTGCGACTCGACGCTGCGCGCGGTCAGCGGCACAGCCAGGCCGTAGCGCTCCGCGTCGACCTCGTCGAGCCGGATCGGGCGGCGTACTTCCTCCGACACCGGGTCCCATTCGCCGACCAGGATCACCGACCCCTCGCCGCTCTGCTCGCACACCACCAGGTCGCTCGAGGCGACGCTGTCGTCGGCGCTCGAGTCCTCCGCGCGGAGGTTCCTGGCCGTCCTGCGGTTGCGCTCCTGCTGCAGGAGCTGCACGAGCGGCTTCGGCTCGTCGATCAGCGAGATCTCCGCCTCGTCCGCCTGCAGCGAGACGACCTCGGCGATCTCCTGCATGCCGATGCCCTTGAGGGAAACCGAGCCGAGGAGGCGGATGCCGAGGTAGGAGTCGGGCTCGCCCGGAGTCGGGAAGCCGAGGTAGACGTTGAAGGGGGCGCGCAGCCGGTACACTTTCTGGCCGTCCTCGAGCAGCTCGGTCGACAACTGCTGCAGGAAGGGGATCGAGACGACGATCCCCTCGTTGATGAGGTGCCCGTTCTCGTTGACGTAGGCGTAGAACTCCCGCTGCTGCTGCGCGACGTCGGCGGTGTCGACGCTGCGGGAGAGCGGCGCGAAGAAGCGGTAGACGTCGTTCTGGTCGTAGCCGTGGGCGAGGAGGAGGTGCTGCACGTCCTCCAGCTCCTTGGTGGTCTTGCCGGTGGTGAGGCGCGAGAGCTCGACGATGCCCGGCCCGTAGAACTCCATGATCTGCGACCCCTCGGCCGAGATCTGCATCGGGAGGATGCGGTAGTAACCGTAGTTGAGTGCGATGCGCATCCCCTTGTTGAAGGCGAAGCCTTTCGCGCGGGCGTTCGAGTAGAACTTCTGGATCGAGATCGCCGCATGCACCGTCCGGGTAGCGCGGCGGGAGGTGTAGAAGGCGCCGTCGCCGAGGAACTTCTCGAACGTCATGCCGTGACGGCGGGTGATGTCGGTCAGCTCGCGCTGGAACTCGAGCATCTGCCGGTAGGAGGTGTGCTCCTCGTTCTTGCCGCCGCGGGCGATCTCGCCGAGGGTCTCGGTGAAGGAAGTGATGTCGTAGACGAGGCCGTAGCGGTAGACGATCGGCTCGACGACGCCGCGCCGCCCGAAGTTCATCGGCCGGATCGCACGCGAGTAGACCGCCCCGGTGCGGTCGTCGGCGACGTTCTCCCCCTCGGGTGAGGTCTTCATCCAGAGGATGCCGCGCCGCAGGGCCTGCACGATGAAGAACTCCAGCAGCTTCGGCGCGGTCGCGTCGATGGTCGACAGAGCCGCCGGCGCCTTGAAGGAGGGATGCTCGGAGAACAACTGCCAGATGCGCTGGTCGAGCAGCATGACCACCGAGGGCGTCCCGCTCTCCGGATATCCGAGGAGCGTCGTGGCGCGGCGGAGGATGCGGTCGCGCGAGAGGAGGTCGGCCGCGTTCGTGCGCAGGAGCTCGAACGCCGTCTTGAAGGCGTTGAAGTCGCGCCGCAGATAGCCTTCGAAGTAGGCGCGCAGCTCCCGAAGATCGGGGCTGATGAACTCCTCGGCCGCGATGAGCGGGTTGTCGAGGATGACCTTCACGAACCCGGTCACGGGTACCGAGTCGCGCATCGTCGCGGCCCACTTGCCGTGCAGCACGTACTTGAGCCGGTCGACCTCCTCCCGTCCGAGCCCCGCCTGGATGGCGTTCCGAACGAAGAGGGCGAACTGATTCGAGAGCTGCTGGGTGTGCAGGAGCCAGAAGACGGAGTGATAGTCGGCCAGGACGCTCGACTCGGAGGCGTTCCGCGCCATCTTGACCACCTGCTCGCGGTAGCTGGCCATGTGCTCGCGGGAGCGGGTGGTGTCGTGGCCGCGCTGCTCGAGCATCTCCTTGGCCCAGCGCTCGAAGCGCGACTCGAGGTCGTCGAGAGCGGAGGCGCGGGTGAGGGGGAAGCCGTAGCCTTTCGGCTCGAGCTCGTCGAGGAGGAAGATCTTGGCAGGGACGGGGAGGACCTCGGCCGCCGCGCCGACCGCATCGCTGAGGAAGTGGCGGAGGTCGATGTTGCGGCGGAACGGCAGGTCCTGCCGGCCGCGCAGAAACTGGATCAGGTTCTCGTGCACCCGAGCGCGACCGTGTGCGGTTCTCATGCCGTTCTGTGACCTGCGTCACGAGTCGGCAGCAAAATTGAATGGAGGCGATTTCGGCAGTAACAAGGCTTCAGCCGTTCGTCACCACTTCATACAATCCGCGGAGGCTTGATTTTGCGTAGATCAGTCGGCGTCCTGTTGCTCGCTGCCGTAGCGGCCTTCGCGGCCTCCGCGGCGACGTCGCCCGACGCCTCCCTCGACCTCGGCATGCGCGCCTTCCGCGCCGCCGACTATGCCTCCGCCGTCGTCGACCTGCAGGCCGCCGCGGACGCATACGCCTCCGGCCCCTCCTATCAGACTGCCCTCGTCTACCTGGCCCTCGCGCAGTTCCGGCTGGACCGGGAGGACGATGCCCGCGCCACCATCAATAGACTCCTGACCGCCGAACGGCTCGAGCCGACCTATGCCACGCTCCCGCTGGAGGCGGATGCCGCCGACTTCGAGGCGCTGGTCGCGGCCCTCGCCCCGGCGGCCGAGCTGCCGCGCAACCGGCACCTGGTCGTGGAGGATCCGGCCGCACCGCTGCCAGCCGTCACGCCCGCGACGCCCCCGGCCGAGGAGCCGGTGACGACCACCCCCGCCGCCGTCGACGCCGCGGCGGAAGTGCGCGTCGAGGAGATCCAGGAACAGACCGACCGTCGGATCGCGGAGATCCAGGCGGACGCCGACCGCCGCATCGCCGCCATTCAGGCCGACGCCGATCGCAGGATTGCTGCCGCCGAGGCGGCGGCGAACGAGCGGATCGCGGCGGCGCAGGCGGAGGCGAACCGCCGGGTGGCGGCGGCCGAGGCGGCGGCGCAGCAGCGCGTCGCGGCGGCCGAACAGCAGATCGCGCGCGAGGCCGAGACGCGCATCGCCGCCGCGGAAGCTTCGGTTCCCTCTGGAGTGGCGGGCTCTCAGCCCGCCACCACGCCCCGACGGACGGAGAGCGCGCCAATCAGCGGCGGCGCGGCGCTCACCACGCTGCGGCAGGCCGACGAGCTGGCGCGCACCGGCGACGTCGACGCGGCGCACGAGCTGTACGTCCGCCTCGCCGCCGGCCGCGATACCGCGCGCGACGTCCTCGCCGAGTCGGCGGTCGGGCTGTACCGCATCGGCTCGTACCGCGAGGCGGTCGACGCCTTCCGCCGGATGAACGTTTTCGCCCGCGGCGAGGAAGACCTCCGCTATTACTTCGCGGTCGCGCTCTACGAGACCGGTGATTACCGCGAGGCGCAGAAAGAGCTCTCGTGCGCGCTCCCGTTCATCCAGTTGACGGATGACGTCGCGCGCTATCGCATGAAGATCGAGCAGTCGGCAGCAGTGACGGTGGCGAGAAACTTCTAACATCCGTTTCCCAGACCAATGACGGAACAGACCCGGCGCAACATCCTCCGATACGGCATCGCGATCGATCTGGTCATCCTCGCAGCCGGTATCGGTCTGCTTTACCCCGATTCCCCAATGCTGCTGGTCGGCGCGTTCGCGATCGCAACGGCCCTCTCGGTGTGGCGCGGCGGCTGGGCCGGGGGAGCGCTGGCCGGGTTCCTCTCGCTCTTCGCGCTGGCGCTGATCTTCCCGGAGTCGGTCCGTCCCGCGCACCTCATGACGTTCATCGGGCTTGCTCTGGTGGGCGGGGCGGCGGTCGCCTTCGCGACGAAGCCGCGCCTGGTGCTGGAGCCGGCGGCGTTCGCGGCGGTGCCGGTGGCGGTGCCTTATGAGGAGGAGCCGGAACGGGAGCGCTTCGAGGAGAAGGCACTCGATCGCCGCGGCCTCGCCGCGGTCGTGCCGCTGCGGGAGGAGGAGGACGAGCCGGAGCCGCAACCCGCACGACCGCCGGAGCCGAAGCAGGCGCCGGGCCGCTCGAAGGGAGCGGCCAAGCGGGCCCGTGCCGCCCGCGAGCGGGAGGAGGCGAAGCGGCTCGAGGAGGAGCGGCAGCGCATCGCCCGGGAGCTCGAGGCGCAGCTCGCCCGCGAACGCGCCGAGGCGGAGCGGATCGAGGCGGAGCGCCGTGCGGCCGAAGAGGCGCGTGCGAAGGCGGAAGAGGAGCGGAAGCGCATCGCGCGGGAGCTCGAAGAGCAGCTCGCCCGCGAACGTGCCGAGGCGGAACGGATCGAGGCGGAGCGCCGTGCGGCCGAAGAGGCGCGTGCGAAGGCGGAAGAGGAGCGGCAGCGCATCGCGCGCGAACTGGAAGAGCAGCTCGCGCGGGAACGTGCCGAGGCGGAACGGATCGAGGCCGAGCGCCGTGCGGCCGAAGAGGCGCGCGCGAGGGCGGAAGAGGAGCGGCAGCGCATCGCCCGCGAACTGGAAGAGCAGCTCGCCCGCGAACGTGCCGAGCTGGCGCGCGTCGAGGCGGAGCGCCGTGCGGCCGACGAGGCGCGCGCGAAGGCGGAAGAAGAGCGGCAGCGCTTCGAGCGGGAGCTGGAAGAGCAGCGCGCCCGCGAGCGCGCCGAGGCGGAGCGGATCGAGGCGGAGCGCCGCGCCGCCGAGGAAGCGCGCGCCCTCGCCGAAGCCGAGCGGCTGCGCGTGGCGAAGGAGCTGGAAGAGCGGCTCGAGCGCGAGCGGCTGGAGGCGGAAGCGAAGGCCGAGGCGGAGCGGCAGCGGCTGGCGAAGGAGCTGGAAGAACGGCTCGAGCGCGAGCGGCTCGAAGCGGAAGCGAAGGCCGAGGCGGAGCGGCAGCGGCTGGCGAAGGAACTGGAAGAACGGCTCGAGCGCGAGCGGCAGGAAGCGGAGGCGAAAGCCGAGGCGGAGCGGCAGCGCCTGGCGAAGGAGCTGGAAGAGCGGGTCGCCCGCGAGCGCGAGGAGGCGAGGCGGGAGGCGGAGCGCATCGAGGCGGAGCGCCGCGCGGCCGAGGAGGCACGCGCGAAGGCGGAGGCCGAGCACCAGCGCGTCGCGAAGGAGCTCGAGGAGCGCGTGGCGCGCGAGCACGCCGAGGCGGAGCGGCTCGAAGCCGAGCGCAAGGCAGCCGACGCGGCGCGCGTCAAGGCGGAAGCGGAGACGCTGCGCCTGCAGACCGAGCTCGGCGAACGGCTGGCGCAGGAGCGCGAGAGCACAGCCCGCGAGCTGCACGGGACGCTGGAGGCGGAGCGCCGCGCCGCCGAGGAAGACCTCCGCCGGCAGCTCGAGTCGGAGCGCGAGGCGATGCGCGCGCGCGTCGAACAGGACTTCGCCGCCGAGCGCAACCGCATCGAGCATGACGCCACCGAGCGCGTGGCCGCCGCGCAGCGCGCTGCCGAGGCGGCGACCGCGAACGTCCGTCCGGCCCCGGCCAAGCCGCAGCAGCCCTCGAAGTCGCTCTTCACCGCGATCGCCGGCTGGTTCGGCGGCGCGCCGACGTCGAGCAAGAACGTCAACCTGAGCACCAAACGCCTCCCGGTCAACGGCGACGCGACGATGCGGAAGCGCCCGCCGTCGACGGCAGCGCCCGCGGCCACGAGCCGGCGCGCCGCCGCCGCCCCGAAACCGCGGCTGCTCCTCATCGAGCGCCGCCGCGGGACCGCCGAGACGGTCGTCCCGAAGCTGCGGCATCGCGGCATCGAGGTGGCGGTCGTGGAGCGGTGGGTCGACGCGGTCGACGAGATCTTCCGCTTCCGCCCCAGCGCGGTGTTCCTCGACATCGAGCATCCGGAGTTCGACAAGATCCAGAAGACGCTCTCCGAGAAGACCTCGCAGGTTCCGCTGGTCCTGACCGGCCGCGCCGCCTCCGCGGTGCCGCCGTCGGCGCGGTACGCCGCCTTCATCCAGCGGCCGTACGACGTCGACGACATCAGTCGCCTCGCGCAGCTCGCGGCCGCGAAGCCGGAGGATCTGCTCCTCGAGCAGTCGATCCCGCGCGACATGCGCAGGCAGACCGCGCCGGCCGCGCCCTCGACGCCCGCGCACCAGCCGCACGTGGAGCCGGCCAAACCGGCCGCGGTCGCGCGCCCTGTCGCCGCGGCTCCGGTCCCCGCCGCCCGTCCGAAGGAAGAAGTGGTGGCGCCGACCCGCGGCGGCTCCGTGTCGAACGAGGAGTACGAGGTCACCTGCTTCTCCTGCCGCGCCGGGTTCAACGCCGTCGACGCCGACTGGTGCAGTTGCCTGGCGAAGGAGCGCTCGCTCGTCTGCACGAACTGCCTGGCCTGCTTCTGCAAGGCTCCTCCGTCATACAAGGAGAAGTTCTGGGTCGAGGCGCCGCCGCGGCTGTTCGAGCGCAAGACCACCGAGGCGCGCCGCCAGGATGGGACGCTCCCGGTGAACCCGCCGAAGGAGGAGGTCACGCGGCCGCTGGTCCTCAGCGTGGAGGACGACGAGGAGATCCAGGCGATCGTCCAGCGCGTCTGCTCGAACCTCGGCTACGGCTTCATCTGGGCCAACAACGGCCAGGACGGCCTCGACATCGCCCGCGAGTACCGCCCGAACCTCATCCTCTCCGACGCCTTCATGCCGAAGCTCGACGGACGGGAGATGTGCCGCATGCTGAAGGAGGAGCCGCTCGGCGCCGACATTCGCATGATCGTCATGACGGGCCTCTATACCGACACGAAGTACCGCAGCGAGGCGGTCAAGCGCTTCCACGTCGACGACTACATCGCCAAGCCGGTGGCGATCACGGACCTCATCAACCTGCTGCAGCGCCACCTCGAAGGGGTGACGGGTCTGCCGGCGCAGGAGGACCTGCACGAGATCCATCGCCAGCAGCTCGAGGAGCTGACCGCCGCCGAGACCGAGGTGCAGGAGGACATGCCGCTGTCCGAGCTCCTGACGCCGAACTCGCACCGCGTTTCGCGCAGGACGAGCGACTCGTACGACGTCGCCTGCTTCAACTGCCAGCTCACCTTCAACGCCACGCGGGCGGAGTGGTGCAGTTGCGTCGGCCGCGACAACACGCTGGTCTGCGAGCACTGCCGCGGGTGCTTCTGCAAGGCGCCGGCGGCCTATCGCGAGCGCTTCTGGCTCGACGCGCCGCCGTCGCTCTTCGAGCGGAAGATGATCGGCTCGAAGCGGAGCCTCAGCACCTCCAGCAATCCTCTGCCGAAGGAGGTCAAGCGCCCGCTGATCCTCCTCGTGGAGGACGACGAGAACGTCCAGCTCATCGTGCGCACCGTCGTGTCGAGCATGGGCTACGGGTTCGTGGTCGGCGCGAACGGGCAGGAGGGGCTGTCGCTGGCGCGCGAGTACAACCCCGACCTCATCCTCTCGGATGCGTTCATGCCGAAGCTCGACGGCCGGGAGATGTGCCGGCTGCTGAAGGAAGACCCGATCACGGCGCGGGCGCGGGCGATCATCATGACGGGCCTCTACACCGACCGGAAGTACCGCAACGAGGCACTCGACTACTTCAAGGTCGACGACTACGTGGCCAAGCCGCTCGCGGTCGACGATCTGATCAAGCTGTTCAAGAAGCACCTGCCCCAGGAAGTGACGGCGACACACTGATGGCTCGTTGTCTGCAATCGACGAGTCCGGCTGCGGAGCGTTGGAAGAGGTGAAGATGAAGTTGCGACGGCGGGTCGGACTCCTCGTGCTGATGACGGCGGTCTCGCTGTCGCTGGCCGCCGCGACGAATCCGCTCAATCCGCTGGTGACGCGGACGCCGCAGACGGGCGTCGTCCCGGCCGAATGCGCGGAGGGGGTCGCTCCCGCTCCAGCTCCTCGAATCGAGGTGCGCGAGATCCCGCTGCCGCCGCCGGCCGAGACGGCGACGATGGCGGAGCCGCCGACCGGATCGCTCCGCGCGGCGCTCGAGGCGACGCAGACCGCGCTCACGCGCAACGACCGGCCCGCGTTCAACGCGAGCCTCGCCACCGCCCGCACGCTCCTGGAGACCTATCCGGCCGGCGCGCAGCGCCGCTCCGCCGAGGAGCTGGTGCGCATCTACAACACCACGGCGCGCCTCTGGGACGCGCAGTACGAGTCGCCTTTCTTCGATGACGCGTCCGACGCGTACGCGCTGCTGCGCGCCTACCCCGGCTACGAGGAGGCGGTGCGCCGCAGCACGCTCACGCGCGACGGCCGCCGCTACTTCCCGGCAGGGGAGTCGCGCGACTTCCTCGGCCGACTCGCCTCCGATCGCCTCCGCGGCATTGGCATCCAGGCCCCCGCGCCGCGCATCGCGCGCAACGAGCGCCCCGGCGTCCCCGACACCCCGCGCGCCACCGCGTCATCCTCGACGCCTCGCCCGACCGTGACCCGCGGCAGCACCGGCACCGCCCGCCCCCGCCGCACCACCACCACCACCACGCCCTCGCGCGTGACGCGCCAGCCGCGCAGCGCCGCCCCCTCGCGTCCCCGCCTGACGGAGACGAGAACGGCCGCCGCCGCGACGCCGGCAACGAGCACGCCCGCACCGACGCCCACTCCCTCCGCGCCGGCTCCGGCGACCACCGCCGCGACGCCCGACACCGCCCCGCCGATCGCCGGCACGCCGACGACCGACGCCCCCGTCCCCACCGACACCGACACCGAGCCGATCGAACCCACCGACACCGCCGGCGTGACCGACACACCGGACCCCGTCACCCCCGAAGCCACCGGCACCGCCGGCACGACCGCGACCGCCGCACCCGCGACACCCGAATCGCAGCCGTCGCAACCGGCGCGAGGCCGCTCGGTGGTCCTGCCGACGATCCTGATTTTGATCGGGCTGGGAGTGCTGATCCTGCTGTTCCGGGCGTCGAAGTAGACGAAGCGCGAATCCCACTTTCTCGTCAGCGCCGTGTTTTCTCCAATTGAACCGATTGAATTGGAGGATCCATGGCGAGTGCATATGTCCTGACGAAGAATACGGCTGGCAGGTTTCGCTTCATCCTGCGCGCCGACAACAACGAGACCATACTCACGAGTGAGCTGTACGAGACGAAGACCGGCGCCCTCAACGGAATCGAGGCGGTCCGCAAGAACGCACCGCTCGACGAACGCTATGGCCGTAAGACGGCGAGCAACGGCAAACCGTATTTCGTGCTCACCGCGGCCAATGGCGAGACCATCGGAACGAGCGAGCTTTACTCGACCGACGCGGCGCGGGAGAACGGCATCAGCGCGGTCAAGAAGGTGGCCCCCGACGCACCGCTGATCGATAACACGTAGCGGCCGACGTTGCTTGACCTGTTGTCTGAGCTGATCTTACGATTTGTCCACGTTTTCCATGGATAAGGAGAACGGGATGAAATTACGCCTGCTCGTATTGTCGATTGTGGCCGTAGCTCTGACACTCGTGGTGCCGGGCGTCGCCCAGGCGCAGGAAGATTGCACGACCCAGTGTTGGCAGGGTACCTGGGTCCCCGAAATGATGGGTTGCAACATGCTTGCACCCCCCGCCGACTGTGCTACCTGCGACGTGACTTGTCCTGGCGATGGGCCAGGTGGTGGGCCTTACAAGCCCGACCGCGACAAACCGTGATCGGCAGCATGTCGCGACCGATTTCATGGAAGGGCGGCGCGGCGGTCGCTGCCCTTCTGTTCGTCGGTGCGTGCGCTGCTCAGACCAACCTTCCGCGCGCGGACCGAAGCTGCACGAGAGTTGCTTTGGATCCCGCGCCACGGTGGTCCTTCTCCGCGATGTGGCATCAGGGAGAGGCCGAGCTCGTGGTCGTCGACGTCCTCGGAGGACAGCTCATCCGCTACGACCGCTCCGGGAAGCGGGTCGGTTCCGTCGTCCATCCGGGGAACGGCGAGCTCGAGTTCCAGCGACCGCAATGGCTGGTGAAGACCGAAACGGGCGCCGTTCTGATGCATGAGCTCAGAAACCTGATCGGCCTCGATGCGACGCTGAAGCCGGTGTGGGGAAAGCGGCTCAAACCTCACGATGCCACCGCGAAGGACGTGACGTGGTTCGGCGCACCGGTGGTGTTCGACGGCGCGTTGATCGGTCCGATGCGAATCGGCGTCAGACGCGATTCGTGGCTTGGCTACGCACGCATGCAGCTCAAAGGTGACTTCGCTTCGCAGAAGTTAGTCGCGTTACCTGCTGAGCCGTCCGAAGAGAGTCGCCGGTACACGTCCGGAGGTCCGCTGGTCGCTGTTGCAGCCGGAGGGGTCTACGTTCTTCGGTTCGAGCCGGAGCCGCACCTGGAGCGAGTGCTTCCGATACCGCGTGCGTTGTCCGCGTTCCCGCACGGTTTTCCCCCGCCGCTGGCCCCGCCGAGCTCGGGCCCTGGTGACATGGCAGCAGCCGATGCGCTGGTCCGGCAAGCCACGATGGTTTCGGCGGTCTTCGGGCACGGCGATTTTCTTTATGTGCTGACGCGTGAGCCGGGTTCGAATTCAGGAACCAGATGGCTCCTGCATCAGATCGATCCGGTCAAAGACAAACTGTTGCGGCAGATGCAGCTTCCCACGTCCGCCAGCGGCCTCATTGTCGTGCCGGGTGAGCACCGCTGGGCCTTCATCGAGAAAGGTCCCGTCACCGGATCGTTTCCGGTACAGGAGATCGGCTCCGCCGTCATGGTTCCCGCTCCCGTCATCTCCGGTGAGGTTCACGGTCCGCCAATGCTCGACTGCTCGACGGCGCCTGCAGAATGACGGAACGGCTCTTTGCTGCGTGGGCAGCCCTGATTTTCGCCCTTTCGTTCACGGAGGCCGTGAACGCTGCCGCGGAGCAACGGATCGACGTGCGCGCCCGCCTGTTCGGCCACTCGATCGAGGCCATTCAGCCCAGTGACGGCTCGCGTCTGACCGTCGTCTTCGCTCCGGAGCTCAACGGGTGTGTTCCTCAACACATGCAGATCGTGAAGGCGCTGAAAGACTTCGCCCGCCAGTCGCCCGATGCAGGTGTCGTCGTCCTGTCCCCCGATGACGTCGAGCGCAGCGCCGTCACGCGGTCGTTGTTCGGGGAGCCGCCTCCGGGACGTCTCGTCCCGATTCCGCGCGAAGCGTGGAACGAGGAAACGCGCGTCTCTCCTCGCCCTCGGATCGAGGTCTGGAGCGGAAAAGGGGAGCTGTTGCTTCTCCGGAGCGTAGCGACTGCCGCCTCCGAGGAAGAACTGCTGACCGAGCTGTTGTGGTCCCGCACCTTCGCCGGCAGGTAGTGCGCACAGAATCCGATGAAAGCTCACATTGCGTCGATCGCGCTCTGCTTGTGGGCGTCGGGTCCTGCCGCGACGGCTGGTCTGCGCGTCGTTGACGCGGCCGGGGCTCCAGTACGAGACGCGGAAGTCACGCTCACGCTCCGCACGTCGAGCTCGAACCTGCTCCGGCTTCTTCCGAGCACCCTCTCCGCGAAGACGGATGCAGACGGGCAGACGGGCCTGCAACTGCCTTCGGCGGGAGAGAGCGTCCTGTTCGTGAATCATCCCAGCCACGCTCCGCTAGCAATAGCGGAGCGGTCGGCGACCTTACCGGCCGAGATCCGGCTCGATCGCGGGAGCCGATGGAGGGCACGTCTCACGCTGCCGCAGGCTGCGTCGCCGCCTGCTTTTCCGAACGGGCGTGTCTGCGCGTCGGGAGAGCTCGCGGTGACGCCGATCGGGAAAGCACCGCGATGGGAACGCTGCGGGGAGGTGGATACCGAGGGATGGTTCGAGCTCCGCGGACTCCCGCGGGGCGTCTTTACGATCCGTGCGCAGGTCGACGGCTATCTCCCGCTCGATCGGACGATCGACCCCGGCGTGGATTCGGCACTGGTGCTCGAGCCGGGTACGCTGCTGAAAGGGCTGGTCACCGACGTGAGAGGCCGGCCACTGCGAGGCGTTTCCGTGCAGGTGCGCGACGGCGGCGCTTCTACCACCTCAGCGGACGGCCGCTTCGTCGTGGCGGCAGCCACACTACCGGCAACGCTCGAGCTCCAGGCCGCGCGCTTCAGACGGCAAACCGTCGAGATATCGAGACCCGACGAGATCACCGTCCAACTGCATCCTGCAACTCAATTCGTCGGGACGCTGCAGGGCGACGACCTCTCCGATCTTCAGCACGTCATGGTGCGTATTGGCGAAACCGTCGACGCCAAACGAAGCACGCGCACGCAGAAGCTCGTCGTCGAGAAAGGACGGTTCACTCTCGAGGTGCCCGACCGGAGCGCAATCCACGATCTGATTCTGGCCGTTCCCCATTACCGTGACCTGAACGTCGGCTCGATGCCGATCGCCAGCGGTGAGACGGTCGATCTCGGTGCTCTCCGTCTCGACAGGGGCGCCGGCATCTCAGGACAGGTTCTCGATGCGATCGAAGGTGCTCCGGCCGCTGGAGCGTCCGTCGAGGTGCTGCCGCTCGGCTCCGCTCTCCTGACCGCACTGTTCGGCAGCCGGCCGCACATCGGCATTGCAGGAGCAGACGGGAGATTTCTGGTCGCGGGACTCGAGCCGGGCCGCTATCTGGTTCGAATTCAGTACGCGAACCGCGCCGGCGCCGCAGAACTGATCAATCTCGAACGTTCCGACGTCGTCAACCTCGGAACAGTGATGCTGCATCGAGGTGCGCGGCTGCATGGAAGCGTTCGCGGTCGCGGAGGAGAGGCGCTCGCCGGCGTCGAGGTCCGGCTATACGATCCTGCTCGCGAGTTCATCGAGCCGCTCCTCACCACCGTCACCAACGGGGAGGGGCGGTACGAGATCGGCGGTGTCGCGGCCGGTACCTATCGCGCCGACCTTCGCAGCGGCCGCCTGCTGCTGTCGCAGCAGATCGAGGTACCTCCCGGTCAGCAGGACGTGGAGCTCGATTTCTCCGCGGGAGGCGGTCGCCTCCAGGGTGTGATCGCCCGGAACGGCGCGCCCGTGCGAGGTGGTGTTGTCGTGGTGATGTCCGTGCTCGATCCGGGAGATCGCCGCGGCAAGTTCATCGTCAGGCGCAACAATCAGGAGTTCGGGCATGGCCTCCCTGAAACGCCGCTCAATGCGACGGTGGACGAGCACGGTCGTTTCACATTCGATCGGTGCCCGCCCGGCGTCGTGCGACTGATTTATCGCGATGCGGCAGGAGCGCGAGTCGTCCGATTTGCGCGCGTGGATGACGGCGAGGAGAACGTCGTAGCCATCGACTTGAGCGGCGTGGAGCTGGCGGGCCGGCTCGTGGACGGCTCGACCGGCGCGGGGCTCGAGGGCCGAGTGTCGCCGATCGAGCCGACCGGCCATAGCGTCGCCAGCGTGGCGACCGGTCCCGCGGGCTCGTTCCAATTCAAAGACCTGCTCGAAGGAAACTACGCGCTCGTCGGCACCAGCACCGGATACGAAACGCGCCGGCTGGAGGGAGTCAGAGTGGCCGCGGAAACGCCTCCAGTCGTACTGGCGCTCGCAAGCGGTGAGGGAGGGGCGGTGAGAGTCTCGCTGCATCGGCCGGATGCGACGCCGGCAGTCGATGTGCCGGTGTCGCTGTTCGGGCCCGGCGGAGAGCTGGTTTCATCGCTGCGCACCGGGACCGATGGAAGCGTCACATTCGCGAGTCTGCCGAGCGGTGAGTATCGCGCCGCGTGGTATGACCCGCTCAGCGGTGGCGGTGTCTCGTCCACGCTGCGGCCGAAGCCGCAAGCGATGGCGACGGTGACGAGAACTCTCGCGACCGGCGGCAGTCTGACGTTGAGCTGTTCCTTGCCGCGCTGTCGCGATGCGGTCGTCGATCTGCTCGAAGTCGAGTCCGGCGAACGGCTCGAGATCGGTCCTCTGCTCCCCGGCGTCTCTTCGGCGCTCCGGCTCAGCAGAGACGGCGGCATTTCGCTGGGCCGCGTGACCCCGGGACGCTACGTCGTCCGGCTGCGAATCGGCGATCGCCATTGGGAAGAAACCGTGACGGTGGGGCCCGGCGGCGCGACCGCAAAGTTCGAGTAACGGGTCCGCGGAAGGCCCGATCGCGGATGGGGTATACTCGACAGATCGCCGCGGTCCGGACCAGGGCCGCTCGCGCGACGGCAGCACGCGCCCATAGCTCAGCTGGATAGAGCGCTAGCCTCCGGAGCTAGAGGTCGCAGGTTCGAATCCTGCTGGGCGCACCACTTGACCGAGTATCCTAAAGCAGGATGGCGGCTTCCGTTCCGCAGTCACGTCACGACTATACGTTCGCGGACTACCTCGCGGTCGAGCGTGAGAGCGAGATCAAGCACGAGTTCGACGGCGGCGAGATTCTCGCGATGGCCGGCGGGACGGCGCGACACAGTGCGCTCGCCGCAAGGATCGTCACGGCGCTCGAGACGACGCGGCGGCCCGGCTGCACCGTCTTCCAGTCCGACATGCGCGTGCGCATCACCGCGACCGGTCGCGCCACCTACCCGGACGCGTCGATGGTCTGCGGCGCGATCGAGTACGACCCGGAAGACGGGGGACGCACCACCATCACGAATCCGGTGCTGCTCGCGCACGAAGGCACCGCGACCCTCGCCTCGGGTCCTGCGCTCGAGCTGCCAAGGCTGTACTCCGATCTCCCGCTCTAGCTACTCCCGCTCCTCCCTCTTCTTCCTCTTCCCGAACCGCTGCGTGCGGAGCGAGGCCCGTTTCATGTTCTCGTAGTAGGGGCGCATGTAGGGATCGTGGGGGACGCCGCGCTTGAACTGGCTGGCGAGGAGGCGGTAGATCTGGAGGATGGTGCTGCCGAGGCGGTGCTTGCGCTTCAGGTTGGCCGCCTCGATGCCGTCGGTGAGGGCACGCAGTTCGACGACGACCTGGTCCCAACGGTGGATCTCCTCCTGCTCGCCCCGGAGCTCCTCGCCGGTGCGGTTCACGAGGCGCTCCGTGTTGTGCCACGCTTCGGCGGCGTGGAGGCCGCTCTCGATGAACTCGGGATCGAGGTTCGCGACACGCGCGTGCGCCCGTTTTTCCTCGGCGGAGAGCTGGGTGAACCCGGGGATCCGCTGCTGCAGGTCGCGCAGGGCTTCCATCAGCGGTTCCGGCGCGAGGGGAGCCGGCGGAGCGGTAGGGGCGTTCGTTACGAGAGGCGAAGCAGGGAGCTGTCGATCGTTGCTGCTCATACCTGTGAGACGTGGCAGGAGGGAAAAAGGTTACGCGGGGGATGTCCTTCGCGACTCCGGCGACGATGTGCGCGACGTCCGTCTCCTTGACGATGGACATGAGGGGATGTCGTCCCTCGCAACGCCGGTCGTCGATGTGCACGACGTCGGGCGTACTCGCGATGATCGTGGCGTCACCTCGAGCGCTACGACGCCGGTCGTTCCGGAGGACGTGGGGACATGACGAGCGGATCGGGACCCGACGTAGCGAAGGACGTGGGGGGATGTCCATCGCCACGAGCACCAACGAAAGAATTAGTTGACAGGACGATGCCACTCAACTAAATCTATAGTTCATGAGAGCCAACGCTCGATTCGCTCTTCTCGCGGTCGCGATGCTCGCGTGCGCGGCTCGCCCCGACGCGGCCGGCGCTCCCGTCACGGTGATCCGGAACGTGACGGTGATCGACGGGACCGGCGCCGCCCCGCGGCCGAACCTCGACGTCGTCATCGCCGGCGAGACGATCGCCGCGATCGAGCCCGCCGGCCGCTCGTACGGTGCCGAGGCGACCGTCATCGACGGGACGGGCAAGTACGTGATCCCGGGACTCGTGGACATGCACGCGCACCTGCTCGTCAACCACACCAACGAGAAGGGGGAAGTCGCGCCGCGCTACGACCAGGCGGCCACGATCGACCACCTCGCGCTCTTTCTGCGCTACGGGGTCACCACCGTCCGCGATCCCGGCTCGCGCACCGCCGACGCGGTCCTGTTCCGCCGTCTCGTGGCGGAGGGGAAGATCGCCGGCCCCACGATCTTCACCGCGGGGCGCATCCTCAACAGCTCGAACTTCAATCCCGAGCCGTTCGTGATCACGAAGGACGAACGTGCCATCCGCGACGAGATCCACTTCCAGGCCGCCGCCGGCGTCGACTTCGTGAAGGTGTATTCGTCGATGACGCCCGACCTCCTGAAGGTCGCGGTCGACGAGGCGCGGCGTCACCAGCTCCCGGTGGTGGGACACGTCCAGCGGACCACCTGGACGGAGGCGGCGCGGCTCGGCATCGCCGGGATCGAGCACGCCGCCCCCTGGTCGCGGGAGTACGTGCGCGAAGCCGACCGGGAGGCGATGCCGGGCTCGATGTTCGGCCGCGTCTACTGGCTCGAGCACCTCGACCAGAGCGCCATCGACGAGATGGTCGCCGAGCTGGCGAGGCATCGGGTGGTGGTCGACCCGACGCTCATGGCCATGCACACGAAGTTCTGGGGCGACGACCCGCGCTGGACGAAGAATCCGGAGCTGAGCGAGGTGTCGGAGGCGGTGCGCACGAGCTGGACGAACGGCCGTTTCACCGGCGACTGGACGCCGGAGCAGTACGCGCGGGCGCAGCGCTCCTGGCCGGTCCTCCTCGGCCTGACGAAGGCGATGTACGACCGCGGCGTGCACCTCGTGGCCGGCACCGACACGCCGACGCCCTGGATCGTCCCCGGCGCCAGCCTGCACAGCGAGCTGGAGCTGCTCGCCGACGCCGGCATCCCTCCGCTCCAGGTGCTGCACATCGCCACGCAGAGCGCCGCGAAGGCATTGCGGCGCGAGCAGGAGTTCGGCGCCGTCCTGCCGGGGCTGCGCGCCGATCTCATTCTGCTGTCGAAAAATCCGCTCGACGCCATCGGCAACACCCGCAGCATCGAGCTGGTCTTCCAGCGTGGCCGCGCCGTGCACCGCGCGCGCGGGGAGCGCTAACATGGACGACAGCCGATGCCACGACACAAGACGCCTGGATTGACCGAAGCCGAGCTGCGCGTGATGAACGTGCTGTGGGAGACGGGGGAGGCGACGGCGGCCGAGGTGCACCGGCAGCTCGCGCGGCACAAGCTGGCGCCGACGACCGTCCAGACGATGCTGCAGATCCTCGAAACGAAGGAGTACGTGACGCACACCACCGCCGGCCGCGCGCACGTCTACCGTGCCGCGGTGACGCGGGCGCAGATGCGGCGGGCGGCGCTGCAGAAGCTCCTCACCACCTGGTTCGACGCCTCGCCGAGCCTCCTCATCGCGAACCTCGTCGACGAACAGCAGCTCGACGCGCGCGAGCTCGAAGACCTCGTGAAAGCCTCGAAAAGGCGGCGCAAGTGATCTCAATTCTGCTGCTCAACAGCCTCCTCGCCGGCTGCGCGAGCCTGGCCGTGGCGGGCGTCTCGACGCGGTTCGCCGGACGCGCCTCCACCCGCTTCGTGCTCTGGTCGCTCGCCTTCGCGGCCGCGGTCGTGCTTCCGCCGCTCTCGTTGCTGCTCCCGCCGGTCGCCGTCGTCGTGGACGCGGCCGCTCCGGGCGCCGGAACCGGTGCGGTCGCGCGCGTCGCGCTCGCCGTCTGGGCACTTTGCTCCGCCGTCGCGATCGCGCGGCTGATCCTCGCCTTCCGCCGCGCGCGGCAGCTCGTGCAGGGCGCGCGCTTCGAGGAGCGGATCGAGACGCTCGCGGCGCGCGTGGGCGCGGAGCTGAACAACGCGCGCCCCTTCCGCACCTGTATCTCACCGCATGTCCGCTCGCCGCAGTTCATCGGCCTCGGGCGTCCCTTCATCGCGTTGCCGCCGTCGGCGGAGAGCCTCGATGACGACGCGTTGCGCGCGGTGCTGCTGCACGAGATCGCGCACGTGCGTCGCCGCGACGACTGGCAGATCGCGGCCGAGCAGTTGGCGAAGGCGCTCTTCTTCTTCAACCCGGCGCTGCATGCGATCGGGCGGCGGCTGGCGGTGGAGCGGGAGCTCGCGTGCGACGAGATCGCGACGCGGCACTGCGCGCCGGCCGATTACGCCGAGATGCTGTTGCGCGTCGCCAGCGATACGCATGCCGCGCTGGCGCTGGGACTCGGCGCGACCGCGCTGCAGCGCCGCGTCTCCGCGCTGTTGCATCCGCGACCCGAACGCGGCGGGCGGGACTGGGTGGCCGCGGCCGTGGCCGCCTGCGCGACGATCGCCGCCACCTCCGCCTGTCTCCCGCCGCGACGAGTTCCGCTCCATCGTCGTGGAGCTGATCCCGCAGCGCCGCCCCGCCGGCTGGACCGACGAGAAGCTGGAGGAGGTGCGCGACCGCAAGCGGATGGCGATGGTCGAGGGGCAGCTCTTCTACGACGACCTGCACAAGGTGAACGGCAACCCCGACGCGCCGGTCGGCCGTCAGCCGCCCCGCTTCAGCCTCTGGGAGATCCACCCGGTGACGGACTTCTGGGTGTGCGAGGACGCGCACTGCGATCCCGCAGCGGACGACCAGTGGACGGCGCTCGACGACTGGGAGCCCTGAACCGGCTCGCTACTGCGTGTACGTCCAGCCTGGCTCGCGTGCCGCGATGCGCCGCCATGCGCGAGCGGACGCGGCGTCGCCGAGGCGCTCGTAGGCGACGGCGAGGTTGTAGGCGCTGGCAAACGTCTCGTAGCCGGCCTCGTACGAGTGCGACAGCTCGGCGATGGCCGCCTCGTACTGACCGAGGCCCAGACGCGAGCGTCCGGAGACGAAGCGCTCCGCGGCCTGCGCGAGCGGATCGCTGTTGTCCTGTTGCACCAGCGGCGTCGACGGGAGCACAGCCTCGCCGGAGTGCTGCGCGGGAGCGGCGGCGAACGTGAGAACGGTGCGGCGTGCGGCGTACGCGGACAATCGCCGAGGTTCGCGTGGCAGGGAGGTTTGCGCGTGGTGACGCCGAAGGCGCGCGTCACGACCGGCACTTCCTCCCGCAGGAAGCGGCGGTCCACCCAGCCCTTCTCGCCCGACTCGGTGCGGATGCGGATCCAGCCGAACGCGCGCCCGAGGATGACCGCCCCGTCGCCGGCGTGCAGCAGGGCGACGCGCCGCGAACGGGCCACCGGATCGCGTCGCACGTTCACGTCGCTGGTGGCGTCGACGAAGCGCGGGCCGGGCTCGCGCTCCTCGTAGTCGAGCGCCTCATCGCCGAGAACGGTGCACGCCAGGAGCAGGAGCAGCAGGCAGCGGACGGTGCGCATGCAGCGAGTTTACGCCCGCGCGGCGGCGAGCTTGCGCAGCAGGAAGCGCTTCTCCGTCATCGAGCCGGGGAGCTCGAGCGCGCGGGAGAAGTAGCCGGCGGCGCGCGCCCGGTCTCCTTCGCGCAGCCACAGCTCGCCGAGCGTGGCGAAGAGGGGGAGGTAGTCGCGGAGCGCGGGGTGGGCGGCGATCGACTCGATGGCCGCGATTCCGGCGGCGGGGGAGTCCGCCAGCGCCACCGCCACGGCACGATTGAGCGCGACCACTGGCGACGGCTTCAATTCGAGCAGCAGGTCGTAGTAGCCGACGATCTCCCGCCAGTTCGTCTCCTCGAACGACGGTGCCGCCGCGTGACACGCTGCGATCGCCGCCTCCACGTGATACGCGGTGAGGCGGTCGCCGCTCCCGGCGCGGCGGAGCGTGCGCAGTCCGTCGGCGAGGAGCTGCTGATCCCACTGTTCGCGCACCTGTTCGGCGAGCGTGGCCAGCTCGCCCGCGGCGTCGACACGCGCGGGGAGACGCGCCGCCTGGAGGAGCATGAGCGCGAGCAGCGCGTGCGCGGCCGGCAGCGACGTCGCGGGATGCTCCGCCAGGGCGCGGCCGAGGCGGATCGCCTCGGCGCAGAGGTCGTGGCGGACCAGCTCCTCGCCCGCGAGCGCGCTGTAGCCCTCGTTGAACATGAGGTAGATGACCTCGAGCAGCGTCTCCAGCCGCTCCGGCAGCTCGGCGCGCGACGGCAGCTCCAGCGGAATCCGCTCGTCGCGAATGAGACGCTTCGCCCGGACGATCCGCTGCGCGATGGTCTCCTTCTTCGTCAGGAAGGCGCGGGCGATCTCGTCGACGGAGAAGCCGCCGACCGTCTTCAGCGTCAGCGCGATGCGGCTCTCCGCCGGGATGGCGGGGTGGGCGCACATGAGCATCATCCGGAGCTGGTCGTCGCGGAGCTCGTGCGCGAACGCCGGCTCGTCGTCCGCCGAGGCGACGCCGCCGGTGAAGACGCGCGCGACCTCCGGCTCCTTGCTGCGCAGGTTCGCGTCGCGGCGGAGCTGGTCGAGCGCCCGGTTGCGGGCGACCCGGAAGAGCCACCCGCGCGGATTCTCCGGGACGCCGGCGATGCTCCACTGCTGCATCGCCGAGATCAGCGCCTCCTGCACCACCTCCTCGGCCAGCTCCAGATGCTCCGGACCAAAGACGCGCGTGAGCGTGGCGACCATCTGCCCCGCGCTGTGGCGGAAGAGATGTTCGACGAGCGAGGAGAGGGGAGGGGGCATCGTTTGTTGCTAGTTGCTGGTGGCTGGTTGCCGGTTGCCGGTTGCCGGTTGCCAGGCAACGTGTCGTCGGGGGTGAACCTCCCCGGCAACGGGCAACAGGCAACCGGCAACAGAACCCTACATCTCAATCCGCCGGATCTCGATCGACCCGAACTCCAGGTGGGGGCAGTCGTCGACCATCCGGGCGGCGGCGTCGTAGTCCTCCGCCTCGACGACGAAGTAGCCGCCGATGACTTCCTTCGACTCGACGTAGGGGCCGTCGGTGACGGCGAGACCGCCGTCCTTCTTCACGATCACGCGCCCCTCGCCGTCGTACAGCTTCTGGCCGGTGGCGCGCGCTTTTGCCATCCAGGCGCCGTAACGCTCGATGATGGACTGGATCTCCTCGGGGCTGATGGTGTCGGGGAAGCCGGTGTCGCGGAGCATGAGTACGAATTGCGGCATGGTGTTTCTCCTTTCTTCACTGTACAGACGAATCGGGGAGCCGCAAATCGACAGGGCGCGAAAAAAAATCAGCTACTGGCGCCAGGCGTCCATGTGCTCGAGCACCTGGTCGATCGAGAGCAGGCGCTCCTCGCCGCGCGCCGTCTCGAAGACGGCGTGATACCAGCCGCGCACCGCGACGGGGGTGAGCAGCTCGCGGCCGATCTGCAGCCGCTTGCCGCTGGCGAGCTGGCGGAACACCTTCTCGTACGCCGAGCGGGCCAGCCGCGTCGACGGAGGGGAAACGGGGATGCTGCGGCGCTCGCGCGACGCGCGGCGCTCGATGCGGGCGGGGAGGGTCACGCGCGAACGCCGTCCGACTTCCTCTCCGCGCCAGGGCGGGGCGAGCTTCTCCTCGACGTCGGCGCGGCGGCGCCGCGGCTCGGCGGGGGACTCGTCGCGCATCGCCCCCTCGTAGTTGTGCAGCTCCGGGAGCGACGTCCCCCAGCGCACCTGGCGTCCGACGTCGTCGTAGGCGGGTGGGCGGTCGTCGAGGTCGAGCAGCGACGGCGTCTCGCCGGTGAGCACCGCGAAGAGGATGCGGTAGCTGAACGGATCGGACCAGCGGCGGATCGACTCGCGGAACGCGGTCGCGATCTCCAGCGCCAGCTCGCGCAGCGAGGCGGTGCGTCCGTCGGTCAGCGTCCAGACGCGATCGTTCGCGAACGTCTGGAAGGGATTGCGGGGGAAGTGGAAGTCGCGCGTCACCCAGCCGTTGCGGGTGGCGTGCTTGCCGGGGTTCACGCCGGCCACCAGCGGGATGCCGCGCGCCTGCAGCTCCTCCACGCGGTACGACGGCCAGGAGATGACGTCCCGCACGATGCCGACGATCAGCGCCGTGGTGGCGGCCATGAGGCCCGGATCGGGGGTGAAGTCGAGCGTGATCTCGATGCGGTCGCGGCGGGGGCGCACGCCGAGCCCCGAGGAGCGGCGATTGGCGCCGGTGACGATCACCGGGACGGGGAGCAGGTGCGCGAGGAGCAGCGCGAGCTTCTGGATGGTGCGGTTGCGGTTCCGCTCCGAGCGCGGCAGCTCGTACGAGATGTTGAAGTGGCAACTGAACGCCTCGAGCCGCACCTGCTTCGCGTTTTTCTTCTCCCAGCGGTCGAGCTGGTCGCGCACGAAACCGATCTGCTCCCAGAGGCTGCGCACCACGCGGGCGGTGCACTGCGGGGCCATCTCGATGACCGGCGTGACGACCTCGAGCACACCGCCGTCGAAGTAGACGGCGCCGCCGGTCGGCAGTTGGGACGACTTCGAGGTGCGGTGCAGGAGCGGCCGGTCGATGAAGGCGGTGGGAGCGCGCCAGTACTCCTCCGGGACCACTTCCTCGCCGTCGATGAAGACCTTGAACTCGGCCTCCAGCCCGATGACCGGGAGATCGAGCTCGTTGCGATACGGGAAACGTAATGGATCGTTGGACATGCGCAGACGCTCCCTGCCAGAGCAAACCTTGTGCTACAAACAGGCATGGCCCGTTACATCCAACGGATCGCCCTCCTGGGGAAGGAGCGCTGGATCGGCTGGGAGGTCGACGGCGTCGGCACCGAGATCCCCGGCCTCACCCTCGCGGACGGCCTCTCGGATGACGAGCTGCGCGCCCGCGGCGTGAAGGAGTTCCGCCCGATGCCGTTCGAGAGCTTCCTGGGCCTCGGCGCCATCGTGTCGCCCGCGGCGTCCCCCGACCTCCTCGACGAGGACGTCGAATACCGGCTCGACGCGCTGCTGGTCGGGATGGAGCGCATCCGCGCGCAGGGCCAGTCCAGCGTTCCCCGCGCACTCATCCTCGGCTACGTCGGCGACGACGCCCAGCTCGGCCATCCGCGCGTCCAGCAGCGCTTCCGCGAGTGGGAAGAAGCGGGGAGCGTGCAGGTGGTGGGGTCGGAGGAGTGCTATCTCAGTATCGTAGGGCGGCTCGCGTAGGTCGCGTTCGCGACCTGTTGTCGGTTGTCGGTTGTCGGTTGTCTGCGGGTCACGGCTGACGGTGACGACGACTCGCGCGATAACCCACGGACAACTGACAACCGACAACCGCAAACGCGCTCACAGCGCGTTCGCGACCGCGGCAAGCTGCTCCGCCACCTCTTCCGTCGTCGCGCGGGGCGCGGTCGCCGAGTCGAAGCGCACCAGCACCGGGTCGTAGATGCCGCGCTGGAAGAGGTTCGCGCGTACGGTGATGAAGTGCGCGCGGAGCGGTCCGGTCACGGGCGTGCCGGCGGACCGGAGCTCTTCCGCGACCTCGGCCGCCATGACCTTGAGGTCGGAGATCGGGATCAGCGCTGTCGAACCTTCGTTCATAACCCTCCGGTGCGGCTACTTCAAGCCGAGCTTCTCATACGTCGCCTCGTCGTCCGGCTCGACCCGGAGGAACGTGGCGATGCCATGCTCCGCGATGCGAGCCTCCGGCCAATCGTCCACGTTGACGAGGCCGTGCGCGGAGAGATCGGCGTCGACGCCGACCAGCTCGTAGCCCGCCCAGACCGCGAAGCCGCGCTCCTCGGTCGGGCCCATCGAGCCGACGCGCTTGAACTTCTTGATGTAGCGGGCCAACGTCAGGCGTTGAGCTTGAAGAAGACCGTCAGCTCGTGGATGACTTCCTGCGGCACGCCGTCGACCTTGTGCGGCTTGAAGCGCCAGTGCTTGATCGCCTTGACGGTGATCTCCTCGAAGAGCGCCCGCTCGGGACGCTGCAGCACGATCACCTCGCGCACGCGGCCGTTCTTGCCGATGATGTACTTCACGAGCAGCACGTCTTCCCAGCCGCGGATGCGCGCTTCCTCGGGATAGCGCGGATAGGTCTGCGACAGGGGAGCCATCGGCAGCGGCGCATCGCGCTTGACGATGACCGTATCGGGAGGGGCGACGTCCGCGACCGCGACCGAGCCGACCGTGCCGCCGACGATGCCGCCTTCGGTGCCGCCGATCACGCCACCGACCACACCGCCTTCGACGCCGCCTTCGATCCCGCCCTCGACGCCCTCGGCCACGGGGCCTACGTCGGCCACCTCAGCCGCCTGCGGAAGCACCTCGGGGATCTCGTCCGGAATGATGTTCGGCGCGACGTTCTCGGGCAGCTTGATCGCGACCTGCTGCACCTGCGTGACCACCTTCTTCGGGGCCGCGGGCGGCGGCGGAGGAGGCGGCGGTGTGGGCGCCGAGGTGAGGCTGTAGAGCATCATCATCCGCGGAGACTGGTCAGGGAACTCCACCTGCCAGAGGCTGCCGAGGATGAAGGCCGCGATGATCAGGGCATGCAGCGCGATCGAGAGCGGCAGAGTCTCGTACAGGACCTTGCGGCTGCGCGGGGCGAATGTTTCTGGCGCAACAGTCTCAAACATAGGACTTATTCGGATGTGGGCTGACGTGTAAATGCTAACACGCCATGCCGCGAAGCCGACGTTACGATGTGACGAAACACACGTTTATGGTGACGAACGACACCACACCCCGCCCTGAGCTGATCGTCTTTGCAGGCTTGCAAGCTTCGGGCAAGACCACGTACTACCGTGCCCATCTGTCGGCAACGCACGTGCATGTGAGCAAGGATCTGATGACGAACGCGCGCAACCGCGACGAGCGGCAGTTCCGGGAGATCTCCCTCGCGCTCGCGGAGGGGCGGTCGGTCGTCGTCGACAACACGAACCCCACCCCCGCCGACCGCGCGCCGCTGATCGCCCTCGGCCGCGCCTACGGCGCCCGCGTCGTCGCGCTCTACTTCGAGACCACGGTCAAGGACTCGGTCGTGCGCAACCGCCTGCGGGAGGGGAAGGCGCGCGTCCCCGACGTG
The DNA here is from genome assembly GCA_036399015.1 of Thermoanaerobaculia bacterium. Taxonomy (GTDB): domain Bacteria; phylum Acidobacteriota; class Thermoanaerobaculia; order Gp7-AA8; family Gp7-AA8; genus QHVT01. The sequence continues at coordinate 52,640 of DASWNW010000075.1, read as the reverse complement.
GCGCTGTTCGTCACCGCGAAGAAGATGGTCCCGCCGACCGTCGCCGAGGGATTCGACGAGGTGCGGGTGATCCCGCCGTTATGACGCCGAGACAACTACTGAGGAAAGTCTTCCCCCCGATGCTTGCCGTGCTGGCCGAAGGGCCGCCCAAGCACGACGACGAGTGGTCGTACGAGTTGAAGTACGACGGCTTCCGCGCCGTCGCCGCGATCGCCGGCGGCGAGGCGGCGATGCTGAGCCGGAACGAGCTCGATCTCGCATCCCGCTTCCCGAAGATCCATGACGCGCTCCGCAAGTGGAAGACGAAGGAGATCGTCGTGGACGGCGAGGTGGTGGTGCTCGACGAGAAGGGCGCGCCCCGTTTCCAGCTCCTCCAGCAGGGCGGCAACGAGAGGATGGTCATCTTCGACATCCTCTGGCTCGACGGCGAGGACCTGCGCCGCAAGACCTATCTCGAGCGGCGGAAGATCCTCGAGAAGCTGAAGCCGCCCGCCGGCATCTCCATCGCCGAGACGCTTGAGATGACGGGGGAGGAGGCGCTGCAGCACGCCTCGCAGCAAGGGTGGGAAGGGGTCATCGCCAAGCGCAATACGTCGGTCTACGAGCCGCGGCGCTCGAAGGAGTGGCTGAAGATCAAAGCGCAGAACCAGCAGGAGCTGGTGATCGTCGGCTGGAATCCCAGCACGGCGTCGGAGCGGGAGATCGGGTCGCTGCACCTCGCCGTCTTCGACGAGGGCGGCGAGCTGCGGTACGCGGGGAAGGTGGGGACCGGCTTCTCGTCGAAGCTGCGCGTCGAGCTGCGGAACGAGCTGGCGAAGGACGAGGTGTCGAAGCCGCTGGTCAAGGACGCGCCGCGCGTCAAGATCGCCCACTGGGTCAAGCCCCGTCTCGTGGCGCAGGTGTCGTTCACCGAGTGGACGAGCGATCACCGGCTGCGGCATCCGTCGTTCCTCGGGTTGCGGGAGGACAAGAAGGTGAATGAGGTGGTGAGGGAGAAACCGGTCGCTCCCGCTGGAGCAACGGGCGCTCAGCCCGTTGCACGGAAAGGCCGGGCGAAGAGTCCGGCGGTCCAGAAGGCCGGTGGCGCGTCGCGCGTCACCCTCTCCAACCCCGACCGGCTGCTCTACCCCCGCGACGGCATCACCAAGGCCGATCTCGCCGACTACTACGACGCGGTCGCCGAGCCGATGCTGCGGGTGCTGCACGACCGGCCGCTCGCGCTCGAGCACTGGAACCAGGGCATCGACAAGCCTTCCTGGTTCCATCAGAACATCGGCCGCGAAGGGCCGGACTGGCTGACCGTCATCGACACGCCGACGCGCACCACGAAGAGCGGCACGGCGCGGCATCTCATCGTCGACAGCCGCGACGCGCTGCGCTGGCTCGCGCAGATGTCGGTGCTGACCACGCACATGTGGTCCTCGCGCGGCGAGAGCCTCGAACAGCCGGACTGGATCCTCTTCGACCTCGATCCCGCGAAGGGGAAGGGAATCGAGCAGGCCATCGAGGCGGCCGGCGTGATGCGGCGGCTGCTCGAAGAGCTGGAGCTGCCGAGCGTGCCCAAGACCTCCGGGAAGCGCGGCATCCACGTCTTCGTGCCGCTCGCTCCCGGCTACACGCATGAAGAGGTGGCGGACTTTGCCTGCTCGATCGCCGCGGCCGTCTCGGCCAAGGTCCCGGGCATGACGGTCGAGCGCAGTCTCTCGAAGCGCCGCGGACGCCTCTATCTCGACTGCATGCAGAACGGCTACGGCAAGACCGTCGTCGCACCCTACTCGCCGCGCGCGATGGACGGCGCGCCGGTGTCCGCTCCGCTGAAGTGGAGCGAAATCACGAAGAAGCTCGATCCGCTGAAGTACAACATCCGCACGATGCCGAACCGCCTCGCGAAGGTGGGCGACCTCTTCGCCGACATCTTCAAGGAAAAGGCGAAGCTGCCGAAGTTGTCGTAGCATCGCCGCCGTGAGTCGGGCCATCATCACCGGCGCCTCCTCCGGCATCGGCCACGCGCTCGCACACGAGCTGGCGAAGCGGGGATACGAGCTGGCGCTGCTCGCGCGTCGCGGCGATCTGCTCGCAACGCTCGCCGCGGAGCTGCGGGCGCGGGGAGTCAGGGTCGCGTCGGCCGTCTGCGACGTCATCGACGGCGCGGCGGTGCGTGAGGCGGTGGGGCGGACGCAGTCAGAGCTCGGCGGGCCGTTCGATGTCGCCATCGCCAACGCTGGGGTGAGCATCACGGGGCATGCGACGAAGTTCAGCCTGGCCGACGCCGAGCAGATCATCCGGGTGAACGTCCTCGGCGTCATGTATCTCTATGACGCGGTCATGCCGTCGATGGTGGAGCGGGGGAGCGGCCGTTTCGTCGGCGTGGCGTCGATCGCCGGGCTGCGGGGGCTGCCGACGTCGGGGCCCTACTCGGCGAGCAAGGCGGCGGTGCAGGCGTTCCTCGAGGCGGCGCGGATCGAGCTGAAGCCGTACGGCGTCGGCGTCACGATCGTCAATCCCGGCTTCGTGGCCACGCCGATGACGGAGAAGCACCGCTTCCGGATGCCGTTCCTGATGCAGGCGGACGACGCGGCGGTGGTGATCGCCGACGGCATCGAGCGGGGCGCGCGCGTCGTGGAGTTCCCGCGGCCGATGTCGCTGCTCATGCGCGCGACGCGGCTCGTGCCCGACGCGTTGTACGAACGGATGCTGGTGCCGTACGCGCGCCGCAGGAACGAGTCCGTGAAGGGGAAACGATGAACACGACGATGGTGCGCCTCTGGTCGCTGCAGAACGTCTTCTTTCTCTGGCTGGCGTCGCCGAAGATCCTCGACCTGACCGACGACCGCTGCGTCGTGCGCATCCCCCTGAACTGGCGCACCCGGCGCCGCGACATCCACGCGATGTACCTCGGCACGCTGGTCATGGGCGCCGACGTCGCGGCCGGCCTGATCGCCTTCAAGCTGGTCCGGGAGCGGAAGGTGCGGGTGAACTTCATCTTCAAGGACATGAAGGCGGAGTTCCTCAAGCGCGCCGAGGGGGACGTCGTCTTCACCAACGCCGACGGAGCGGTCGTGCAGGAGCTCATGCGCCGCACGCTCGAGACGGGCGCGCGCGAAGAGGCCACGGTGCGGGTGGTCGCCACCGTCCCGTCGAAGCTGGGCGACGAGCCGGTGGCGCGGTTCGAGTTGACGCTGTCGCTCAAGCGGAAATCGTAGCGCTAAGCAGAATGCTCTTACTTCACCAACAGATCAGGGAACGACCGGAGGCCTCCGGCGGCCGGGGCCATCGGCCCCGGACCCCGTTGGTGGGCCTAGCCTCCGCGACATTCTGTTGCGAAATACGAGGCTGTGTCGCGGAGGCTAGGCCAACCAGCGGGTCCGGGCCCGCGGCCCGGCCGCCGGAGGCCTCCAGTCGTCTCCTCATCCGTGGGTGAAGTGCGTGCGTTCTGCTTAGTGCTTGTGCTCCCGCACCCGCGGCTTCGACGCCTCTCCGTGCACCGTGTCGATCCAGAAGTCCATCTTGATGAAGCCCTTGCCCCACGACTCCCACTGGCCGAGGGCGTTCTCTGACTTGAGCTGCTCGGGCGTCTTGCCGGCGGCGATGCCCTGCTCGACCGCCGCCAGGCTGCCGCGTAGCATGTCGAGGTAGCGGCGCAGGCCGGCCTTGTCGGAGAGCGGGCCGTGGCCGGGGATGATCTTCGCGTCGTCGGGGACGGTGGCCAGCACCTTCTCCACGTTCGCGATCAGTCCGCGCACGCTGCCGCCGTTCTCCACGTCGACGAAGGGGAAGGCGTCGACGAAGTAGTCGTCGCCCATGTGCACGACGTTCGACTTCGTAAACCAGATCACCGAGTCGCCGTCGGTGTGGCCGTGCGGCATGTGCACCGCGCGGACGTCCTCGCCGTTGAGGTGAATGGTGACGGTGTCGTTGAAGGTGACGATCGGCAGCGCGCCGGCGGGGGCGGGCGGGGTGGTGGTGCCGCGGCGGGTGACGCCGGAGGCGAGGCGCTTGCGCACGTTCTCATGCGCGACGATCGGTGCCGACTTGCCGAAGTGCTCGTTTCCGCCGGTGTGATCGCCGTGGTAGTGCGTATTGATGATGAAGCGCAGCGGCCGGTCGGTGATCGTCTTCAGCGCCGCCTCGATCTTCGGCGCCAGCGGCGCGTACTGGTCGTCGACGAGCACGATCCCGTCAGTGCCGACGGAGACGCCGATGTTCCCACCGGCGCCGGTGAGCATGTAGATGTTGCCGGCGACCCTCGTCGCCTTCACTTCCACGGCGCTGAAGTCCTGCTGGGCGGCGAGAGAGAGGGCGGCGAGAAGCGGGAGAGCGAGGTAGAGTCTGCGCATGGCTGGCGATTATATGAAGACGGCCGCGAAGATCATCGTCGGCTACCCCTGGTGGCTGCGCCCCTTCCTGATGAAGGGCGTGGTCGCCATCACCCTCGGCCGGCGCGTGTACGTGAAAGCGGGCCTCTCGGCCGCGTACATGGAGCGGCTGCTCCGGCACGAGCTGGCGCACGTGCGGCAGATCGAGCGGCTGGGGCTTCTCCGCTTCTACTTCCGCTACGTCGCGGAGTTCATCCGCCACTTCCGCACCGTGCGCTCGGTCAGCCGCGCCTACGCGATGATCTCCTTCGAGATCGAGGCGGTCGCTGCTGAAGAAGACCTATAATCGGCCGGACGACACGGCGTCGATGATCCAATTTCATTCCCTCGAAACGCCTCAGCTCGAGCGGTTTCTCGAGCGACAGAAGGCCGGCCTCACGCTCAGGCACGAGGTCGACCTCGACCTCGTCCTGCGTCAGATCCTCCAGAAGGCCTACGAGTTCGTGCCGTCGGAGTCGGGCTCGATCCTGCTCGACGATCCGTTCCGCAAGGTCGCCTCGCGCAAGGACAACGAGCTGGTGTTCATCGCCACGTTCGGCGACTCGAGCGCCGATCTCGTCGGGCGGAAGCTCTCGGCGCAGCATGGGATTGTCGGACGCGTGTATCAGCACGGCGCACCCTATCTCTCCGCCGACGTCGAGAAGGACCCGAACTTCTACGGGACCATCGACGCGCAGATCGGCCACAAGACCCATTCGCTGGTGGCGGTGCCGATCTACATCGGCAAGCACGTCTGCGGCGTCCTCGAGCTGATCAACCGGCTCGAGGGGAAGACCTTCACCAAGCGCGACATGACGCTGCTGGAGATCTTCGCCGGCTACACCTCCTTCACGCTGCAGAACGCGCTCGACGCCAAGCGGGCGCACGAGCTGGCGAAGAAGGACGACCTGACGGGTCTCTACAACGACCGCTGGTTCCACGTGCGGCTGAGCGAGACGCTGACGAACGCGCGGAAGACGGGGAAGGAAGCGGTCCTGCTGTTCATGGACCTCGACCGCTTCAAGTTCATCAACGACTGCCACGGCCATCTCGCGGGCAGCCAGGTGCTGCGCGAGGTCGGCTTTCTGCTGAAGCGCATCATCCAGCGAGGCGACGCGACGGTGGCGCGCTACGGCGGCGACGAGTTCGTGATGATCCTGCCGGAGACGACGCTGGAGGAAGGGCTGAAGCTCTGCGAGGAGATCCGCGGCACGATCGAGGGGGCGACGTTCCTGGAGCGGGAGTGGGGCTTCAGCATGCCGCCGCTGCGGCTGCGGGGGATCATCTCCGCGTCCATCGGCGTAGCCCGCTACCTGCCGGACCGCAACAGCGACACGCCGTTCGAGATCGAGAAGAGCGAGTTGCTCCGCCGCGCCGACATCGCGATGTACCACGCCAAGTCCCTGGGCAAAAACCAGGTGGTGGTGTGGGACGAGTCGATCCTCCAGACCGCGGCGACCGGCGGGATCTCGGAAGGGCTGTAGGTTTTCGGGTTCCTCGGAGTTCCTCGGGGTTCCTCGGAGTTCCTCGGCCACTCCGCGATTCGATTCCCCGAGGAACCCGAGGAACCCGAGGAACCGTTTCCTGTTATCTTCACCCATCATTTTCAGGAGGTACCACGTGGCAAAGATCACGGCTGAGTACATTTGGATCGATGGACAGAAACCGACCGCCAAGCTGCGCTCGAAGACCAAAATCCTCGACGCATCGGTGAAGAAGCTGGGCGATCTCCCGGAGTGGGGATTCGACGGCTCCAGCACCTCGCAGGCGACCGGACACTTCAGCGATTTGCTGCTTCGTCCGGTGAAGGCGATCCCCGATCCGCTCCACCGCGAAGGCGACCTCCTCGTCCTCTGCGAAGTGCTGAACCCCGACGGGTCGGTGCACTGGAGCAACACCCGCGCGTATCTCCGCGAGGTGGCAGAGAAGTACGCCGACAAGGAAGCGTGGTACGGCATCGAGCAGGAGTACACCCTCTTCGAGGGGAACCGGCCGATGGGCTGGCCCGATCACGGGTTCCCGGCGCCACAGGGTGGCTACTACTGCGGGGTCGGCAGCGACGAGGTCTTCGGCCGCGACATCGTCGAGTCGCACGCCGACGCCTGCATGCGCGCCGGTCTCCACATCGAGGGCACCAACGCCGAGGTCATGCCGGCGCAGTGGGAGTTCCAGATCGGACCACTGGGGCCGCTCGACGTGGCCGACGAGCTCTGGCTCGCGCGCTGGCTGCTGTACCGCATCGGCGAAGACTTCGGCGTGAGCGCGACGCTCTACCCGAAGCCGGTCAAGGGTGACTGGAACGGCGCCGGCGCCCACACGAACTTCTCGACGAAGGAGATGCGCCAGGAAGGCGGCATGGCCATCATCGAGGAGGCGATGCGCAAGCTCGAGAAGCGCCACAACGAGCACATCAAAGTCTACGGCGCCCATAACGAGGAGCGCCTCACCGGGCAGCACGAGACGGCGCCGATGCACCAGTTCCGCTGGGGCACGAGCGACCGCGGCGCCTCGGTGCGCATTCCGATGGCGACCTCGAACCTCGGCTACGGCTACTTCGAGGATCGCCGACCGGCCGCGAACATGGACCCGTATCAGGTCTGCGCCGTGCTGCTCGAAAGCGTCTGCGGGGACTACTAGTCGTCGTCCAGCCCTAAATGCCTCACGTCGACTCGTCGCACTCCCTGCAGTGCGACGAGTCGCTCCTCCGGCAGCGTGAGATCGACCGTCGCCGGCGCCCGCAGCACCACCCGCACCGTGACGTGCTCCAGCCCCCGCACGACGGAGCGCCGCAGCGGCTCCATCACCTGCAGGCCCGCGATGACGTCGTTCACCGCCTGCAGCGCCTCGGTGTCGCACTCGACGCGCACTTCGAGCCGCGTCGGGCCGGCGGAGCGCCGCTTGTGGAGGATGCCGGTCTCGAAGCGGCGCATCACGAACTGCACGATGACGATGCCGCCGGTGAGCACGGTCGCGAGCGGGTACTGGCCGAGGCCCGCCGCCACGCCGACGCTGGCGGACGCCCAGAGCGTCGCGGCGGTCGTGACGCCCTGCACCGTCGCGCCGCGGTGCATGATCACGCCGGCGCCGATGAAGCCGATGCCGCCGACGACCGCGGCGGCGATCTGTCCCGGGTTGTGATTCTCCGGCCCGAACGTGTCGGACATCATCGCGAACGCCGCCGCGCCGAGGGCCACCATGGCCATCGTCTTGAGGCCGGCGTTCTTCTGGCGCCACTCGCGCTCGACCCCGATCACGGAGCCGAACGCGAGGGCGATCGCCAGACGGACCAGGACCGTCGACAGCTCGATCACTGCCGCGACATCTGCGGCACGCCGAGCCAGAAGCCGGCGGGGTACATCACGTAGCCCTGCAGGTCCTTATCCATGACTGCCACGTTGACCTGGTGGTAGAGCGACACGTACGGAAGGTCTTCCTGCAGGATGCGCTGGACCTCGGCGTACGCCTGCTTGCGCTTCTCGCGATCGAACGTCGAGCGTCCCTCGGTGATCAACTGGTCGACGCGCGGGTTGCTGTAGAAGCCGCGGTTCTGCCCCTCGGGCGGGAAGTTCGCCGAGTGGAAGAGGATGTAGTACCAGTCGGGATCGGCGATGCCGTTGCGGCTCAGCGAGAACATCTGGAAGTTGCCCTTGCCGACGTCCTCGAGGAACGTCCCCAGCTCGCTCGTCTGGATCTTCATGTCGATGCCGACCTGCCGCAGCATCTGCTGGATCATCTCCGCCCGCAGGTTCGCCTCCTGGTTCGTCGACGACTTGAAGACGAGCGAGAAGCGCGGCTTCGGCCCGTCGCCGTCCGGATCCTTGTAGCCGGCCTGGTCGAGGAGCTGCTTGGCCTTGTTCGGGTCGAACGGATACGTCGGCAGGTTCTCGGCGCGCACCCAGTGTCCCTGGCCGAAGATCGTGTCGGTGAGGACGCCGTGTCCCCGCAGGAGGTCCTGCACGATGCGCTGGCGGTTGATGGCGTGCGCGATGGCGCGGCGCACTTCGACCTTCGAGAGGATCGGGTCCTTCAGGTTGAAGGCGAGGTACTGGTAGACGGAGCCCGGCTTCTTCACGACCTGATGCTTCGGGCTCTTCTCGAACTCCTCGACGTTCTCGAAGGGGATCTGGTTGACCTCGAGGTCGATCGTGCCGCGGCGCATCTCCAGCACCATCGTCGTGGCGTCGGGGACGATACGCACGGTGATGTTCTTGATCTTCGGCGCGCCGTGCACCCAGTTGTCGACCGCCTCCAGCTCCACGACCTCGTCGGTGCGGAACTCGGTCACGCGGTACGGCCCGAAGCCGACCGGCTTCGACTTGGCCACGTTCGTGTCGGTGCCCTGCGGCACGATGCCGAGGTTGAGGTTGTCGAAGAGGCCGGCGTTCGGCTCCTTGAGCCGGAAGATGACGGTCTGCGGGTCGGGCGCCTCGATCGACGCCACCGCCGCGTAGCCCGACTTCTTCGCGCTGGTGAACGCATCCGCCATCAGCGAGTCGTACGTCCACTTGACGTCCTGCGCGGTCACCGGCCGTCCGTCGTGGAACTTCGCGTTCGGGTTGAGCTTGAAGATGATGGTCTTGTCGTCCGGCGTCTCCCAGCTCTGGGCGAGATCGGGTGCGTAGTCCATCTCCGGGGTGGCGCGTACGAGGCCGCGGCAGCAGAGATCGAAGATGCGCCCGGAGGCGTTGTCGTTGCCGACGCGGGGATCGAGATTCGTGGGGCTGCTCTGGAGCGGCATGACCAGCCGGGAGGCATCGCCGCCGGCGCCGTTGCCGTTCTTCTTTTCGCCGTCTCCGCCGCAGGCGGCGAGCGTCACGGCCATGACGGCGGCCGCGACCGGGATCAACTGACGGAATTTCATCGTGTTACTCCTCCGCTACACGATTATCAAGAGGAGTGCCTTGTATCATGCGCCCCATGGTCCTCCGCCGTTTCACGCTCCTTTGCGCGGTCGTGCTCGCCATCGGAGCGCATGCCCAGCAGCAGAAAGTCATCGTTCTCGGATTCGACGGTGTCGACGCCCGCTACACCGAGCGCTGGATGGACGAGGGGAAGCTCCCGAACCTCGCTAAGTTACGCTCCCAGGGGACGTTCCGCCCGCTCCTACCGACCACGCCGGCCCAGACGCCGGTGTCGTGGTCGACCTTCAGCACCGGCATCGATCCCGGCCGTACCGGCATCTTCGACTTCCTCCGCCGCGACCCCAAGACCTATCTCCCGGTCTTCGCCGCCTTCGATGAGACGAAGGAGCCGCTGCTCTTCGGGTCGCGCAATCCGGTCATCTTTGCCGCCGCGGTCGCCCTGCTGTTCGGCATCGTCGCCGCGATCCTGCTCCTCCGGCGCCGCACGGTCGGCGGGCTGGTGATCCTCATCCTCGGCCTGGCTCTCGGCGCGGGGGCATTCTTCGGCGTGAAGAAGTACATCCCCGAGTCGCGTCCCGGCGTCATCAACCGGCGGCAGGGGATTCCCTTCTGGGAAGCGGCCGCGGATGCGGGGAAGAAGGCGACGATCGTCCACGTGCCGGTGACGTTCCCTGCCACCGACTTCGGCCACGGCGATCACCAGGGGCACATGCTCTCCGGCCTCGGCGTCCCCGACGTCTCGGGCCGCGTCGGCAAGCCCTTCTACTTCACGTCCGAGCTCGACTTCAAACGGGCCGGGACGAACGAGTTCTCGATCGAGGTCGTGCAGCTCGAGGACAACAAGGGCGTCATCAACACAGTCATCCAGGGACCGCCGAACAAGCTCTTCGGCGATCCGCCGTACATCTCCATCCCCATGACCGTGACGGTAGCGGACGACCGCAACTCGATCGAGATCGAGGTCAGCGGCAAGAAGTACCCGCTGAAGGCGGGGGAGTGGACCGGCTGGGTCGACTTCGTCTTCCCGTTCAATCCTCTGATCAAGGTGCGCGGCATCAGCCGCTTTCACCTGCTCTCGGTGCAGCCGGAGGTGAAGCTCTACCTCTCGCCGATCAACTTCGACCCGCGGAGCCTGCCGCCCGGCTTCGACGTCTCGTCGCCGAGCGACTGGGCGCCGGAGCTGGCGAAGGAGCATGGGCCGTACAAGACGATCGGCTGGCAGATCGACACCTGGGCCATCTCCGAGGGGTTCGCGACCGAGAAGATCTTCTGGGACGACATGGAGTGGACGGTCACGCAGTCGCGGAAGATGTTCAACGCGCTGCTGCAGAAGGACGATGACCTGATCGTGCAGTGCTTCGAGTTCCCCGACCGCGTCGGCCACGTCTTCTGGCGCATCGTCGATCCGAAGCATCCGGCGTACGACGCGAAGCTCGCCGCCGAGTGGGGAGACGCGATCCTGAAGTCCTACCAGCTCATGGACGAGATCGTGGGGGATGCGATGAAGGCGGCGGAGCGGAAGAACGCGCTGCTGCTCGTCGCCTCCGACCACGGCTTCGCCTCCTTCCGCCGGCACGTGCACTACAACACCTGGCTCGTCATGAACGGCTACATGACGCTCAAGACCGGCGTGCAGGTGAAGGACCGCAACGTGGAGATGCTCTTCGATCAGGGGCAGTTCTGGGAGAACGTCGACTGGTCGAAGACCCGCGCCTACGCGATGGGCCTGGGTGAGGTGTACGTGAACCTGAAAGGCCGCGAGGCGCAGGGCATCGTCAATCCCGGCGCCGAGTACGACGCGCTGAAGAAGGAGCTGCAGACGCGGCTCACCGAGATGGTCGATCCGGCGACGAACGAGCGCCCCGTCCGCCGCGTCGTGACGCGGGAAGAGGCCTACGGCAAATTCGACCCGAACATGATCCCAGACCTCTTCGTGATGAACAACGACGGCTACCGCGTCTCCTGGCAGACGTCGCTGGGCGGCGTCCCGAAGGAAGTCTTCTCCGACAACAAGGCCGTCTGGAGCGGCGACCACTGCTCGGTCGATCCCGAGATCGTGAAAGGGATCTTCTTCACCAACCGCAAGCTCACCACGACGCGTGCGCCGTACATCGCGGACGTCTATCCGACGGTGCTGGCGGCGCTGGGGGTGAAGGCGCCGTACGAGGTGGATGGGGTAGAGTTGCGGTAGCGATGCTGGATCTCGACAAGGTGCTGGCACTCGTGGCAGCGATGAACCGCGAAGGCGTCGAATACATCACCTTCGGCGCGCTGGCGATGGGTACGCACGGCTTGCCGCGCGCGACGGAAGACGCCGACTTCTTCGTCGCTCCCACGGTCGAGAACATCGAGCGGCTGAAGCGTGCGCTGCGCTCGGTCTGGGATGATGAACACATCGAGGAGATCAGCGCCGAGGAGCTCCTTGGCGACTACCCCGCGGTACGTTACGGACCTCCGGACGAGGATTTCACGATCGACTTTCTTACCCGCCTCGGCGAGGCGTTTCGTTACGACACGCTCGCGTCCGAGACGAGTACTCTCGATGGCGTTCCGATCCGCGTCGTGACCCCGCGGATGCTGTACGAGATGAAGAAGGACACCGTCAGGTACAAAGACCGCATAGACGCCGAAGCGCTACGGCAGAAGTTTTCGCTGGAGAGCTCGTAATGCCAGTTTATAAATACCGGCGCATCGAAGACATGCCGGACGCTTCGACGTACTTCGGCGATCGCAACATCGCCGGCCGGATCCGGTTTGCGCTGAGTACCGCGCGCCTCGCCGGTTCGCTTCGCATTCCGCGCGGAGTGCAGAAGTTCCGCTCGTTCGAGGAGCTTGCCGCGGACCGGGAGCGCTTCGAAGAACAGCGCATCGCCCGCATCCGCGCAACGCGCGCCGCCAAACAGTAAATGGATTACAAACGCCTCCTCACCCAGGTCGAGCGCACGCTCGAGCAGCTCGACACTTCCGAGCACAAGACCACCACCGTCCTGCAGATCGCGGAGACGATCGCCTCGAACTTCCGCGACGAGCTGGGGATCACCGGCGGCCGTCTCTACGAGAGCCGCGAGGACTGCTACGAGCTCGTGGCCCGCTTCGGCGAGTCGCACGAGGGGCAACTCGGGATTGACGTGCCGAAGAGCTACAAGCCGATCGAGCTCGTCACCGAGAACGGCATCGTGGTCATGGACCCGACCGATCCCGGCTTCGACCCCGTCCTCGAGCAGAAGCTCGGGGCGCAGCGCTTCTGCGCGATCTCCGTCGGCGACGAGGACTACATCATCGCCTTCAACGTCGCCGCGGGCCTCAGCCGCGAGGACATCCTCTTCTCCCTCAACCTCATCCGCTACGCCATCAACCAGCGGGTGCGCACGCAGTGGTACGAGTCGCTGATCGTCGAGGCGCAGCGCATCCAGCAGTCGATCCTGCCCTCGCGCATCCCGCAGTACGCCGGCTACGACATCTGGGGCCGCACCGTCGCCGCCGAAGACGTCAGCGGCGACTTCTACGACTACATCCCCGTCTCCGACAACATCCTCGGCCTGGCGATCGCCGACGGCTCCGGACACGGCCTGCCCGCGGCCCTGATCGTGCGCGACGTCTACATGGGCCTGCGCATGGCCACCGACCGCGATTTCAAGATCATCCGTACCCTCGAGAAGCTGAACCACATCATCCACCGCGGGCGCCTGACCACGAAGTTCGTCTCCCTCTTTTACGGCGAGCTCGAGACGGGCGGCATGCTCATTTACTGCAACGCCGGCCACAACCCGCCGTTCGTGCTGCACGGCAGCGGCAAGGCGGAGTTCCTTCGCAACGGCGGCCCCGTCCTCGGCCCGACTCCCGACGCCACCTACAACCGCGGCTTCGTCAACCTCCACCCCGGCGATCTCCTCTGCCTGTACACCGACGGCATCATCGAGGCGCACGACGCGAAAGACCGCGAGTTCGGCATCGACCGCCTGGTGCGCCTGGTGAAGGCGAACCGCCTCCGCACCGCCCAGGAGATCGGGCAGGAAGTGCTGGCGAAGGTCGCGAAGTGGGGGAGGGACGACGAGGACGATCGCACCGTCGTGATCATCAAGGCCATCCGCGTCTGAGTATCATTCCGGCGGCGATGGCAGACGTCCTCTATTTCAACGGCCGCTTCACCACCACCGACGAGCGGGTCCTCGGCGTGGAGGATCGCGGTTTCCAGTTCGGCGACGGGATCTACGAGGTCTTCAAGTTCGTGGGAAAGCGGCCGGTGTTCCTCGTCGACCACCACCGCCGGATGGAGCGCTCGCTGCGCCAGATCGAGATCGCCTCGCCCTGGAGCGAGAAGGCGTTCGGCGAGGCGATGCGGGAGCTGCTCGCGCGCACGGAGTTCGAGGACGGCATCGTCTACATCCAGATCAGCCGCGGCGAGGCGCCGCGCGCCCACTTCTGGCCGGAGAACATCCCCCCGACCGTCGTCGCCTACTCGCGGCGCTTCACCTTTCCCGACGCGGCGAAGAAGGAGCGCGGCATCAGGATCATCACCACGCGCGACCGCCGCTGGTCGGCCTGCGACGTGAAGTCGGTGAACCTGCTGGCGAACGCGCTCGCAAAGAAGGAGGCCCAACGCGCCGGAGCGGAAGAGGCGGTCCTCCTGGCCGAGGGCTTCGTCCGCGAGGGCGCCAGCTCGAACTTCTTCGCGGTCAAGAACGGGGCGGTGATCACCCATCCGCTCGACGAGCACATCCTGCCTGGCGTCGTGCGCGACCGGGTGATCGGACTGGCGTTGCGCGCGAAGATCCGCGTCGACGAGCGGCCGCTGCGCGAGGCCGAGCTGTTCGACCTCGACGAGGCCTTCATCACCAGCACGACGCAGGGCGTCATGCCGGTGGCAGAGATCGATGGGCGGGTGATCCGCAACAGCCGCCGGGGCGACGTGACCACCCGCCTGCAGGAGCTTTTCGACGCGTCCGAGCTCGCTACGCGGTAGCCGTGGCCGCCGCCGCCATCGCGAGCTGCCGGCGCGGCGACGTGCGGATCGTCCCGTTCAGACGGAACTGGCGCGGCGACATCCCGTAGCGGATGCGGAACTGCTGGCGGAAGTAGTTCTCCGAGTCGAAGCCGCAGCGGCGGGCCACCTGCGACACGCGCACGTTTCCCCCCTTGAGCAGCCGCGCCGCCTTCTCCAGCCGCTTCTCCTTGAGGAACTGGCTCAGCAGGCGGCCGGTGATCCGATGGAAGCGACCCGAAATGTACTGCCGCGTATAGCCGAGCTCTTTCGTCACGGCTTCTACAGTGACTTCTTCGTCCGCGCGCAGGCGGCGTCTCACTGTTTTAATGAGCGATCGCAGCAGGCCGTCCATAGTTTCTCCTTGACCGACGCCTCGTTGAATGACTCGTCCTCCCGCAGTACCCTGTCGAGCATCGGGAGCGCCCTACAACAGACTTTTTTGGATGGCGATAATGATAGCGCAATCTGGAGCGACTTGTGGCCGAAATTGACGACTTTCTTCGTAAAGTGCCGCTTTTCATCGAGTTCGACAGCGCCGAGCTCGACCAGCTCAGGAGCTCGCTGCACGCGTCTCATTTCGCCCCCGGCGACGTGATTCTGCAGGAGGGAAACGCCAATCGCGCCCTCCACATCGTCCGCAGCGGCCGCATTCGCGTGACGCGCGCCGTCCACGATCACGACGTGCCGCTGTGCGATCTCCTCGAGGGGCAGACGTTCGGCGAGCTTTCCATCATCGAGGACGGCGTCGCCTCCGCGTCGCTGCGCGCCGTGACGGAAACGGAAGTGCTCTCCGTCTCCATGACCGACCTCGCCGATTTCCTGCGCAGGAACCCCTCTGCCGGCTCGAAGTTCTGGCGCGAGATCGCCGTCGACCTCCGCCGCCGCCTGCTGCAGACGAACGACGTCGTGCGCAGCTACTTCGAGGTGAACCGCGCCCTCATCGAGAACCCCACGTTCCGCGAGGCGTACGCGATGTGCAACCGGTGAAAAATTCGGTCGCGCTGCTGTTACTGCTCGCCGCCTGCAACCGCCCCTTCGATCCGCAATACGTGCTGAACCGCGGCCGGTTGCAGACGCACGTCCAGGCGGTCGTCTGCTCCCACGAGTCGGAGCGCAACTGGCTCGCCGGCGACCAGACCCGCGTCTACGCGATGCGTGTCAATCCGATCTCCGTTGAATCGTTCGATCCCGAAATCTGGCGCCGCGGCCCACTGCACGATCCCTCGCTCCGCAACGCCCTGGAGACGGCGGAGCTCTTCGCGCGGCAGACCACCTGCGCCACACCGGCGCTCGCCGAGCTCGACTCCGACCGCTTCTTCCTTTCGTTCCCAAGCGTGACCCTCAACGACGGCCGCGCCGAGAATCTGGAGATCACCGCATACGACACGCGGGAAGCGATGCTGTATCACTACGACGTGCGGTGGTGAACGGTTGCCGGTTCCCGGTTGCCAGTTGCCTGTTACGGCGACTCCGTCGCCGTTGGGCGTTGCGCGTTGCGAGTTACCCGAGCCGCACATTCAGGCGAAGAAGCCCGGGCAACGCGCAACCCGCAACACGCAACCGAACTGTCAACCGTCAACCGGCAACCGGCAACCGTCAACCGTCAACGGTGAACCGGCAACCAAAAATCACCCCTTCCTCGTCCACCGCTCCCCATCCCGCGTCCGGAACTTCTCCATCATCGCGCCGAACTTTGCGTCGAGGTCGATTCCCTCCGCGTTGGCCATGCAGACGAGTACGAAGATCGTGTCCGCAATCTCGTCGCCGATGTCCCCCACGTCCTCGCCCGGCTTCGGCTTCTTCCCCCCATACCGGTGCATCAGTACGCGCGCCAGCTCGCCGACCTCCTCGGTCAGCCGCGCCAGCATCGCCAATGGCGGAAAGTAGCCCTCCTCGAACTGCGAGATCCACCCGTCGACTTCCTGCTGCGCTTCTTTGAAGGACATCGCCGCAGTGTATGATTTCTGCGAATGCGGGTCCTCTGGATGGTGCTCGGCGGTCTCCTCGCGGCGCATGCCGTCCAGGCCGACGTCCGGCTCGCGACGAGAGGCGACGGGCGGAAAGTCATCTACAACGTCGGCGAGGCCCCGCGCGGCTCGCGCGGCGGCTCCGATCTCAACTGGCTCGCCGGCCGGCACGACCACCGCTCCAAGTACGACCCGCTGATCGAGCACTACGCCAACCGCTACGGCGTCGATCCCACGCTGGTGCGCGCCGTCATCCAGGTCGAGTCGAACTTCAACCCGAACTGCGTCTCCAAGAAAGGCGCGCGCGGGCTGATGCAGCTCATGCCGGCCACCGCCCGCCGCTTCGGAGTCACGAACATCAACGACCCGGAGCAGAACATCCACGGCGGCGTGCGTTTCCTCTCGTACCTCATGCGTCTCTTCAACGACGACCTGCCGCGCGTCCTCGCCGGCTACAACGCGGGTGAGAACGCGGTCCTCAAGTACGGCGGCATCCCGCCGTACAACGAGACGACGACGTACGTCGTGCGCGCGATGACGGTGTACCGCGGACGCCCGTACGGCACCGCCGTCACGTTCGCCGGAGGGCGTGGAAAGCCGGCCCTGCGCGGCGGCTTCGGACGCGCCATGGCCGCGCGCTAAAGCCCGCCGCTCCACTGTACAATCCGCCCCGCATGCCCGAGCGTGATCCGGCAGTGGCGCCGCCTTTCGATCAGGGCGTCTTCCTCCTGCACTACAACCGCGGCCGCGAGGCGTTTCAGGAAGGACGCTACGCCGAGGCGCGCCGCGAGCTCGAGTCGGCCCAGCGGCTCCGTCCCGAAGATGCCGACGTGCTGAACCTCCTCGGACTGGTGTACTTCAAGACGAACGCGTTCCCCGAGGCCGAGGTCATCTACCGCAGGCTCATCGCCGACAACCCCAACGTCTTCATTCTGCACTCGAACCTCGGCCTGATCCTCTTCAAGCAGGGGAAGAACGAGGACGCCGAACAGTTCCTCCGCCGCGCCATCGACCTCCGCCCCAACTACGCCAAGTCGCACCTCTACCTCGGACTGCTGTACCGCCAGAAGAAAAAGTACGGCCTCGCGCTCGAGCACCTGAAGTTCGCCGGCGCCGACAAGCTGGTGCGCGAGGTGGAGCAGGAGATGCGGCCGCCCGCTCCGAAGCCGGCGCCGCTGCCTCCAACGCCGCCCCCGCCGAGCGCCGTCACCACGCAGAAGGTGCCGGCGGTGACGCTGGAGAAGCCGGTGGAGACGCCGCAGCGGACGATGCCCGGCATGACGCCGCTGCCGCCGGCACCACCTCCCGCGCCGGCCGTGACGCTGCCGCCGCCGGCAATGACCGCCGCGCGCAAGCTGCAGGATGCCGTCGACGAGCCGCAGCACGTCGAGGCGAAGCACATCGACGTCGCCCGCAAGATCGAGGGAGCGTCGCGCACCTTCACCCTCCACGAGAACGGCTTCCTCGAGATCAACTTCGCCCGCTCCGTCCACTGCAAGCGCGGCACGGTCTCGAGCTACTCCGGCAACCTCAAGTTCATCGCCGAGTCGGGCCTCCTCGGCACGACCGCGCAGACGCTGGTGAAGGCGGTGGGGCAGGGGAAGATCTTCGTCTACGAGAAGGGGCGCAAGACCTTCCTCCTCGACCTCAACGACGAGTTCATTTACGTCGAGGGGAGCAACCTCCTCGCGCTCGAAGACACGCTCACCTACCGCGTCGAGCCGATCTACGACGCCTCGTACCAGCGCAAGATCGACACGGTGAAGATCTTCGGCAAAGGCTCCCTCGCCATCTCCACCGAGATCGAGCCGCTGACCCTGCGCGTCACCCGCGAATACCCGCTCTCCATCTCCTCGAACGCGCTCGTTGCCTGGACCGGCAACGTCATTCCGACGGTGGTCGACGACAAGTCGCTCGAGAACGTCATGATCGAAAGCGCCGTCGCCGGCGGCTTCAAGATCCGGTTCGAGGGGGATGGCGTGGTGGTGAGCGAACAGTAAGTAGCGCGTTACGCGTTGCGCGTTCCTCGGCCCGCAGACCAGGAAAGCCCGGGCAACACGCACCGCGCAACACGCAACGGAGCGCTCCCCCTACGCTCCCGCGCTCATCATCTTCACCGCGAACGGCACGATCACGAAGAGCTGGATGGCGTCGAAGACGCCGTGGGCGATGATGCCGGGAATGACGTTGCGCGTGCGGTAGAAGGTGATCCCGATGATCAGCGACACGACCGTGATGCCGATCAGCAGCAGCGGGTTGCCGTACGTGAAGTGGGCGAGAGAGAACAGGATCGTCGACGCGACGAGACCGATCCGCTTCTGCAGGAACGAGCGGAAGAAGAACTCCTCCACCGTCATGGCAGACAGGATGATCAGCGCCTTTTTCCAGAGCGCGAGGTTGGCCATCCAGCCGATCATCGCCGGCGGCTCCGGCGCCCCCTCGATCGCGCCGATCCCCTGCAGCAGCAGCGCGATCAGGAGCGCGCTGAGGATGGTCACCACCCAACCCCCGACGCCGACCGCCATCCCGATCGCCGCCACTTCCGCCGGCCGTTCGTGGCGGATGTTGAGGAACTCGCGCAGCGGCGGACGTCCGCTGAGCAGCCACCAGCCGCACAGGAAGACCATCAGCACCGCGTGGATCACGAACAGCGCGTAGAACGGCGTCCCCTCCATCATCTCGGGTGTCGTCGGCGTGAGCGCGCTCGCCGTGACCATGAGCGCCAGTCCGAGCAGCAGCCCGCCGAGCCAGAAGTAGGCGAGCCACTTCGCCGCCGTGCTCGGGAAATGGTCGCAGCGGAGCAGCGCGTAACGCTCGTTGAGGACGACGATGGTGAGCCAGACCAGGAGGGCAAAACCGGTGGAGAACGCGAAGGCCATGGGCGGCGGAAGTGTAGCTCAACCGTCGTCGCGCACCATTTCAGCAACGGCGTGCAACGCTACGTAGCCGAGCGTCAGCGCGACGCCGAAGAGCGCCGTCACCGCGAACGTGCGCGGGTAGTCGAACGGGTTCATGATCCTGCTGGCGATGCCGGAGAAGAGTGGCATCGGGTCGCTGAGCACTTCCCAGCTGTTGAAGCGCAGGAAACGTCCGAGGTAGATGCCGAAGGCGGAGAGGATCAGCGCGGTGACGGCCACGAACCAGCCGCGCACGACGCCGTACCGCCGCGCCACGATGCGCTGCACGATCATCACCGAGGCGTAGCCGAGGATGAGTCCCGTCCCGGCGCTGGAGATCAGGAGCAGGATGTCGTACCAGAGCGGGATGCCGGTGCGCTGGCGGAGATGGATGAAGTCGGTGACGATGTAAGGCGCGTTCGGCAGGAACAGCAGCCAGACGATGAAGCAGCCCCACTGCAGCGGGGCCAGGCGCCGCAGCTTGTCGAGCGCCTCCAGCACCAGCGCGGCGCCGAACGGGACCGCCGCCAGAAAGAGGTTCCAGTAGAGGAAGGCGAACGAAACGGAGTCCGAGCGCTCCATCCGCAGCATCAGCAGCGCCGAGCACCAGATCAGCAGCGCCGCGAACGGCAGCACGCGCTTCGTCAAAGCGGACGCACTTCGACCTGGTTGTCGTAGAAGGTCGCGCCGCCGCCGATGTCGGTCACGGCCTGCGAGGTCGTGTGGTTCGCGTTGTTCCGGTCGGACGTCAGCTTCGGCCACCAGACCGACGGCGCCGACACGACGCCCGGCCGCACCCGGTCCGTCACCACCGCCTCCGCGGTGAACGCGCCACGATCGTTGAAGATCGACACCCGCGCCCCCTCCGCGATCCCTCGCGCCGCGGCATCCTCGGCATGAATCTCGAGCGTCGGCTTCCCCGCCGCGCGCCGCAGCGACGGGACGTTGACGAACGTCGAGTTGAGGAACGAGTGCGCCGGCGGAGAGATCAGCGCGAGCGGGAAACGGCGCACCAGCTCCGGATCGCGCTCTTCCGACTCGTACGGCGGGACGTACTCCGGCAGCCGGTCCAGCCCATGTGCCGCCGCGCGGGCGGAGTCGATCTCGATTTTCCCGCTCGGCGTCGGCAGACGCGTGCCGCGCGCGTACGGCCGGTGCGGCTTGCCGATGTCGAGGCGGATCGAAGCGCGCTCCTGTAACTCGTCGAGCGTGAACGGCATCGCCCGCAGCGTCGAGCGCATCATCTCCTCGTCGGTTTCCCGCAGCTCCGGGAAGTCGAGGTTCATCTTCGCCGCCAGCCGGCGGAAGATCTCGCTGTTCGGCAACGCCTCGCCGAGCGGCGCGATCGCCTGCGCGTTGTACATCACGTACGTGTGGCCGTAGGCCTTGTGCAGGTCGGTGTGCTCGAGCTGCGTCGTCGCCGGCAGGAGCACGTCGGCGTAGTCGGCGGTGTCGGTCTGGAAATGCTCCAGCACGACCGTGAACAGGTCTTCCCGTTTCAGGCCAGCCGTGACGTTCTCCCGGTCGGGCGCGACGGCGGCCGGGTTCGAGTTGTAGACCACGATCGCCTTGACCGGCGGATCGGAGATCTCCGTCAGCGCTTCGCCGAGCCGCGACATGTTGATGGTCCGCGTCCCGGCAGGGCTGAGATCGGGCCGCGCCAGCGACGCGATGTCGAGCTTCGAGAACGTCCCCGACGTCGACAGCATCGCGCCGCCTCCGACGTCGTCCCACGCACCGGTGACGGCGGGCAGGATCGAGATCGCGCGCACCGCGGAGCCGCCGCCGGCGTGCCGCTGCAGGCCGTAGTTCAGGCGGATGAAGGTGGGACGCGTCGTGCCGTAGCGATGGGCGAGGCTCTCGATCGTCTCGGCCGGGATCCGGCAGATCCGCGCGACCCGCTCCGGCGCGTAGTCGTTGAGCACCCGTTCGCGGAGGCCTTCCCATCCGAGCGTCATCTCCTCGAGATAGCCGCGATCCTCGAGGCCGTCGCGGAAGAGCACGTGCATCATCGCCAGCGCGAGCGCGGCGTCGGTGCCGGGACGGATCGGGATGTGCTCGTCACAGGCGGCCGCGGTGCGGGTGCGCAGCGGGTCGATGCAGATGGTCCTCGCACCGTTCGCCTTCGCCTTCCGCACGAACGGCCAGAGGTGCGGGTTGGAGGTGAGCGTGTTCGTTCCCCAGAGGAGGATCAGCTTCGCGTTCGGCACGTCCTCCGGATCCGGCGCCATGCGCGTCCCGTACGTCACGTTCAGCGCCTCGGTGCCGGCGCTCGCGCAGATCGTGCGGTCGAGCAGCGACGCGCCGATGCGGTGGAAGAACCGCCGGTCCATCCCCTCGCCCTGGATGAGGCCCATCGTGCCGGCATACGAGTAGGGGAGGATCGCCTGCGGTCCGTCCTCGCGGATGACGCGCTGCAGGTTCTCCGCGATCAGCCCCAGCGCCTCGTCCCACGACGCCCGCCGGAACTTCCCTTCGCCCTTTGCACCGACGCGGATCTGCGGGAAGAGCAGCCGATCGTCGTGATACGTCCGCTCCAGATACTTCGCCACCTTCGTGCAGAGGAACCCCTGCGTCACCGGATGCTCCGGGTCCCCCGCGACGCGCACGGCCCGGCCGTTCTCGACGGTGACGAGCATCGAGCAGGTGTCGGGGCAGTCGTGCGGACAGACGGCCTTGACGATCATCGTCCTACTCGCGTTCCAGCACCATCGCCACCCCGATCCCGCCCGCGGCGCAGACGGTCACGAGGCCGTACTGCTCGCCGGTGCGCTGCAGCTCGTTGCAGACGGTGGTGACGATGCGGGCGCCGGTGGCGCCGAAGGGGTGGCCGAGGGCAATGGAGCCGCCGGTGCGGTTGATCTTCTCGGGGTCGATGTCGCCGACGGGGGCGCTGCGGCCGAGCTTCTCCTGCGCGATCTTCTTCGAGCCGATCCACTGGATGTTCGACAGCACCTGCGCGGCGAACGCCTCGTGCATCTCGATGACGCCGATCTCCTCGAGCTTCACCTTCGCCCGCTCCAGCGCGATCGGCAGGGCGAACACGGGGCCCTGCAGGAGCTGGTCGAACGGATCGGTGGCGGCGTAGGCGTAGCTGCGGATGAAGCCGATCGGCTTCACGCCGATGGCCTTCGCCTTCTCCTCCGACATCAGCAGCACCGCGGCGGCGCCGTCGGTGAGCGGCGACGCGTTCGCGGCGGTGATCGTGCCGTACTTGCGGTCGAAGACCGGCTTGAGCTTGGCCATCGCGTCGAGCGTCGAGTCGCCGCGAATGAGGTTATCGGTCTCGACGACCGTGTCGAAGCCGGGAGGGACGACCACCGGCATCACCTCATCCTTGAAGCGGCCGCTCTCGGTGGCGGCGGCCGCGCGCGTATGACTCTGGAGGGCGAACCGGTCCTGCGCCTCGCGCGTGATCCCGTTCGCCTTGGCCATCTTCTCGGCCGACTCACCCATGGTCAGGCCGGTCGTCGACTCCGCGATGGCCGGTGCGTCGGGGGCGAGGTCTTTGGGACGGATCTTCGAGAACGCGCCGAGCTTCCCGCCGACGCTCTTCTGCTTGCTCGCCGTCACCAGCACGTCGGAGAACTTCTTGGAGAAGAGGATGGGGATGTCGGAGAGCGACTCCGACCCGCCGGCGATGACGGTGTCGGCGTAGCCGCGCGCGATGATGTCGGAGGCGGCGGTGATGGACTGATTCGCCGAGGCGCAGGCCATGCTGACGCTGAACCCCGGGATCTTCCGCGGCAGCCCCGTCCCGAGGACGATCTCCCGCGCGATGTTCGGCGCCTTCACCGAGGGGATGACGTTGCCGAAGACGACTTCCTGCACTTCATTCGGATCGAGCCCCGACCGCTGCACCAGCTCCGCCACGACGATCTTCCCGAGGTCGAGCGCCGAAAGATGCCCGTAATGCGTGCCCGACTTCGCGAACGGCGTACGGAGGCCGCGCACCACGGCCACGCGGGGGGTGTATTGCCACGTCATGGGGCGAGCATACATGACGTTGGTTGTTCGTTGTTCGTTGCTGGTTGTTCGTGACAGGTTGCTGGTTGCTGGTTGCTAGTTGCTGTTGTCAGTTGTCGGTTGTCAGTTATCTGCGGCTCAGCGCGAAACCCCACAGACAACTGACAACCGACAACCGACAACCCGTCCCCAGCAACCAGCAACCAGCAACCGACAACCAGCAACCAGCAACAACGCCTGTCATACACTCCCCGAAATGCACCACCCCCCCAACCCCCTCCGCGAAGGCCTCGAGCAGGAGCGTGTGCCGGAGCCTTCCTGTCTCATCATCTTTGGTGCGTCGGGGGACCTCACGCAGCGGAAGTTGATTCCGGCGCTTTACTCGCTCGCGCACGACGGGTTGCTGCCGCCGGGGCAGACCATCGTCGGGATCGCGCGCACCGAGATGGACGACGAGCAGTTCCGCACCGCCATGCGCGAGGCTTGCGACAAGCACGCGCGCACCAAGCCGGTCGACGACGAGGTGTGGGAGAACTTCGCGCGGGGGCTCTTCTATCTCTCCGGCGAGTTCACCGAGCGGCCGCCGTACAGCCGCCTCAAAGAGCGGCTCGAAGAGATCGACCGCACGCGCGGCACCGGCGGACGGCGCATCTACTACCTCGCCATCCCCCCCGAGTTCTTCGGCCAGGTCGCCCAGTGTCTCGGCGCCGAAGGCATGGTCACCGATCCCGACCGCGGCGGCCCCTACACGCGGGTCATCGTCGAGAAGCCGTTCGGCCACGACCTCGCCAGCGCGCACGACCTCAACCGCATCGCCGTCTCCACCTTTCGCGAGCGGCAGGTCTTCCGCATCGATCACTACCTCGGCAAGGAGACGGTGCAGAACCTCCTGGTCCTCCGCTTCGCCAACGGGATCTTCGAGCCGTTCTGGAACCGCCAGTACATCGACCACGTGCAGCTCACCGTCGCCGAGTCGATCGGCGTCGAAAAGCGGGGCAGCTACTTCGACGGCGCCGGCATCACCCGCGACATCATCCAGAACCACATGCTGCAGCTCGTCTCCCTCGTGGCCATGGAGCCGCCGGTCGCGTTCGAGGCCGACGCGGTGCGCGACGAGAAGGTGAAGGTGCTGCGCGCGCTCCGTCCCATCGACGAGGCGGTTCGTGGCCAGTACGCCGCCGGCTCGGTCCTCGGCGAGCACGCTGCTGCCTATCGCGCCGAGGAGAAAGTCGATCCGCAATCGAACACGGAGACCTACGCCGCGCTGAAGATGTTCATCGACAACTGGCGCTGGGCGGACGTCCCGTTCTACGTCCGCGCCGGCAAACGGCTGCCGAAACGGGTCACCGACATCTCCATCCACTTCCGCCCGGCGCCGTATCCGCTCTTCTCCCGGCTCGGGATGAAGATGCACGCGAACGTGCTGGCGATCCGCATCCAGCCGGACGAGGGGATCTCGCTGAAGTTCGACTCGAAGCTGCCCGGTCCGACCGTGCGCACGGCGCCGGTGACGATGGAGTTCCGCTACGCGACGTCGTTCGGAGCGGAGCCGCCCGAGGCGTACGAGCGGCTGCTGCTGGAAACGATGCTCGGCGACGCGACCCTCTTCGCCCGCCGCGACGAGATCGAGACCGCCTGGGCGTGGCTCGACCCGCTGCTGAAGCGCTGGAAGGACGACCCCGAGCCGCCGCCCTCCTATCCCGCCGGCGAATGGGGGCCGGAGGCGGCCGACGAGCTGCTCGAAAAGGACGGACGCAAATGGCGCAGGCCGTGAACGGCGACGACGTCCACGTCGACGTCGGCACCATCGAGAAGCAGCTCGCGGAGCTCTGGCGCGCGGAGAAGGGGGAGCAGGACGACGCCGCGGTGACACGGGCCGCGCTCTGGAACGTCGTCGCCCATTCCTGGACCAGCGAACAGCAGGCGCACGCCACCGAGATCCTCGCCCTCGCCAGCGCGTCGGTGCCGCAGCGGACCATCGTCGTCCGCTCCGATCCCCGCGGCGACGCCGGCATCTCCTCCTGGATCTCCGCGAACTGCCACCTCATCGGCGGCGGCCGCCAGGTCTGCTCCGAGGAGGTCTCCATCGTGGCGGCGGGAGACCGGGTGCATCACGTCGCGCCGCTCGTGAAGGCGCTGCTGCTGCCCGACATGCCGGTCGCCGTCTGGTGGCTGGGCGACCTGCCGGACGATCACCACCGCTACGCCGAGACGCTGCTCGATCCCGCCGACCGGCTGATCGTCGACTCCTCGCACTTCAACTCGCCGTCGGACCTGGAGCTGGTCTCGCGCATCGCGGAGCGCACCACCACCGCGCCGGCCGACCTGAACTGGGCGCGGCTGGAAGAGTGGCGCGGCGCGACGGCGACGCTGTTCGACGCGCCGGCCATGCGCGAGCGGCTGCGCGGCATCCGCGCGGTGCGGGTGACGCTGGGCGGCAAAGGCTTCGGCGCGACTGCCGGCGCGATGCTGTACGCGTCGTGGATCGCCGCGCAGACCGGCTCCGCGGCGAAGCTGGACGTGGTGCGGGAGGAGGAGGGCAGCGGCATCCGCGGCATCGAGCTGCATTTCGACGACGCGTCCACCGCGACGATCCGCCGCGAGCGGGAAGGGGGGGCGGTGGTGGCCAGCTCCGACGTCACCGAGACGCGCCTCGACTGCATCGCCCGTCCGCTGGCCCATTCGACGGAAGACCTGATCGTGCGGCTGCTGAAACGGCCGGAGGCCGACCGGGTCTACCTGCGGGCGCTGAAAGGCGCGCGCGCCGCGTCATGAACCTGCGCATCTTCGACGACGCCGAGTCGCTCGCCCGCGCCGCCGAGCGCACGATCCGCCAGAGCGGTGCGAAGACCATCGTCGTCACCGGCGGCTCCACCCCCAAACGTCTCTACGAGCTTCTCGGCCAGTCGCTGCTGCCGGACGTCACCTGGATCCTCCTCGACGAGCGCTACGTGCCGCTCACCGATCCACAGTCGAACGCCGCGATGATCGAGCGCACGCTCTTCGCGAACGGCCTTCCCGAGCGCTGGCTGCGCTACAGGACGGAGTTGAACGATCCGGCGGAGACGGCCCGTGTCTTCGAGGATGAGTGGAAGCGCCTCGGCATCACGGACATTGACCTGGTCCTCCTCGGCTGCGGCGACGACGGCCACACGGCCTCTCTCTTCCCCGAGACTGCAGCACTGGCCGTCGAAGACAGGATCGCCACCGAGAACTGGGTGCCGCGCCTGAACCAGTGGAGGGAGACGCTCACCTTTCCGGTGATCCGCGGCGCGAAGCTGCGCATGGTGCTCGCCACCGGTGAGTCGAAGGCGCCGGTGCTCGAGGCGCTGCGCAACGGCGCGGATTATCCGATCGCCCGCGCCACGCAGGACGTCGACACCTGGTGGTTCGTCGATCGCGCGGCGGCCCCGGTGTCAGGATGACGGTCGATCGTCCCTACGCGCGCATCCGCAACGCGGCGATTCCGATCAGCAGTCCGGCAAGAGCGGCGAGCAGGCCCGGCGACAATGCCGGCACGGTTTCATGGGCGGCATGCGCCGCCACCAGCTCCGCGGCGTCGATGCGGATCAGCGTCGGCATTTCCGGCGGCTCGGGCAACTCGCACGGAGGGGCAGGGAACCCGACCGCGTCGTTGTAGATGCGCAGCCACAGGCCGCCCGCGGAGTCCAGCGCCAGCGCCCGATACACCCACACGGGGACGTTGACCGAACACTCCTCGAGCCTCGGGTCCTGCGGAAGCTCGACCGAGAAACGCAACGTCCCGTCCGCCGACAGGTAATGCAGCGTGTTGACCTCCGTCGACCAGATGTTGC
This sequence comes from Thermoanaerobaculia bacterium, assembly GCA_036399015.1. GTDB lineage: Bacteria > Acidobacteriota > Thermoanaerobaculia > Gp7-AA8 > Gp7-AA8 > QHVT01. The sequence continues at coordinate 25,794 of DASWNW010000075.1, read as the reverse complement.
CGCCGTCGTCGACCAGAAACGCCGAACCGGAGAAGGCGGCTACAGGAGTGAACCGGCTCTGGTTCGGACGGCGCCGCAGCAGCCCTCTGCGGATCCCTGTCCCGATGAACAACGTTCCGTCCGCGGCACGCTGCAAATCGCCGAAGAGGACGTCGGTACCCAGCGGAATCGTCGTGATGGCACCGGTGTCCGCCATCCGGTCGAGAACGTCGGCCGTCGTGCCGAAGCCGGTGCGAAGAACCCACATCGCCCCATCCTCGGCCGGCGCGAGACTCCACGGCTGCGTGGTACTGAATTCGGCCGGGGTTCCATCCGCAATCCGCCCCACCATGTCCACGTAAGAACGGACGTACCAGAGCGCTCCGTCGCTCGCGACCGCGAGGTCATTGACTCCGTTGATGCTGTACTCCTCGAGAATGGTTCCGGCGGTCGAGACGCGTCCGACGAATGCCTCGTTCGAGAACCAGATCGAGCCGTCGGCAGCGAGCGCCAGCCTGTGTGCCGCCCCGCCCGGCACCGCCAGCACCGTTTCGCGGCCGGCGGCCGTATACCGGACGATGCCTTCCGGCAACGCGACCCAGACGTCGCCGTCGAGGTCGACGACCGCGTCATTGGCGAAGGTCCGGAAGAACTGAGACGTGCCGGGAGGAAACGCCGCCGAGTCCCCAGCCGCCGCGGGCCACGCACACACAATGGCCAGAAGCACGCAGATGATGACTCGCATGACGCCAATCTATGCTCTGATAGCATGAGCGTCAAGCTGTTACTGCATGTGCGTGGAGCGGCGGGCTTCAGCCCGTCCGGCAAACAGAGGAACGGCGGGCTAAAGCCCGCCGCTCCACCGCGTTGGAAGACGATTACTGCGCCGGCACGTAGGTCGGGTCGGCGGTGCGCGAGTCGATCACCGATCCGTACGCCGAGATCCGCCCCTCGCCGCCGATGACCCGGAGGGTGATCCGGCCGTTGTAGACCGTCCCGAAGCCCATCGAGCCGAAGACGTCGTACTGCGTGAACTCGTGGCCCGACAGGAAGAAGGTCGTCGAGCGGCTGATCTTCCCCTGCGGCGCCTCGGCCGTGAGCTCGACCTGCACCGGCTTGCCGGTGACTTCGAAGATGCCGACGTTCGTGCGGTAGAAGTCGGAGCGCTCGAGCTGCAGGAGCTCCACGCCACGCTCGTTCAGGCCGGAGGCCTTGCTGGCCGTGATGCCGGGGATGAACTGGCCGTACGTTCCGCCGTCCGCCTCGCGGCTGAACGTGCGGGCGGTGAGGACGAGCGACGCGTTGTCGGGCGCGCTCACGACCACCGAGCCGCCGCCGGTGCGGTTGAAGAGCGTCGGCAGCACGTTGTCGATCGCGTTCACCTGTCCCGGCTGGATCGTCACCGGCACCGTGGTCGGGTCGGGCGTCGTGCTGCCGAGCGGATAGAACTGCAGGTTCGCCGTCACCGCGTGCTGCGAGGCGTTGAAGATGCGCATGTCGGTGTGGAAGTTCGAGAAGCTGGTGCTCACTTCCGCGACGCCCGGCACCACGTACATGGCGGCCGTGGAGCGCTCCGCCTGCTCGGGGAAGACCATCAGCGGATCGTTGGTGTTGTTGTCGAGCACCGAGGCATAGGCCGTGGTCTTGCCGGTCGGGGAGTTGACGATCACCTCGACGCGTCCGTCGGCGAGCGGCTGGTTGCCGAAGATGCTGGTGAGGCTGGTCTGCTCGTGGCCGTACGGCGGCAGCGAGCGGTCGACCGAGCCGATGACGGTGCCGTCGCCGCGGAGGAGGCGCACGGTGAAGTTGACGTGCTGGCCCGAGCCTTCGACGAAGCCGAGGTTGGTGCGGTACTGCGCGCTGTTCGCGATCTGCTGGAGGCTGATCTTGTTCAGCGAGTCCTGCGCGAAGCTGCCGATGAACTTGTCGAGTCCGAGGGCGGGGATGAACTGTCCCAGCGTCCCGGTCGGCGTCACCGCGTAGGTGCGGCTGGAGGCGACGGTGGCGTTCGCCGGCACGGCGCCGACGGGGCGGATCTCGAGCGTGCCGAGACCGCTCTCACCCAGGAGGCCGCCGCCGAACCACGCCTTGACCACGTCGTCGAGCCCCTTCGTCTCGCCCGGCGCGAAGGTGATGAACGTCTTCTTGCCGTCGATCGTGCCGGCGGTGCCGGAGGCGGTGAAGGTGATCTCGTACTCGATCGGCTGGTTCGAGACGTTCGCGATGCGCACGTCCGACTGGAACGGCGAGCCGATGCCCTCCGCGTGTGCGACCGCGGGGATGATCAGCGTGCCCGGGGGAGGATTGCCGTCGCGCGGATCGGGAGTGACCGGCGTGACCTTGCTGACCGACACCGGGATCGACAGCGTGAACGTCGCCGCGACGGCAGGATCGCCGCCCTTGGCCGCCGTCCCCTGGATCCGCTCGATCTTGATGGTGGCGTTGGTGCTTCCGACTTCGAGCAGCGTCGGATTGATCGTCATCTGCACCGTCGTGCCGCCGGCCGACAGCGCCCCGCTGGCGGGGAAGATCGTCAGCCAGTCGGCGTCGTCGGTGATGACGAACGTGTCGCCGTTCGTGGCGCTCGAGCCGAAGCCGGGGACGAGCAGGTTCTGCACGACCGGCTGCGTCGTACCCTCGGGGATGCTGATCGAGAACTGGTTGCCGGTCGCCGGCAGCGGCGCGGTGACCACCGTCGAGACCACGTTCGAGTACTCGGTCGGCTGGTTCGTGCAGCCGTTGAACGAGCGGACGCGGTAGTAGTAGCGGGTGTCGCTCGTGATCCCCGTATGCGGGTCGATGCGGTGCGTCAGGCCCTCGTGGACCATGAACGTCTTCACGTTCGCCGTGAAGGCGGCGTTCGTCGACTCCTGCAGCTCCGACATCGAGATCTGCTCGGCGTCCCCGGTCCAGGTGACGTCGTAGCCGACCGCGGAGGGGACGACCGGCGGCGCGAAGATCTCCGGACGCTCGATCGTGCCGCAGGCGACGGTGATCGTGACGGTGGCGCTGGGCACCGAGCCGCAGGCGTTGCTCACCTTCACCCAGTATTGATAGTTGCCGGCGGCGTTGAACGCCTGCAGCGGCAGGGAGGAGTTCGTCGCGCCGGCGATCGGCTGCGAGTCGTTCGGCGCCTCACCCTGGTACCACTGGTAGGTGAAGGGGGCGGTGCCGTTCGCCGTCACGTTGAGCGTCGCGCCGGTCCCGAGCTGGATCGTGAAGCTCGCCGGGAAGCTGGCGATGCTCGGCTGGATGCAGGGGGGCGGCGTCGTGCCGACGATGACCGTGGCCAGGTTGCTGTTGTCGCTGCCGCAGGCGTTGGTCGCGCGCGCCCAGTAGGACTTCGAGGTCGTGAGCGGACCGGTGTTGAACTGCGCGGTGTTCGCGACCTGCTTGCTGTCGTCGCCGACGGACGGCGACTCGTACCAGCGGTAGCTGATCGGGCTGGTGCCGGTCGCGTGCACCGTCAGCGTGGTGCTGCCGCCGACGGCGACGTTGGTCGTCGGTGCCGGCTGGAGGTTGATGTCCGGCGCCGTGCAGGCGGTCGGCGTGACGGTGATGGTTGCGCTGTCGGCGCTGATGAACTGGCCGCACTGGCTGGTGACGCGCACCCAGAAGTTCTGCGTGGAAGTCACCGAGGGGGTCTTGTACGTGGCGTTGTTGCCGACCTGCTGCGAGGTGTCGCCCGTCGTGCCGCGGTACCAGGCATAGGTGAAGGGGGTGCTGCCGGAGACGTTCACCGAAAGCGTCGGCTGGCTGCCGTAGTCGACGGTGCCGCCGCCGCTGGTGCTGTTGATCGTCGGCGGGACGCAGGGCAGGCCGGCGCCGTAGACCTCCGCCATCGCCTCCTTGTCCCAGGCGCGCAACGAGGAGGTGCTCGGAATGGACGCCGCCATCAGCGAGCCGGCGGGGCCGTGCCTGAGCGCGAGGCCGTGGCCCATCTCATGGGCGATGAGCGCGGTGTAGAAGCTCTGGCCTCCGCCGTTCGGACGGATGATCAGGTCGGCCTCGGAGACGTTATAGAAGGTGGCGCCGTCGAATTCGTGCGTCCCGGTCGTCGCCCAGACGATGCCGCAGCCGAGGGAGTCCTGGCAGATGCCGAAATCATCGGCGTTGCTGTTGATGAGGATGACGTTCTCGTCGTCGAAGGAGACGTTGGCGGTCGACGTCGAGCTGCCGATGCCGACGTTCACGAACGAGTTCGGATCGCTGGTCCAGACGTCGGCCGCGTTCTCCATCGCCGTCACCGCGTTCACGCCCGGCTGGCTGCCGTGGTACTGGTAGCCGATCACGCAACCCGACTCGCAGCCCGGCCAGCGGAGCGGGCGGGGGGGAGCGGAGCCGGGAGGATCGCCCTGCAGGACGTAGTCGGCGGCGTTCGCGTTCGACGTCACCGGCGGGATGCGCGCCTCGGAACGGACCGCCACGGCCGGGCCGCTGCCGCCCGCACGGATGAAGTCGGCGAAGGCGGCGGCGTCGCGCGGGGCGAACGCCCGCGGGTCATCGACCTCGATGCCCTCGTGATCGCGGATGGCGAGACGGTCCTCGACGCGGAAACGGCCGAGTCCCATGTGAGAGGTGAACCAGGAGCCGTCCGGCCGCTGCCGGAGGAAGGCGATGACCTCGGAGCCGCTGTCGTACCGCGCCGAGCCGGGGATGATCATCATCCGGCCGCCGGCGCTGCCGCCGAACTCGGTGACCAGCAGCTCGCGCGGGGAGCCGCCCTTGAGGGTCTCCTCCACGTAGAGCCGGTAGTCGGTGACGATCCTGCCGTCGGAGAGGAGACGGGACTCGGATCCGGCCACACGGGCGCGGACCACGAGGTCGGCGCCGGCGACGAGCGCGGCATCGGAGATCGGCTCGAAAGTGGCGGCGGAGAGGGCTCCTGCCACGGAAAGCAGCACGAGGACTGCGGCTACGGCATGACGCATCGGGTTCCTCCGGACGAAGTGGGAAGAGTTAGTGTAGTCGAGAACGGAAACACAAAGGGCTTTGCGATACTATTGGGTTCCTCGGTTCCTCGGAGTTCCTCGGGGTTCCTCGGAGTTCCTCGGAAAGCAACCGTTGCTTCAACCCACGCTCCCCCCGAGGAACCCCGAGGAACCCGAGGACCCCCGAGGAACCCCGTTCACCCATGCCCGACCCCGCGCCCATTCACGAACACGCCCTCAGCAACCTCCGCTACATCCGTGAGGCGATGGAGCGGGCGGGCGCGTTCACGTCGATTCCTGGGTGGGGCGGCGTCTGCATCGGCATCACGGCGCTCGTCGCCGCGGTGGTTGCTGCACAACATGCGTCCGACCGCCGCCTCTGGCTGGTGATCTGGCTCACGGAGGCGGTGATTGCGGGGCTGATTGCCGCCTTCACCATGTTCCGCAAGGCCAGCCGCGCGAGCGTCTCGTTCCGGGAGGCGGCCGCCCGCCGCTTCTTCGTCAGCTACTTCGCCCCGATCGTGGCGGGGGCGGCGCTGACGTTCGTCCTGGCGCGGCACGGCTTCCACGACGCGCTGCCGCCGGCCTGGCTGCTGCTCTACGGCGCCTCGTTCGTCAGCTCGGGCGCCTACTCGATTCCGGTCGTCCCGGTGATGGGGGTCTGCTACATGGTCCTCGGCCTCGTCGCCTGTTTCGTCCCGTTCGCCGCCGGCAACGCCCTCGTCGGCGCCGGCTTCGGCGGCCTGCACGTCGTCTTCGGAGTGGTGATCGCAAGGAGGTACGGTGGCTAAACCAGCACGCAAGATCGAAGAACCGGCGCCGCGCCGCGAGCCGGTGGAACCGAATTTCCCCGACTTCGACCGGCTGATCCACGAGAAGACGCGCCTGGCCATCGTCAGCGCGCTCGCCGTCAACCCGAGCCTCACCTTCAACGAGATGAAGGCGATCCTCAAGACGACCGACGGCAACGTGAGCGTCCACACCCGCAAGCTCGAGGAGGCCGGCTACCTCAACACGAAGAAGTCGTTCGAGGGGCGGATGCCGAAGACCGAATACTCGCTCACCGCCTCCGGCAAGCGGGCCCTCGAAAAGTACCTCGGACACATGGAGGCGCTCATCCAGGCCACCCGCTCGTCCGGCAGCTCGCGCTGAGCGCAATCATCGGGCTGCCGCTACAATCGGTCGCATGCTCAAGAACGTCGTCCTGGTCTGCCTGCTCGCGGTTCCGTCGTTGTTCGCTCAGGAGAGCCGCGTCGAGGTGTACGACGGCACGGTGAGCTTCGTGCCGCCGGAAGGCTATTCACGGCTTTCGGAAGAGATCGTCGCCCGAAAGTTCCCCGCCGCCAGCCCGGGAACGGTCGTCTACTCCAACGCCCGCACCACCCATTCGATCTCCATCACCCATCCGCCGCAGCGCGCGCTGAAGGCCGAAGACCTTCCCGAGTTCAAGCCCTACATGGAGTCGATGATCGAGGCGCAGAGCAAAGGGATCGAGTGGCTGAAGAAGGAGATCGTGCAGCTCGGCGACCGTAAATGGGTCCACCTCGAGTTCATCTCCCAGGGCCTCGACATGAAGATCCACAACGACTTCTACCTGACCTCACGCGACGACCGGATGCTGGCGTTCAACTTCAACGCGCCCGCCGCCGGATACGAAACCCCGCGGAAACAGTTCGACGCGGTGCGGGGAACGATCCGGCTGCAGTAGCGATTAGTGCGTCAACGCGCAGGGTCCGGGCGATCACGCAGCGTGCCGCTGCTATTCGGTCGGACCGCTGTATTGGCGGGCCGAGACCGAGCGGAGGGTGTTCTCCTCGAAGTGTAGCTCCAGCCAGCAGTTGCATGAGCTCAGGCCGACGAACCAGTCGTCGGACTCGGGAAGGCGTTCCGCGGCGCGCAGAGGTTCTACCGACGAGAAGCGGCCCGAAGTGACACGGGCGGCAACGATGGCCTCGATCGTCTCCTTCGGCGCGCCGATTGGGATTCCGTGAACTGTGCCCCGTGTGATCCCGGTCGTTCGGGTCCAGGGCCAGTTTCGAAAGTCGTTGACATAGGACCAGCAGGCAAACGCGATGAGCGCCAACGTCACGACACTGAACCCGGTCCAGGCGGCGGCCGATCTGCTCGCGCTCATGGCGCATGCGCCGGCGCCGGGCCTGGATCATCGAGCATGCACGCGGCCGCGGAGACGGCGGCGCTGCTGACGGTGAGGCCGAGGAGGTAGGCGCCGAGGAGGGGGTAGAAGACGATTCCGCCTTCGAAGAGGCCGCCGCACTCGCGGCAGTTGCGCAGGCGCGCGCCGGCGAGCTCGCTGACGAGGAGCCACGGCACGAGCGCGATCGCGGCGGTGAGGGTGCTCTTCAGCAGTCCCGGCGGCGGCGCATGTCCCATGAGGCGCGCCGGCAGGAGCAGGGCCGTGCAGGCGAACCAGAACGCGAGCAGCGCCAGCGTCGTGGGAAAGACGTCGCCGAGCAGGGATGCGGCGGCGGAGACCAGCGCCGCCGCGCCGGTGAGCATGGCCGCCCCGCGCAGCGCGCGCCGCAGGACCTGCCGGCCGTCGAAGGCGGCGTGCTTCCTCAGAAGCCACGCCGTCAGGACCAGCGCGACCAGCGCGTGGAAAAAGAAAAAGATCGAGACGGCGGTCGTCGACTGGAAGAGGTCCGCGGCCTGCGTCTGCCAGTCATGCCGTGGCGGGTCGTTGAGAAACGCGAGCGGGTCGCCCTGCGGCTTCGGAGGGGAGAGCACCTGCGACACGAACCCGATCGTCCGCAGCACCGTGAGCTGGAAGGCGACGCAGGCGAAGGCCATCACGATCGCCGGCCCGAGCCCGATCGCGAATTGCTGCATGCTCTCTCCCAGCAGGCGGAACGGCTTTCCCATGGCGGTCCTCAGTGTCGCACGGCGCGCCCTTTGGACCCGCTGCGCACCAGGTACGCGAACGTCCGCAGCACCGTCGCGCCGGCGGCATCGCGAACGGCGCGCGTGTAGACCAGCAGTGCGCCACCGTACCAGCTCGTCACCGACGCCTCGCGCGCCAGCAGCCCCTCGAGCACCTTCGGCTCGCTCATCGTCGTGAGCGCCGGATCGGCGCGGAACGTGCGGACGGGGGACTCGGCGGCCGTCGGCCGGAAGCGGCGGCCCGGCTGCACCAGCAGCATGCCGTTCGACACCGGGACGAGCCGCGAACGGAGTGCCGGCTGCATGAAGACGGAGACGCTCTCGCAGTGCAGCGTGCGCCCGTCGTACGGCTCGCCGGCCGTGTCGAGCAGCAGGACCGCGAGGCACTCCGTGCGGGACATCGAGCTCCCGGATGGCTCGTCGTAATCGGCGACGACCGCGAAGCCGTCGCCGTGCGCGGTGGCGGTGATCGACTTGACCTCCGGCCCGGAGATCTCGTTACTCACCTGCGGATCGAGCAGAACGCCACCCGGCGTCACCCGCGCGTAGCGCGGCACGAACGACAGCGGGACCGGCGACTGCGGGTCGAGCCGGCGATCCAGCCAGAACACGACGTACATGGCCGGCGTGCGGACCACTTCCAGGTCGAAGCGGGTGCGCGCGCCGGCGTCGGCGTCCCGCGAGAGAATCAGCGGCGTGCCGGCCACCGGCCCCTGCGCCGGGACGACGATGCCGCGGACGTCGCGCGCCGCCGAGACCCACGTCACGTAAAACTCGCTGCCGCCGCTGGCCACGGCAGGCCGCGCATCGCCCGGGTCGGTGCAGCAGGCGACCGCCGGTCCGGTCTCGAGCACGAGCGGCTGCGCGTCGGCGAACGATCCGTCGGCGCGGAGGCGGCGCGCGAGGATGCGTCCCTGCGCTCCACGCGTTTCGCGCCAGACCACGAGATAGCGGTCGCCCGCGGCGGCAACGGCGGGATAGGTGACGTCGGTCCCCCGCTCCGGCGCCGCGACGTCGAGCAGGATCTCCCCGGGCGCCTCGGGCCGGAACAACGCGCCGCGAATGGCGGCGGTGCCGTCGGCGGGCGTGAAGTTCAGCGACCCCTGGCGCCAGACGGCGAGCGCGTTCTGCGCGGTGGCGGCGACCTGCGGTGCGGTCTGATGCGCCGTCGCCGTGACCTCGAACGCCCGCTCGCCGCGTGCCGGCGCGGCGATCGTCACCGGCTCGGCGGAGAACCGGTTGTCGGAGACGTCGTGATCGGTGGCGGAGCTGGTGACGGTGGCGGTATTGGTGACCGCGCCGCCCGTCGCGTCGGGAGCGACGCGCACGAGGATCGAGAAAACGGCCCCGCGGTTCGCCGGGAAGGTGGGCGCCGTACAGGTGACGGTGCCGTTCGTCCCCACGGCCGGACCGGTGCACGTGAAGCCGCCCGGCGCCCCTGCCCGCTCGAACAGCAGGCCCGCCGGGAGCACGTCCGTCACCACCACGTCGGTCGCGGCGCTCGGTCCGCGGTTGTCGATCGAGATGACGTAGTCGAAGATCGAGTCGGGGAGTGCGGTGGTCGCGTCGGTGTATTTGTGGATCGACAGGGCGGCGCCGGCCGTGAGCTCCACGTCCGCGGCGGTCGCCTGATGGTCGTCGAGATCGGGATCGCCGGTGGCGGTGGTGACGGTGGCGGTGTTCCTGACGATGCCGGAGCTCGCGTCCGGCGCGACGCGCACGTGCAGCGCGATCGTCACCGACGTGCCGGGCTGCATCTGGAACGAGGTGCAGGTGACGGTGCCGTTCGTTTCCACCGCCGGACTCGTGCAGGAAAACTGCGCCTCGAGCGAGTCCCGGACCTGCCGCGAGAGGAACTGCAGTTGCGGCGGCAGCACGTCGGTCATCGTCACCTGGTAGGCGACGTCCGGTCCCGCGTTCCTGATCGTGATCTCGTACGTGAACCCGCTTCCGGCCGGCGCGACGGTCTGGTTCGCGGTCTTCGTCACCGAGACGTCGGCGCTCGTGGCCTGCACCACCGTCGGCTCCGAGGGGCGGGTCGAGTTGCTCGGATCGGGGTCGCTGCCGAGGTGCGTGACCGTAGCCGTGTTGACGATGGTGCCGGTGGCGTCGAACGCCACCCGCGCGGAGAGATGAAAGTAGACCGACGAGCCGTTTCCGGCCGGAAGGCCGGTGGTGGTGCAGGCGATCGTCCCGTTCGTTCCGGCGGCGGGCGTCGTGCACGACCAGCCGGGCGGCGCGAAGAGTTGCTCGAAGAGCAACTGCGGCGGCAGCACGTTCGTCAGGGTGGCGCCGCGCGCGGTGTTCGGCCCCATGTTCCTCACGTTGATCTCATAGCCGATCGGATGGCCGCCTGCCGCCCAGGTCGAGCGGGTCGTGATCGCCACCCAGAGGTCGGCCGCCTCGGCTGGTCCGCTGAGGTCTTCCTCGATGGTGACCTGCGCGAACGTGGTCGCGCCGAGCGTGGCGCCGGTGGCGTTGCGCACTTCCACCGAGAACTCCTCCGGCTGCTCGAACAGATCGTCGGCGACGATCGGGATGCGCACCGTCTTCGGCGTGCCGTCGCCGTCTTCCCAGGCCACGCGCGAGTCGGCGGGCGCCAGGTAGTCGCCGGAGCCGCCGTGCGGCACCACTTCCACCGACGCCGGGCCGGCGGTGCTGCCGGAGCGGGTGAGGGTGAGCGTCGCGAACTCGTCCCGCCCTTCGATCACCTTCAGCGTCGCGGTCTCCCACTCGACGCTGCTCGGCTGCGCGTTGAGGACCACGCGGCACTGGGAGAGCTCCGAGGTGTCGCCGTTGGAGCGATGCGTGGCGGTGGCGGTGATGAAGCCGGTGCCGGCGTAGGGGAAGCTCGCGTCGATGGCGGCGTTGCCGTCGGCGCCGGTGATCGCCTCGACCGCGCGATGCCAGTTCGCTGCTTCCCCGAAGATGCCGCCGTCGCAGGACTCGTTCGAGTAGAGGTCGATCGTGAAGGAGGTGTGCGGGGTGCTGTGCAGCGTCACCCGGGCCGTGAGCGTGCCGGCGTCCCAGGTGGCCTGGGTCACCACCGGGTGGTTCTGCAGGTTGTTCGCGTAGCCGGCGTCGGCGTCGAGGAGGTCGTTCGGCATCGTGCTGCCGTGGGTGCCGAGGGCGATGGCGCGTCCGCCGTTGGAATGGATGTGGTTGTGGCGGATCGTGTTCCCTTCGTGCCCCGTGCCGGCGACGGTGACGCCGTGGCCGCGGTTGTACGCGATGAGGTTCTCGCCCAGGTAAACGCCGCTCGCGGCGATCGACACGCCGTCGTTGCCGTTGCCGAGCGGCGTCCAGTTGGAGGCGATGCCGATGCGGTTGTAGTGGACGTACGTCTCGGGAGTCGCGCCGGCCACGAGGATGCCGTGCACCATGTTGCCGGAGATCACGTTGCCGTCCTCGAGGGTCAGGTCGCCGATGCGCCCGTCCGAGTCCGCCCATCCGATGCCGACGAAATTCGGGCACGCGAGCGTGCCGGTGGCGTCGGTGCCGATGTAGTTCGAGCGGATGCGGTTGCCCGACCCGGCGGAGGCGAGGGAGATGCCTTCGCGGGCATTGCCGCTGATGACGTTGCGGTCGTTGCCGGACGGGCTGCCGATGGAGATCGCGCGGCAGCCGTCGGCGCAGACCACGCCGCGCTGGTTCGGCACCGCCAGGACGCCATCCATGCCGAGGCCGATGTAGTTGTTCATGATCTCGACGCCGGGGGCCGTGACGTACACGCCCGCGCCGCTGAACCCGTTGATGACGAATCCTCGGATTTTGGACCCGGCCCCGGCGACGCGAAGGCCGTACGCCCCCTCGCCGGCGCCGCCGCCGTGGAGCATGACCACCGGCGCGCCGGCGTACCCCGGCTGCGTCGTGGCGTCGACGAGCGTCTCGGTGGCCGTGAGGATGGGAAGCGGCGACACGAGCCCGATCGTGCGCAGGCTGCCCGGCATGGCGAAGCGGATGATGTGCGGCCCCGCTCCGGCCGCGTTGGCGTCGAGGATGGCCTGCCGGAGGGTTCCCGGCCCGCTGTCGTTCGCCGAGGTGACGGTGAACGTCGCCGCGGAGAGAGGGGACGTGAGGAGGCAGAGCAGCAGTAGTACGGCCGGTTTGTTCAAAACGGCGCTCCCGGGTGATCTGAGTTTCCCGCCGTACCGTGGTGACCGATGGCAGTGGGGGAGAGTGTACCGCAGCCGTCCGAGGGGCGCGACGTGACTTTCGGATGGCTACGGCATTGGATCCAATGGCTACGCCATTGGGTTTCTCACGCGAGCCATTGGCTTTCTCACGTGAGCCATTGGCTTTCTCACGTGAGCCATTAGGTTTGTCACGCGAGCCATTGGATCTAATGGCTACGCCATTGGGTTTCTCACGTTAGCCATTGGCTTTCTCACGCGAGCCATTGGGTTTGTCACGCGAGCCATTGGGTTTCTCACGTGAGCCATTGGGTTTCTCACGTGAGCCATTGGGTTTCTCACGCGAGGCATTGGGTTTGTCACGTGAGCCATTGGATTCCTCACGCGAGCCATTGGATTCCTCACGCGAGGCATTGGGTTTCTCACGCGAGGCATCGGATTCCTCACGCGAGGCATTGGGTTTGTCACGTGAGCCATTGGGTTTCTCACGTGAGCCATTGGGTTTCTCACGCGCACCGGCGCCCGCAGCGCCTCTGCCGCCGCCGCATCAGGGCTCGTAGACCGGCCACGATGCTCGCATTGAGAACGACCGGCAACAACACGAGCGAGACGAAGTCGCTTCGCACCGGCCACGGCACGAGCGACCACGGCAATGCCGAGATGAAGATGACCCGGTCGAGGGTCCCGCCATGGCCTGCACCGAAGCTGCCTTGCACCAGGAAGCAGGTAGCGGAGATGGCGCCGAGGCCGAGAACGACCCGCATCGCGCGAGCCATTGGATTTGTCACGCCGTCAGGACCTCGCGCGAAGAGACTCCACCCAGCGGTTCGATCGTCCGTCGAAATGGTCGCGAAGGCGGTCCTCGACATGCTCCGGGTCCCAGACGGCAGCCCGTTCCAGCTCTTGGCACTCTTCAGCGCTCGCTGGATACTCGGTTCCCGAGCGGTACAGCGTCAGCTCCCCGGAGAGCGGGTCCTGCTTGAAGAACGCCGGCTCGCGCTGCAGGGGTTCGTCGAGAGGGACATGGCCCAGGACCTTCCATCGGCCGCTGGTAATGGCGCGATTCATCTTTTGCCGTTTCATCGCCCGTTCGTCGCGGACCGTGCCTGGATCATGACACGGTGGGAGGGGGCTCGCACGGGCGGTCCGCATGGCATCTCGAGGGGGCAGCGAAACCTTTGCGGGGGTCGGCACGTCCAAATGAAAAAGGGCGTGCGGCGTGTGGCCGCGCATCGGTTGGACCGGTCAAATCCCCCCGAGGACGAGCATGAGCTTTTTCAACGGCAAGGACGAACCCGACCAGGGATTCACGATCGAGGATCTGCAGGCGGACGCGGAGAAGAAACTGGCCCTCTTGCGGGCCATCGCCGCGGAGTTCATCGACGACGGCGCGACGGAGCCGCTCACCCGCAAGGAGATCTGCGCCGCGTCGCGGACGCCGCTGGTCTATCTGGAGAAGAGCGCCGCGCTCTGTGACGCCGCACCGCAGATCGACGCGCCGCCGCGGGCCGCCGAGACCCTCCGTCTCACGCAGGCGGCGAACGCGATCTACGCCCCGCTGCTCGAGGAGGCGGAACGGCTGGCGCGCCAGATCCGCATGGCCATCTGGCGCAAGAACCTGACCGCCGTGACGATCGCCCGTTACGTGCACCGTCGCGCCGGCCTGCTCGTCGACACCGGCGCCGGACAGTGGCTCCGGACGCACGTCGATCAGCTCAGGCGCATTCCCGGACGTCCGTGGCATCGCAAGCAGCGGCCTCGCTGACGGCCGGAAGACGGCTCGCGTCCTGAAGATTCTTCACGATTCCTGAAGATTCATCAGGATTCCTGGAAATTCATCAGGACGAGGGGAAGCGGCAGAGGGTGCTCCTGCGTCAAAGCAGGTATGAACGCACGAGCAAGAGCACCCCCGCGAAGACGAACCGAGAAGCGCACGGCGCGTGGCCGTGCAACGACGAACCGCATTTAATCGAGGAATTTCATTATGGGTTTCTTTAATGGGAAAGACGAGCCCGAGAAAGGGTTCACCGTCGAAGACCTGCAGGCCGACGCCGCCAGGAAAGTGGCCGTCCTGCGGGCCATGGCGGCGGAGTTCATCGACGACAACGACAGAGAGCCGCTCACGACGAGCGAGCTGCGGCTGGCGTCGCGCACGCCGGGGATTTATCTGGAACGTGGTGCGGTCATCTCGGAGGCGGCGCCGGATCTCTCCGGTACGCCGCCGAAGGCTGCCGACGTTCTTCGTCTCACTCACGCCGCCGAAGTCGCGTACGCGCAGGTGATCGCCGAGGCGGGGGAGCTCGCGCGTCAGGTGCGCATGGCCGTGCTGCGCAAGAAGCTGGCCGCGGTGGGCATCGCTCGCATCGTCGACAAGATGGCTCGCATCTTCGTCGAAACCGGCGCCGGAAACTGGCTCAAGACGCACGTGGACCAGATGAAGCGCGCCCTCACCCGCCCGTCGCGCACGACGAAGGCGGATAACGCCGACGACGACGCGGCGGTCGCGGCGAAGCAGTAGGCTGTTCTTTTGAAAGGGCGGCGGCGGGAAGCCCGCCGCCCTTCTCAGCCGCCTCCTCGGAACGACACGCCATATCGCTACCGCGGTTGCCGATCCTCTTGACAAAGGCAGGCCTGCGTCAGATATTGATGGCGAGATAGATCGCCACCCTTAAAGCCGGCCTCCGCCTGATCCGCGCGCGGCCGGAACCATCTGGATCTGGACGGTGTACCGAGGGAGACGTATGTCTGTGTGTCGTGAGGATGGATCGCCGGTTCTCCGTGCCTCCGCCAGGCCGACCGTGGTCGTGATTGCCCCGAGCGACATCCCGGTGCAGGTGCGCGCCGCCAATGCGCCGGTGCTCCGCTTCGACAGCCCGGAGGAGTTCGTGCAGTGGAGCCACGGCTCGGCGGCGCGCGTGGCGGCCGCGGTTCATGCCGCGCTGGCCGAATACAACGTCGACCTCGCGCGCTGCTCGCCGCGGACGCAGGAAATCATCGCGCGTCTGTGCGAGCGTCCGGTCATTCCCTCTGTAAAGGAAATGTTCGCGGCCTGTTCGTCGCGCCGCTCCTGCTACAGGTCGTGGAGTGAGGACATCCCGGTGACGCCGGCGGATTTTCTCACGCGCGTGCGGCTGCTGCACGTACGGGCGGCGGCCACCGCTCCATATTGATGGCACAACATGGCACGTCATGCCGCGCCGCGGCCGTGCCATATTCACAATGCGCCGCGGCGCCGCTTTTCACCGGTGGAAGCGGAAGGTTGCGGACGAAGCTCAATTCATAAAGGAGAAGACTGTGAAAATCCGTACTGCTCTCTTCGTCGCTACTCTTCTTCTGTTCTCGATCTCCACGTTCGCCGAGGGGCCGGCGCGCGCCGCCGCCGACCAGCCGGATCGCGCCGACGCCGCTGTGTCGCGCGCCGGTCGGGCGGCCGACCTGCAGGACCGGTACGACCGGACGCCGAAAATCGCGTACGTCTTCGACGGCGTCGAGTTCCCGGCGAACACGCCCCTGCCGGACGGGCCGCTGACCTGGGTCATCACCCGGGAGGACTATGAGAAGGGCACCTTCCACGTCTTCACGTCGCGCGACGTCGCCCAGACGTACATGAAGCGGCGCACGCCCGCCGTCTCCTCCAACGGCGCGAAAGTGACGCCGAACTGGCCGGGCTACTGTTCCTGGACGAACAGTTACTCCCGGTTCGAGAAATCGCGCTGGTGCGGGGACTCGACCTACCTCACCATGTACCCGCCGAACGACTCGTATACGGAGCTCGACTCGATCAGCTGGAACAACAGCATCTCCTGCGTCTACGCGGCGTGCGACTGGTACTGGACGACGCTTTACGCGTGCCGCAATTTCGTGAATGAGGAGCAGCCCGGCTGCGACGACCCATACGCGCTGTACATCGAGGGCGGCCTGATCGTCCAGGACCTCGACAATTACGGCTTCAATAACCGTACGAGCTCGATGCGCTTCGAATAACGTCCATAAGTCTTCGGGTATGATGCGCCGCCGCGATGTGGCGCATCATACTCATCCTCCCGTTTCTCCTCCTCGCGCAATCCGCCGCCGCTTCCTGGCGCATTTACACCGGCGGCATCGGCACGGCCTGGCGCACCACCGGCGGCCTGCACGGACACAACGTCGACTGTCCGCCCGACCAGCAGCACGACCGCTGTGAGAGCTCCGATTTCGCGCGCGCCAATCTCGACAACTCCATCGGCTTCCGCCTCGGCGGCGAGCAGCGGCGCTCCTGGCTCCCGCGCGCCGACCTCGTCACCGGCGCCGAACTGAGCGTCGCCAGCACCGAATACAACGTCAGCCAGCGCGACATCTACATCGCCTCGGCCGTCGCGACCGCGGGTGCCGTCACCGACTTCCTGCACGTGACGTGGGGCCTGCGCGGCGGCGCCGGTGCCGCCGCGAGCGACGACGGACAGGCGGGCGGCACGGTGATGGCGGAGGCGTCGGCGGAGGTACCGCTGGCGAGCGGCGTGCGGTTCCGCGCTGCATACCGGGAGTCGGCGCTGCTGATGAGCGGCGAGTCGCTGCGCATGCGCGACACGTCGTTCCTGATGGTCTTCGGCGACACGCCCGCGCCGTCACCGTGGCGGTTCAGCGCCGGCGTCGGGATCTCGTCGCCCGGCCTCTTCGGCGAGGACCTCGACCTGTCGCGTGCCCCCTTCACCCGCCTCACCGCCGCCCGCCGCCTGAGCGAGCGCTCCGCGATCGGCGTGACGTACATGACGTCGGCGCACGAGTCGACGCAAAAGACGGTCTTCATGGGCTACCCGGAAAACGAGCGGGGAAAGACGATCACCGGCGCCGGCATCGACTGGACCACGGAGGTGCTCACGCGGCCGCGCTGGTTCGTGGAGGTAGGGGGCGGGTTGGAGGTCGCCGACTGGTCGGACGAACACCAGTTGCTCCCGCGCTCCGCCGGAACCGAGCTCGCGCCGGTGGTGAAGCTCTCGGCCGGTTTCGCCCTGACCGCACACCTGGCGCTGGTGGCGACGACGGAACAGCTCTACTGGACGGGGATCGAGCTGGGGGAGTCGCGGGTCGCAGTGAGCCTCGCGTCGCGGTGAGGGCCATGGAAGCGCTGGATCTCCTCCGCGACTGGCTGCACCGGAAACTGCGGATCCGCGACCGCGCAACCGCATCATTCGCATCACGCCCGACGCCGTCACCATGCACGACAAGCTGCTGAACGAGGAGCTGTGGAGCGTCCCCTGGAGCGCGCTCGAAGAGATCGTCGCGTTCAAGGTCGACGCCTACACCGTCGACCACATCTGCCTCGGCTTCCTCACCGAAGGCGCCGGCACGCTCTGGATCGCGGTCGAGGAAACGAAGGGCTGGAAGAAGCTGCTCGCCGAACTGGAGCGGCGATACGGCGTGGTGTTCGAGGAGTGGTTCCCGCGCGTCGCCTTCCCGGCGTTCAAGGAGAACCGGACGGTGCTCTGGAGACGCGCGGGGATGCCGGGTGACGGGAAGGAGTAGAACCGCGGCTACGCTCGACTCGCTTCTTCGAGGAACGAGAAGACCTGTTCGCGGCTGACGCCGGGATAGTTCTCCAGAAAGTCTTCAATCGTGTCGCCGCCTTCGAGAAAGTCGGTCAGCGCGTCCACGGGGACTCGCGTGCCGGCGAACACGGGGGTGCCGCTGAGGATCTCGGGATCGGAGTGGACGATCTGCTTCGGGTCCATGGCAGTGGCTAGGATACGCGACGGGACACGAGCCGCGAACGTCACCGTGAGGACGCGCGGTCAACGTTGCTTCGGCAGCCGGTCGCGCCAGTGGCCGGGTTGTCGGTGCTCGGCGCTGATCGAGACCACCACCACGACCTCGTCTTCGATGAAGTAGATCAGCGAGAAGGGGAAGGTCGGTGCGGGGATTCTGTGACGGCGGTGACCGCACGATCGAGCTCGGCGAGGAAAGCGGCTTCGGCGGATTCGCTTCGTTTCCTGTACCAGGCTCGCTCGTGCTCGACTTCGTCGACCGCTTCCTCGAAGAACCTCAGGCCGCGCGGTCATCGATCCGAACGATGCAGGCTGGCGCGGACTTTCTGCCACGAGATCGTTTTCACCCGGCCGGCGCGGTAGTCGGCCATGCGGCGCTCGATCTCTTTTGCCCAGGCTTCTTCGCGGCGGGCGTCGCGGACGGTCGGGCTCATGGCGCCATGGTACCGGAGCGGCGGGCGTTCGCCCGCCGCTCCCTCCACCCCCTTACTGCGCGGGGACGTAGGTGGGGTCGTTGGTGAGCTGGTCGATCACCGACGCGTAAGCCGTCACGCGGCCGGTGCCGCTGAGGACGCGGACGGTGATTCTGGTGTTGAACGTGTCGGCCATGCCTACGGACCTCAGCACCGAGCCGAGCTGGCGGAATTCGTTGGGGCCGAGGGTGAGCTCGGTGATCGCGGTGAACTTGCTGTCGGGCGGGACGAAGGAGAGCTCGATGGTGACGGGGTTGCCGGTCACTTCGGCGAGACCGAGGTTCGAGCGGAAGCGGGGGGATTCCTCGACCTGCAGGAGCTGCAGGGGGCGGGACTCGACGCCGGCGGCTTCGGCCGGGGTCACGGCCGAGATGAACTGGCCGTAGGTGCCGTTCGTGGCCTGGTTGTACGTGCGGCCGGTGGCGACGAGTCTCGCCGAGGCCGGGGTGCTGATGTGCACGGCGCCGGCGTCGTTGGAGATGCCGAAGAGGCTGGGCAAGGTGCGGTCGAACTGGCGCACCTCGCCGGCGGGGATGGTGACGTTGATCGTGCGCGGCTCGCCGCCGGCCAGCGAGATGAACGACATCGTCGTCTCCACATCCTCGGTGCCTGCATTGAAGACGCGCATGTCGGTGCGCCACTGTCCGACGCCGGCGATGTCAGCGACACCCGGCATGACCCACTTCGTGTTGCCGGTCTCCGTCAGGGTGACGGGGGTGACGAGCAGCGGATCGTTCGTGGCGTTGTCGAGGACCGACGCGTACGCCGTGACTTTGCCGCCGGGCGACGTGACGGCGATCTCGACGCGGCCGTCGCTCAGGTTGCCGATGCCGTGGGCGGTGAGGAAGCCGTTGAGCTGCGTGTGCTGGCCGCCCGCGAGGTTGAGCGGGAACTCGACGAGCTTCGTGCCGCCGTCGCCGAAGACGCTGACGATCATCGAGACCGGCTCGCCCGAGGCCTCGACGATGCCGAGGTTCGTGCGGTACTGGTCCGACTGCGCGATCTGCTGGAGCGAGAGCGCCGTCGGGCGCTGCAGCGCGTCGACACGGCCGACGAAGTTCGCGTAGGGAATGGCGGGGATGTACTGGCCGAACGTCCCGTTCGCGGTGACGTTGAACGTGCGCGACGAGGCGAAGGTGACGAGATCGGTGAGGCCGCTGAACGTGGCCGACGACACCGGCGACGCGAACGGCTCCGCGACCGGACGGATCTCCAGCGTGCCGACGGCGCTGCCGGTGCCGGTGCCGAACCAGCTCTTGAGGACGTCGTCGAGGGCGATGGTGCGGCCCGGCTCGATCGCGAACTGCGTCTGCCGTCCCGCCTGCAGGCCGCCGTCACCGCTGGGGGTGAAGGTGACCTCGTAGTTCTTCAGCCGCGCCGAGCTGTTGGTGACGCGCACGTCCGACTGGAACTGGGAGTTGATGCCGTTCGCGTGGGCGACGGCGGGGATGATCAGCGCGTCGGGCGGCGGCTCGGTCTTGCTGGAGGGCATGATCGGCGTGGCCTTGCTGATGCCGAACGTCGGGATGAGGACGGTGGTGGCATTGGCGCGCACGGTCCCGGCGGCGGGGGCGTCGAGCGTGATGCGGATCGCGCCGAGGCTCGTGCCGAGCGGCAGGCCGTCGCCGTTGGCGGTGACCTCGAGGAACGTCCCCTCGGCCGGTACGACTCCCGACAGCGGGGTGACGGTCAGCCATGGCTCTTTCTCAGCCACGGTGAATGACTGGCCGGCCAGCTCCGGTCCGAGCGGGATGCGGTACTGGACGACGCCGCCGTCGAGCGGCACGGCGCCGTCGTTGCCCTGCGCGGGGAGGATGAAGATGGCGCTGCCGGGGCCGTACGGCGTGAGGCTCGGCTCCGGCCTGCAGCGGCTGTCGATGGCACGCACGCGGGCGTAGACGGCGAGCGGTGCGGTGCCGTCATTCGTGCGCGTGAGGTCGAAACGGGTGGCGGTGGTGGAGATGGTCTCGGCGTCGGTGAAGGCCGCGTTCGACGCGAGCTGGAGCTGGTACGAGGTGGCACCGGCGACGTTCGTCCAGCGGATGCTGAACGGCACGCCGCTCGAGACCTGACCGGAGGCGGAGATCTCGGGGACGGCGAGCGTCGCGCAGGCGGCCGGCAACGGGACGACCTGCAGCTTCTCTTCCGCGGAGTCGAGCGGCGAGCAGCCGTTGAAGTTCGCGCGGACAAACCAGCGGATGCGGCCGGCCGGCACTTCGACGGTGGCGCTGTTGGTGGTGACGCCGGCGAGCCGCTCGGGGGTGCGCTGGTTGCCGCGCAGCACGAACAGCTCGTAGCCCGACACGCCGGGCGTCGCCGTCCACTCGAAGGTCACGGGCGACGTGACGCGCGCACCGGCCAGCGGCGCCGTCAGGACGGGGCGCTGGTTCTCGGCGCAGGCGTCGGTGGGGGTGAAGGTGAAGTCGAAGGTGGCGGAGTCGCGCGACGGGCAGCGGTCGCCGAGGACGCGGACGAACCACTGCAGCCTGCCGGGCGAGACGACGTGCGTCAGCGACGTGCCGTTGGTCGTGCCGATGAGGGCCGGAGAACCGTTGGCGAGCGACAGCCAGACCTCGTACCCGGCGGCGTTCGGAACGCCGGTCCAGGTGAAGGTGACGTTGCCTCCGTCGGTGGTGGAGCCGTTCGCCGGCGCGAGGAGGACCGGCGCCGCGGTGGAGCAGTCGTTGCGCACCGGGACGGTGAACTGGACTTCCGGCGACTCGAGCGAGCCGCAGCCTTCGCGCAGCGCGTCGACGCGCCAGCGGATGACGCCCGTCGGGACGGTCGCCTGGAGCGAAGTCTCGACGGTCTCACCGGCGGCGGCCGGCGCGCCGCCGTCGACGCTGTAGAAGACGCGATAGGCGTCGGCGCCGGCAGCGGGGAGCCAGGTGAAGGTGACGTTGGAGCTGTCGACGGTGGAGTTGGCCGGCGCGAGCGGCTGCGCGGCGGTGCGGCCGGCGCAGGGCTCCGGACTTCCGACGGTGAACGCCAGCGGCGCGGAGCGGACCGGCGGGCAGCCGCTGAAGAGCGCGTCGACGTAGGCGACGATCGCACCCGGCGGGAGGTCGGCCTCGAGGGTGATGGCGCCGTTCGTGGTGCCGAGGTCCTGCGCGGCGGTGCCGTTGGCCTCGATCCAGACGCGGTAGCCGATGGCCAGCGGGACCGGCGTCCAGCCGAGGGTCACGTGGCCGCCGACGGTGCTGCCGAGGGCGGGGGAGACGAGCTGCGGGGCGCCGGTCGAGGTGCACGACGCCTGCTCGATGGTGAAGGTGCGCTGCGCGGAGACGGTCGGCGTGCAGTCGCCGGGGAAGCGGGCCACGACGAACCAGCTGAAGGTGCCGCTGGGCAGCGGGCGGGCGAGCGAGGTGGCGCCGGTGGTGCCGGCGAGCTGCGGGGTGCCGCCGCTGACGAGCCAGAGCTCGTAGTCGAGGGCGTTGGGGACGGCGTTCCACTGGAAGTCGACCGGCGAGCCGGTGGTGGCGTTGTCGGCCGGGGAGACGAGCGAGGGGGCGACGGTCGAGCAGTTCGGCGGCGCCGCGGTGACGACGGTGGTGACGGACGAGGTGTTGTTCGCCGGCGTCGGATCGTTGATGTCGGCCTGCACCCTGGCGGTGTTGGTGATCGAGCCGGTCTGCTGCGGCGCGTTGACGGTGACGGTGATGAGGCGGTGCGACTGCGCGGCGAGACGGCCGCTGCACTCGATCGTGCCGCCGCCGGTGGTGCATTCCCACGTGCCGCGGGCGACGCTGGTGACGACGACGCCGGCGGGGAGGGTGTCGACCATGCGCACGTTCTCGAGATCGGTGGCGCCGAGGTTGCGGACGTCGAGGCCGTAGACGAACTGCGCGCCGGCCTGCACGGACGACGGACCCGATTTGACGATCTTGACGTCGGGAGGCGCGGGCGCGCCGACGACAGTGACGGTGTTGCTGTCGACGTTGCTGCAGCCGTGGAGGGTGACGGTGACGGAGAGGGTCAGCGTCCCCGCCGCGCCGGCCTTGAAGGTGATGGCGTGGGTCCCGTTCCCGGAGGTGATGGTGCCGCCGGCGATCGCCCACGAGTAGTCCGCGCCGTTCATGAACGCAACGCTGGCGTTGTGGCCGGTGCTGCCGGCGTCGACCGAGGAGGGGGAGGTGATGTTGATCTGCGCCGGCGTGCCGACGGTGACGGAGTGGGAGTCGGAGCCCTGGCAGCCGCCGGCGCCGGTGACGGTGACGCTGTAGGTGCCGGTGGCGGTGACGGTGATGGTCCGCGTGGTCTCGCCGGTGGACCAGAGGTAGCTCTGGAAGCCGGTGCCGGCGTCGAGGGTGGCGTTGCCGCAGGCGGACTGCGGACCGACGATTTCCGGGGTGAGGCTGCTGCCGATGGTGACGGTGTGGGAGTCGGAGCCGGTGCAGCCGCCGGCGCCGGTGACGGTGACGCTGTAGGTGCCGCTCGCGCTGACGGTGATGGTCTGCGTCGTCTCGCCGGTGGACCAGAGGTAGCTCTGGAAGCCGGTGCCGGCGTCGAGGGTGGCGTTGCCGCAGGCGCTCGTGGGGCCGGTGATGACCGGGGTGAGCGCGCCGTTGATGGCGAGGGTGTGAGAGTCGGTGCCGGTGCAGCCTCCGGCGCCGGTGACGGTGACGGAGTAGGTGCCGCTCGTGCTGACGGTGATGGTCTGCGTGGTCTCACCGGTGGACCAGAGGTAGGTCTGGAAGCCGGTGCCGGCGTCGAGGGTGGCGTTGTCGCAGGCGCTCGTGGGGCCGGTGATGACCGGGGTGAGCGTGTTGCCGATGGTGACGGTGTGGGAGTCGGAGCCCTGGCAGCCGCCGGCGCCGGTGACGGTGACGGTGTAGGTGCCGCTCGTGCTGACGGTGATGGTCTGCGTGGTCTCGCCGGTCGACCAGAGGTAGCTCTGGAAACCGGTGCCGGCATCGAGCGTCGCGCTGTCACAGGCGCTGGTGGGACCGGTGATGACCGGGGTCAGCGCGCTGTTGATGGCGACGGTGTGGGAGTCGGTGCCGGTGCAGCCTCCGGCGCCCGTCACGGTGACGCTGTAGGTACCGCTGGCGCTGACGGTGATGGTCTGCGTGGTCTCGCCGGTGGACCAGAGGTAGCTCTGGAAGCCGGTGCCGGCGTCGAGCGTCGCGTTGTCGCAGGCGCTGGTCGGACCGGTGATGACGGGGGTGAGGCCGTTGGTGATGGCGACGTTGTGGGAGTCGGAGCCGGTGCAGCCGCCGGCGCCGGTGACGGTGACGCTGTAGGTGCCGGTCGCGCTGACGGTGATGGTCTGCGTCGTCTCCCCGGTCGACCAGAGGTAGCTCTGGAAACCGGTGCCGGCATCGAGCGTCGCAGTGTCGCAGGCGCTGGTCGGACCGGTGATGACCGGGGTGAGCGCGCCGTTGATGGTGACGGTGTGGGAGTCGGAGCCGGTGCAGCCGCCGGCGCCGGTGACGGTGACGGTGTAGGTGCCGCTCGTGCTGACGGTGATGGTCTGCGTCGTCTCCGCGGTCGACCAGAGGTAGCTCTGGAAACCGGTGCCGGCATCGAGCGTCGCGCTGTCGCAGGCGCTCGTGGGGCCGGTGATGACGGGCGCCGGCGCGGGATCGACGGTGACGTTGTGGGAGTCGGTGGCCGTGCAGCCGCCGTCGCCGGTGACGGTGACGCTGTAAGTGCCGGTGGCGGTGACGGTGATGGAGCGCGTCGTCTCGCCGGTCGACCAGAGGTAGGCGTTGAAGCCGGCACCAGCGTCGAGCACCGCGCTGCCGCACGCGCTGGTGGGGCCGGCGATCACCGCCGTCGGCGACGGATCGACGGTGACGGCGTGGGAGTCGGTGCCGGTGCAGCCGCCCGCGCCGGTGACGGTGACGCTGTACGTCCCGCCCGCGGTGACGGTGATGGTCTGCGTCGTCTCGCCGGTCGACCAGAGGTAGCTCTGGAAGCCGGTGCCGGCGTCGAGCGTCGCGCTGTCGCAGGCGCTGGTCGGGCCGGTGATGACCGGGGTGAGGCTGCCGTTGATGGTGACGTTGTGGGAGTCGCTGCCGGTGCAGCCGCCGGCGCCGGTGACGGTGACGCTGTAGGTGCCGGTGCTGGTGACGGCGATCGACTGGGTCGTCTCACCGGTGGACCAGAGGTAGCTCTGGAAGCCGGTGCCGGCATCGAGCGTCGCGCTGTCGCAGGCGCTCGTCGGGCCGGTGATGACCGGGGTCAGCGTGTTGCTGATGGTGACGGCGTGGGAGTCGGTGGTCTGGCAGCCGCCGGCGCCGGTGACGGTGACGCTGTACGTGCCGCTGCTGGTGACGGTGATCGACTGGGTCGTCTCACCGGTCGACCAGAGGTAGCCCTGGAAGCCGGTGCCGGCGTCGAGGACCGCGCTGTCGCACGCGCTGGACGGGCCGCCGATGTTGACGAGCGGGTTCGGGTTGACGGTGACGGTCACCGGTCCGGCAGTCGCCGAGCAGGAGCCGTTGAACGTCTGCACGCTGTAGCTGCCGCCGGTGGTGACGGTGATGTTCTGCGTCGTCTCGCCGGTCGACCAGAGGTACGACGGCGCCGGCGCGGAGCTCAGGACGACGCTGCCGCCCTCGCAGAAGGTGGTCGGGCCGCTCGCCGTGATGCCGGAGGCGGGCGTGCCGTCGATGGTGATGTTGTGCGAGGTGGTGGCCTGGCAGCCGTTGGCGTCCGTCACGGTGACGCTGTAGGTGCCGCTGGTGGTGACGGTGATGTTCTGCGTCGTCTCCGCGGTGGACCAGAGGTACGACACGCCGCCGCTGGCGCTGAGCATCGCGGTGTTGCACGCGCTGGCCGGGCCGGTGATGGCGGCGGTGGGGAGCGGGTTGACGGTGACGGTGTGGCTGTCGGTGCCGGCGCAGCCGCTGCCGTCGGTGACGGTGACGCTGAAGCCGGTGGTGGTCCCGGGGTTGACGGTGATGGTGCGGGTGTTCGCGCCGGTCGACCAGGCGTAGCTGGCGAAGCCGGCCCCCGCGTCGAGCGTCACGCTGCCGCCGGCGCACATCGACGTCGCGCCGGTGATGGTCACCGGCACCGCCGGGCAGGAGAGGGTCACACCATTCGACACCTCGGACGTCCCGTACAGGACGTCGGTGCAGGAGGCGCCGCCGTACGAGGTGACGGTGGCGACGATCTTCTCGCCGCCGGTGAGGCCGGGGTTCGGGATGGTGATGATGTTGTTGCTGAGGCTTCCGCCGGCGAGGCAGGTGGAGCCGATCAGCTCGAGCGGGGCGCCGGAGGCGTTCGACTCGAAGAACTCGACGCGGCTGGTGACGACGCCGGTGGTGCTGAGCGAGGCGGTGATGTCGATGTTGCCGCCGTTGAGGCTCGCGGAGACGAGGTCGGCGGAGTTCTGTTTCCCGTTGGGGCCCGGGTCGCCGTCGCCGGGATCGTTGCCGTTGGCACCGTCGCCGCCGAGGTCGATGGGGAGCGTGGCGAAGGAGCGGATGGAGTTGCCGAGGATCGTGTGGCCGGCGCCGGTGCCGAGGATGGTCACGCCCGCGCCGCCGTTGTTGGCGATGGTGTTCGCCTCGGCGGCCGTGGTGCCGCCGATCTCCATGGTATCGCCGTCGGAGATCACGATGGCGCCGTTGGCGTTCGGGACGGAGGTGGTGCCGTTGGCGGCCAGGCCGATGAGGTTCGCGCGGAC
>DASWNW010000074.1:0-101718 GCA_036399015.1 Thermoanaerobaculia bacterium | reverse complement strand
ATCTCGTCGTACGCCGGGTCGCCGTGCACCACCGCGTACAGCCGGCACTTCTCGGGGTTGCACGTCAGCACGCCGGGAAACACCGGATGCACGACCGAGTGGATGTCGGTGCCGGCGATCGCCTCCGACCGCTGCCCGATCATCCGCGCCGCGGCCGGATTGACGAACGTCGCCGCCCCGTCCAGCCCCACGCCGAAAACGCCTTCGGCGGCCGCATTGAGAATCAGCTCGTTCTGCTTGATGAGCCGCGCCAGCTCGTGCGCCTGCTGCTTGAACGCCTCCCGCTGGCGGAAGAGCTCCACGAAGACCGCCACCTTCGAGCGGAGGATCTCCGGATGGAACGGCTTGAAGATGTAGTCGACGGCGCCCAGCTCGTAGCCGCGGAAGACGTTCGTCTCACTCCGCGAGAGCGCGGTCAGGAAGATGATCGGCGTGTCTTTGGACCGATCGCGCTGGCGGATGAGCGTCGCCGTCTCGAACCCGTCGAGGTCGGGCATCTGGACGTCGAGCAGGATGACCGCGAAGTCCATGTGCAGGAGCTCGCGGAGCGCAGCGGAGCCCGACTGGGCCGTGACGAGGTTCTCCCCCGTGTCGCCAAGGATCGATTCGAGGGCGAGCAGGTTATTCGGCTGATCGTCGACCAGCAGTATGTTGACGCGATCATCCATGAAATTCGCTGCCTCGGCAGAGCTCGACGAGGAACGGCCCGATGCGTTCCAGAGGCAAGATCCGGTCCACGCGCGTCGCGTCGATCGCCGCCTGCGGCATTGCCGGCGACTCCGCCGTCGCCGGATCCTGTGCGACGACGAACCCGCC
Source organism: Thermoanaerobaculia bacterium (assembly GCA_036399015.1). Lineage (GTDB taxonomy): Bacteria > Acidobacteriota > Thermoanaerobaculia > Gp7-AA8 > Gp7-AA8 > QHVT01. Next base: position 100,902 of record DASWNW010000074.1, on the reverse strand, counting down.
ACGCTTCTTGATGCGCTCCGCGCCCCGTGCGCCGTCACTGTTTGCGCCCGTCAGCACGACGCCGATCACGCCGCTGCCGTAGGCATCGGCTGCCGACTCGAACATGACGTCGATCGACGGCCGCGAGTAGGCAACCGCCTCATCGACCGACAGACTGAGCTCGCCACGCTCGACGAGCAGGTGATAGTTCGCCGGCGCGAGATACACCGTCCCCGGCTTGATCCACTCCTTGTCGGTGGTGTCGACCACGTTCAGCTTCGAATGCCGCCGCAGGAACTGCGGCAGCCCCTCGTTCGACGTCCTGTAGCGATGCTGCACGACGGTGATCGGCAGCGGGAAGTCCTTCGGCAGCGTCTGGAAGATCGTCTGCAGCGCCGCCATCCCTCCCATCGAGCAGCCAATGGCCACGAGCTGGTAATCGCGCGCCGCTTCCTTCAGCACCCGCCCGTCGGTCCAGGAGCGGATGCCCGGCGGCAGCTCGCTGCTGCCGGTGCCGCCGTTCGAGTCGCGTCTGGCCCGGGCGCCCATCAGCGCACTCTCCTGTACAACCGCTCTTCCGCATCGACGGTCTCGTAGTCGTCGGCGACCGTGGTGAACTTGATCGACTCCTTCTTGCCGAGGCCGAGGATTCCAAACATCTCCATCGACTGCAGAAAGAGCTGCTGCACGCGGTCCTGCAGGGCGTTGTTGAAGTAGATCAGCACGTTTCGGCAGAAGATCACGTTGAAGTGATTGAAGGAGGCGTCCGTGACGAGGTTGTGCTGCGCGAAAACCACGTTCTCGCGCAGCGACGGCCTGAAGATCGCGTAGTCGTAACGCGCCGTGTAGTAGTCCGAGAACGTCCCCGTCCCCCCGGCGGTGATGTAGTTCGAGGTGTTCTCCTGCATCGTCGACAGCGGGAAGATCCCCGACTTCGCCTTCTGCAGGACCGCCTCGTTGATGTCCGTGGCGTAGATCCGGCAGCGGTCGTACAGCCCTTCCTCCTGAAGGAGGATGGCCATCGAGTAGACCTCTTCGCCGGTCGAACAGCCGGCGTGCCAGATGCGCACGAACGGATAGGTGCGCAGGAGCGGCACGATCTTCTGCCGGAACGACAGGTAGAAGGTCGGGTCGCGGAACATCGCCGTGGTGTTGATCGACAGGTCGAGCAGCAGCCGCTCCATCGACTGCGGGTCGTGCAGCACCTTCTCGATCAGCCCCGACACGGTGCTCAGCCCCTCCGCGTACACCCGCTTCCAGATCCGGCGGCGCAGCGACGGCAGTGAATAGTCGCGGAAGTCGAACCCGTAGTGTTTATAGATCCCCTCCGTCAGGAGCCCGATCTCGATCTGTTCGAGATCGGCGCGGGCCTGCTCGTCGATGATCGCTGCGGGTGAGTTCGACATGCGTTACTGCTGAGACATAGAGCAAACGGCGCGCCTCTCGGCGCGCCGTTCATCGGTGATTAGCGGTACAGCCAGACTCTCAGCAGCGAAACGAGCTGCTGCGCGTCGATCGGCTTGGTGATGTAGTCGCTGGCGCCCGCCTCCATGCACTTCTCGCGGTCGCCCTTCATCGCCTTCGCCGTCAGCGCGATCATCGGGAGATTCTTGTACTCGTCGATGGCGCGGATGCGGCGCATGGCCTCGTACCCGTCCATCTCCGGCATCATCACGTCCATCAGCACGACGTCGAGGTCCGGCGTCTTCCGCAGGATGTCGATTCCCTCCGCGCCGCTCTCCGCGTACAGCACCTTCATCTTGTGCCGCTCGAGGAGCGACGTCAGCGCGTAGATGTTGCGCATGTCGTCGTCGACGATCAGCGCTTTCTTACCCGCCAGCACCGGATCGGACTCGTGCAACTGCTCGAGCATCTTCCGCTTCTGCTCCGGCAGGTTCTCCTCGACGCGGTGCAGGAACAGCGCGGTCTCGTCGAGCAGGCGGTCCGGCGAGCGGACGTCCTTGACGATGATCGCGTCGGCCATCCGCTTGAGGTCGGCCTCCTCCTTCCGCGACAGGTCGCGGCCGGTATAGACCACCACCGGGACGTCGGTGATCTGGAGCTCGTTCTTCATCCGGTTCAGGAACTCGAATCCGCTCATGTCCGGCAGCCCGAGGTCGAGGACCATGCAGTCGAAGCGGCGGTCGCGCAGGATGTTCAGCGCTTCCTCACCCGTCCCGACCGGCGTGATCTCGACGTCCGCGTCGCCGATCAGCTCGACGATCGCCTGCCGCTGCTGCTCGTTGTCCTCGACCACGAGGAGCGACTTGTTCTGCCGCTCCACGAAGCCGCGGATCTTCGCGAACGCGTCGTCCAGCGACTCCTTCGTCACCGGCTTCTGCACCTGCGCGAACGCGCCGAGCCTCAGACCGCGGCCCGTCTCGTCGTCGCCGGAGATGATGTGCACCGGGATGTGGCGCGTGACCCGGTCGTGCTTGAGGCGGTCGAGCACCGTCCACCCTTCCATGTCGGGCAGCGCGATGTCGAGCGTGATGGCGTCCGGCCGGAAGCGCGGCGCGAGCTGCAACGCCGTCTCCCCTCGCGTCGCCACGATCCCCTTGAAGCCCTTGTCGTGCGCCATGTCCAGCAGGATGCTCGCGAAGGTGATGTCGTCCTCGACGATCAGCACCGTCCGGTCGCCCGGCTCGATCGCATCGCGGTCGTCCGGCACCTGCTCTTCCACCACCACGAGGTTCTGCTCCTCGGCGGGACGGTCGGCGTTCACCGCCGGCTTCGTCTCCGTCGATTCGCGCACCAGCGCGTGCATCGGCGCCTGGCCCTGCTCGTCGGTGCGGTCCGGCTCACGCCGCTCGCGGCGAGCCACCGGTGCCGCGTACGTCTGCGGCAGGAACAGCGTGAACGTCGAGCCTGCGCCCTGCTCGCTCTCGACGCGGATCTCGCCGCCGAGCAGACGCGCGATCTCGCGGCTGATCGACAGGCCGAGGCCGGTGCCGCCGAACTTCCGCGTCGTCGACGCGTCGGCCTGCTGGAAGGCCTCGAAGATGATGCGCTGCTTCTCCTCCGGGATGCCGATGCCGGTGTCGGTGACGCTGAACGCGATCACGGTCGGCGTGCGGTCGAGCACGTCGTGCCCCGGCGTCCAGCCTTCCGTGGCCGTATCCATCTTCAGAGTCACGCCGCCCTTCTCGGTGAACTTGAACGCGTTCCCGAGGAGGTTCTTGAGCACCTGCTGCACGCGCGTCGGGTCCGTATGGATCGTGCGCGGCAGCGTCGGCGAGAGGTCGATCGTGAAGTTGAGCTGCTTGTCGTTGGCCACCTGGCGGAACGTCCGCTCCGACAGGTCGGCGATCTCCTTGAACGGCACGTCCGACAGCGCCACCGTCATCATGCCGCTCTCGATCTTCGACAGGTCGAGGATGTCGTTGATGAGCGTGAGCAGGTCCTGGCCGGAGCCGTGGATCGTCTTCGCGAAGTCGACCTGCTTCTCCGTGAGGTTCCCTTCCGGGTTGTCCGAGAGCAGCTTCGCCAGGATGAGCAGCGAGTTGAGCGGCGTGCGCAGCTCGTGCGACATGTTGGCGAGGAACTCCGACTTGTACTTCGACGTCAGCGCGAGCTGCCGCGCCTTCTCCTCGAGCTGCCGCTTGGCCTGTTCGACCTCCCGGTTCTTCTGCTCGACTTCCTCGTTCTGCGCGGTGAGGAGGCGCGCCTTCTCTTCCAGCTCCTCGTTGGTCTGCTGCAGCTCTTCCTGCTGCTGGCGGAGCAGCTCTTCCGAGGTCTGGAGCGACTTCGCCTGCTGCTCGAGGCGCTTGTTGGTCTCGGTCAGCTCTTCCTGCTGCGCCTGCAGCTCTTCGGCGAGCGACTGCGACTGCGTCAGCAGCTCCTCCGTCCTCATGTTCGCCTGGATGGTGTTGAGCACCACGCCGATCGACTCGGTGAGCTGGTCGAGCAGCGACTGGTAGGTCTCCGTGAACTTGCTGAAGCTGGCCAGCTCCATCACCGCCAGCACCGCGCCTTCGAAGACGATCGGCAGCACGATGATGTTGAGCGGCTTCGCCTCGCCGAGACCGGAGTTGATCTGCACGTAGTCGTCGGGAGCGTTGGTGATGAGGATGCGCTGCTTCTCGAACGCCGCCTGCCCGATCAGCGACTCGCCGACGCGGAACTCCTTGTTCAGGTGCTTCCGCTCGCGGAAGGCGTACGTCGCCGTCAGCTTCAGGCGCGGATCGTCGTTGTTCGATCCGTCCATCGTGTAGAACACGCCGTGCGCCGCGTTGACCACCGGAGCGAGCTCCGACAGGATCATCTGCGACACCGCCTGCAGGTTCTTCTGCCCCTGCATCATCCGCGTGAACTTGGCGAGGTTCGTCTTCAGCCAGTCCTGCTCCGCGTTCCGCGCCGTCGTCTCGCGCAGGTTGCGGATCATCTCGTTGATGTTGCCCTTGAGTGCGGCGAGCTCGCCCTGCGCCTCGACCGTGATGTTGCGCGTCAGGTCGCCCTTCGTCACCGCGGTGGCGACGTCGGCGATGGCGCGCACCTGCGTGGTGAGGTTCGCGGCGAGCTGGTTGACGTTGTCCGTCAGATCGCGCCACGTGCCCGCGGCGCCCGGCACGTTGGCCTGGCCGCCGAGGCGTCCTTCGACGCCGACCTCGCGCGCCACCGTCGTGACCTGGTCGGCGAACGTCGCCAGCGTCTCGATCATGTCGTTGATCGTGTCGCCCAGCTCCGCGATCTCGCCTCGCGCCTCGACCGCCAGCTTCTGCTTCAGGTTGCCCTTCGCGATCGCCGTGACGACGCGCGCGATGCCGCGCACCTGCGACGTCAGGTTCGACGCCATCATGTTCACGTTGTCGGTGAGGTCCTTCCACGTGCCGGCCACGCCCTTGACCTGCGCCTGGCCGCCCAGCTTCCCTTCCGTGCCGACCTCACGCGCCACGCGCGTGACCTCCGACGCGAACGAGTTGAGCTGATCGACCATCGTGTTGATGGTGTCCTTCAGCTCGAGGATCTCCCCTTTGACGTCGACCGTGATCTTCTTCGACAGGTCGCCGTTCGCGACCGCCGTCGTCACCTGCGCGATGTTGCGCACCTGGTTCGTCAGGTTCGACGCCATCATGTTGACGTTGTCGGTGAGGTCCTTCCAGGTGCCGCTGACGCCCTTGACCTGCGCCTGGCCGCCCAGCCGTCCTTCCGTGCCCACCTCGCGCGCCACGCGCGTGACTTCCGAGGCGAACGAGTTGAGCTGATCGACCATCGTGTTGATGGTGTTCTTCAGCTCGAGGATCTCGCCCCGCACGTCGACCGTGATCTTGCGCGACAGGTCGCCGAGCGCGACGGCCGTCGTCACCTCGGCGATGTTGCGCACCTGCGCCGTCAGGTTGCTGGCCATCGAGTTGACCGAATCCGTCAAGTCTTTCCACGTACCGGAGACACCCTTGACCTGCGCCTGGCCGCCCAGGCGTCCCTCCGTGCCGACCTCGCGCGCCACGCGCGTGACCTCCGCCGCGAACGAGTTGAGCTGATCCACCATCGGGTTGATGGTGTCCTTCAGCTCGAGGATCTCGCCGCGCACGTCCACCGTGATCTTCTTCGACAGGTCGCCGTTCGCGACCGCCGTCGTCACCTGCGCGATGTTGCGCACCTGCGCCGTCAGGTTCGACGCCATCATGTTCACGTTGTCGGTGAGGTCCTTCCAGGTGCCGGCCACGCCCTTCACCTGCGCCTGGCCGCCCAGCTTGCCCTCGACGCCGACCTCACGCGCCACGCGCGTGACTTCCGACGCGAACGAGTTGAGCTGATCGACCATCGAGTTGATGGTGTTCTTCAGCTCCAGCACCTCGCCCTTGACGTCGACCGTGATCTTCTTCGACAGGTCGCCGTTCGCGACCGCCGTGGTGACGTCCGCGATGTTGCGCACCTGCGCCGTGAGGTTCGCGGCCATGTAGTTGACCGAGTCGGTCAGGTCTTTCCACGTGCCGGAGACTCCCTGCACGTCCGCCTGACCGCCGAGCTTCCCTTCCGTGCCGACCTCGCGCGCCACGCGCGTGACCTCGGCGGCGAACGACCGGAGCTGGTCCACCATGACGTTGATGGTGTTCTTCAGCTCGAGGATCTCGCCCTTGACCTCGACCGTGATCTTCTTCGACAGGTCGCCGTTCGCGACCGCCGTCGTGACCTCGGCGATGTTGCGCACCTGGCCGGTGAGGTTCGAGGCCATGGAGTTCACCGAGTCGGTGAGGTCCTTCCACGTACCGGCCACGCCCTTCACCTCGGCCTGACCGCCGAGCTGTCCTTCCGTGCCGACCTCACGCGCCACGCGCGTCACTTCCGACGCGAACGCCGAGAGCTGGTCGACCATCACGTTGATCGTCTCTTTGATCTGCAGGATCTCGCCGCGCACCTCGACCGTGATCTTGCGGGTCAGGTCGCCGCCCGCGATCGCCGTCGCGACGCCGGAGACGTCACGCAGCTGCACCGTGAGGTTGCCGGCCATCGAGTTCACCGAGTCGGTGAGGTCCTTCCAGGTGCCGGCGACGCCCTTCACTTCCGCCTGCACGCCGAGCTTCCCTTCGGTACCGACCTCGCGCGCCACGCGCGTCACCTCGCCGGCGAACGAGTTGAGCTGGTCGACCATCGTATTGATGGTGTTCTTCAGCTCGAGGATCTCGCCGCGCACCTCGACCGTGATCTTCTTCGACAGGTCGCCCAACGCGACCGCCGTCGTGACCTCGGCGATGTTGCGCACCTGCGCGGTGAGGTTGCCGGCCATCGCGTTGACCGAGTCGGTGAGGTCCTTCCACGTGCCCGCGACGCCCGGCACTTCTGCCTGACCGCCGAGCATGCCTTCCGTGCCGACCTCGCGCGCCACACGCGTGACTTCCGAGGCGAACGCGCTGAGCTGATCCACCATCGTATTGATCGTGTTCTTCAGCTCGAGGATCTCGCCGCGCACCTCGACCGTGATCTTCTTCGACAGGTCGCCCATGGCGACGGCCGTCGTCACGTCGGCGATGTTGCGCACCTGCGCCGTGAGGTTGCCGGCCATCGAGTTGACCGAGTCGGTGAGGTCCTTCCACGTACCGGCGACGCCCGGCACTTCTGCCTGGCCGCCCAGTTTCCCTTCCGTGCCGACCTCGCGCGCCACGCGCGTGACCTCGGCGGCGAACGAGTTGAGCTGATCGACCATCGTGTTGATCGTGTTCTTCAGCTCGAGGATCTCGCCCTTGACGTCGACCGTGATCTTCTTCGACAGGTCGCCCATCGCGACCGCGGTCGTGACCTCGGCGATGTTGCGCACCTGCGCCGTGAGGTTGCCGGCCATCGCGTTGACCGAGTCGGTGAGGTCCTTCCAGGTACCGGCCACGCCGGGCACTTCTGCCTGGCCGCCGAGGCGCCCTTCGGTGCCGACCTCGCGGGCCACGCGGGTGACCTCCGAGGCGAACGCGCGGAGCTGATCCACCATCGTGTTGATCGTGTTCTTCAGCTCGAGGATCTCGCCGAGCGCTTCCGCCGTGATCTTCTTCGACAGGTCGCCGTTCGCGACCGCGGTCGTGACCTCGGCGATGTTGCGCACCTGGCTCGTCAGGTTCGCGGCCATGTAGTTGACCGAGTCGGTCAAGTCTTTCCACGTACCGGAGACGCCCTTGACCCCGGCTTGGCCGCCCAGCTTGCCCTCGGTGCCGACCTCGCGGGCGACGCGGGTGACTTCCGAGGCGAACGAGCGGAGCTGGTCGACCATCGTGTTGATGGTGTCCTTCAGCTCGAGGATCTCGCCGCGTGCCTCGACCGTGATCTGCTTCGAGAGGTCGCCGTTCGCGACGGCGGTGGTGACCTGGGCGATGTTGCGGACCTGGTTCGTCAGGTTCGCGGCCATGTAATTCACGGAGTCGGTGAGGTCGCGCCACGTGCCGCTGACGCCCTGGACGTCGGCCTGGCCGCCCAGCTTTCCTTCCGATCCGACTTCGCGTGCGACGCGGGTGACTTCCGAGGCGAACGAGCGGAGCTGGTCGACCATCACGTTGATGGTGTTCTTCAGCTCGAGGATCTCGCCGCGCACTTCGACGGTGATCTTCTTCGAGAGGTCGCCGGTGGCGACCGCGGTGGTGACGTCGGCGATGTTGCGGACCTGCGCGGTGAGGTTCGAGGCCATCATGTTGACGGACTCGGTGAGGTCCTTCCACGTACCGGAGACGCCCTTGACGTCGGCTTGGCCGCCCAGCTTGCCCTCGGTGCCGACTTCACGCGCCACGCGCGTGACCTCGGAGGCGAACGACGCGAGCTGCGCGACCATCGTGTTCACCGTCTTCGCGGTGCGGAGGAACTCCCCCTTCAGCGGACGGCCGTCGAACTCGATGGCCATCGTGCGGGTGAGGTCGCCCTTCGCCACCGCGCCGATGACGCGCGCGATCTCGTTGGTCGGCTGCACGAGGTCGGTGATGAGGTTGTTGACCGAGTCGGCCATGATGCCCCACTGCCCGCCTGCGGCCGGAACCTGCGCGCGCTGGTTGAGCTTGCCCTCTTTCCCGACGACGTTCGAGATGCGCTCGATCTCCGAGGCGGTGCGCTCGTTGAGGTCGAGGATGTCGTTCAGCGTGTCGGCAATTTTTCCCTGCACTCCCGTGAACTCCACGGGCATGCGCACGGAAAAGTCGCCCTTCTTCACGGATGTGAGCGCGCGTAAGAGCAGACGCTCGAAGTCTTTAGGCCCGTATTCCGAGGCCTTATCGATGCCAATGGTGGTCATCGCCCGTTTCCCCTCTCCTGGGACGTCTTATTCAATTGTGTCGTAACGATTTAAGGCGGACGGCCGGGCCGCTGAGCAGGCCCAGGCATATCAGTCTTGGTGCGACTGGACATGCAACGCCGTTGCCATCAACGGTTGAGTTTGGCGAGAGAGACTTGTGTGGGGGAACGCCAGCGCTCGTACTCGGGGATGATCACCCTACCCGCGGTCGCGGCCGCGCGAACGACAGCGGCTCACTGCACCGATCTTCGTCCGCAACGGGCCGCGGCCGGGGAACCACGTCGTGCTACCGACGTCTCGTTCGTTCGCGGCTACGCCTCTGCCGCTTTCTTCACCGCGGAGAAGGCGTTCAGCCGCGGATCCGACGAACCGACGCCGAGCATCTCCTTGATCTCCTTCACCGTCAGCTTCGGGTTCACCTGCAGCATCATCGCCGCGGTCGACGTGACGAGCGGTGCCGCCGCGGAGGTCCCATCTCTAGGGACGGGGCTCAGCGTTGATGTGATCGTCATGACGCCCTGTCCGATTGCTTTGAGCGTCCCGCCGGTGTTCGACATCGGCAGTCTGCCGGTGCCGGCACTGTCCAGGCCTTCGACCACGATGACGTTCTCCGACCGTTTTCCGAGGTCGTCGGACTCATCGCCGAGCGCTGCCCAGTTGTACGGACTCGCCCAGACCGCACGCGCGGTCGCAGTTTCTGAGGAGTCGTTCCCGGCGGCGGCGACGAGCAGCGTTTCGGAGGCGTTCCGGAGCGCCTTTCGGACGCACTTCCCGCTGTTCTCGATCGCCCTTCTCAGTGCCGGTAGTTTTTCGGGATCGGTTTTCTCGGCCGCCCAGTTATACCCGACGCTGGCGTTGATCAGCCGAAGCCGAGGTTGACGAGCGATGGTTCGCTCGAGCGTGTCGATGAAATCGAAAGCCAAAGGATCGCGCGGAGACGCACCGACGATCTTCACCCGCGGGACGCCCCCGTCGATTCCGAAGTCGTTGTGTGCCGCACCGATGATGGCCGCGACCTGCATTCCATGCACGTCCGTCTGATTCGGCGTGCCGGCCATGGGGATCACCTGCAGCTCCTTGCTGTCGGCGAGAAATCCGACGTCGAGCACTCCGACCTCGATTTCCGGCTTTCCTTTCACCAGTTCCCACGCCTCACGGAAGGAGGTGAGAGTGAGCGGATCCTCGGCCCTCTCAGTGATCGCGGCGACCGAAACCGGTCCCAGTGGCAGGTTCTGCACGGCCGCCTCCACGACCGGCTCCGCTCGCAGCCGCTCCACGAGCGCGTGGAGGCGCGTGGCCCCTCCTTCGGCTGTATCCGCCCGCGGCGGCGCCTCGGGCCGGAGGAGGAACAGAGATAGCTTTGGTGTTCCCGCCACGACGCTCAGACGGTACCGCTTCAGGAGTGCGGCGATCCGCTTCGGCTTGACGTGGTCGAAGAACATCACCATCAGCGTGTTCCGCTCGACGCGTGGTCCATGCGCCCTCTCCGCCTCGGGTAAAGTCGCGAGCCACTCCTCGCGCTCGGCCGCGACGGCCGACTCGAGCTTCCGGACCGATGCGATGGCGGCGTCGACGCGCGCGGCGGATCGCTCCTTCTCAGCGGCGGCGGCGGCGCGCTTCGCCGCCGTGACATCGTACAGAACCGTTGCCTTGGCGACGCGCGTGCCTCGGAACCACATCGCTTCACGCGCCTTCGTGAGTTTCCGCTCGCTCTTTTCGGCATGCAGCCGGGCGGCTGTCGCGGCTGCCTCGATCGCCTGCAGAGATTCTTCTTCGTTGACGAGCGTCAGCTGCGCACCAACCAGCCGCTGCACGCGTCGCTGGTACCGCTGCGATGGCACCGGCGCGAAAAGCGGGTCGACTTCGAGCGCTACCTCTCTCGGCGAGCGCGAGACCAGCGCCGGAAAATACCTCTGCAGCACGGCCTCGCGCCTGAAGTAGCGGTAGATCGCGAAACATACGGCCGCGGCAGCGACGAGCTCCAACAGCAGCAGGAGGATCTGGTTCGTGCTCATCCTGGGCAGCACCCCGTCACCGGACACTCGGGAGCCGGGAAGGTGCCCTCCGTCGTACGCAGGAAAGCGAGGTAGGGATGTGCCGACGGAATCTGGTCCAGCTTACTTTTCTCGGGCGTCTCGAGTCGTTCGGAACGCCCGTGGCGATCCAGTTGCCCGTACAGTCTGAAGTGCGATATCTCGCTCTTCGGATCGCGCGCGGGCGCGAGAGGATTGGAAATATTGCTGATCACGATCTCCGCACCGTCGCGCAGCACCAGCGTCCTCACGACGTCCGATTCGCGTGACGTCGCGGTGACCATCACGGCACCCTCGTGAGCGACCGTGAGTTGCCCGACCGTCGACCCGTTGCCGAGGCTATACGCTTCCAGTCTCCCCCGCGCGACCGGAATCTGCACGACTGCGTTCTCCGGCACGATCTCGAGCGTTTCGTCGATCTGTCTCAGGAGAGGAACCTTACCGTCCCACCCCGTCGTGTCCAGTGTGCCCGCCGCTTCTCCCGGCTCCAGCCCGCTGATGGAAATCGTCGCCTTCTCGGAAATGGCGTAGCGATCGACCAGGAACGGCGCGAGCTGGTCGTCGGGTTCTGCCGCCCAGTCGCTGAGATCGCGGCGAACCTGCGAGCGCAGCACGACAATGCTCGCGCGATGCGGTGCGATATTCAGCGTCGGCTCTCTCCCGTCGGGCAGCAGCAGCAGCTTCCCATCGGTTCCGCGGTCGAAGAAGTTCACCAGTCCAACGAAATTGATTCTGTAACTCATCGTCTCTCCTCCTCAGCTTCCGATGTCGATCAATGCTGCCCAGAGTGATGCGGGGACGTCGCCGCGGCGGATCGCGTCGAGCTGCACTGCCCGCAGCGCTTCGGCGGGCGGGAGGCCTTCGGCGAGGCGGCGGTGCAGGCGCGGGAAGAACAGTGCGGAGGCACGGTCGTCGATCGGCCACAGCGTCGCCACCACCGACGGCGCACCGGCGAACAGGAAACCGTTCGCGACGCTGATCACCCCGTCCGTTCCGCGGCTCTCCCCCCGTGCGGTACTGCAGCCGGCGAGGACGACCGTCACTGGACGGCGCAGCCGCAGCGCGGCGATCTCCGGCACCGTCACCCGATGCTCGCCGGTACCGCGGCGCAGGACCAGCGACGCCGGCAGCAGTCCGCTCTCGTCGCCGACGGCGTGGCCGGCAAAATGTGCGACGTCCGCCGACGCGATGGCGGTGCGGAGACCGCCCAGGTTGGCGGCTTCATCCTCCAGTTTCACCGACCGCGGGTAGGCGCGCGCGACTTCGCGCGCCTCCGCCTCGACGTAGACGAGCCTCCCCGTCTCCGCGCCCGCGGCCGCGTTGCCGATCACCACAACCGACTCCGGCACCGCATCCGCTGCCCGGCGCGATGACGCCGTGACGTACGCGGCCGCACTGGGAGCGACGACGATGGCATGACGCTCCAGCAGATACTCCCCTTCCCCGTTCGTCAGCGCGTTGAAGGGCAGAGTGGCCAGCGTGCGGTCGGGGACGAAGACCACCGTCCTCGCATTCGTGAGCCGCGCCGCCACAGGCTCGACGAGCCGGCGGTAAAGCGCCGCCGCCGCCCGTTTCGCGCCGCGGGCATCATCGGAGGAGAGGGCGTTCGCGAAGAGGTTCGCCTCGCGCGCCAGCTCGTTCCGGTCCGCCGCAACGGAGGTCGCGGTGACGCCGTTCTCGTCAGCCACGAAGACGACCAGCCGCGTCGGAAGCGTCACGTACTCGACCACCACCGCACCGCCGCCGGGACGCACCGCGCCCGAAGACGTGACGCCGTACGTTTCGAGCAGCGTTCGCGCCCGCGCCCGTTCCGCCAGCGCGAATGCCGCCGCCGCGTCTTCGCGGCTCATCGCCAGGTCGATGGCCTCCTCGAACAGCTCCTCGGCCGAGAAGAACGCGCCCCACCGCTCGCTCCCCTGCGGGAGCGACTCACGATGCCGTTCCAGTTCCACGATGCCGCTCTCCAGATCCGCGGCCGCGCCGTTCGCGTCGCGCATCGCCCGCCGCTCCCGCCCGCGCTGCAGGAACAGGCCCGGCAGGTTCATCCGGTCGCCCTTCGCCGACTGCAGCGCGATCGACTCCGTCAGCAGCGCTACCGCCTGTACCGGTGGTGCCAGCTTCGCCTTCACCAGCGACTGCGCCGCGCGGCCATATGCCGCATACCCGGCGTCCTTGACGCGCGACGTCACGGCCTCCGCTTCCGCGGCATCCGCGCGCGCCGCCGCCGCGTCGCCGAGGCGGAGGTGAATCGCCGCGCGCGAAAGCAGCGCGTCGGCGAGCCGCACGTCCGCGCCGATCCTGCGTCCTACGTCGATGCGCAACGTCAGGAACGACAGCGCCGTATGCCACTTCTCCCGCAGGATGGCCGCGCCGGCGATCGAGGCCACCGCCTTCTCGAGCTGCTTATCCGACTTTTCTCCGATCACACGCAGCGCCGCCATTCGGTGGCTCCACGCGTTGACCGGGTCCCCGATCATGTCGTAGACGACGGCGAGCATCCGCCGGACCGCGGCGACGTTCGCCGGCTCTTTCACCTCTTCGAACGCCGCGGCCGCGGCGTGAAGCGAGCGGAGGGCGGCACCCCACTCGGCTTCGGTGGCCTGGCAGACGGCGAGCTGCCACAACACCTCGCCGCGATGCGCCCCAAAGCCCTCCGGAACGGAGGTGAGGAGGGCGTCGACGTTGCGCCGCGTCTCGTCGCGCTTCCCCTGGTCGAATACCGTATTGCCGGCGAAGAACCGCGCACGCCACACCATCGGACTGCGCGTCGCCGCGAACAGCTCCACCGACTTGCGCAGCGGCGGCCCCGCGTCGACGGGCCGGCTGGCGCGGAAGAGCGTCATGCCCTGTTCGTATTCGGCATGCGCGGACGCGAGCACGTTGCGCTCGCCGGCGGCCGCCGCGTCGATCGCCGCAACCGCCAGCGCGAGGCCGCGATCGCCGCCGAGCCGCGTCAGCTCCGCACCGACCTCACGCGCCAGTCGCAGGTGCGTGTCCGCCGCGCCGTCCGCGCGCAGCACCGCCGCCCCCCAGCGCCCGAGGAGGTGCGTCTCGGCCGCGGAGCGCGCCTCGGCTGGATTGTCGCGAACGAGATCGCGCACGTCCGCGCCTGGTTTCGCGTCGAGCTTCTCGAGGAACGTCCGTGCCGGCGCAAGCCGCTGGACGTGCTCGCGCGCCTCGGCGGCCCAGGAGCTCGTCCCATCCTGCGCCAGGTACCGCTGCCACGCCGCGCGCGCGTCGTCACGCAACCCGAGGCGCTCGAGAATCAACGCACGGTTGAACAGCGGCTCGAGCAGTGCCGGATCCGCCGCGCGTGCGCGGTCCGCCGCCGCCAGCGCATCGGCGAGCAACTCCGGCGTGCCGTAGCTGTTCGACGCCTCGTGCAGCGCGACCGCCAGGTCGCTCCACGCTCGTGCGTCGTTCGCCGACTCCGCTGCCGCCTGCAGGCTCGCCAGCGCCTGGCGCGGGCGTCCTTCCAGCAGATGCGCGATCCCGGCCGTATGCAGTGCCGGACGCGTCGCATCGCCGCGCATCGCGGCCAGCACCACGCCGGGCACGCTCGCCGCCAAGGGGCGGTACGGAGCCCACGAATCGCTCCCCGTGAGTCGCGGCTCCACCGTCCGCGTGGCAGCGGGCGGCGGGGGATCCGACATGACGTTCAGGCCGAGCCGGAGCGCGCCGGCCGCGAGCGCGACGCAGACCAGCGCCGCCAGCACCTGCCACCGCATTCGGCGCAGCGCGTCGAGCGCATCGACGCGGGTCAAGGTGTTCGCTCCTGCCATTCGTCGCCTCTCCGACGTGTAGGAGTGACACGCCGGGGCGATTCCTCGGCCAAAGCAAATGCTGCGAGTACCCGAGCTCCCATGCGCGCCGTGCTGGTGACTCTAGAACCGAAAGTGGATGCTGTGCCTCGAAGGATACATCCTTTTCCGGAAGCGCCACGAGGCCGCCGCCGCGGCGCGTTTTCAGCGCGCTTTCTTCCCCCCACCCGCCGGCGCAGCCGCGAACACGCGCTCGATCAGCTCGCCCACCTTCCCCATCGGGATCAGCTTCGCGTCCTCCGGGTTCGTGTCCGTGCGATGCACGAAGACGACGTTCTTCTGCGGGACGACGAGGATCACCTGCGGTCCCACGCCCAGCGCGGCGAACGAGCCGTCCGGCAGGTGCGTCTCCGGCAGGAACTGACGTCCTTCGCCACCCACCACATGTAGCCGTAGTAGCCCATCCCCTTCGGGAAGACGTCCGACACGGTGTTGGAGCCGGGCCGCGTGCTCTCTCTCACCCACTGCGACGGCACCACCTGGGTCCCGTTCCAGCAGCCCTCGCGCAGGTAGAGATGGCCGAACCGCGCCATGTCGCGGGCGCTGAGGCGGAAGTTGTAGTACTGGTGCCGCGACTCCTCGCCCGACACGTACTCCTGCTCGTCGGCGCGAAAGTCCTGCATCTGCAGCGGCGCGGCGATGCGCTCGCCGAAGTAGTCGAACAGCGACTGCCCGGTGGCCTCGTTGAGGATCGTGCCGAGCGCGTTGAAGTCCCAGTTGTTGTAGTACCAGAACGTGCCGGGAGCGTGGCTGCCGCGCGCCGGCCTTCCCGCCTTCATCGCCGGGCTCTCGCCGAGCGCGGGGTGATACACGCCGGAGCGCGCCATCAGCAGGTCGCGCACCGTCGCCTTCTTCTCCTCCGGCGTGAGGACCGGCTCGTTGTCGTCGACGCCGAGCTCCGCCAGCGTGCTCCCGAGCCCCACCTTCCCATCCTGCACCGCGAGGCCGTACAGCGCGCTGATGACGCTCTTGCGCGCCGAATGCAGCGAGTTCAGCTCCTCCGCCGCGGCGCACTGCCGCCTGGGAAGAACGGGCAATTCGCGGAGACACGCCGCTATCGCCGCAGCTTCCCCAACTCCCTCTCGATGTCCGCGTGCAGCGTCTTCGGCGCGCCGTAGAAGACGTGCGCGATCCGGCCCTCCGCGTCGGCCAAAACCAGCGTCGGCACCGCGGGCGGGCCGTCGAACGCGGCGCGCAGTTCGGGCGTGCCGATGACCACGTGTCCCGGCGGAGCGGTGCGCGCGACGACCTTGTCGACGTCCGCGCGCGGCGACTCGACCGCCACCGCCACCACCGTCACCGTCGCCGGATCGAGCTGCTTCAGCCACGCCATCGTCTCCAGGCACGGCGGGCACCAGGTCGCCCAGAGCTCCACCAGCACCGGCTTCCCGCGCAACTGCGCGAACGTGAGGCGGCGCCCCTGCAGGTCGGTCATCGGCAGCGACGGCAGCGAGCGCACCACCTTCGCGCTCCGCGTCACCTGCAGCGACGGCACCGTCTCACCGGCCAGCCGCAGGTCGATCATCTTCTGCAGGTCGGCCTGGAAGCGGCGCCGGTTCGCGAGGTCTTTCCACGGCAGGTACTTGCCGGTCTCCGGTCCGCCCCAGGCGTAGAAATCCTCCGGCCGCGCCACCAGCGACTGGTCGACGAAGATGGCCGGGTACTTGTCGACGCCGAAGCGCCGCGCGATCGGCGACGCGCCGAGGTCCTCCACCACGTACCGGGCCCGGCTCCCGTACCGCTTCACCACCTCCTGCGCCAGCAAACTTGCCGGGTCGGAGAGGCTTCACGTGTACGGCCAGCGGACGAGCGTCACCGTCACGCTGGCGGGCATGATCTTCTTCGGAGCGACTGGCGCGCGCTCCGACGCCAGCGCCTGCAGTGACGCCCGCAGCGATTCGTCCACACCGCGGTCATAACGCAGGCGCGCCTCCAGCAGCGACAGCGCCGCGCCGCTCACGAACTTCCGCTCCAGCAGCTCGCGCGACTCCTTCAGCTTCGCGCTGACCGGGATCATCTTCGGCGCGGAGGGCTCCGCGGCGAACGTCTGCACCGTCTCCCGCTCCAGCGCCTGCAGCGCCGCCTCGACGCGATCGGCGCGGGGCAGCGGCTCGTCCGAATCGCTCGCGGGCAGCGACGCCACCAGCTCCGCGAAGCGGCGGTTCCCCTCCGCCTCCGCCAGGTAGTAGACGCCGCCGAACGGCGCGCTCGCCTTCGCGTACGGCAGGCTCGCGCGGAACAGCTTCTGCGCCCGGTTCGTCGCCGCCTCCGCCAGCGCGCGATGGAGTAGCGGCCCGCGCGGCATCGCCGGCGTGCGCGCGAAGGCGGCGCGACGGCCGTTCCACCACGCCGTCAGCGGGCCGAGGTCCTTGCCGGCGGCGTCGCGATGCGCGGCGAACACCTCCAGCAGCTCCGCTCCCACCACCGCGTCGCGCAGCCGGTAGAGGCGTAGCTCCGGAGACTCCGACGCGCGCGCCCGCTGCAGCGCCTCGCGATACGTCTTCGTCAGCTCCTGCAGCTCCGGCGGCAGCTTCGCCTGCTCCGACTTCGCCAGCGACGCCTCGACGCGCGAGACCTCCTGCGCCAGCCTCTCCTCGAGCGCCGCCGCCCGCCGCTCCGCGCCGTTGCAGGCGAGGATGAGTGCGGCCGCGAGCAACGTCGCGATTCGCTTCCGCCGGTACACGGCTGCACCATACGGCCGCGCGAATCCCGCCGCGCGCGGCTCGACTGATTCGTGCGCGTTCTGTCACCGGCATGAAATGGGTCGGGTCGTGGTTACCGTCCGAGATGCTCCGCGCCGCGCTTCTGCTGCTTTTCCCTCTTCTCGCCTACGCCGCAGAGCCGGTGCTCATCACGAACCCGCGCCTGCTCGACACCGGCGCGACCGCCGGCACGCAGAACCTCGCCGGCGGCGACTTCAATCGCGACGGCCGGCGCGACTTCGTCCTTTTCCATCCTGACGCGATCACCGTCCACCTCGGACGCACCGACGGCACCTTCGCCTCGCCGGTCGTCACGCCGATGACCTACTTCGGCAACAACTACGCGGTCGGCGATTTCAACGGCGACGGCTTCCCCGACGTCGCGACCGACGCCACGCGCGAGCACGAAATCACGCTCCTCCTCGGACGCGGCGACGGCTCCTTCAACATCCAGGGCTCCCGCGTCGCCCCCCAGCCCGCCGGGCCCATCGGCTTCGGCGACTTCACGGGCGACGGCCATGCCGACATCATCACTCACTCCGTCAACGGACCCGCGGTCACGCTCTTCCCCGGCGACGGCAACGGCAGCACCCTGCCGCCGGTCGTCACGTCCCTGCCGGAGACCCTCTTCGGCCGCGGCACCATCGAGACCGCCGACTTCGATCGCGACGGGAAGCTCGACGCGGTCCTCACCGCCATCGGCGCGACCGTCATCGCACGCGGCAACGGCGACGGCACCTTCACCCGCCTCGCCCGCCTTCCCGGCGGCCACGTCACCGTCGTTGCCGACTTCAACGCCGACGGCCGCCCCGACCTCGCCACCGCCGACTCCAGCAGCGCGCACACGATCATCGTCGCCATCAACCGTCCCGACGGGACGTTCCCCTGGCAGCAGATCCCCTCCGGCATCGTCCCGGAGCACATGGCCGCCGCCGACATGAACGGCGACGACGCCGCCGACCTCGTGCTCCAGTCGTCGGCCAGCGGCGAGCTGGCGGTGCTGACCGGACGCAACGACGGCACGTTCGCCACACCCCGCTTGTTCCTCGGCGTCCACGCGACCGGCCTCGAGGTCGCCGACTACGACAGCGACGGCGCGCGCGACGTGCTCAGCATCCCCTACAGCTACGAGAGCCCGGCCTGGTTCGCGCGCGGCAACGGCGACGGCACGCTGCATCTGCCCCCGAGCTACCCGACCCGCCTCCGCGGCCCCGACGAGGTGCCGTTCGACCGCTTCGGCGTCCGCTTCGGCGACGTCACCGGCGACGGCAAGCCCGACGTCATCACCTTCGCCGACCCGGCCGCCGGCAGCACCGCCTTCGAGCTGACCGTCCTCCCCGGACTCGGCGGCGCGAGCTTCGCCCCGCCGCGGCACACGCCGACCGACATTCATTCGGCCGACGTGACGTGGGTCGCCGAGGACTTTGACGGCGATGGGATGGCGGACGTCGTCCTGTCCGATCCGCACGCGAACCGCCTCCGCTTCTACGGCGGCAGGGCCGACGGCATGTTCCGGCTTCCGGCCGACAGCCCGCGCGAGCCGCACGGCAAGCTGTTCGCCGCCGATTTCACCGGCGACGGCCGCCTCGACGTGGCGGTGGTCAGCAACGCCTCCGCGATCGTCTATCCCGGGAACGGCACCGGCGGCTTCGGACCGCCGCAGCCGCAGACGCCCGGGCCGCAAACGTTCGTGGCCGATCTCGACGGCGACGGCAAGTCGGAGCTGGTCTTCCCTCCGCCGCCCGGCACCGAAGCCCACAACGCGCCGCTCGGCCTCGCCGACGTGAATCACGACGGCCGTCCCGACTTCCTCTACGAGATCTCCCCCTCCACACTCCGCGTCTTCCCCGGCGTGGGCGACGGCACGTTCGGGCCGTACTTCGACCGGGCGTTCGAGCCGCAATTCGACGGGCAGGGGATGCTCGTGGCGGACGTCGACGGCGACGATCTCGACGACCTGCTGATCGGCAGGAAGCTCCTTCTCGGCAATGGCGATGCGCACCACTTGCGCTGGGCGGGCGCGGGCGGCGGGAACGCCGATGCGGCCGATCTCGACGGCAACGGCACCCTCGACTTCGCGTTCGAGACGTTCGGCGGCTCGGTCGGCATCCTGCTGACGAACGTCGAGGAGGGGCTCGACATCCCCACCACCATCTCCATCACGCCGTCGCTGCGCGCGCCGCGCTACGGCCAGGAGGTGATCTACTTCGTGCGGGTCGCCGCCGGCTCGCCGTACGTCATGGACGGACTGGTGCGGCTCGACGACGGCGATCGCATCCTCGGATACGCGACGGTCGGCTCGAACGGGTACGCCGAGATCAGGACGGCGTTCGAACAGGGGCCGCACACCATCACGGCGACGATGCTCCGGAACGACGTCTACGCCGCCGCGACCTCCACGGCCGTGCAGCACCAGGTCGGCCCGGGGCAGGTGGCGCTGCGCGTCGCCGGCAACCGCAACCCGTCGTCCATCCAGGACAGCTTCTTCATCGAGGTGAGCCTGCTCGTCGAAGGGCACAGCGTGCTCGCGCAGCCGACCGGGACGCTGACGGTGTTCGTCGACGGGATGCAGATCGCCACGGCCGACGCGAGCCTGCGCGGCGTGCACCTCAAACGCAGTGCGCCGATCGGCAGCCACGTCATCACCGTCGAGTACAGCGGCGACGCGAACTTTGCGCCGGCCACCGCGAGCTACGTGCAGGTCGTGACGCCCCCGGAGGCGACGGTGACGCTGACCGTAACCCCGGGGGAGGCGGTCGTCGCTCCCGGGACGCCGCTGACGCTCACGGCGCACGTGACGCCGGCCACCGCGACCGGGACCGTCACCTTCTTCGCGAACCACGACGCGCTGCTGACCGTCCCGCTGCAGAACGGCACGGCCACGCTGACGGTCTCGCACCTCCGCAGCGGCCTCTATGGACTGACCGCCCGCTACTCCGGCGACGCCACCGTCGGCCCTGCCGCCTCGCAACCGGTGCCGCTCGAAGTCGGCCCCGGACTTCCGCTGCGCGGGCGTCCCCGCTCGGTGCGCAAAGGCCGATGACCCCCTCGTTCCACCTCTCGCTCCCGGTGCGGTCGATCGAGGAGTCGGTCGAGTTCTACACGAGCGTGCTGCAGGCCACGGTCACGCATCCCGACCCGAGCGGCTACGTGAACCTCGACCTCTACGGCACCCAGATCACCCTCCAACCCACCCCCGCCGTCCCCCCACCCCCACCCGGCTTCCACTTCGGCGTGAACCTGAGCGTCGACGAGTTCGACCGCCTCGCCGCGCGGCTCGAGGAGGAAGTGAGAGTCGTCGACGAAGGCACGCCGATGGAGCGAAAGAAGGTCTACCTCCGCTGCCCCAGCGGGTATGTGATCGAGGTGAAGGGGTACCGGTAACCGGTGACTCCCTGGAGCGACGGGCTCTCAGCCCGTCGGCGGCCGCCTGAAACCCGCAGAAATCTGCCCGGCGTTATACGCAACGTTCGGCGACGGCGCGTATAACCAAGTTAGGCGTTTGGATTGATGCAGAACGCGTGAGGTGTCGCAGTTGCTAATTAGCGTCAGGTTGACGGTGTGATGCAGCGCGCGACGCGAGAGCCTTTCATGCCACGTTATGGAAACGCGCCGCGGCATGCTCGAGAAATCGCCACCCGCTCCTCGCTGATTGACCTGTCTTCTGGCGGTGGAGCATCATCCAGTGATGGCGAACGATCCTGAAACTTCGCGCGACGCTGGCGATGACCTGAACGAGACAGCGACGTCGGCCGACGTTGCTAGCGCCTCGATTCTGCGCCCGCATGCTCCCACGCGGAAAATACAAATCAGCCAGCTCTCCGTTGCTATCATCGGAGTTGTTGTCACTGTAGTTCTGTTCTGGCTTGGCAACAGATGGCTCGACGCTAGAGCTGAGAAGGCAGCCGCACGCACTCAAGCCAATGTGTCGATTCAAGGCGGCGTTCAGCCGAATGATTCGCGTGTCGTCGGCGGAAAACTTGAACCCATCCGATGGAGAGCATGGTTCTTCGTTGTCAATTACGGACCTGCCACGGCAACGCAGTTCATCGTAAATATTCGAACCGCGAGCCCACGGCGCGCCATTACGGGCAACTTCAATATAGCGGTTCAACCTACTGCTGCCGAGGTGAGTATCGTTCCGCGCAGCTCTGGCTTACATCAAGTCGTCGTGAAGAATCTACAGCCGGGCGATGGCTTCTGGATAGAGATGCTCATCATGCCGCAAGATGCCGAAGTAGAAGCCGTCAACAAATTGTGGCCAAAGCAGATGTTCAGCGAGCAGCTCACGGCGCACTTTATCGACACCGTCGACGCGGTAGGCGAGAACGTCAACATCTCGATCGACGGTATTTACAAGTTTGGTTCTCTCCGAGACTACTAATTCGCGCTTTGGCTGCGAGATAGGTGCGCGGCCTAACGTCACGCTGAAGCTGGTGCGGCCCGGCTTCGGCCCGGCAGCCGAGCTGCCTTCTTCATCGCCAGCGTCACGGCGATTGCAACTCGCCACTCGGTTCTGCGAACGTCATTGGCGGCAACCACCGCGCCGCTCCGGCTTCGGCACGCGGGGCCGGCCGCAAAGCTTAGCGTGAGATCCGTCAGGCGGACCGAAGGTACGATAGCCGGTCATAAATCCCGAGACCATCATTCGTGAACTCATTCAACGTACGGCGGCCGACTTCGTTTCGTACTTCGAAGGGACGCTGCGTAAAGATGACGCCGAGTGGGTCATCGCCGCTGCTGTCAACGGTTCCCCGGCACTATCAGCCGAGCGCGCGTTAGTGGACGCGATGCTTCCGGATACCGAAGACGATAGCCGGGTGGAAGCATCTTACGCGCTGAATACAGGAGCAATGGTGCTCAGTCTCATCGATTACATCAATACGCAAGACGAGCAGCATTATCGCGATGCGGTCACTCTCTTCTTCGATACGGTCGACTTCAAGGTTCATGAACAGCTCGAGGCCGCCGGGATAACGGCACGAACGGAGGAGCAGGTTACGACTCACCCTCTGCTGAACGAAGAACGGCGGTGGTTTCAAAGCTTACAGCAGGTCCGTTAGCTGGTAGTCTCTCGCTGCGTACCCTGGCGGTGGCGTTGCTCGACGCACTACTACCCGCCGCTCCGCGTTCCGGCGCAACGTCTGCGCGGCACAAAGCCCCCGAGTTTGGTGTCACGCCGGTTGCAGCGCCCTCGGAGCATTTCGTCCGTCGCGGCAATCGGCCTGCCGCTCTGGTCACGTTGCCTGCATCATGTTGAGATACCCCCGTGAACTTCACGGTAGAAATCATCCCCGCTTGTTTCTCACCGGAGGCTGGGCCATTCGTGGTTGACGTTTCAGGAACTGGCAGCCGGACAATCGCGGTCCTGGATGGTACAGGCTCCTGGGGCGCTGGAGCCGCGGCGGCTCGGGCGATCGCAACCTGCGTTGAAGCCGAATGGCGAGCCCACGCTCCGATGAATCCGGCGCACATACAGGATTGCCTTGCGAGATGTTTGAGCGAGATTCCGCAAGAACTTCGAGCCGACGACTGGGGACATGACTTTTCCTTCACAAACGTACTCCTCACTGAAACGGAGGCTTGGGTCGTCGCAGCCGGCTGGTACGGCGTCCTCCATTTGTCGGGATCATCACCGCAAACAATCTTCCGTCCCCTCGCATGGGTGGAGCAGCAGGTTGAAAACGGGAACCTCTCACCCGAAGAAGCAGCTATCCATGAATTCCGACACGTCTTCGCTGGCGAGATGGTCTCTGCTGATAAGGCATTGCGACTTGAAGTGGTTCAGGTGCCAACGCGCGGCCGCGTCGTCATTACATCGATGGAATTGTTTCGAACTCTGAAGAAGATCGCTTCCGCACGGTCGCTCGCAGATCTCTCTGCTGCGGACCTTCACACGATGGAACAGGACGCCCACGCGCGCCACCGGCCGCTCATCCTCGTTGCATTTCAGACACCATAGGGGAAGGTGTTATTACTCGCCGCCTGACTTCAGGCTGAAGCGCCGCAGCATGCAAAGAATCCGGACCGGCTTCCTCGAATCTGCTACAACTCGGCGATGATCAACGATGCCGTTGTCGCACGACAAGTTATCGATGTGGCTCTCCGCGTCTCTAGCGAGTTGGATCACTCGGTTCATCTCTTGCTCGATGGATCAGTCGGTGGCGCCGAACTGACGGACTACAAACGTGCCGTCGGTCACGTCATGGTGGAGATCTACGACCGAATCTTGAATCCACTCTTTCGAATGCACCCGCAGCTCGTTCCAGAAGAGTGGCGCACATGGTATCCATCCCCAGGAGGGGCTTGATTGCCATCTCTGTGGGAGAGACATTACGTAGCAGAACAGACGCGCCGTTGGCGCCCTCGCCGCCCGCCTTTACGCCGTCAACTCGTAATCGAACTCGTACGAGTGCTTCCCCTCGGCGATGACGATGTTCATCTTCCCCGAGAGCCCCGCCAGCTCCTCCGTGCCGGAGTCGGGGACGACCGTCACCGACAGCGACTGCGCGCCGCGGGTCATCGTGCCGCTGTGCTGGAGGACGAACGTGCCGCGGCGGCCGTGCAGGGTGCCGCTCACCCGCTCCATGGCCACGTAGCCGGCGGAGCCCTTCACCGCCGTCATCGCGGCGAGCATCTGCCCCTTGCTCACCGCCTCCAGGTCTCCATGGAACTGCTTGTCGAGGAGCATCCGGCCGATGGCCGCCTCCTCCCCCTCAGCGGGCGTCTGCGGAAGGAGCTTCACCTCGAACGGGCCGGCTGCGCGTGTCATGGCGCGGAGACTACACCAGCGCCTGGGTGAAGCGGTCCGCGCCTGCGAGACCCCGGACCGCTTCACCCGCGCGGTGCCGTCTACGGCTTCAGCTCCGTCGGCTTCTTCCGTCTGCGCGCGGTCGCCGGCCGGGTCGCGGCCATGACGTCGAGATGCGCCTTGATCGTGAGCGCCGCGTCACCCTGAATCGCCTTCCCGGCCTTGTACGCGACGCGCGACTTTTCGACGCCGGCGAAGTGATGGTAGCGGACGCTGTCGAGCACCAGCGTGTGGTACGCGTGCAGTTCGTCGATCAGCGGCTTGTGGTCGTCGGCGAAGGCGCGGTGCTGGCGAAGCTCAGTGGGCGTGGTGGCAGCGGTCTGCTGCCAGAAGTCGGAGTTCTCCAGCGCGTTGATGGTCGAGTCGATGTACTCCAGACGGACAGCGCGGGCGGCGCGGACGCGTCGCTCCATGTGCGGGTCGATGGTGACGAGGCCGGGGGTGGTATCGCGGAGCGCACGGATGATGGCGACGCGGTCGGCGATGGAGAAGTCGTTGGACTGCAGGGCGGCGATGACGTCGGCGGCGGTGGTGAGGGTGGTGGTGGTGTTCGACACGAGAGTTCTCCTTTCTTCGATCGTCAGCCGGCTCGCGCTGCCGCTCATTCGACAGGTCCGCGGGTCCCGGCGAGACGCGCTCACGTCGCGTCTCTGAAAGGAGTACGTGGTCACCCGCCGTAAAGTAACGCTCGCCAGAAAAAAAATTTTGCTCGAAGTGGACTCGCTGTCCTGCGCGGCAGTCAAAACAGACTCTCGAAGTGGACTCGCTGTCCTGCGCGGCTGTCAGAACAGACTCGCGAAGTGGACTCGCGAGCTGCCGTCGCTGGACAAAAAGGCTCTCGTCCTGGACTGCGAGGCTCTCGCGCAGGACAAAAACGCTGCGATCCTGGACAGCGAGTCCACCTCGCGCTCGATTTTGTCCAGCCGCGGCAGCGTTCGAGTCCACTTTGACAGTCTGTTTTGACTGCCGCGCAGGACAACGAGTCCAGGACGAGAGTCATCGCGTCCACCACGCGCTCGTTACAATCCAGCCGATGAGACGAATCAGCCTCGCCGCGCTCCTGCTCTTCCTCGCCCTCCCGCTGCGCGCCACCTTTTCCATCGCCGCCGTCGACCCGGCCACCGGCGAGGCGGCCGTGATCGTCACGACGCGCGTGCCGTTCGTCGGACGCGCCGTGCCGTGGGTGCGCGCCGGCGTCGGCGCGGTGGCGACGCAGTCCTGGACGGTGGTCGAGTATGGGAAGCAGGGGCTCGACCTCCTGGAGTCGGGCGTCGCGCCGGAGGAGGCCATCCAGCGCCTCCTGGCGAGCGACCAGGGGCGCGAGCTGCGCCAGCTCGGCCTCATCGACATGAAAGGGCGCGCCGCCGCCTTCACCGGCAAGGAGAACGGCGCGTGGGCCGGCAGCCGTCAGGGGAAGAACTACACCGTGCAGGGCAACATCCTCGTCGGCCCCGAGGTCGTCGATGCCGTCGCCGCGCATCTCGACTCCACCGCCGGCACGCGCATGCCGCTCGCCGAGCGGCTGATCCTGGCGCTGGAGGCGGGACAGGCGAAGGGGGGCGACAAGCGCTGGGGCTACTTCCAGAGCGCCGCCATCCGCGTCGCCGACCCGAACGATCCCGGCCGCGGCGGCGACCACATCTCCCTCTCGATCGACGTCGGCGAGCACGAGGAGCCGGTCGGGGAGCTCAAGCGCATCTACTACCGCACCGCCCGCCGCCTCGGATACCGCGAGTTCTCCGACATCCGCGGCGCCGACGTCCTCGAGCTCAAGCGCATGCTCCACGCCCTCGGCTACTGGCGGAAGGAGCTGAAGGAGTTTCCCGCCGAGCCGAAGCCCAACCTCGACCGGTCTCTCATGCGCACCGACCCCAAAAAGTTCCAGGAACAGATCGCCGCCTACAACAAGCTCGCGGAGGCCTACCAGCAGCAATACGCCGTCTACGACGCCGAGACGATCGAGGCCGTCGACCGCTTCCGCAAGGAGCAGGGCCTCGAGTACGAAGGCAACGCGCGCGGCCTGGTCGACGAGCGGTTCGTGCGGGCGTTGCGGGAGAGGTATTACGCGTTGCCGCGCTGACGCGCGTTGTTGCTGGTTGCTGGTTGCTGGTTGCTAGTTGCTGGCGACATCGACAACACCTCCCAAGCAACCAGCAACCAGGAACCAGCAACACAGACACATCGTGCGTCCTGCTATATACTGAACCACATGGTTCAGCATTCGCGAGCCCGCCTCGATAGCTCGTTCGCAGCGCTCGCCGACGCCACGCGGCGGGGCGTACTGGAACAGCTCGGACATTCCGAAGCGTCGATCACCGATCTCGCCGCGAAGTTCCACATGACCCTCACGGGCATGAAGAAGCACGTCGGTGTCCTGGAGCAGGCCGGGCTCGTCGCCACGGAGAAGGTCGGGCGCGTGCGAACCTGCAAGCTCGGCCCCCACGGACTGGATGAGGCGGCGGCATGGATCGAGAGGCACCGCCAGCTCTGGGAAGCGCGCTTCGACGCGTTGGACGAAGTCGTCGAGGGATTGAAACTGAAGGAGAAGGTCAATGGACACAACAAGAGGAAGTGAGCCCACACCGAAGAACCGCACGACCGTGGAACGGACGTCGGAGCGTGAGCTCCGCGTCACGCGCACGTTCAACGCCCCGGCGCACCTCGTGTTCGAGGCGTGGACCAGGCCCGAGCTGTTCAGGCAGTGGTGGGTGCCGAAGTCGATGGGCATGTTCCTGCGTATCTGCGAGATGGATGTTCGTGTCGGGGGCGGGTACCGTCTGGTGTTCGGTCACGATGCCTCGGACGCTGCCGAGTTTTTCGGCAGCTATCTCGAAGTGACACCCCCCTCGCGCCTCGTCTGGACCAATGACGAAGGTGGTGAGAATGGGTCCGTCACCACGGTGACGTTCGAGGAACGAGGCGGCACGACGCTGGTGGTCATGCACGAGCTCTATCCCTCCAAGGAAGCTCTCGACGCTGCCGGCACCGGCGCCGCGGATGCGACGATCGAGACATTCGAGCAACTGGACGAGCTGCTCAGAGGTAATACGCGCTGACGCGCGTTGCTGGTTGCTGGTTGCTGGTGACCCGACAACCGACACCACCTCCCAAGCAACCAGCAACCAGCAACCAGCAACAAAACGCAGTCGTGCTACCGTAACGCCCAACCCCCGTGAAACTCCCCGGTCTCCTTCTCCTCGTCATCTCCCTCTCTGCCGCGGCGCAGACGCATCCGATGCCGGGAAAGGTCGGCGAACCGCTCGTGATCTGCACGCCGTGCAAGGGGTACAACTCGGCGTCGGAGCTCAATGAGGGGAAGCCCACGTTCCCTTACGACTCTCCGCTGATCGGCCACGTGGGGCGCTATCTCAGCTCCGAGCAGGTGAAGAACATCCAGAACGTCGGCATGCGCACCATCCGCGCCGACGAGGAGTTCCGCATCCGCGGGAACCGCGTCTACGTCGACATGGGCTCGACGATCGCCGTCTACCCGCTGGACGAGTTCTTCGGCAGCCGTCTTCAGGAGCCGGCCATCCCCGTGACGAAGCTCGCCACCGGCTGGCTTTACGGGCAGCGCACGATTTACGAGCGGCTGGCGCGGCCGGACGCGTTCATCTACCCCGAGGCGAAGACGTCGGGGTGGGGAGCGCTGGAGCTGTACGACTCGTTCGAGCGCCTCGCCGACTTCGACACCGACGACCGCGGCCACGTCTACTACGGCTCTACGATCTGGGGCTGGGGCATCCATCGCGACGACGGCCGGACGAACCTTTCCCACCTCCCCTTCGTGGCGCGCGTGCCCGACTCCAACTGGAGCAACCCGCTCCGTTTCCTCTTCACGATGAAGGTCGGGCAGTCGTACTACGCCTTCGTCTCCACGCAGCGGGCGGCGCGGCTGTACGACGTCACCGACGCGGCGCAGCCCCTGCTCGTCTCGACGCGCGACGACGCCCAGCGGGTCGACCGCGGCTGGTCGAAACACGACGCGAGCGGACGGGTGGCCATCGTCAACGCCGAGCAGCAGATCGTGGTCTACAGCTACGCCGGACTGGTCGAGGACGACGCGCCGCTCTTCATTCACGCCGCTCCCACGGGCCGCGGCTTCACCGACGTCGCCTTCGACGAGGAGGGGAACCTCTGGGCCGTCGAGTCTCCGACCGTCGCGGCCTACTCGACGAACCTCTGGAAGTTCGCCGCCGGCACGTACGAGTCGCACCTCTGGCCGGTCGACACCGCCTCCTTCTACGGCACGATCGTGCACGCCGGCGCCGGCTACGTCGCCCTCGGCGGCGTGTCGAAGTTCGGCACCAGCTCGCGCGCCGACGCCCGGCTCCTCAATGTCGCCGGCGGGACGCCGGAGCTGCTGAACACCGGCGGCTACTTCGCCAACTACTACGCAGCCGCCCCCGCCGGCTACGCCGAGCCGGCCGGCTACACGACGCTCCGTCCGCGGCCGTTCGTCACGGAACACGCCGGCCGCACCTACCTCGTCTACGCCGCGTACGGCCTCGGCGACGTGTACGAGCTCGAGCCGGCCGTCACCACCACCCTTGCCGCCCCCGCCGGCGTCACCGCCACCGGCACCGGCCTGACGAGCGTATCCGTCGCCTGGAGCGCCGTCGACGGCGCGGCGCGCTACGAGGTCTTCCGCCGCACCGGCGCCACCACCCTCTCCCTCGGCACGACCACCGGCACCTCGCTCGTCGACGCCGGCTGCGCGCGCGACAGCGCCTACGCCTACTACGTCCGCGCGCTCTCCGAAAGCGGGAAGCCGTCCGCCGATTCCGCGAACGACGTCGCCACGACGGTCGTCTTCACCGACGCGGCGGTGACGCCGGGGATGGGCATCAAAGCGGTGCACGTGACCGACCTCCGCCGGGCCGCCGCCGCCCTCGGCGTGGCCGCCGGGCTGCCGCCACGGCCGTGGACCGAGTCTGTCCTGATCCGCGCCTCGCAGGTATTCGAGCTTCGTACGGCCGTCAACGAGGGGCGGGAGGCGCTCGGCCTGCCAGCGCTCTCGTTCACGGATGCGACGTTGACAGGCCAGCTCGTCAAGGCGGTGCACATGCAGCAGCTCCGCAACGGCGTACAGTAACTCCGTAAGGAAATTCTCGCTCGCGGCACTCCTAACACAAGGAGGGCCGCGTATGAGCGCCATCGGATCGACCGACGTCCAGCCGTGCTACGACAAACCAAAGTCAGCCCGTAAAACGTGGACCTACGACGTCGTTGCGCTCTCCGTTCCGATCATCTTC
Source organism: Thermoanaerobaculia bacterium (assembly GCA_036399015.1). GTDB lineage: Bacteria > Acidobacteriota > Thermoanaerobaculia > Gp7-AA8 > Gp7-AA8 > QHVT01. The sequence continues at coordinate 71,600 of DASWNW010000074.1, read as the reverse complement.
AATAAGTTCGGCGATCACGATCCGAACGGGATGATTTACGCGCTCGAGCGCAACCGCGAGGAGATCAAGAAGCTCGCGGAGCAGTGGCGCGACATCATTCGCACGTGCGGGCATTCGCATGGCCCGGGTCACGGCCACGACGGGCACGGTCACCATCCGAATGACGGCCATGTCGGAGATCACGGCCACGGGAGCGCCGGCTGCACGCACGATCGGCGGTGTCACAGTCATTGCCATCACTGCGACGGCGACGGCCATCAGTGGCACCACCAAGGCTCGACAATCGTACGCGACGATTTCGCGCCGCATCCACTCATTCAGCCGCTCGTCCTCCGCGCGCGGCGCGGGGACTCGGTCGAAGTCACGCTAACGAACCACATCGAGTGCCGTAATGTCGGTATCCATCTGATCGGCCCGGCGTATGACGTCTGCAGCGACGGCTCGCACGTCGGCCGGAATACTTCCTCGATCGCCGCGCCCGGCGGCACGGTGACTTACCGATGGGAGTGCCCCGATGAAGGCGTGTTCCTCTTTCACGACATCTCCGATCCGGACGGTGACGAGGATGGCAGCAACGCGCACGGTCTTTTCGGCGCGCTCATCGTCGAGCCGGACGAGGCCTATTGGACCGATCCGGAGAAGGACGGGTTGGTACGCGTCGACCAGGGGCTGTACGTCGACGTCCATCAGCGCGAGAGCTTCGATGGAATCACGAAGCCGCCCTTCGCAGGAATGCCGGGAAGCGAGCGCCCGCCGCGTTACGCCGATCCATGCGCGTCGTTCCGCGAGTACGTCCTCTTCTTCTTCGACGAGCCCGAAGTCCATGAGCTCCAGTGCAATCGCTGCTGCAAGTCGTGTCACGAGAAGAAGAAATGCCAGCACGGCCACGGCTGCCACATGGAAGGACCGTGCTTCGAAGAGCTGCCGTGCCGCTGCAACCACAAGACGAAATGCACCGAGGACGCCGATCACGACGAGCACGAGTGCGATACGCATCATTTTCCCGGCGGGTCGCTAATGCTGTTCAACTACCGCTCCGAGCCGATGAAGAACCGCGAGCGGCAGATCTGGGATCGGCTCGAAGCCGGGGAACTGAAGACGACGGTCATCAACGAGGAGCAGCATCACAGCTCATGGATGTTCGGCGATCCCGCCACGCCCATCCTGAAGGCGTACCTTGGCGATCCAGTACGCATCCGCCTCATCCACGGCGGCGTCAAAGAGACTCACGTATTCCACCTGCATCTCTATTCGTGGCACGACGATTACCGCAACCCGCAGTCGCCGCTCATCGATGCGGTGACGATCACGCCCGGCACCGCGCACACGTTCGTGCCGCTCTATGGCGCGGGCAACATTCACGGCGTGGCGGGCGATGTGATCTGGCATTGCCACCTCTACCCGCACTTCCACATGGGGATGTGGGGGATGTTCCGGACCTTCGACACGTTGCAGAAGGGCGAGAAGAAGGGCGCACTGCTGGAATCAGACGATCCGATCTACAACGGCCGCCGCATCGGACGCTATCCCGACGGCACGCGCATCGAGAAGCTGGCGGTGCTGCCGGACCGCGGCGCTCCGCCGGAGCCGACGGCGGATAAGCCGGGATTCCCTCTCTTCATCGCCGGCGAGGTGCGGCAGAAGTCATTCGTGCCGCCGTGGCCGTACCCGAAACAGTCCATTCCGTCGACATTCGACTATCGTCCGGCGACCGATCTCGAGCTCAATGCCATGAACGCCGCACCGAAGCCGGGTGAGCTGTTCACGAAGTTCCCTCATCCGAACGACCGGACGCTCTGGGTGGACGGCGAGCTGGTGACGCGCCACGGCATTCCGAGTGAGAACGCGGACACGCGGGAGCGCGGCGTCGTCGCGGCACACGGCAGGATCGAATTCAACCGCCACAGGTGGCACGATCCGGACGGCCACTTTTTCTATCTCGCCAAGGACCTGCGCGTGCCAGGAAGGACGCCCGAGCCGAAGGAGCCGCTCTTCTTCCGAGCGAATGCGGGGGACGTGCTCGACATCACGTTTACGAACGGGATCGGCTTCCGTAAGCCTGAGGGGCCGGACTGCGCGCCCGACCGCACGCCCATTCCCAGTCCGAAGAAGGGGCAGCTCAGGCGGATGGACTTCGATTACAACATTCCGCCGTGCGACGAGATCCTCGTCAAAGGAGAAAAGCGGCCTCGCGCCGAATGCGGCCTCCACGTGCACATCGTGAAGTTCGACCCGATCTGCGCCGACGGTGCCAGCACAGGGTGGAACTACATGAGCGCGCCGCGCGACGGGATGCAGATGAAGTATCGCTGGTGGGCCGACGAAGAGTTCGGCGTGATCTTCTTCCACGACCATCTCTTCGCGAACACCCGGCAGCGGCACGGGCTTTTTGGAGCGTTGCTCGTCGAGCCTGAAGACGCGAAGTATCGCGACCCGTGGGACCACGGCCGGCGGCGACTCGTCGGCACCCAGGCGGTCATCGAGCGGCCGGACGGCGCGCAGTTTCGCGAGTTCTGCATGGGGCTGGCCGACTGGGTGGCGATGTACGACGGCGAAGACTGTCCGATTCAGGGGCCGGAGCATCCGAGCAGTCACGATGACAACGGCTCGATGGCCGTCAATTACCGCAGCGCTCCGCTGCGCGAGCGGTTCAGGGATTGGATGGTGAACGGATTGGCGGATCTGCTGCGCTACGGCTTCCGCAGGCCGCCGCACCTGGCATTCCGCACGCGCCGACACGACTTCGGCGTGACGGTGTTCCACACGTTGCCGAACGAGCCGATCACGATCCGGCTGCTTCAGGGGTCGCACGAAGAGCAGCACAGCCTGCAGATCCACGATTTGCGCTGGCGCCGCTTCCACGGCGACGGCCGTTCACCGCTGCGCAACCAGCAGACTCTCGGCATCTCCGAGGCCTTCACCTTCGTGCTCGAGGACTCCTATGGTCCGGGCGACTATCTCTGGCGGCTCAGCGGCCAGGAAGACACATGGCTCGGTTGCTGGGGGCTCATTCGCGCGCACAAACGGCCGTGGTGGCCGTTCTCCAAGACTGCACCTCTTCCCATCCGCAACCCGCCGCTGAACGTTGCACCGGCACTGCCCCCGCGCATCGAGCGCCGCCGCTTCCGTGTCGAAGCGATTCGGACGCCGATCGAATACCGGAAGGGCACCGGCAAGTGCCGGCCGACGCTGATCGACCCGAAAGGCCTTGCGTTCATCGCGAAGGAAATGGCAGCGCCAGGCTCGGAAACCTGGACGCCGCTGCCAGCACCGAAGCCGCTCGAGCCGCTGATCCTCCGCTGCTATCGCGGCGAGTACGTAGAGATCGAGATCACGAACAAGCTGCCCAAAAACATCGTGGCGGAGAAACACTGGCCCGAACTGCCGGTCGAGCAACACCGTGACTGTCCGCCGATCTCCACGCATGTGTCGATGCATGCCGATCTGCTGTCGTACGACGTCACGACGAGCGACGGTGTTACGGCCGGAAGCAATCCGCCGCAGACCATCGCGCGCGGTGAGACGCGCTCGTATGTCTTCAGGGCGGACATCGAGCCGGGGCCCGTCCTGCTGCAGGACATCGCGGACATCCGCAATCACCGCCACCACGGGCTCTTCGGAACGTTGATCGTCGAGCCGCCGGACGTCGTGCCGTACGCGCTCATGCCCGGCGAAGACACCGCCGATGTGAGGCGCGCGAGCCAGGCGTGGAACGGCTCGCGGGCTACGCTGTACAACGCATCGAATGGTGAGAAGACAGAAGAGATCGTGCTCCTGCTGCACGACGGCATCCGCTACTACGTCGACGGCGTAGAGAATTCGGAACGGTGGCCGAATCCGCCCGACGTGGAGGATGCGCATGGCGACGTCGACACGGAAGACCAGGGGCACAAGGCCTTCAACTACCGATCGGAGCGCCTCGACCGCGCCTTCTGCGAGCGTCCGGAGTGCGATGAACACCCGAAGGACGAGGACGACTGCCACTGCCATAACCCGGACACGCCGCCGCACGGCGAGCCTCTGCCGTTCCATCGCCGCAACGGCCAGCTCGAATGGTTCACCCGCTCCTACGGCCCGCAGCCGTTCGTCCCGGCGACGCCGACGTTCGCCGTGCCCGCGGGTAGCAACGTGGCGGTGCGCTTCGTCGGCGCAGCCGACAAGCCGCGCAACCATGGACTCACGATCCACGGTCACTACTGGTTGCGCTGGACGCAGAACCAGGGGTTCGCGCGGGAACTGGTCAGCAGTGAAGGCGGTCTGTCGACGGGAACGGCGCGGACGTACGAGTTCACCGCCAACGCGGTGCCGGGCGATTATCTGTACCGGAGCACCGTGCTGAAGTGGGCGGTCGCACAAGGACTGTGGGGGATCCTGCGGGTGAAATGAAGCGTGGCAGGGCGCCGGTCGGTTCCGCCCTCGGCGCCCCTGCCGCGCCGCTCGCGCTCCAGACGGTCATCCGCGCCGCCGACGTCGAGGCAACGCGCCTGCTGATCCGCTGAGCTGTGTTATCTTGAGCGGGCAGGTCCGAGGCCCAACAAACGTGTCCAAACTCGTCCGCGTAGCCATTGCTTTGGCTTTCTCCCTCTCCGCGCTCGCGCAGAACCATCCTCTGCCCGGCAGCACGGCCGAGCCTCCCGTGATCTGCACCGGCTGCGAGGGCTTGAATTCCGCCGGCGAGGTCAACGCGGACAAGCCGACCTACCCGTACAACGTGCCGCTGGCCGCTCACGTGGGGCGCTACGTCGACTCGTCGTCCACCAAAAACGTCCCAGACTACGGAATCCGCACAATCCGCTCCGGCGTCGTGCGGGTGAATGCGGCCAACGGGCGGCTCTACCTGCAGCTCGGCTCCGCCATCGGCGCGTACGACCTGGCGAGCTTCTTCACCAGCCGGCTCGTCGAACCGATGGTCGACGTTGCCGGGATCAAGACCAGCTCGAAGGTGATGGGGCGCACTCCGCTCGAGCGGGCCTCCCGGATCGACGCGTTCATCTACCCGGAGGCAGGCGGCTGGTCGACCCCGTTCGCCGACAGCACCGAGCGGCTGGAAGACTTCGACGTCGACGATCGCGGCTACGTCTATTACCAGTCGAACCTCTTCGGCTGGGGAATCCATCACGACGACGGCCGGACCGACGGCAAGCAGCTGCCGTTCGTGGAGCAGGTGGCACAGCCGACCTACAACGGCAGCGCGACGCTCTTCACGATGAAGCACGAAGGGGCGTATTACGCCTACACCTCCGACTCAGAAAAGACGCGGTTGTACAACGTCACCGTCCCGGCGGCGCCGGTGCTGCACGCGGCGCGCAGCCTCTCGGCCTCGGCGTTCGCCTGGTCGAAGAACGAGACGGCAAAACATGTGGCCGTCGTTCACGGCGGCAGCCCCCGGACGATGCGGGTGTACACCTACGGCGCGCTGATCGCCGGCGCGGCGCCGCTGGTCGAGCACGTTCCCACCGGGACCCTCACCGACGTCGCGTTCGACGAGGCCGGCAACCTCTGGGTGACCGAGTACAGCACCGGTGGGACCACGCTCTTCAAGTTCGCCGCCTCGACGTACCAGAAAACCTCGTATGCGCTCGACGGCGTCTTTCGGGCGATGTCGCTGCACACGGCCGGCGGTTATCTCGCCGTCGTGGGGACCGAGGTGCTCGGCGGGCCGGCGGTTTACGACCTGCGCCTCCTGAGGGTGGCCGGCGGCACGCCTCAGCCGGTGAGCACGGACAACTATTTCCGCCGCTACTACCACGCCGGCCCCGCGGGTTACGCCGAGCCGCAGGGCTATACGAAGTCCCTCAAACGCCCCTTCCTCCTGGTGCACAACGGCCTCACCTATCTCTTCTACAACGCCTACGGCCTGGGCGACGTGTACGAGCTCGGCCAGGTGCTCCGTCCTCCCACCGTGAGGACCACCTCGGCCTCGCCGAACACCGGAGCGCCCGGCGGGGGCACGGTCGTCACGATCAGCGGCCGCAACTTCGGCCAGGACGCGGTGGTCTCCTTCGGCGCCAACACCGCCGCCACGACATTCGTCAGCTCGAGCCGCCTCACCGCCATCGCGCCTCCCGGCGCGGAGGGCACCGTGATGCTCTCGGTTGCGAGCGGCGGCCAGGTGGCGCCCGGTCCGGCGTACAGGTATTACCTCGGCGCCCCGCACGGCTTATCGGCCACCGCCACCGGCACCACGTCGGTGGGGCTTACCTGGAACCCGGCGGTGAACGCCTCGTCGTACGAGATCTTCCGCAACGGCGTCTCCATCGGCACGACGGCGAGCGCGGGGGCCCTCGACACCGGCCTCACGCCGGACACGGGGTACGTCTACTCCGTCCGCGCGCTCGACTCGGCGGGGAACCACTCCCACCACGCCGCGCAGGATGCCGCGGTGACGACGCAGTTCACCGACATCACCCCCGGCATGACGGTGAAGGCGGCGCATCTGGCGGAGCTCCGCCGCGCCGCGAACGCGCTCCGCGTGGCGGCCGGGCTGACGCCGCGGACCTGGACCGAGTCCGTGCTCATCCGCGCCGTGCAGGTGACCGAGCTGCGGACCGCCATCCACGAGACGCGGGTGGCGCTAGGCCTCTACACATACGCATTTACGGACGAGACGCTGACGCGCCAGCCGGTCAAGGCGGTGCACATGCAGGAGCTTCGGGACGGTGTGAAGTAGGGGTAGGTCCGAGGCCAAACACCATGTCCAAGCTCCTCCGCGTAGCTCTTGCTCTGTCCTTCTCCCTCTCCGCGCTCGCGCAGAACCATCCCCTGCCCGGCAGCACGGCCGAGCCTCCGGCGATCTGCACCGGCTGCCCCGGCTGGAATTCCGTTGGCGAGGTCAACGCGGACAAGCCGACCTACCCGTACAACGTGCCGCTGGCCGCTCACGTGGGGCGCTACGTCGACTCGTCGTCCACCAAAAACGTCCAGCACATCGGCATCCGCACCATCCGCGCCGGCATCGTGCGGGTGAATGCGGCCAACGGCCGCGTGTATCTCGGGCTCGGCGCCGCCATCGGCGCGTACGACCTGCCGACTTTCTTCACCACCCGGCTTGCCGAGCCGATGGTGAACGTCGCCGGGATCAACACCGGCTCGGCGGTGTTCGGGCGCAGTCCGCTCGAGAGGGCCTCCCGGATCGACGGCTTCATCTACCCGGAGGCGCGCGACAGCCAGTGGGCGGTCCCGATGGTCGACAGCACCCTGCGGCTGGAAGACTTCGACATCGACGACCGCGGCTACGTCTACTACCAGTCGAACGTTTTCGGCTGGGGCATCCATCAGGATGACGGCCGTACCGACGGCAAGCACCTTCCGTTCATGGTACAGGTGAAGACGCCGTACTACGCCTCCGGCGCAACGCTCTTCACGATGAAGCATGAAGGCGCGTACTACGCGTACACCTCCGACTCGGAGAAGGCGCGCCTGTACAACGTCACCGTCCCGGCGGCGCCGGTGCTGCACGGCGCCCAGCGCACCGGCAACACGCACTGGGCGTTCGCCTGGTCGAAGAACGAGGCGGCGAAGCACGTGGCGGTCATTCACGGCGGCACCCCCCGCAAGATGCGGGTCTACACGTACGCTGCGCTGATCGCGGGCGGCGCGCCGCTGGTCGAGCACGTTCCCACCGGGACGCTCGGCGACGTCGCGTTCGACGAGGCCGGCAACCTCTGGGTGACCGAGTACGGCACCGCCGGCAGCACGCTCTTCAAGTTCGCCGCCTCGACGTACGAGAAGACCGCCTATCCGCTCGACGGCTCGACGTTTGGGGCGGTGGGCCTGCACGCCGCCGCCGGCTATCTCGCCATCGTCGGGTCGGAGATGCTCGACGCGTCTCGCGTGTACGACCTCCGTCTCCTGAACGTCGCCGGCGGCACGCCTCAGCCGGTGAGCACCGGGAACTTCTTTCGCCGCTACTACCACGCCGCCCCCGCCGGTTACGCCGAGCCGGGTAGCTATACGAAGCAGCCGGACCGGCCCTTCCTCTTCGTGCACAACGGCCTCACCTATCTCTTCTACAGCGCCTACGGCCTGGGCGACGTCTACGAGCTCGGTCAGGTGCTCCGCCCGCCCAGCGTGAGGATCACCTCCGCCTCGCCGCTCACCGGACCGCCCGGCGGGGGCACGGTGGTCACGATCGACGGCCGCAACTTCGGCCAGGACGCGGTGGTCTCGTTCGGCGCCAACACCGCCGCGACGACGTTCGTCAGCTCCAGCCGCCTCACCGCCGTCGCCCCTCCCAACGCGGAGGGCACCGTGACGCTGTCGGTCGCGAGCGGCGGGCAGGTGGCGCCGGGTCCGGCGTTCAAGTATCAACTCGGAAGCCCGGCCGCCCTCTCGGCCACAGCCGCCGGCACCACGTCAGTCGGGCTGACCTGGTACCCGGGGGTGAACGCCTCGTCGTACGAGATCTTCCGCAACGGGGTCTCCATCGGCACGACGGCGAGTGCCGGAGCCCTCGACACCGGCCTCACGCCCGACACGGCGTACGTCTACTCCGTCCGGTCGCTCGACGCGGGCGGGAGCCACTCCTCCCACAGCCAGAGGGACCTGGCGGTGACGACGCAGTTCACCGACTCGAACCTCATCCCCGGGACGACCACCGTGAAGGCGGCGCATCTCGCCGACCTTCGTCGCGCCGCGAACGCGCTGCGGGTCACGGCCGGGCTGACGCCGCGGACCTGGACCCAGTCGGTCGTGATCCGCGCCGTGCAGCTCACCGAGCTGCGCACCGCCATCCAGGAGGCACGGACGGCCCTCGGCTTCTTCAATTACCCCCTCACCGACGCGACGCTGACCGGCCAGCCCGTGAAGGCGGTGCACGTGCAGGAGCTCCGGAACGGAGTGAAGTAGCTGCCGGTGAAACCGGTGCACCTGCAGGAAATCCGGCTTGCCGTGGAGTAGGTTCCTCGGGTTCCTCGGGTTCCTCGGCGATCGCGCAATAGTTCCGAGGAACCCCGAGGAACTCCGAGGAACCCGCGACCCCTCTGTGAGGTAGCGCACGTTCCCCGCCCCCGAATCGTGGTAATATAGTTATCTCCACTACCATGAATGCTTTTCTCGCGGCCGTCCTCGAGTTTCCGACGGTGGTCTTCACCGTCATGCTCGGATTCTTCGTGCTCTACGCCCTGGCCGCGGTCGCCGGGCTTGTGGACACCGACTGGCACCTGGAGATCTTCGACGCCGGGATTCCGGTGGTGCTCTACGGCGGCGTCGCCTCCATCTTCGCCTGGCTCTCGAGCTACGTCGGCGACCGTTTCCTGCCCGACGGCGCGCTCCTCGACACCGGCATCGGCCTGGCCTCCGCCGGGATCGGCCTCGCCCTCGGCGCGGTGGCCGTCCGTCCGCTGCGCCACGTCTTCGAGACCGCCCCGGCGCGTCATCGGACGGAGCTGGTCGGGAAGGTCTGCACCATCCGCTCGCTGCGGGTGGACGAGGAGGCGGGGACCGCGGAAGTCGGCGACTACATCGCCGAGGTGCGCTGCTTCAGAAAGAACGAACTGACGCTCGGCAGTCCTGCCATCGTCTACGACTATGACTCGGACCGCGGCGTCTATCACGTCGGGCCGCTCGATCCATCGATTGCCACGGACAGTCTCAAAGTCTCAGAGTCGCAAAGTCTCAGAGGGGCTCCGCCCACCCGAATTCCCTCTGAGACTCTGAGACTCTGAGACTCTGCGACTCTTCAACACGCCTAATTCAAGGAGAAACCCAAATGGACCTCATCATTGCCGTCATCATTGGCGCAGCACTCCTCCTCATGGCCGCCTTCGTGGTCGGGATCATGATCGCGAAGTTCTACCGGAAGGTGGAACAGGGGAAGGCGCTCATCGTCAACAAGATGAAGGCGGAGCCGGAGGTGACGTTCACCGGCGCCACCGTGCTGCCGATCATCCACAAGGCCGAGGTCATGGACATCTCCGTGAAGACGATCGAGATCGATCGCCGCGCGAAGGACGGCCTGATCTGCCGCGACAACATCCGCGCCGACATCAAGGTCACTTTCTTCGTCCGCGTCAACAAGACCGTCGAGGACGTGATCAAGGTCGCGCAGTCGATCGGCTGCCTGCGCGCCTCCGACCGGGAGACGCTGGAGGCGCTGTTCAGCGCGAAGTTCTCCGAGGGGCTGAAGACCGTCGGCAAGCAGCTCGACTTCGTCGACCTCTACACGAAGCGCCACGAGTTCCGCGACGCCATCATCAACCTCATCGGCCGTGACCTGAACGGCTACGTCCTCGAGGACGCCGCCATCGACTATCTCGAGCAGACGCCGATCGCGAACCTCGACCCGATGAACATCCTCGACGCGCAGGGCATCCGCAAGATCACGGAGCTGACGTCGACGGAGCACGTCCGCACGAACGAGTTCCAGAACAACGAGCGCAAGCTCACCAAGAAGCAGGACGTCGAGGCGCAGGAGGCGATCCTGGAGCTGGAGCGCCAGCAGGCGGACGCCGAGGCGAAGCAGAAGCGGGAGATCGAGTCGGTGCGCGCGCGCGAGGCGGCCGAGCTGCAGAAGATCCAGGCCGAGGAGCGGCTGCGCAGCGAGGCGGCGCGCATCATCACCGACGAGCAGGTCGCGGTGAGCGAGCAGAACAAGCAGCGCCAGATCGAGGTCGCGCAGAAGAACCGCGAGCGCGTGGTCGGCATCGAGGCGGAGCGCGTCGAGAAGGACCGCATGCTGGAAGCGGTCTCGCGCGAGCGGGCGGTGGAGCTCTCGCGCATCGAGAAGGAGAAGGCGCTGGAGATCGAGCGCAAGAACATCCAGGACGTGATCCGCGAGCGGGTCGTCGTCGAGCGCGGCGTGGTCGAGGAGCAGGAGCGCATCAAGTCGGTGCAGGTCCTCGAGGACGCGAAGCGCAGCCGTGACGCGGTCATCATCGCCGCGGAAGCCGAGGCGCAGGAGAAGCTGGTCAAGGACATCAAGGCGGCCGAGGCGGCCGAGCAGGCGGCGGTGCACATCGCCAAAGAGCGGGTGATGCTGGCCGAGGCGGACCTCGAGGCGGCCGACCGTGAGGCGAAGGCGAAGATCCGCCTGGCCGAGGGGCAGCAGGCGCAGGCGGCGGCCAGCGGTCTTGCCGACGTGAAGGTGAAGGAAGCGGACGCGGTGGCGACCGAGAAGCTCGGCCTCGCCCAGATCCGGATCAAGGAAGCGGAGGCGGCGGCCGTGGCGAAGCTCGGTGCGGCCGAGGCTTCGGTGCTGCGCGAGAAGGCCGTGGCCGAGGCACAGGGCATCCAGCAGAAGGCGACGGCCATGAAGGAGTTCGACGTGGCCACCCGCGAGCACGAGGAGTTCCGCATGCGCATCGAGACCGCCCGCAGCCTCGGCACCTCGGAGATCGAGGCACGCCAGGCCGTCGAGGAAGCGAAAGCCAAAATCCTCGGCGTCGCCCTGCAGAACGCCAAGATCGACATCGTCGGCGGCGACGGCCAGTTCCTCGACCGCGTCGTGAACTCGGTGGGGATGGGCAAGGCCGTCGACTCGTTCCTCGAACAGAGCGAGACGGCGAAGGCGGTGTTGGAGCGGCTCGGTGTGCCGGCTTCGGCGCCTGTTGTGACGGCGGCGAATGCGAAGCTGCCGGTGGTGAGGGCCGACTAATCGCTGCTGTTGTCGGTTGTCTGTTGTCAGTTGTCCGGGGCTGATCGCCCGGGCGAAGGGCCGCAGATAACCGACAACCGACAACTGACAACACCCCCCAATGGAACAAGCCACCTACGACCTCCTCAAAGAGCGCCTCACCGCGTCCGGCAAACAACTCGCGACGAAGGCAACCGCTCTCAACACCAAACGCATCTCCCTTTTCGGGGGAAGCGAGATGTCCCTGCTCGGGTCCGACCGGATCCGGACGGAGAACAACTGCGTTCCTCGGGACATCGTGGAGGTCGGGAGCAATCTGCTCTTCGGGTACAACGTCTTCATCGGGCTCAAGACCGAGACGCAGGTGGCGGACGTCCTCTCGCTGCACCGCCTCGAGGATTTTGGGCCGGTGCAGGGGCCGTCGTTCCTCACCGAGGAGCGGTTCGTGCGCGACTTCCGGGAGCTGGTGCAGTACTACCGCTCCTCGAAGCTGCTGCAGCTCCGCCGCGTCGACTCCAAGCTGCTGGCCGTCTTCCAGACCGGCGAGAAGCTGGCCGACATCCGCGTTTTCCGCTGGAACGTGGGCGTCGACGGCACCGTCACCTACATCGACAACCGCGGCGAGCGGGATCACGTCTTTCCGCCGCGTCATGACTTCGAGTGGACCGTCACCTCGCGGCAGGACTTCGTCGCCGGCGAGCACCCGCATGTCTCGGTCAACGACCAGGTTTTCGTCGAGACCATCCGCGGCGACTTGACGATCAAGATCGAGGACAACACCACCACCGGCAAGGGCATCTACAGCGAGCCGGTCGACGATCCCGACCAGTCGCTCGACGACGCGCAGATCCATTACGCGCTCGTCGGCAGCCTGATCCTGCTGAAGATCCTCCCCTACCGCGAGAAGGCGTGGCGCCACTTCGTCTTCAACACCCGCACGAAGTCGGTCAAGCGCATCGACGCGATCGGCTTCGCCTGCATCCAGTTGCCGGAAGACCACGGCATCATCTTCCCGGGCGGCTACTACCTCCGCACCGGCGAGGTGAAGCTGTTCGAGCACGACCCGGAGCAGATGGAGTTCCTGCGCGCGATCCGCTCGCCCAACGGCGAGGACGTGCTCTACGCCTTCCATCGCCGCGACGAGGGGCGCACGCTGCTCTTCCCCTACAACCTCATTCGCAAAGAGGTCGTGAATCCGCTCACCTGCCACGGCTACTCGCTCTTCGACGACGGGCGAATGGTGATCTTCAACGCCACCTCGCACGAGCCGACGCGCGTGCACGCGATGCAGATCTGGCAGACGCCGTTCGTGAGCGACGACCACGCCGCGAAGGCGCCGAAGACCGGCGCGTATCTCGAGAAGATCGGCAACCGCGACCTCGTGCGCGGGCTCTCCGACGCGCTGACGATCTGCCGCCTCGTCGACGAGCAGACGCCGTCGCGGGCCACGTACGAAGACCTGATCGCCGCCTCCTCGCGCGTCTGCGACGCCTATCACTGGCTCGGGCACGCCGAGGCGGAGGACCTGCTCTCGACGCTGCGCGAGGTGCGCGCGACCGCGGAGCTGATCATCGACGAGTTCGAGAAGGTGGAGACGCTGCGGGCGCAGGCGGCGAAGGCGGTCGCCGACACCGAGGCGTCGCTCTCGGAGAAACGCCCCGAGCCGTCGTCGATCGACGAGTACGTGCAGCAGCTCGCGGAGCTCCGCTCGAGGCAGGGGCACGTCATTTCCCTGCGCGAGCTGCGCTACGTCGACCGGGCGAAGCTCGACGCGCTCGAGCAGGAGATCGTCCGCCGCTTCGGCGACCTGTCGAAGCGCACCGTCGCGTTTCTCCTCGATGAAAAAGCGCTGGCGCCGTTCACCGCGCAGATCTCCGGCATCGAGTCCCGCATCGCCGGCGTGCAGAAGACGACCGAGGCGGCGGCGCTGGTCGCCGAGCTGGAAGCGGTCGTCGCGTCGCTGAACCTTCTCACCGAGGTCGTCGGCGGGCTGCAGATCGACGACCCGACCGTGCGCATCAGCATCCTCGAGCGCGTCTCCACGCTCATGGGGGCCGCGAATCGCGTGCGCGCGCTGGTGCTGAACCGCCGCAAGGAAGTGCTGGGCAAGGAGCAGGTCGCCGAGTTCGGTGTGCAGTTCGCGCTCTTCTCCCAGACCGTCGCCAACGCCGTGTCGATTGCCGACGAGCCGGAGCGCTGCGACGCGGAGCTGTCGAAGCTGATGCTGCACCTCGAGGAGCTGGAGTCGCGCTTCTCCGAGTTCGACGAGTTCGTGACGCGGCTGGCCGCGAAGCGCGAAGAGGTCTACGACGCACTCACCGCGCGCAAGCAGTCGCTCCTCGAGCAGCGCCAGCGGCGCGCCGAGCAGCTCGCGCAGGCCGCCACGCGCATCCTCCAGGGCATCGCCCGCCGAGCCTCGACGCTCGGCGACACCGATGGCCTGAATGCCTTCTTCGCCTCCGACGCGATGGTCACGAAGCTGCGCGACACGTCGGCGAAGCTGCGCGAGCTCGGCGACGTCGTTCGCGCCGACGAGATCGACGGGAAGCTCAAGACCGCCCGCGACGAGGCCGCACGCGCCCTCCGTGACCGCAAGGACATCTTCGAGGACGACGTCGTCCGCCTCGGCCAGCACCGCTTCAGCGTCAACACGCAGCCGATCGAGCTGACCATCGTCCCGCGCGAGGGCAGGCCGCACCTGCACGTCACCGGCACGAGCTTCTTCGAGCCCATCACCGAGGCGCTGGACTTTCCCGACCAGGAGCTGGTCTCGGAAACCGCGGATGTGTATCGCAGCGAATATCTCGCGTATACGGCGTTGGACGCAGACGTCCGCGAGGCCGCCGCCTCCCGCTACGACGAAGGCTACGAGCGGGGCGTGCACGATCACGACGCCGCGCTCATCGCCGAGAAGCTGCGCGGCATGCTGGCCACCGCCGGCCTGCTCCGCTTCTCCCCCTCCGCGCGCGCGGCCGCCGCGCTCTTCTGGGCCTTCTTCGAGGACGAGACGCTGAAGAACGCCTGGGCGGTGCAGGCGCGTGCGCTGAAGAAAAAGAACGCCGGCGCGCCGCTCGCCGCGGAACTGCAGAAGTCGATCGACCAGTGGCTCCCCGTCGCCGCCGGCGATACGCACGGCGCCGGCGAATACCTCTTCGAGGAGATCGCCGCCGAGCCGGTGCGCTTCGTCCTCAGCGCCGAGGCGGCCGAGCTGCTCGGCGCCTGCCCGGAAGACCTGCGCGAGCTGGACGTGGCGCGCAAGTGGTCCGTCGTCTCCGCCTGGGTCCCGAACGTGGAAGCCGTCGCCGCGATCGTCACCAACGGCAAGCTCTCGCGCGAGCGCTCCTCGGCGCTCGTGAGCGCGACCGTCACCGGCCTCCTGGGCCAGCACCCGCGCGTCGTGAACGGCGCGATGGAGCTGCGCCTCGACGAGTTCCTCTCCCGCCTCGGCCGCTTCAGCACGGAGCGCGTCCCGGCGTTCCGCGCCTACCAGCAGAAGCGCCACGAGCTGCTGCAGCGCGAGCGGAAGCGGCTGCGCCTCAACGAGCTGCAGCCGAAGGTGATGTCGTCCTTCGTCCGCAACAAGCTGATCTCCGAGGTCTACCTGCCGCTGATTGGGTCGAACCTGGCCAAGCAGGTCGGCGTCGCCGGCGAGAAGAAGCGCACCGATCTCATGGGGCTGCTCCTCCTCGTCTCGCCGCCGGGCTACGGCAAGACCACCCTTCTCGAGTACGTCGCCCACCGCCTCGGCCTCGTGTTCGTGAAGATCAACGGCCCGGCGCTCGGCCACTCGGTGCGCTCGCTCGACCCGAACGAGGCGCCGAACGCCACCGCGCGTCAGGAGATCGTGAAGCTGAATTTAGCGCTGGAGATGGGGAACAACGTGCTCCTCGTCATCGACGACATCCAGCACACGCACGCCGAGTTCCTGCAGAAGTTCATCTCGCTCTGCGACGCGCAACGCAAGATCGAAGGCGTCTGGAACGGCGAGACGAAGACGTACGACCTGCGCGGCCGCCGCTTCGCCGTCTGCATGGCCGGCAACCCGTACACCGAGTCGGGCGAGAAGTTCGAGATCCCCGACATGCTCGCCAACCGCGCCGACGTCTACAACCTCGGCGAGGTGCTGCAGGGGCGTGACGAGCTGTTCGAGCTCTCCTACATCGAGAACTCGCTCACCTCGAACTCCGTCACCGCGCCGCTGCTCACGCGCGAGCCCGAAGACGTGCACAAGCTGGCGCGCATGGCGCGCGGCGAGAACGTGCCGCCCGACCAGCTCGCGCACGACTACTCCGGCGTGGAGCTGACGGAGATCGTCGCCGTGATGCGCAAGCTGGTCACGATCCAGCAGCTCCTCTCGAAGGTGAACCGCCAGTACGTCGTCTCGGCGGCGCAGCAGCACGCCTACCGCACCGAGCCGCCGTTCAAGCTCCAGGGCTCGTACCGCAACATGAACAAGCTCGCCGAGAAGGTGCTCCCGGCGATGAACGAGGACGAGCTGCAGCGCCTCATCGACGACCACTACCTCGGCGAGGCGCAGACGCTCACCACCGGCGCCGAGGAGAACCTGCTCAAGCTCGCCGAGCTGCGTGGCCGGATGACCGACGCGCAGCGCGCCCGCTGGAACGACATCAAGGCCGGCTACCAGCGCCTGCAGCGCCTCGGCGGCAGCGACGATCCGGCCGCGAAGGTGATGGCGGAGCTGAGCGTGGTTTCGGACCGGATCGGGGACATTGCGCGCGCCATCCACGGCGCCACCACTCCACCCCCGCCGAAAGAACAGGACCTCTCGCCCTATCTCTCCAAGCTCGACGAGACGCTGCGCGAGCTCGCCCGCGTGCCGATTGCGCAGGAGCCCACTCCCGCGCCGGTGCCGGTCGTGATGCAGCCCGCGCCCGGCCTCATCGCGCGCGAGGAGTACCTGATCAACGCGACGCTCATCCCGCTGCTGCGCTTCATGGCGCACCGCTTCCGCGGCTACCGCGCCGTCACCGACCCGCGCGTGAAGCAGGCCATCGCCCGGCTGGAGTCGGTCGACAGCCTCGACGCGCTGGTGGGGGCGCTCGAGCACATCAGCGTCTCCGCGCTGGCCACGCTCACCGACGAGAAGCCGCGCGACGCGCGGTAAAGACGACGACGGCCCGCCCTCCGCGGCCGCTGAACGTCGCCGTCTCGTACAGGCCGTGCTGCGCACAGATCGCGCGCAGCGCGCGGCTGGCGTCGTGCGCGTAGACCGCGAGCACGGTCAACGACGGCGCCTCCTTGCGCAGCGTGGCCGGGTCGGGAGGAATCCCCACCTCGTACGTGACGACGTCGTTTGCCAGGAACATCCGTCCGCCGTACGCCCACGACTGCGACAGCGCCACCGACCGCGGCTGCCGCGCGCCGATCCAGATCGCCGCCGCCGCGGCATTGGTCGAGCGCTTCGTCACCTCGCGGATGCGCGTCAGGCCGAGCGGGATGGCCAGCACCAGGAGCAGCGCGACGAGCCGGCGGCGGTGGCGCACGCTCCAGAGGCCGTGCACCGAGATCAGGATCGCGAACGGCACGACGACCTGCAGGTAGCGCAGCTCCTTGTGGAAGATCGCGCTCAGCGCCAGCAGCGGCAGCCCGACGAAGATCGCCGCGCGCCGCCACTCCGTCCGCACCGCGATCACGAAGCCGGGCAGCAGCGCCAGCGGCAGCCAGTGCGGCAGGTTCGTCAGGTACCACCAGGGCGGGTGGAAGACGACCAGCGACGCGGCGTCGCGCCGGATGAACGTCAGCTCCGCGAACTCGATCAGGCTCCCGAACCAGCGCCCGTACGTCACGCGGTCGTAGAGACCGACCGCCAGGACGACGGTACCCGCGAAGCCGCACGTCAATCCCGCCAGCGCCTTGCGGCGGCTGGCGACGTAGAGGACGAGCGAGAAAAAGTAGACCGCCTCGCTGTAGCGCGCCGTCACCGCCAGCCCGGCGAGCACGCCCGCCAGCACCGCGCGGGTGGCGGTCGTCGACTCGCGCGAGAGCAGGATCGCCGCGCCGAGGATGCACGTCACCGCGAACGTGCGCGGGTAGAGCGAGCTGCCGTAGACGAGCGGAATCCAGTGCATCGAGTAGAGCGCCGCAGCCGTCAGCGCGACCGCGTCGCCATACCAGCGCCGCCCGAGGAGAAAGAGCAGCACGACGTTCACCCCGGCGAGCGCGATGAAGGGATAGCGCGCGATCTGCGCGAGCGCGAACGTATCTCGGACGCCGAGCGCGTGCCCGAGGGCGACGAACGGCGCGACGAGGAGGTCGGGCAGGAAGAGATTGCGCACCTCCCACGGCCAGAACACCAGCCCCAGCGCGCGCCGGAACGCCTCCTCCGCGATCTCGACGTCATCGCCCGTCTGGAACCCGAAGTAACGATGCGCGAGGTAGAGGCGCACCGCCGTCGACGCGAGCGCGAACGCGATCGCCACCCGGAGCGGATGCCGCATCACGGAGCTTCGCGCTCCCACACGACGGCCGTCCCCTCCAGACGAAACCGGTCGAGGCGGCGCCACAGCACGGCGGTCATCGCCGCGCATCATAGTTAGAATCGCCGGTCATGCAGGCCGTCCTGGCGCTCGATCAGGGGACCACCTCCTCGCGCGCGATCCTTTTCGATCCTCGCGGCGGGGTGCTGGCGGTTGCGCAGCGCGAGCTCCGGCAGTTCTATCCGCAACCCGGCTGGGTGGAGCACGACGCTGAGGAGATCTGGCAGACGCAGCTCGGCGTCGCCGCCGAGTGCCTCGCCAAAGTCCCCGGCGTCGAGGTCACCGCGATCGGCATCACCAACCAGCGCGAGACGACCGTGCTCTGGGACCGCACCACCGGCAAGCCGGTCGCCCACGCGATCGTCTGGCAGGACCGGCGCACCGCGGAGTACTGCGACGAGTTGAAGGCGCGCGGCCTCGCGGAGCTGTTCCGCGCGCGCACCGGACTGCTGCTCGACGCCTATTTCTCCGGCACGAAGCTGCGCTGGCTCCTGCAGCACCACGACGCCGCGAACCTCGCCTTCGGCACCATCGACTCCTGGCTGATCTGGAACATGACCGGCGGGCGCGCGCACGTTACCGACGTCACGAACGCGTCGCGCACGCTCCTCTTCGACATCCACCGCCGCGTCTGGGACGACGAGCTGCTCTCGATCCTCGGTATTCCCCGAGCGCTGCTCCCGGAGGTGCGTGGGTCGAGCGAAGTGGTCGCGCATACCGCGGCCGGCCTGCCGATTCCGTCCGGCATCCCCATCGCCGGGATCGCCGGCGACCAGCAGGCGGCGCTCTTCGGCCAGCAATGCACGCGCGCCGGCATGGCCAAGAACACCTACGGCACCGGCTCGTTCGTGGTCATGAACACCGGCGGGAAGGCGGTCGCCTCGACGCACGGCCTCCTCTCCACGATCGCCTGGCAGCGCGGCGACGACGTGCAGTACGCGCTGGAGGGGAGCATCTTCGTCACCGGCGCCGCCGTGCAGTGGCTGCGCGACCAGCTCGGGATCATCCGGAGGTCGTCCGACGTCGAGCCGCTGGCCGCGTCTGTCGAGGACACCGGCGGCGTGGTCTTCGTCCCCGCCTTCACCGGCCTCGGCACGCCGCACTGGGATGGCTACGCCCGCGGCACTCTGGTCGGCCTGACCCTCGGCACGTCGGCGGCGCACATCGCCCGCGCCACGCTGGAGTCGATCGCGCTGCAGACCGCCGACGTGCTCGAGGCGATGCACCGCGACTCCGGCATCGCCCTCACCGAGCTGCGCGTCGACGGCGGCGCGTCGGTCAACGATCTTTTGATGCAACTGCAGGCCGACTTCGCCGGCATCCCGGTCCTCCGCGCGCGCACCTCCGAGTCCACCGCCCTCGGCGCCGCCTACCTCGCCGGCCTGCCGGTCGCGGAATGGGCCGCCGAGCGGACGTTCGAGCCGCGGATCGGTGAAGACGAGCGGCGGGCGAAGCTCGCGCAGTGGCATCGTGCGGTCGAGCGCTCCAGGGGATGGGCGGTCTGAACGCAGATGGAATTGGACGAGATCACGCAAACCCGCCTCATCGCCGGCGGGATCGTGCTCGCCTTTCTCCTGCTGTGGGCTTTCTCACGGATGGCCGAGCGGCGACGCCGGAGATGTGTCGAGAGCCTGGCGTCCGCCTTCACGACGACAGCAGCACACGGCTCCTACGCAACCTCCGTCTTCCAGGTGAACGTCGACGGCCGCCGGTGCGAGATCGCGCAAGGCTACCGGTCGCGAGGTACGGACGGCCGCCACATCCGCGGTTCCGGGCTCGTCATCACCGTTCCTCTCCGCAATGTGTCCGATATTTACAACCTCACGTTCAAGCGGCGTGGCAACGACCGGGAACCCGACTCGCTCATTGTGCGCGACAGTGGCTATCACCCACGCGACGGCTGGCTGACAGACCGTTTGCGAGCGGCCTTTTTCGATTTCTACGACGCTGCGCCCGACCGTGCGGCGCTCAACCTGGAAGGAGGCGCGCTGATGTACACCACGAATCGGAGAATCAACGGCGAAACGTTACGCACGCTGGCGAAGCGCCAGATCGCCGTCGCTGCCGAAATAGAGACCGTTCTGTAGCTTTGGGTTCGAAGGCTGGCGGTTCGCATCAGCTTCACACCTGACGGTGATCAACGTGTTTGGAGCAACATGCATTTGAGACGTCGGCCAGTGACGCCAGTGGCAGCACGGTGCCGGATATGATTCCGTTGCATGCGAGTCATCCGAGAGCCGGTGATTACCGCCTTCGAAACGGCATTACTCGACGCGCTGCTCGCAGGTTCACTCGAGATCTTGGTAGGGCTACGCGAGCAGGCGCGGCATGCTCAGTTCGTTTCCCGCGAACTATCCGGCTGTGGGTTCTTTCTGAACTTTGCCGTACCTCCGAGTATCCCGCGCGTCGAGCCACGAAACTTCGAGATCTCCGACGTCTACTTTGATCTACGCGGCACCGAGCACGGCGGCGGATCGATACTCTTCGTTCGAGACGGCGCGATTTCGATGTTGGAAGCCTATTCTCACGCCGGCGACTGGCCTGACGAGCCGGAGGAGTTCGTTCTCCATTACATCGATGGAGCGGAGCGAAATCTGGGGAACGTGTTGGCCGAGATATTCAGCCGTCGCGGAACGCCAGACGTGTAGCTAACGCGGCCACCGAGTCCGCAAGCCGTGAAACGTTTCGTTGGCAACGATCACTACTGGATCGAAGGGAGACTTTTTATGCGATCAGTAATGGTGGTTCTTCTGTCCCTGGTATTGTTCGTAGGTGGTAGTGCGTTTGGCGCGGAAAACGAGCCGAAGGTGAAAATCAAAGTCGTGATTTCCTGGCCTCCGCTCAAGATTGGCCTCGAGGTTGAGAAGGCGTCCGCGAATGCGTACCACGGAACCGCATTTGTCGAAGGCAACAATCTGGTCGTTCAATTCGATCACGGAACCGTGCTGCCGCCCGGCGGGTTTGTGGTCGACGCGTCCTCGAAAATCGCGCCTGATACCGCTACGCGACTCGGCCTGCCTGCGACCCAGCAGTTCGTTTCCGGAACGTACGACGCCGCCGCCACGACCTATTTCACGATCACGGGCGCGGATGGACCGACGATCCGATTGCCTCTCAAAACGAGCGCGTCGCGATCGTTCACGTGTGTGGCGACTGTGGCAACGGACGGTGGAAAAGCGCTGCTCGGGAAGGGCACAGTCAGCGGCGCAACAATCACCGCGGCTGCTTCCGCGTGTCACGATTTTACTCGCAAGAAATTCGCGGCAAATCTCGCGTGGTCCGATCCAGCTCGGGTTTGCGCGCGCGCTCCGTCCAGTACTCCGCGCCGCGTCGAAGCGCTCGATCACTTCGAAGAACTGGGCAACGCCGGCGGCTACAACCGGGTCGGCGGATACTCCGTGGTGTGTACAGCCACGCCGCAGGTGACACAGTTCCCGACGGCTCCCGAAGTCGTGAAGCGTTAAATTCGCAGGCGCGAGGGCCGGTCGCTCTCGCGCCTTCAATCTGCACCTGACCTGCTTCAAGTGCTGACTCGAAAATGTCGAGGCGTCCTCGTCACGTCTTTCGCGGCAACCGCCGCGCCGCTTCGGTACGCGAGACCGGCGGCACCGCCTAGCGTGACATCCCTTCCGGCGGGCTGAAGCCCGCCGCTCCACCAGCAAACACCCCCAATAACTTTTCTGGTACCATCCCTTCCGAGGTCCGGAAAAATCATGTGCAAGCTCTCGCGCGCGTCGGCGCTTCTGCTCGTTCTTTTGTCGGTTTCGCCGCTGTCGGCCGAGGTGTGGGATGGGGCGCCGTTCGCCTCTGACCCGAAGGCGCTGCTCGCGGCGGCGGAGGCGGTCAAGCCGCAGAAGCCGGACGACGGCGTGATCGTGCTCCTCGACGAGGCGACCGTCACCTTCGGCGCCGACGGCCGCTCGACGCGTGTGGAGCGGATGATCTACCGCGTCAACAACGACAGCGGCGTGGACGGGTGGGACACGATCGAGACCGGCTGGGCTCCCTGGTACCAGGAGCGGCCTGAAGTCGACGCGCGGGTGATCACGCGCGACGGCGCCGTGCACCGCCTCGACCCCCGCTCCTTCGGCATCGACGACGCCGTCGACGAGCCGGCCATGTTCACCGACACGCGCATCCTCAGCGGCCCGCTCCCGGCCGTCGCGCCGGGGTCGGTGATCGAGCAGACCGTGACCTACAAGGAGCGCAACCCGCTCTCCGACGCCGGCGTGGCCTCGCGCCACCAGTTCGGCCGCTGGGTGGAGACGCGCCAGTCGCGCCTCACGCTCGACTACCCCACCGCCCTCGGCGTGCGTCTCGTGAACCGCACCCAGCCCGCCATCCAGCCGCGCAAGACCGAAACCGCCGACCGGACGCAGCTCGTCTTCGAGGCCGGCCCGCAGAAGGCGATCGAGATCCGCGAGTGGAACCTGCCGCCGGAGGTCTCGATGTTCTCGTACGTCGCCTGGTCGACCGGCAAGTCGTGGGAGGATGTCGCGGCGCGCTACGCGAAGATCGTCGACGAGAAGATCGGCGACGGCGCGGTGGTGGCGAAGCTCACCGCCAGCGCGGTCGGCAACGCGAAGGAGCCGCGCGAGATCGCGGCGCGCGTCCTGGCGGCGATCGAGAAGCAGATCCGCTACGCCGGCGTGGAGTTCGGCGAAGGCTCGATCATCCCCCGCACGCCGGCCGAGACGCTGAAGAACAAGTACGGCGACTGCAAGGACAAGGCGACGCTGCTCGTGGCCATGCTCCGGCAGGCGGGCGTCCCGGCGAACGTGGTGCTGCTGCGCGCCGGCGCCGGCTTCGACGTCGAGCCCGACCTCCCCGGCCTCGGCCACTTCAATCACGTGATCGTGCTGACCGAGGGGCCGGACCCGATCTGGATCGACCCGACCGACGAGTTCGCGCGCGCCGGCGAGCTGCCCGACTCCGATCAGGGACGCCTCGCGCTCGTGGCGAAGAGCGGCACGGCGGCGCTCGTGCGCACGCCGCTCGCGGAGTCGTCGGCCAACGTCACCGTCGAGCGCCGCGAGTTCCGGCTCGTCGAGGACGGCAAGGCCTCCATCACCGAGACCACCGAGTACGCCGGCAGCGACGAGCGCTCGACGCGCCGCTACTACACGACGAACGACCGCAAGGAGCTCGGCGACGGCCTCAAGACGTACGCCGAGAACGCGTACCTGTCGAAGAAGGTCGCGAAGTGGGAGACCACCGACGCAAAGGACCTCACCAAGCCCTTCCGCATCCACCTCGAAATGCAGGAGGCGGGGCGCGGCGTCACCGGCGGCGGCGAGGCGGCCATCGGCATCTTCATGAGCCGGCTCGTCGGCGACATGCCGGCCGAGCTGCACCAGGACCCGGAGACCGACGACGAGGAGACGCCCGAAGAGGACCGCTACAAGCCGCGCGTCCACGACTACGTCTTCCCGAAGCCGTACGTGCTCGACATCCGCTACCGCATCGTCCCGCCGCCCGGCTACGTGACGCGCAACCTGCCGAAGCCGGAGACGCTGAAGCTCTCCACCGCGACACTCACCAAGAACTTCACGGTGCAGGACGACGGCGTGGTGCTGGCCGACCTGAAGCTCGACTCCGGCCCCCGCCGCATCACCGCCGCGCAGTTCGAGGCGCTGCGCAAAGAAGTGGTGAAGCTGAACAAGCAGCCGCCCCTCCTCCTCTACTTCGACCAGCTCGGGAAGAAGTACCTCGACGCGGGCGAGGTCGGGAAGGCGGTGGCCGAGTACCGCCGCGTCTCCGCGCTCCATCCGAAGGAGGGGCTGCATCACGCGGAGATCGCGCGTGCGCTCCTGGCCGGCGGCCTCGGCGCCGCGGCGCGCCGCGAGGCGAAGCGGGCCATCGAGATCGAGCCGAAGTCGGCGCGCGCGCATGCGACGCTCGGCTGGGTCCTCGCCAATGACCTGATCGGGCGCGAGCTGCGCAGCGGCGCCGACATCCGCGGCGCCATCGCCGCGTACCGCAAGGCGAAGGAGCTCGACAAGGACGATCTCGTCATCCGCGCCGAGCTGGGGATGATGCTGCAGCACTCCGACGACGGCGTCCGCTTCGGCGACCCGGCGCGGCTCAACGAGGCCATCGCGGAGTACGTCGCCCTCAAGAAGGAGATCGACGAGGCGGACGACGCCGCGGTCGACCGCGAGCTGATGGCGCTTTACGCCCACGCGCAGCGCTGGGACGAGCTGAAGGCCCTCCTCGGGGAGACCGAAGACAAGCAGATGAGGGACGCCTTCGCGCTCGTCGCGACCGCGGCGACGGACGGCGGTCCGGCGGCGGCGGCGCAGTCGGCGGCGCTCGAGCCGGCGAAGCGTCGCGAGACGCAGTCGCAGGCCGCCAACATCCTCATCACGCTGCGGCAGTACGCGCCGGCGGCCGACCTCCTCGCCGTCGCGGCGCAGGGAGCGCCCAACGCGGCGCAGCTCCGCCAGCAGGCCGACGTGGTCCGCAAGGCCACGCGGCACGAGCAGGTGAAGCTCGACCCGACCGATGCCAAGTCGGTCCTCCGTCACGCCTTCCTCGACGTCTTCAAGGGCGCCACGAACGAGGAGATGAACAGGTACGCCACCGCCGATGCCGCGGTCGTCTTCAAGGAAGACGGACTGCGCGAACAGAGCCGCGACCGCGGCGCCGCCGAGCGCCAGGCGCGGAAAGCGATCAAGAAGAAGGACCTCACCGCGAACCTGATGGCCGACCTGGCGGTGAGCGCCATCGAGATCCAGCAGGACGGCGAGGAGCCGGTCGGCCTGCGCCTGCGCGGCCGCGCGCCGGGCGGGCAGGGCAACGACTTCACTGCCTACGTCGTCCGAGAGAACGGGGAGTACCGGGTCGCGGCGGTCGACGGCTCGCCCGCGGGCCTCGCGCTGCGCGCATTCCGCCTGGCGGAGAAGAACGAGCTGGCGCCGGCGCGGCACTGGCTGGACTGGGCGCGCGAGCATGTCTCCGGCGGCAGCGACGATCCGGTCGCGACCGAGCCGTTCGCCGCGCTCTGGACGCGCGGGCGTGAGGCCTCGCTCGACGAGGTGAAGCTCGCCGCGGCGGTGCTGCTGCCCGACACCAAGAAGTCGTCCGAGCTGGCGCTGCCGGTGCTCGAGGCGGCGCGCGCGACGGCGTCGCCCGACGTGCAGTGGCGCATCGACCAGGCGCTCGGCACCGCGTACTTCTCCCTGGAGCGCTGGCAGGACATGCTGGCCGCGGCGGACCGGCTCTCGGAGCGCTTCCCCGACTCCGCGCAGGCCTTCCGCAGCGCGTACGTGGCGCTGTCGAAGCTCGATCGCGAGGACGAGGCGCGCAAGCGCGCGCTGGCCCGTCTCGAGAAGTATCCCGGCGATCTCGCCGCGCAGCAGGTCCTCGGCAACATCGCGCTCGACCAGGGGCAGTACGCCGACGCCGCCCGCTACTTTGCCGGCGTCCTCGAGCGCACCGGCGCCACCCCCGGCGACTACAACCAGCACGCCTGGACGGCGATCTTCGCCAAGTCCGACCTGGAGAAGGCGATCGAGGAGGCGCGCCACGCCGCCGCGAAGGCGCCCGACAGCCACGCCATCCTCAACACGCTCGCGGTGCTCTACGCGGAGAACGGCAAGTCCTCCGAGGCGCGCGAGGCGCTGCTGCAGAGCGTGGAGAAAGACGACGACGAAGAGCTGCAGGACGCCGACTGGTACGTCGTCGGCCGCATCGCCGAGAACTACGGCATCACCGACGCCGCGCTCGAGGCGTATCAGAAGATCGACAAACCGGAGCGGGTGAGCGGGTCGACGTGGGAGTTGGCGCAGGCGAGGATGCGCGGGCTGCGCAAGTAATTCGTTGTCGGTTGTCGGTTCTCAGTTGTCTGCGGTTTCCCCCGAGGAGCCACGGACAACCGACAACTGACAACCGACAACAATTGATGACGCGCAGTCTCGCGCAGATGACGCTCGCGGCCCGAAAGCGCCCGATTCGGGCCCGATTTCCAGGCAGCCCACCCGCATACAATCCTCCCCAACGGAGGTTCCACATGCGTCGCGTCATCATCGCGCTGCTCTTCATTCTTCCCACCATTGCTTCCGCCCAGGACTGGACGGTCCTCAAGGGCGGCGGCTGCATCGGCGGCAGCACCTGTCCGGAGAAGCGGTTGCGCATTCCGCTCGAGGACCGGCCGGTCGTCTCCATCCGTTTCCACGCGCACGACGAGGTCGGCCAGAAGGCGGACGGCGCGGTGCGCGTCAAGATCGACGGCGACATCGTCAGCCACCACATCGACATCCAGCGCCGCGGGTCCGTGCATACGGTCGACGTCGACGAGTTGCGCGGCCGCTATCTCGTCATCGAGGCGGTCAACGACGACGAGGTACAGATCAAGGACATCGCCGTCCTGTACACGCGCGAGCGCGGCGGCCGCATCCCCCGCGATCCCGACTACGACCGCCCGCGCGGCCCCCGCCCCCGCCCCTCCGGCGGCGGCTGGCGCGAGTACCCGAGCGCCGACGGCTGCATCGGCGGCGCCGAGTGCCGGAAGAACGGCACGCGCATCACCATCGCCCTCGAAGACCGCCCCGTCCTCGGCGTCCGCTTCTACGCGCAGGACGCCATCGGCACCCGTGCGGACGGCCGCCTCGCGGTGCGCATCGACGACGAGAGCGTCGCCTCCTACATCGACGTGCAGCGCGCCGGCCGCCGGCACGAGTTCGACGTCGAGAGCGTCTACGGCAAGCGGCTGATCATCGAGACGACGAACGACGACGAGGTGGAGGTCACCGACGTCGAGGTGCTGTACGGCCGCGGCGGACGCCGTGGCGGCGGCGGTGGACGCGGCGACTGGCCGCGCGAGCTGCGCCACGAGGGGGGCTGCATCGGCGGCTCCGAGTGCGGCGGGCGGCGCTCGCGCATCCGCATCCCGCTGCATGGGCGTCCGGTGAGCCAGATCCGCTTCTCCGCGCACGACGAGGTCGGCGCGCGGGCGGGCGGGCGGCTGGCGATCCGCATCGACGACGAATACCTCAGCTACTCGCTCGACGTGACGCGCGAGGGGCGGACGCACACCATCGACGGCAAGAACATCGCGGGCGACTACCTGTACATCGAGCCGGCCGAGGACGACGAGGTGGTGATCGCCGAGGTGCGGGTGCAGTTCCGCGAAGAGGAAGACGAAGACGAGGAGTGGTAGATCGTGCTACCGTTTCTGCGGGTTCCCGCAGAAATGTCGGTTCGTCCTCCGCGTCGTCGTCCGCGCCGCGCGTTCCTCCCGTGGCTGGTGTTGTGTCTCCTCACGACGCCGGCCGCGGGAGCGGCGGAGCGCGGCCTGCCGCTGATCACGGTTTTCCCGCCCGAGGTGCACAAGGCGGGACCGCAGACCTTCGACATCACCCAGGACGCGAGCGGTGTCCTCTACTTCGGCAATCTCCACGGCCTCGTCTCCTACGACGGCGCCTGGTGGCGCCTGCGAAAGCTGCCGGACGAGCAGGTGGCGCTCTCGCTCGCCGCCGACGCGCAGGGGCGGGTGGCCGTCGGCATGGTTCACGACTTCGGCTGGTACGACACGCGCGCGCAGGAGTACCGCTCGCTCGCCTCGCAACTGCCGGCCGATAAGCGCGCCGTCGGCGACATCAACGCCATCTGCGCGACGAGCGCCGGCTTCCTCTACCTCTCCGACCGGAGCGTGCTGCTGTGGAACGGCAGCTCGACGCGCATCGTCGCCGAGTACGTGCCGGCCGACGCGCCGCGCGGCTGCCTCTCCGAGGGGGCCGACGTCTTCCTGCGCGGCCCGAAGGGGCTGTTCCGCTTCGAGCCGTCGACGCTGCGCATCGCGCCGACGCCGCTCACGAAGCGGGTGCTGATGGTGCTGAAGCGCGCCGACGGCGCGGTCGTCGCGGCGGTGCGCGACGAGGGGCTGTTCCTCCTGGGTGCCGCCGGCGTCACCCCGTTCGCGCCCGAGGCGAGCGAGTGGCTGAAAGGGAAAATCGTCACCGGCGGCGTGCGGCTGAACGACGGACGGCTGGTCATCACCACGCGCCAGCATGGGCTGGCCATCCTCGCGCCCGACGGCGCGGTCGAGCAGATCATCACGGCCGACGCGGGACTCCCCGACGCCGTCCTCAACGAGCCGCGCGTCGATCGCGAGGGCTCGCTCTGGCTGGCGATGGAAGGGCCGCTGGTGCGCATGGACGTCGCCTCCCCCGTGACGGTATTCGACGCACGGCGCGGACTCCGCGGCGGCGCCGGCGACCTGGCGCCGCATCGCGGAGAGCTGTACGCGGCGATGACGCACGGCCTCTACGCCATCGACGGGAACGGCAACGCGCGTCGCGTGGAGGGGATGCAGGAAGGCGCCTGGCGCGTGCTCGCTGTCGACGACGAGCTGCTGGTCGGCAGCGTCAAGGGCTTCTACACCGTCGATCCCGCCGGGGCGCTCGCGCACGTCATCGACCGCGAGGGCAGCGTCTACGACCTCTCCCGCTCCGTCAGCGACCCCGCGCGGGTGTGGGTCGCGGAGGAAGAGGGCGTCACCAGCATCCGCCGCGTCGACGGCAAGTGGCAGCACGAGGGGGTCATCGCCGGCACGCCGCACGACGTCTCCTCGGTCGTCGAGCATGGCGGCGTCCTCTGGGCCGGCACCGTCTTCAACGGCATCGTGCGCATCGACGAGCCGCGGGGCGCGAAGCCACGCGTGCGGCAGTACGGCGACGGCGAGATGAACGTGTTCCAGATCGGCGGCCGCGTCGTCTTCGTGCGCGCCACCGGCGAGATCCTGCAGCTCGACCGCAACGGGAAATTCGTGCGCGACCCGCAACTCGGCCACGTCACCGCTCCGCGCGGCTTCTTCGTCGTGGCGGAGGATGCGCGCGGCTCGGTCTGGATCAACTCCACGCCGCCGCGCGTCTTCGAGCGGGCGGCGGACGGCACGTACGCGAAAGAAGGGCGGCCGCTCGTCTCGGTGACGGCGGCCGACATCCAGAACCTCCGCGTCACCGGCGACGGCGTGATCTGGTTCGCCTCCGACAAGGGGCTGTACCGCTACGAGCCGGCCGCGGTGACGGCGAACGTCGGGCCGCAGCCGGCGCCGCTCATCCGGCGCATCGTGGCGGGCGCCGACCGGCAGCTCAGCGGCGAGCAGGTCGAGCTGCGCCACGACTTCGGCCGCATGCGCATCGAGTTCGCGCCGGTCTCCTACCGCCCCGGCATCTCCTATCAATACCGCCTCGACCCGATCGACGCGCGCTGGAGCGAGTGGAGCGAGGAGCCGTTCATCGACTACACGACGCTGGGGGCGAACGACTACACGTTCCGCCTCCGCGCGCGCGGCCCGGCCATGGTGCCGAGCGAGGAGACGCGCTGGTCGTTCTCCGTGCTGCCGCCCTGGTACCGCACTCGCCTCGCCACCGCGGTCTGGGCGATCCTGGCGCTGGCGGCGGTGCTGGCGGTGATCCGCTTCCGCACGCGCGCGCTGAGCCGGCAGGCGGAGCGGCTGCGGGCGAAGGTGGCCGAGAAGACGGCGGAGCTGCAGCAGACCGTCGAGCTGCTGGAGGTGGCGAACACGCAGCTGGAGGCGCTCTCGCTCGAGGACGACCTCACCGGCATCGCCAACCGCCGCTCGTTCGAGCGGGCGCTGGCGGACGAATGGAACCGCGCGCGGCGGCAGGAGCAGCCGCTGGCGCTGATCCTCCTCGACCTCGACCACTTCAAGGAGCTGAACGACAAGCGGGGGCATCCCGCCGGCGACGACTGCCTGCGGCGCGTCGGCAAGTTCCTCGCCGAGACGATCCGCCGCAGCGGCGAGGTGGTGGCCCGCTACGGCGGCGAGGAGTTCGCGATCCTCCTCCCCGGCGTCGACTCCGACGTCGCCATCCGCGTCGCCGAGACGCTGCGCGACGGCATCGAGCGCCTCGCCGTCCCCTACGGCAACGGCACCGGCCGCCGCGTCACCGCCAGTTGCGGCGTCGCCTCGATGATCCCCGACGCCAGACTGACGGCGGAAGGCCTCGTCGCCAACGCCGACCGCGCCCTCTACGCCGCCAAACACTCCGGCCGCAACTGCGTCCGCGTCGCGGACGAGACGACGACGGGGACGTGGCTGAGAGACGTGTCGGCGTAGTTGCCTGTTGCCTGTTGCCGGTTGCCCGTTGCCTGTAGTTGCGAGTAGCGCGTGGCGCGTTACTCGGGCTTCTGGGGTCCAGGCGAAACTGCCCGGGCAACTCGCAACTCGCAACACGCAACGCCCCGGGCAACCGGCAACCCGTCTTACAATACCCCCACACAAAAACCCATGCCCCCCACCCTCCCCCTCCTCGAGCACCTCCCGCTCGGCTTCGCGCTGGTTTCGCGTGAGGGGCGGACGCTGTGGATGAATGCCGCGGCGCGGGAGCTGCTGCAGACGGACGACGTCGCGAGTGTGCTCGTCCCGGAGACGGGCGAGGCGATTCTGCGGGGTGGGGTGCATGTCGAGGTCACCGCCTCGGCGGCCGGCGACGACGTCGTGCTCTGTCTCCGCCGCGGCGGGCGTGCGCTGCGCGAGAGCCGGGAGCGCTACCGGCACATCATCGAGAACGCCAACGAGATCATCTACAACGCCGACCACCGCGGCCGCTTCACCTACGTGAACCCCGCCGCCACGCGCATCACCGGCTACGAGGAGGACGAGCTCCTCGGCCGCCACTATCTCGACCTCATCGACCCCGACTACCGCGACGCCGCGGCGCACTTCTACCGGCACCAGTTCACGACGCGCGAGCCGAGCACCTACTTCGAGTTCCCGATGATCGCCAAGTCGGGCATGCGCATCTGGATGGGGCAGAACGTCCTCACCATCCTCGACGGCGACCGGGTCATCGGCTACGAGGCCATCGCCCGCGACATCACGCAGCGCAAGGGCATCGAGGACGAGCTGGCGCGCACGCGCGACGCGGCGCTGCAGTCGGCGCGCGCCAAGTCGGAGTTCCTCGCCAACGTCAGCCACGAGATCCGCACGCCGCTCAACGGCGTCCTCGGCATGACCGGGCTGATGCTCGGCACTCCCCTCACCCCCGAGCAGCGGGAGTACGCCGACATGATCCGCAGCAGCGGCGAGTCGCTCCTCGCGATCGTCAACGACGTCCTCGATCTCTCGCGCGTCGAGTCGGGGAAGCTCTCCATCGAGACCACCGACTTTCACCTCGACGACCTCGTCGAGAGCGTCATCGAGCAGTTCTCCGCCCGCGCCGCCGCGAAGCGCCTGAAGTTCAAGACCAACACGCCGGACGACGTCTGCCGCGCGCTCCGCGGAGACTCCCACCGCATCCGGCAGGTGCTGCTCAACCTCGTCGGGAACGCCATCAAGTTCACCGACCGCGGCGAGGTCGTGCTCACCGTCATGCAGCCGCGGCGCGACGCCGACCGCGTCACGCTCCGCTTCCTCGTCACCGACACCGGCATCGGCATCCCCGCGGCCGCGCAGCAGCGCATCTTCACCCCCTTCACCCAGGCCGACGGCTCCACCACCCGCAAATACGGCGGCAGCGGCCTCGGGCTCGCCGTCTCGAAGCAGCTCGTCGAGGCGATGGGCGGCGAGATGGGGGTGATCAGCGTCGAGCGGGAAGGCTCCACCTTCTGGTTCGAGCTGCCGCTGCAGCTCCAGCCGGAAGACACGTCGATGCCGGTGCGGCAGTGGGACCTCGCGAAGTACCGCGCGCTGCTCGTCGACGCGAACGAGGTGCACCGCGCCGGCGTCACCCGCCACCTCTCCGCCACTCACATCCCCTTCGACGAGGCGCACACCGCCTTCGACGCGCTCGCCGCCGCCTACCAGCGCCGCTACGACGTGATCGTCTTCGACATGCAGCTCCCCGACGACGACGGCCTCGGCTTCGCCCGCTCCATCCGGCGCGACCCCGCCCTCGCCTCCACCAAGCTGCTGCTCCTCACCGCCTTCGGCCGGCGGCGCCAGGACGTGGTCGCGTTCCAGCAGGCCGGCGTCGACGCCTTCCTCCTCAAGCCGATCCGCAAGACGCAGTTGTGCGACGCCGTCACCCGCCTCCTGCGCGGCGAGAGCGAGCCGGCCATGGCGCAGCCGCGCCCCGACGCGCGGCAGGAGACCTCCCGCGCCCGCATCCTGATCGTCGAGGACAACAGCGTGAACCAGCTCGTCGCCCTCGGGCAGATCCAGCGCCTCGGGCACGAGGGGGTGGTCGCCTCCGGCGGCGTCGAGGCGATCGAGATGATCCGCGAAGAGCGCTTCGACCTCGTCCTCATGGACTGCCAGATGCCCGGCATCGACGGCTACGAGGCGTCGCGGCGCATCCGGCAGATGGGAGGACGGGCGGCGCAGACGCCGATCGTGGCCATGACCGCGCACGCGCTTCCCGGCGAGCGTGAGAAGTGCCTCGCCGCCGGCATGAACGACTACCTCGCCAAGCCGGTGTCGCTCGAACAGCTCGGCGCGATCATCCGCCTCTGGGCCAGCAAGAGCTCCGCGGCGCAGGACGCGACCGTCGCCGACCCGCTGATGGAAGGGGACGATCCGCACGTGCTCGACCGCGAGCGCATCAGCTCCTTCCTCGCCATCAGCCGCACGCAGGACGGGTTCCTGGAGGGGCTGGTGAAGACGTTCCGCGAGGATGTGCCGTCGCGTCTCGACGCGCTGCGCGCCGCCGCCTCCAGCGGAGACGCGAACGACCTCGCCCTGGCCGCGCACGCGCTGAAGAGCTCGAGCGGCAGCGTCGGCGCGAAGCGGATGTACACCGTCGCCTCGCAGCTCGAGGTCGCCGCGCGCGCCGGACGCCTCGACGGCGCCACCGCCGCGATCGAGCAGCTCGGCGCCGAGTTCACCCGCGTCATGGTCGCCTACAACGGCATCGTGCGCCGCAGCGGCCAGCACCGCGCCGCCGGCAGTTGAGTTAATCTTCCGCCGTCCAATGGAGCTCGGAACCTACCGACTGATCAGCCGCCTCGGCGCGGGAGGCATGGGCGAAGTCTGGCGCGCCGAGGACACCAAGCTGCTGCGCCAGGTGGCGATCAAGATCCTCCCCGAGCAGCTCGCGCGCGACCCGGAGTGGAAGGACCGTTTCCTGCGCGAGGCGCGCACGGTCGCGCAACTGAACCACCCGAACATCGCCACGATCTACAGCATCGACCAGCAGGGCGACACGCTCTTCATCGCCATGGAGCTGATCGAAGGGGACTCGCTGGCGGCCGTCATCGCGCGCGGCCCGATGATCCCCGCCGACGCGGTGCGGGTGGCCGTGCACGTCGCGGACGGGCTGTCCGAGGCGCATCTCAAGGGGATCGTCCACCGGGATATCAAGCCCGACAACATCATCCTCTCCCCCCGCTTCGTGAAGGTGCTCGACTTCGGGATCGCCAAGCAGGTCGGCGGCACCGCCGACCCAGGCCTCACGCAGGGAGGCATGGTCCTCGGCACGCCCCACTACATGTCGCCGGAGCAGGCCCTCGGCCGCGCCGTCGACGTCCGCACCGACATCTTCTCCCTCGGCGTGGTGCTCTACGAGATGCTCTCCGGCACCAAGCCCTTCGCCGGCGAGGCCATCACCGAGATCCTCCTGCAGATCGTCATGACCCAGCCGCGCGACATCGCCCAGGCGGCCTTCGGCATCACCCCCGCGCTCGCGAAGATCGTCCGGCGCTGCATGCAGAAGCAGCCGGAGGAGCGCTTCCAGAGCTGCGAGGAGCTGCGCGCCGAGCTCGCGAAGTCGCTCAAGGAAGAGCCGAGCGCCTCCCGCCAGTCGTCCGTACCGACCATCGCCGCGAAGAAGGAGCCGCTCCGCGCCATCGAGACGCCCAAACCGGCGCCAAAGGTGGCGGCGCCGCGGGGACGGGCGCTGGTCGCCGACGACGACCCCGCCACCCGCTACATCCTCTCCGGCATCCTCTCCCGCCACCACATCCAGTGCGACGAGGCGGCGAACGGCGCCGACGCCATCAAGCTGCTGAAAAGCAACGAGTACGCGTTCATCTTCATCGACCTCCTCATGCCGCGGATCGACGGCTGGGGGGTGATCGACTACCTCCGCAGCCACCGCAGCCGCGCCCGCACGTTCGTGGTGACCGGCGTGCAGAACCAGAAGCTCAGCACCGCCGACCAGGACGTCGTCTCCGGGCTGCTCTTCAAGCCGCTGGACGTGGGACAGGTGGAACGGCTCGTCGCCGCGAGCTAGCCGGCACGGCCGGCAGCGCTGGTTGCTCCGCCGGTGCACGTACGGCCACTCCGTCGGTGCGTTCTGCCGCGCAGGCTCCTAGGCGTCGTTCACGAATAGTTGACAGGTAGGTGTACACATGGCGGCAGACCTTGCCGCTGTATGCCCGGACCCTGGGCATGCATGCCCGAACCCTGCCGCTGTATGCCCGGACTCCGGGCACGCATGCCCGAACCCTGCCGCTGTATGCCCGGACTCCGGGCATGCATGCCCGGACCTTGCCGCCGCGTGCCCGGACCTTGGGCGCGTGCGCCCGAACCCTGCCGCCATGCGCCCGAACCCTGGGCGCGTGCGCCCGAACCCTGCCGCCATGCGCCCGAACCCTAGGCGCGTGTGCCCGGACCTACGTTCCGTACTCCCAGGCCAGCTTCTTCAGCACCCGGTCCACCCGCTCGATGAGCTGGGAGATGTCCTTCTTCGCGTGGGCGGCGGAGAAGAACGCCGCCTCCAGTTGCGACGGCGGCAGGTAGGCGCCCTCGCCGAGCATGAGGTGGAAGAAGCGGGCGAACTTCTCCCGGTTGGACGTATTCGCCGTCTCGAAGTCGGTGACGGGCCCCTCGGTGAAGAAGATCGTCCACATCGATCCGACCCGGTTCACCGTCAGCGGCACGTTGTGCTTCTCGGCCGCCGCCCGGACGCCGTTCTCGAACTCGCCACTCCGCTCCTCGAGGTCGTCGTAGATGGAGGAGTTGCGGAGGACGCTCAGCGTGGCCCGTCCGGCCGCGACCGCGACGGGGTTCCCCGAGAGCGTTCCCGCCTGATACATCGGCCCGAGGGGGGAGACGAGCTCCATCAGCTTCCGGGGCGCGCCGTAGGCGCCGATCGGCATGCCGCCGCCGATGATCTTGCCGAGGGTGGTGATGTCGGGCCGGACGCCATAGCGCGCCTGCGCGCCGCCGTACGCCACCCGGAAGCCGGTCATGACCTCGTCGAGGATGAGCAGCGCGCCGGTCTCGTCGCAGATCGTGCGCAGCCCCTCGAGGAAGCCGGGGCGCGGCGGAATGCAGCCCATGTTGCCCGCGACCGGCTCGACGATGATCGCGGCGAGGTCGTGCCCCGCGATCTGCGCCCGCACGTCGTCGAGGTCGTTGTAGCGGGCGATGAGGGTGAGGCTCGCCAGCTCCGCCGGGACGCCCGCGGAGTCGGGAACGTTGAGCGTCGCCCCGCCCGAGCCGGCCTTCACCAGCAGCGAGTCGACGTGCCCGTGGTAGCCGCCTTCGAACTTGAGGATCTTCGTCCTTCCGGTGGCCGCCCGCGCCAGCCGCAGCGCGCTCATGGTGGCCTCGGTGCCGGAGTTGACGAGGCGGACCATCTCCATGGAGGGGACGGCCTGCACGATCATCTCGGCGAGCTCGATCTCACCCGCGGTCGGCGCGCCAAACGAGAAGCCGCGCGTGGCCGCCTTCTTCACGGCTTCGACGACGTAACGGTGCCCATGCCCGAGGATCATCGGCCCCCACGAGCCGACACAGTCGATGTACTGGAGGTTGTCGGCGTCGAAGATGCGCGCGCCCTGCGCCATCTCGATGAACAGCGGCGCGCCGCCCACGCCGCGAAACGCCCGCACCGGCGAGTTCACCCCGCCGGGGATCGTTTCCTGTGCACGTTGAAAGAGGGACTCGGATTGCTTCGCCATGGCGGGGGCGGATTATACGTACGTCGGGAGTCGCAGAGTCTCAGAGTCTCAAAGTCTCAAAGGGGTTCGCTTCTTCTCTGAGACTCTGCGACTTTGCGACTCTGAGACTCAATACGCGTTCTCATGCCGCAACCCATGCAGCACCGTCATGAACAGGATCTTGCAGTCCAGCAGCAGCGACCAGTTCTCTATGTAGTACAGGTCGTGCTCGATGCGCATGCGGATGCTGGTGTTGCCGCGCCAGCCGTGGACCTGCGCCCAGCCCGTCATCCCGGCGCGCACTTTGTGGCGGAGCATGTAGTGGGGGAACTCGGCGCGGAACTGCTCGACGAACTCCGGCCGCTCCGGGCGCGGGCCGATCACGCTCATGTCGCCGACGAGCACGTTCCAGAGCTGCGGCAGCTCGTCGATCGACCAGGCGCGGATGAAGCGGCCGACGCGCGTCCGCCGCGGATCGTCCTTCTCCGCCCACACCGCCCCCGTCTCCGCCTCCGCCCCCACGCGCATCGAGCGGAACTTCACGATCCGGAACGGCTTCCCGTCGAGACCCATGCGCATCTGCCGGTAGAAGATCGGGCCGCGGTCCTCGAGCCAGATCGCGATCGCCACCAGCAGCATCAGCGGTGAGAAGAAGACCAGCGCGCCGGTCGCCACCACGAGGTCGAAGGCCCGCTTCACGAAGCGGCTCCACCCCTCCAGCGGCGTCTCGGAGAGGTTGATGGTCGGCAACCCGTCGAGGTCCTCGACGCGCGAGCGCAGCACCATGAACTGCAGGAGGTCGGGGACGACGTGGATCGAGAGGCAGCTCCGGACGAGCCGGTCCAGCAGCTCCATCATGGCCTGCGACGAGGCGTGCGGCAGCGCCACGAAGACATGGTCGATCCGCTCCCGCCGCACCACCGCCTCCGCCTCAGCGATCGTGCCGAGGCACGGGAGGCCCGGGATCTCGCCGGCGTCGCCGTTGCGCAGATAGCCGGCCACGCGGAAGCCGAGCTGGTTGGCCTGATGCGCCATCCGCTCGTAGACCTCCCGCGCCAGCTCCCCGTTCCCGGCGATGAGCACCCGGTCGAGGTCCTTCCCGGCGCGGTGGCGGTTCACCACCACACTGCGCACGATCGTGCGCCCGAGGATGGTGAGGATGATGGAGGTGACGACGAAGAGCGCCAGCGTGGCGCGCGAGTAGGGGACGATGTGGCTCTGCGCCGGCCGCACCCAGAGCAGGATGCCGGAGAGGATGATCGTCGCCACGACCGACCCCATCGCGACCGAGACCGCCTCCTCCACCCTCCCCCGCGCCGGGCGGATGCGGTAGAGCCCCTGCACCGCGAAGGCGCTCGGGAACACCAGCGCGACGAGCGGCAGCAGCAGCGCGTAGGCCGTGATCTCCTGCGATCCCTTCGTCACCGGGATCAGCCCCGTCTCGAAGCGGAGAAACCAGGCGCAGATCATCGCCAGACACGACGCCACCAGGTCGTTGACCAGGTAGACCGACGCGAGCGCCTTGTGTTTCTTCTCGATCATCGCAAGCTGTGCAGCGCCGCCCGGAACTTCTCCTCGAACCGCGCCCGCGAAAACCCCGCCGCCCGTGCGCGGATCGCGGCGCGATCCCACTCGTGCGACTCGACTTCGTCCAGGGCCCGGCGAAGCGACTCTACAGTAGCTTCATGGAAAAAAATCCCCGTCCTCCCGTCCTCGACCGAGTCTCGCACACCCCCCTCACCGAGCGCGACCACCGGCGTGCCGAGGGCCATCGCCTCGAGCGGGGTGATCCCGAAGTCCTCGACGCCGGGAAGAATGAGGCTGCGGGCGCGCGACACGCGGGCGATGATCTCGCCCCGTGATACGGCGCCGAGGATCTCCACGTTGCGTCCGCCGCGCCGCCGGAACTCCTCCAGCATCGGCCCGCCGCCGACGATCACCAGCCGCTTCCCGGACGTCACCGCCGCCGCCACCGCCAGGTCGACCCGCTTGTAGGGCACGAGCGCCGAAACGACGATGTGGTAGTCGTCCCGCCCCTCCGCCAGCGGCGCCTCGAGGAACGCGTCGTCGACGAACGGATGCACCACCTCGGCGTCGCGATCGTAGTAGCGGCGGATCCGCTCCCGCACGAACTCCGAGTTCGCCAGGAACTTCGTCACCTCCGGGACCGTGCGCACGTCCCAGCGCCGCAGCCAGGGGGTGAACGACATCGCCGCCGCGCGCCGGAGCGGCTTCGAGCGGGGGAAGTAGTCGTCGAAGCGGTCCCAGATGTAGCGCATCGGCGTGTGGCAGTACGAGAGATGCGGCTTCCCCCGCGCGTTCACCCCCTTCGCCACGCAGTGGCTCGAGGAGACGATCAGGTCGAAGCGCGAGAAGTCCCACGAGCGCGCGGCGCGGGGGAACAGCGGGAGGAGATGGCGGTAGTCGGCGGCGCGCTGCGCGAGCGGCTGCAGCGGCGAGGTGTGGATGACGCGCGACTCGATCTTCGCCGACATCGCTCCTCGGAAGTGAAAGAGCGTGAACAGCTCCGCCTCGGGCAGCACGTCGAGGATCGCCTCGAGCACCGCCTCGCCGCCGCGCATCCCGGTCAGCCAGTCATGAACGACGGCGACGCGGCGGGTCATGCTGTTTGATCGGCTCCGGCTCCGGGTACTCCGGCGACGCCGCGCACTTGTCGCAGATGTGATCGTTGCGCAGGAACTCCTCGGCAGGCACCGCCGCCAGGCAGCGGATGCAGAAGTGCTTCCCTGTGCGCTCCGGCAGCGCGCGCGGCGGCGGGTCGTCGTGCATGGGGGAAGTCTACTAACATCAGCCCGCGGCATGCTGCTCCTCTTCCGTTTCCTTTACGCCATCCTGCGCAGTTTCCTGCGCCCCCGCATCGGGCCGCTCGACGAGTCGGTGGTCCGCTTCACCGTCCTCCCGCAGGACTGCGACCTCAACCTCCACCTCAATGCCGGCCGCTTCGTCAGCTTCATGGACGTCGCCCGCGTCGAGCTCCTCGGCCGCATGCGCCTGCTGCGCAGGATCCTGCAGCGCGGGTGGCGTCCGGTCATGGGCGGCTGCGCCGTCCGCTACCGCCGCTCGGTCATGCCCTTCGAGCGCTTCGACGTCCGCACCCGCGTGGTCGGCTGGGACGACAAGTGGTTCTACGTCGAGCACGTCGTGGAGAAGGACGGCAACTTCTGCGCGATCGGCCACATGCGCACCGTCATTCGCGGGCGCGACGGCACCGTCCCGCCGAAAGAGGTGCTGGCGCTGCTGAAGGTCGAGTCGACCGAGTCGCCGGAACTGCCGCCGTTCGTCGCCGAATGGCGCGACGCCGAGGATCGCAGGTGAGGCGCGGAGAGAAAGCGAAGAAGATCGGCGAGATCCTCGACCGCCTCTACCCGGAGCCGCCGATCCCGCTCGAGCACCGCGACCCCTTCACGCTCCTGGTGGCAGTGCTGCTCTCCGCGCAGACGACCGACGCGCAGGTGAACAAGGTCACGCCGGCCCTCTTCGCGCTCGCCTCGACGCCGGAGGAAATGGCGAAGCGGAGCGTCGAGGAGATCCTCGGCGCCATCCGCGCCTGCGGCCTCGCCCCGACCAAGGCGAAGAACGTGAAGAAGCTCGCCGAGACGCTCGTCGCCGAGCATGGCGGCGAGGTGCCGCGGGACATGGAGGCGCTCGAACGCCTCCCCGGCGTCGGCCACAAGACCGCGAGCGTGGTCATGTCCCAGGCCTTCGGCGAGCCCGCCTTCCCGGTCGACACGCACATCCACCGCCTCGCCCAGCGCTGGCGCCTCTCGAACGGCCGCAACGTCGAGCAGACGGAGCGCGACCTCAAGAAAGTGTTCCCCCGCGAAGAATGGTCGCGCCGCCACCTCCAGATCATCTACTTCGGCCGGGAGCACTGCCCCGCGCGCGGCCATGAGAAGGAGGGGTGTTTGATTTGCGCGTGGGCGGGGTGAGAAGCAGTTGCTGGTTCCTGGTTCCTGGTTGCTCGTGAGGTACCGCCCGGACGAAACGCACAAGCAACCAGCAACCAGCAACCAGCAACCAGCCACCAGCAACAAATAACTCGTTTACAATGCCGCCGTGCGGTCCGCACTCCTCCTCATCATCGCGCTCACCGTTCCCGTTCGCGGAGCCGAGTTCGACGTCCGCCCCGCCCCGCCCTGGGTCGAGCAGCTCGACGTCGTCACCAACATCGTCGTCGCGAAGCAGAACGTGCGGTGGGGCATCTACGACATCCTCAGCGACCATCAGGTGCGCGAGGGCGCCGAGTACTTCCGCACGGTGCGCAAGGTCCTCTCGCCGAGCGGCGTGCAGAACGCCTCGGAGCTGCAGCTCGACTTCGATCCCTCCTTCGAGAAGCTGACCATCCACGAGATCACCCTCATCCGCGACGGCGTGCCCTACGACGCGCTGG
Source organism: Thermoanaerobaculia bacterium (assembly GCA_036399015.1). GTDB lineage: Bacteria > Acidobacteriota > Thermoanaerobaculia > Gp7-AA8 > Gp7-AA8 > QHVT01. The sequence goes on along the minus strand of DASWNW010000074.1, from coordinate 31,327 downwards.
AGGCGGACGCGATCCGCGTCATCGACAAGGAAGACGACACCGCCAGCCGCATCTACGACGGCACCCGCACGGCGCTCATCTTCCTGCGCGACATCCGCCCCGGCGACGTGCTCGACTACTCCTGGTCGCTCACTGGCGCGAACCCGATCCTCGGCGGCCGCTACACCGGCGAGTTCGATCTCAGCTCCGGCGTCCCCGCCCGCCGCATCCGCCACCGCCTGCTCTGGCCGGCCGGCCGCGAGCTCCAGTGGCGCGGCGCCGATCCCGTCATCACGTCCTCCCTGGAGCGACGGGCTCTCAGCCCGTCGAAGGTCCTGACCTGGGAGGCCGCCGACGTCGCCGCGCTCGACGTCGAGGACTCCATCCCCTCCTGGTACGAGCCCTGGCGCTCCGTGCAGGTGTCGGAGTTCGCCTCCTGGCACAGCGTCGCCACCTGGGCCGACGCCATGTTCCAGCTCGACGAGCGTTCGAAGAAAGAGGTGCGCGAGCTGGCCAGCGAGCTCCGCGCCGCCCACCCCACCCGCGACGCGCAGGTCACCGCCGCCATCCGGTTCGTCCAGGACGACATCCGCTACCTCGGCCTGGAGATGGGGCGCAACTCGCACGAGCCGCATCAGCCGTGGGAGACGCTCCACGCCCGCTGGGGCGACTGCAAGGACAAGACGCTGCTCCTCGTCGCGCTGCTGCGCGAGCTGGGGCTGGAGGCCTACCCCGCCCTCGTCAACACCCGCCTCCAGCACCGCATCGAGGAGAAGCTCCCCTCCCCGTTCCTCTTCGACCACGTCATCGCCCAGGTCATCGCCGACGGCCGCACCTACTGGGTCGACGGCACGATCTCCGACCAGGGAGGCACGCTCTCGAAGCTCGACACGCCGAGCGACCGCCGCGCGCTGATCGTCCGGCCGGAGACGATGGCGCTGACGAAGGTGGGGACGAACGCGAAGGCGGCCACGCGCGTCGAGCAGAACTACACGACCACGAGATTCGACGCGCCGGCGCTGCTCGAGGTGCGCACCACCTACAGCGGCGGCGACGCCGACGCCATGCGCTCCGAGCTGGCCAGCCTCTCCCTCGAGGACTACGCGCACGACCGCATCAACGACCTGGCCGTCGACCAGCCGAAGATCGAGGCCGACGGCCTGCCGGTCGTGAAGGACGACCGCCTGCGCAACACGCTCGTGGTCACGGAGCGCTACCGCCTCCCCGAGCTCTGGAAGGACGGCGACTGGACCTGGTACCCGCGCGTCCTCGAGGCGCACCTGCTGCGCCCCGATACGATGATCCGCCGCATGCCGCTGGCGTTTCCCCACCCGCTGCACGTCGAGCAGATCGCCCGCTTCCACTTCCCCGAGAAGCTCGACGTCGAGAAGAGCACCTCGGTGACGGAGACGAAGACCTTCCGCTACGAGTACGACATCGACAGCAACGGGAAGACGGTCGTCATCCGCCAGTCGCTGCGCGCGCTGCGCGACGTCGTCGAGGTGAAGGACGTCGCCGACCACCTGACCCAGCTCAACGCCATCTGGAGCGAGATCGGCTACCGCCTCACCCCCGACGGCGCCCGCCCTCACACCACCGCCGGCATGAGCGGCGACATGAAGTGGGGCGTGGCCGGCTTCTTCATCGCCGCGTCGTTCGTGGCCATCTGCTGGATGCTCGCCACGAAGAAGCCGCAGGGCGGGCCGGAAGACCTCTTCCAGCCCGGCGAGGCGCCGGCGTCGGCGCTGGCGGTGCGCGGCGTCCACGACATCGACGCCCACCTCGCCGGCCGCCCCTGCCCCTGCGGCGCCCGTACCTACTCCATCCCCGACCTCCAGCACGCCCGCTACGCCGAGCGCGAGCTGACGATCGTCACCCGCCAGTGCGCCACGTGTGGGCGGGAGCAGAGTCTGTACTTCATGGCGGCGTGACGCGTTGCGCGTACGCCGTTGCGCGTTGCGTGTTGCGCGTTACCCGGGCCTGATCCCGCCAGCCGACAAAGCCCGAGCAACGCGCTACTCGCCACGCGCTACTGAGAACCACCGCCCGAGCAACACGCGACTCGCCACGCGCTACCTGGTAACCAGCGTCCGCAGCGAACCATCCGCAAACTTCACGAACGCCGGCACCGTCCCCGCGCCGACGCGCGCCTCCAAGACTCCAACGGCCCCCATCCCGCGCTCCGGCACCACGAACACTTCCTTCGCGTCGCGCGCCGCGGCGTAGCTGAGCGTGGCGGGGCTGACGAATGCGGCCGGCGCGGCGACGACCTGTTCGAGGATGCCGTTCGCGCCGCGCGAGACGGCGGTCCAGTTCTCACCGTCGCCGCGGAAGCGCGTCCTCGTCATCCGGTCGCCGCGCGTCGTCACCTCGACGTACGTTGGCGTCGCCCAGGTCTCGATGACGCGCCCGTCGCGGCGGGTGATCGTGCTGTGCGTCGCCTTCTCGTAGACCTCGAAGACCTCCGTCCCCTCGATCCGCCTGCGCGAGTCGCGGAGGACGTACGCGCCGGACGAGAGCAGCGCGCCGCGGTCGAGGCGCCCCGGGTGCGGCTTCGGCGTGCCGGCCACGATGTCGCAGACGTCGTCCTCGACCGTCGCCGACGCCGGCGTCTCCAGCACCCGCCCGACTTCGCGCCCCTCGCGGGTGACGATCACCGTCGGGACGTTGGTGATGTTGCGGCCGGCGATCACCTCCATCGGCTGGTGGAAGTCGCTGTCGATGCCGATCAGCTCCACCGTGATGTTCGGGTTCGCCGCCTCGGCGATCGACTTGAGCAGCCGCGGGACGTGCTGGCGGCTGTCGCCGCACCAGGTCGCGAGCACGACCTCCAGCTTCACCGGCGCGCCGATCGACCGCAGCCGCTGCACCAGCGCCTGGTCGGGCTGGTAGTGGTCGGCGATCGCCCGCCAGACCGGCGCCGTCTCGTACAGCTCCTCGATCGTCATCGCGCCGGCCTTGCTCTGGTGCTGCGTCACGAGGACGCTGGCGGCGAGATACGTCGTGCCGCTCTTCACCGCCTTCCCCGCCGGGACGGTGACCAGGTCGGTGGTGGTCGCCTTGGTGCGGTCGGGGGTGAAGGTGAACTGCGACTTGGCGGCGCGCGCGACTTCCTGCGTCTCCGGATCGAGCAGGAGCACCTCTTCGCCGCAGACGACGGCGATCATGCGCGGCGAGCTGCTGGAGAGCGTCTGCGCGTTACGCTCCAGCTTGCCGTCGATGTAAACGTCGCGAATCCCGTCGCGCCATTCACGGGTGGTGGGGGTGGTGGTATTGGTGACGAGCAGTACGGCCAGAACCAGGGACAGGATGTTCATGTTTTTGTCTGCCTCCGTACAATTGGACGTAGCAGCCCGCCGAGAAGTTACGCACACCAGAAACGGAATTTGTTATCTGTAGTACCCGTTGCGATCGGCACGCGTGACTTCCGTACGACCCTGGGCGGCTTTGGGTGCCGTTTCTCGGCCCGCGGAGGGAGAAACAACAAGGAGAATCAGGACTCATGCGCAGCAACGGTAAAGTCAAGTGGTTCAATGATGCGAAGGGCTTCGGCTTCATCACGACCGAGACGGGCGAGGACGTGTTCGTGCACTTCTCGGCCATCAGTGCGAAGGGCTTCCGCTCCCTGCAGGAAGGCGCGAACGTCGAGTTCGACCTGATCCAGGGACCGAAGGGTCTTCAGGCCTCCAACGTCACTCCTGTGTAATCCACAGAACCACGACCCAGGGAAGAAGGACGGCGTCGCAGCCGTCCTTTTGGTTTTCACCGGACCCCATGAAACGAATCGTCCTGCTGCTCCTCCTCCTCTCCTCTTCCTTCTCCGCGTTCGGCGCGGACATCGACGTCGTCCGCTCGCAGTTCGTCGGCTTCTACACCGCCGCCGGCGCGGAGCGGGGCGGCGCGCGGATGACGAGCGCTCTCAACGATCTCGAGTGGACCACCCGCCAGATCACCGGCCCTGACTGGCTCCGCTCCGACGGCGCCTGGCACGACCTCAAGTACTCCGAGACCCCCTCCGGCGGCTGGAGCCCCTGGGAGCACACGAAGCGCCTGCTCTTCATGGCCCGCGCGTACCGCACGCCGGGTCAGGGGCTCTATCTCGACCCGACGCTGCGCGCGCAGATCGAGAGCTCGATCGCCTACACGAAGACGTTCTACGGCACCACCATCCTCCCCGCCGGCAACTGGTGGTTCTGGACCATCGGCATCCCCATCGACCTCGGCCCGACGCTCGTGCTGATGCAGGGGGCCATCGACCAGCAGGTGTTCGACGACGCCGTGCTCTCGATCCAGCTCCGCATCGGCGCCTCGCCCCTCGGCCGCGGGATCATCGGCCCCGTCCCGACGGGGCAGAACCTGGTCTGGTCGTCGTTCACCCACCTCTCCCTCGCCCTGCTGAAGCACGACACGGCACGCCTGATGGTCGTCCGCGACGCGATGGCCGGCGTGGCCCGCCCCAGCACCGCCGAGGGGATCAAGCGCGACCGGTCGTTCCACCAGCATGGGGCGCAGCTCTACACCGGCGGCTACGGCGGCGCGTTCGCGAACGACGTGGCCCGCTACGCGCTCATCACCGGCAACACCGCCTACGCCTTACCGACCGATGCGCTGCATTCGTTCGCCGACTATGTCGCCGACGGGATCGCCTGGTCGCTGTACGGCAACTACTTCGACGTCTCCGTGATCGGCCGCGAGGTCGCCCGCCCCACCACCGGCGGCCTCAATGGACTCTGCGCGCTGCTGCAGACGGCGCAGCTCGCGACGCCCCGTTCCGCGGAGATCCGCGCCGCCGCCGCGAAGATGCTCCAGTCGTGGCCGGGCGGGCTCTCCAGCGAGTACGCCGGCCTTGCCGCGAAGCTGGAGTCGGCGCGCTACGCTGCCGCCTGGCCGTCGGGTCATCGCCACTACTACGCCTCCGACTACACCGTGCACCGCCGCGACGGCTGGCACGCCTCGGTGAAGATGTTCTCGACGCGCACTCGTTCGGGCGAGAGCACGAACCGGGAGAACATCCGCGGCTCGCGCCAGTCCGACGGCCGCTTCTATCTCGTGCAGCGGGGCGACGAGTACTTCGGCCGCAACGTCCTGCCGGCGCTCGACTGGGCGCGCCTCCCCGGCACCACCGTCGAGCAGAAGGCCGACACCGCGAATGACACCTACGGCTACGGCACCCGCTCCTTCGCCGGCGGCACGGGCGACGGCCGGAACGGCGTATCGGCGATGGAGCTCGCGCCGCTCAACTCGCTCCTCTTCGCGCGCAAGGCCTGGTTCTTCTTCGACGACGCGATCGTCTTCCTCACCAACAGCATCACCTCGCCGAGCGCTAACCGCGTCGAGACGATCGTCAACCAGGTGCAGACCGCGGCGCAGCCGGCGCGCGGCTCCGACTGGGCGTCGCTGGATGACGTCGGCTACTGGTTCCCCTCCTCGGCAGGCCTGAACGTGTCCGCCGATACCCGCACCGGCACCTGGGCGGCGCTCGGCGGCTCGAGCGACACCACGCCGCACACGAAGCGCTTCGTGACCATGTACTTCGATCACGGCGCCACGCCGACGCATGCGAGCGCGGAGTACGCGATCGTCCCGAACAAGACCGCGGCGCAGATGGCGCAGTGGGCCGCGTCGCGTCCGCTCGCCATCCTGGCGAACAACGACGTCGTCTCCGCCGTCCGCGACACCCGCACCGGCGCCCTCGGCATCACCTTCTGGCGCGCCGGCTCGTTCGAAGGCTACCAAGCCAGCGCGCCGGCGGTCCTCTTCGTCACCAGCGACGGCCGGCTGCACGCCGCCGATCCGAACGGCCACGCCACCGGCACGCTGCAAATCACGGTACCGGGGTCGTGGAAGGTCACCGGTGCGGCGTTCACCCGCACGACGCGCTCCACGACCATCCAGATCCCCCGCAACGGCGGCCAGACCACCAGCGTCACGATGCAGTGGGCTCCGCGGAAGCGGCGTTCCGTGCGGTGATCCGCCACGCCGCACGCCACATCCCGAACGCCAGCAGCGCGAGCAGCGCGCCCACCGGCAGCAGGTAGATCACGATCCAGATCGCCGCGTTCGCGACGCCCTGCATCAACGCGACCAGGGCGCGCGCCGCGTCCTTTGCAACCACGAGCGGCTGCCAGCCCGGCTGCACCACCGGCTGCGCGAGCGCGTCGGGCGTGATGTCGAGCGCGATCGACGACATGGCCGCGGTCTCGGAGAGATAGCGCATGCGGCCCTTCGCCTGCTCGATCTCGCCGCGGATGAGCGTGAGCTGCTGATGCACCTCCAGCACGTCGGTGGCCTTACGCGAGTTCTGCCGCGCCACGACCAGCAGTTGCCGCAGCTCTTCCTCCGTTGCCTCGAGGTTGCGCACGCGCGCGCCGAGGTCGACGTACTCGGCGGAGACGTCCTCGCTGGAGATGGTCTCGTTCTCGACGCGCTTGGCCGTCGCACGGATCTGCGCCAGCGCGACCGTCAGCTTGTCCGAGGGGACGCGCAGCGTGATGCGCGCCCGGAGCAGCTCCCCTTCGCGCCAGATGTGAGAGCCGGCCACGTACCCTCCCACCGCCTCCACCGCGCGCGTCGCCTCGGTGACCGCCTTGCTGGTATCGCCCACGATCACGCGCATCTCCGCGGAGCGGACGATCATGCGGGGGGCGGAGGGGGCGGCGTCGGTGCGGTTGGCGACTTTCAGCGCCTGCGACTCCTGCGCGGCGTCGGTGGCGGCCGGCGTGACGGAGCGCTCCTTGGCGCCGCACGAGCTGACGAGGAGGAGAGTGAGGAGGAGGACGATCGGCTTGTTCACGCCAGTTGGACGCGCGAGCCGGCTCGAAGGAAACCTAGGGGCAATCGCAGTAGGCGCGGGCGCGGGAGACGACGTACTGCGCGTCGACCGGCTTCAGCAGTGTCTCGTCCGCCCACGGCGCGTACGTCCGGATCTGCGGGCTGGGGTCGCCGAGGATGATCACGCCGCACTTGATCTTCGGCTTCTCCGAGCGGAGGAACTCCAGCGAGCGCAGCCCCTTCTTCGTGTCGAGATTGACGCCGAGGATGACGACGTTGAAGGGGCGCTTCGAGAGGATGTCGACGGCGCCGTCGCCGTCGGCGGCGAAGGTCACCACGAAATTGCTCTGATCGAGCGTCGCGATCAGACTCCTGCGAAAGGCGTCGTCATCGTGAATCACGAGCGCCGGACAACTGGGCCGCACCATGCCGTGCATCAGTCCGCAAACCCCGCGCCAGCGAGTGCAGTCTGGAGCGGACCGCACACCTCGTCCCCCATGCAGCTGAAGATGACGCGGTCGATTGTCGGATTCTCCCGAACGAAGCGCGCGACCTCCTGCACCGCGACCGGCGCGGCGAGCTCCGGCGGGTAGCCGTACACGCCGCAACTGATGGCGGGGAAGGCGACCGTGTGCGCGCCGTGCTCGACCGCGAGGCGAAGGGAGTTGCGGTAGCAGGCGGCGAGCAGCTCCGCCTCGTGCTGCCGCCCGCCGCGCCAGACCGGCCCGACCGTATGGATGACATGTTTCGCCGGGAGCTTGTAGCCGCCGGTGATGCGCGCCTCGCCGGTCGGGCAGCCGCCGAGCCTGCGGCACTCCTCGAGCAGTTCCGGCCCCGCGGCGCGGTGGATGGCGCCGTCGACGCCCCCGCCGCCGAGGAGCGTCTCGTTCGCGGCGTTGACGATGGCGTCGACCTGCAGCTTGGTGATGTCGCCGCGGATCACGGTCAGTTTCGGCAATTACTTTTTCCTTCCCAGCTTGACCACGATGTCGTACTCCGCCTTCGTCACCGGCTGCACGGAGAGCCGCGACCCCTTCTGCGTCACCACCATCTTCTCCAGCCCTTTGGTCGACTTCAGCGTCTCCAGCGGCACCACCGCGGCGAACTTCGCCACGAAGCGGATGTCGACCATCGACCACGTCGGATCGGACGGCTCCGGCCTCGCCTCCGCGCTCACCTCCGCCAGCCCGGTCACCCCCGACGGCTTGGCGTTCGACGCATAGAACAGCACCTTGTCCCCGACCTTCATCTCGCGCATGAAGTTGCGCGCCTGGTAGTTGCGGACGCCTTCCCACGACGTGCTCCCGTCGCGCTCCAGCGCGTCGATCGTGTACGCCCCCGGCTCGACCTTCATCAACCAGTGCTTCATGCGTGCCGCACGATGAAGGATGAGCGCGGAACAGTCAACGCGGGGGCGAGTCGCAGAGTCGCAGAGTCTCAGAGTCGCAGAGTCTCAAAGTCTCAAAGTCGCAGAGTCTCAAAGGGTGCCCGTCGGCGAAGCTCTCTGCTCTGAGACTCTGCGACTCTGCGACTCTGAGACTTTGAGACTCCCCCGCCGGCTCCCGTCCGGCCCACTTGTTGCTCAGTTCGCCCTCATGGTCTCGTTCGAGCACGCGCCGCCCGAGGCGCGGCAGGTGCTGCCGGTGCGCATCCGCGACCTCGGCATGACGCTCGAAGGGTCGCCGGTCGCGGAGCTCGTCCGCCACCTCTACGCGGAGCTGGAGGCGAAGGGGCTGCATCACTTCCGGCCGCTGTGCTACCTCTCCGATGAATGGGGCTCCCCTTCCGGCGAGCCGGTGATCGGCATCCCCTTCTATCTCGGCGACCCGCGCGTGTCGAACCTCGAAGACGCGATCAACGATGTCGAGGACGAGCGGGAGATCATGAAGTACCTGCGTCACGAGGCGGGGCACGCGTTCAACCACGCGTACGAGCTCTATCGCTCCGACGAGTGGCGCGACCTCTTCGGGTCGACGCGCCGCCCCTATCGCGACGACTACCCGTTCGTCCCCTTCTCGCGCGAGTACGTTCGCTACATCCCCGGGTGGTACGCGCAGAAGCATCCGGACGAGGACTTCGCGGAGACGTTCGCCGTCTGGCTCGATCCCCATTCGCACTGGCAGGCGCGCTACGCCGGCTGGGGGGCGATGAAGAAGCTGCAGTACGTCGACCGCGTGGCGCGCGATGTGGCGGACGTGCCGCCGCCGAAGTCGGCCGGCCAGACCGACGTCACCACCGACGAGATGGAGCAGACGGTCGAGGAGTTCTATCGCGAGTGGACGGTCGACGAAACGCCGATGGTCACCGATCTCGCGCTCGACGCCGACCTCGTCGACATCTTCGGCGCCGCGCCGGGGACGACCCCGAGCGGCGCGCCGGCCGCGGAGCTCCTCGCCGAGCACCGCCGCGACATCGTCGACAAGGTGAACTACTGGACCGGCGTCCGCCGCACGCTCGTGCGCGCGCTCGTCCTCGCCATCGAGTCTCGCCTCACCGCGTTGGGGCTCGTCGCCACGCGCGAGCGCACGCGCCAGCAGATGATCGAGCTCACCGTCTACATCACCACGCTGGCCATGACGTTCCTCACCGGCAAGCGGCGCCTCAAGCATCGGAGACCCGACGAATCATGAAAGTGGCGATCCTGTACAACACGTTCGAGGGCTACGAGGAGTACCCCGGCGCGAACATCGAGGCCGCCGCCGGCGGGAAGAAGAAAAAGAAAAAGAAGAAGACCGACATCGAGGCGATCTCCGACGCGCTGCGCGAGCTCGGGCACGAGCCGATGACGCTGGCGATCGACGGCCGCACGCAGACGCTCACGAAAGTCGTCCGCTGCACGGCCGATCTCTTCTTCAATCTCGTCGAGTCGTACGCCGGCGACGACACGATGGAGATGCACTTCGCCGCCTATCTCGATCTGATCGGGAAGAAGTACACCGGCGCCGGCCCGCAGGGCTCGTACCTCGCGATGGACAAGGCCATCGCCAAGAAGATCATCCGGGCGGCGGAGCTCTACACCCCCTACGCCGCGGTGATGGACCGCGGCCGCGTCGAGTTCGCGCAGGACATCCGCTTCCCGATGATCGTGAAGCCCGCCTCGGAGGATGCGTCGAAAGGCATCGACTCCGCGTCGGTCGTGCATTCAGTCAAGGAGCTGCTCGAGCGCACCGCGTACGTGCACGAGGAGTTCGACTCCCCCGCCCTGATCGAGGAGTACATCGAAGGGCGCGAGATCTACGCCGCGGTGCTCGGCAACGACAAGCCGGAGGCGCTTCCGCTGATCGAGCTCGACCTCTCGAAGCTGCCGGAGGGGATGCCGAAGATCGCCGGCTACGAGGTGAAATTCGACGTCACCACCGAGGCGTACAAGGTGACGAAGTCCGCCCCCGCGCGCGACCTCGACGAGGAGACGGTGGCCCTGATCCACCAGACCGCCGTCACCGCCTTCCGCGCCCTCAAGCTCCGCGACTACGGCCGCCTCGACCTCCGCCTCGGCGCCAACGGCAGGGTGTACGTCATCGAAGCGAACCCCAATCCCTGGCTCGACCCCGCCGCCGAGTTCGCGATGGCGGCGAAGGAGAGCGGGCGATCGTATACGGAGATGATCGGCGAGATCGTGGAGCTGGCGTTGCGGAGGTATTGAGCGCGGTCACACCGCGTTATACGCCGCCAGCGCGTGCCGCAACACTTCCACCGCCCGCCGCAGGTCGTCCTGATTGAGCACGTACGCGATGCGCACCTCGCTCTTTCCCATCGGCGAGGCGTAGAAGCCGCTCGCGGGGGCGACCATGACCGTCGCGCCTTCGTGCTGGAAATCGGAGAGGAGCCAGCGCGCAAAGTCGTCGGCGTCCTTCACCGGCAGCCGCGGCATGCAGTAGAACGCCCCCTCGGGACGGCTCAGCTCCACGCCGGGGATGGACGACAGCCCCTCGTAGAGCACGTCGCGGCGGGCGCGATACTCCTTCACGATGTCCGAGGTGTACTCGTCGCCGAGCGATTCGGCGCCGACGGCGATGAACTGGGCGAGGCCGGGAGGCGACAGACGTCCCTGGGCCATGCGCAGGCAGGCGTCGTAGACGGCGGGGTTGCGCGTGACGAGAGACCCCAGGCGGATGCCGCAGGCGCTGTAGCGCTTCGAGAGGCTGTCCACCACGATCACCAGCTCGTCCGCGTCCTTCAGCTCGAGCGCGCTGATGGCGCGGCGGTCGTCGTAGACGAACTCGCGGTAGACCTCGTCGGAGACGAGGAACAGGCCGTTGTCCCTGCAGAACGACGCCACCATCTCCAGTTCCTCCGGCGTATAGACCGTGCCGGTCGGATTGCTGGGATTGCAGATGATCAGCAGCCGCGTGCGCGGCGTCAGGGCGCGCTCGAAGATGTGGCGCGGCGGGAGGTGGAACCCGTCGCGGTTGCGGCTCGTGACCGGGACGAGGCTCAGCCCCGCCATGGTCGCGAAGGCCTTGTAGTTCGCGTAGTAGGGCTCGACGACCATCACCTCGTCCCCTTCGTTCGCGCAGGCGAGGAAGGCGAAGAGGATGGCCTCACTGCCGCCGGTGGTGGCGAGGATCTGGGTCGTCTCCAGCGAGAGGCCGAGGCGGCGCTCGTAGTAGCGCTGCAGCGAGCGGAGGAACTCCGGCGTCCCGGTGGAGGGCGAGTACTCCAGCACCTTCGACTCCAGCAGCCTCAGGCGGTCGCGCATGCAGGCGGGCGTCTCGATGTCGGGCTGGCCGATGTTGAGATGGAGGACGCGCGTTCCGCGCGCCTTGGCCGCGTCCGCCAGGGGTGCCAGGCGGCGGATGGGGGACGCGGGCATTTCATGCGCGCGCCGGGAGAGGCCCGGCGCGCGGCGAGTCTCGAGCGACGTCATTACTTCTTTTTCGACCGGAGCACGGCGGGGTGCTTGGAGTTCTTCGTGTCGACCGCGTTCTCAGCGAGCTGCTGCTTGTCGTCGTTCACGTTGGCGTGCATACGGTCGGGACCGTCAGTCTGGGAGCGTCCACCGATCTTGTAATAGTCCTGGTTCGGGTTTTCTTTGCTCATGCCGCTGGTTTTGCGAAGGCGCTGCCAGTTACCGGCAGACGCGGCGCCGGAATAGCCGCCATGGGTTGCGACTTCCGTTACGAAACCCAGAGGAGGCCGTTCCATGAAGTTGTCGAAGCTGTCAGCCGTCGTTGTCGTCGTCGCGTCTCTGCCATTCGCAGCCGCGGCAACACCGCCCCATACGCCCAGGCAGCCGTGGGAGTGGACGACGGCGGAGCGCATTGCGGCCAGGCGCGATCCGGAGAAGCGGCGCGAGCGCGTACAGGCCGCCGCGGACGAACGGCGGAAGCGCGGCGCGCAGGACGGCCCGATGACGGCGGACGTGCTGGATGGCAATCGGAACCCGGAGCTCTTCTTTCCGACGGAGCTGTTCGAGCATCTCGTCCGCTCGTGGGCGGTGATGCCCGAGGTGTGGCCGAAGATCATGAGTCAGCGGGCGACGGACCTGTTCAGGAATCCCGACGAGTGGGAGCGGTTCGCGGCCATCGCCGCCGACTACGCCGCCCTCTTGCGGGACGAGCACGGCGCCGCGCGGGCGCAGGACCAGAGCCGGGTCGCGGAGATTCACATGCACAAGTGCGCGGTCTCGGCACGCGCGCTGCGGGAAGCGCGCCGCGCGTTCGGACGGGAGCGATTCGATCGGATGCTCTACGAGGCGGTCGCGCCCGGACTGTTGTCGGCGCGCGACGTGAATGCCGACGGCAGCGACTGGTCCATCGACCGTGAGGAGCGTTGCCAGTGAGGCGCCACGCGCTTCTCCTCGCCGCCGTGATCGTCGCCGCGTCCGCCGCTACGGCCCAGTCGCGAATCGACTTGCAGAGCGGCACGTTTCGTGACGTCGCACCGAACGTCGGGTGGTACGGCAACGCCTTCTATTTCAATCAGCAGGGGCAGGTCGCGACGGGCGTCGGCATGTCCGGCAATCTCTCCCTCTACGATCACCTGAATTTCCGCGTCCGGAACATCCCGTGGGGCACCGTGACAGGCTCCTGGTCGTCGAGCCAGGTGACGACGCTCGACTGGCTGACCTGCTACTCCACGGCCATGAACGCGCAGACGTTCGACCGTTTCGCCACGCACTACGGCAGCTCCACCTGTACCGGGCAGCCGCCGTACGGCGGTGGTGGCGGCGGCGGGGGGAACACCGACAATCAGAACGACGGCGGATTTTCGTGGGATGGCTACGGCTGCCCGCTTCTGCTCAATCCGCGCGGCGGCGTCTGGGCACTGACCGGGGCGACGTCCGCCGTCCTCTTCGACGTCGACGGCGACGGGGAGAAGGAGCGTCTGGGATGGCCGGAGGCGGATTCCGGCCTCGCCTTCCTGGCGCTCGACGCGAACGCGAACGGTGCGATCGACGACGGTTCCGAGCTGTTCGGGGTCGGGACCGTGCTGCCGGCCGGCATCCGGGCATCCCAGGGCTTCGAGGCGTTGCGACAGCACGATGCGAATGCGGATGGCGTCATCAACGCGGCCGATCCGGTCTGGCCGCGGCTGCTGCTCTGGAGCGACGCGAACCACGACGGCACGTCCGTGGCGGCAGAGCTCGCGCCCCTCTCCTCGACGCGCATCACCGCGCTCGAGCTGTCCCATCGTGAGGTCGGCCGCCGCGACGAGCACGGCAACATGCTGCGATACCAGGCGCATGCCCTACTCGGAGCGGCCAGGCAGCCCTTCTACGATGTGTTCCTGAGAATCTTTCCCTGAGGTCCCGCCGCCGTCACGCGCTCATCAACTGCTTCAACACGAACGGCAGAATCCCGCCGTTGTCGTAGTAGTCGACCTCGATCGGGGTGTCGATCCGGACGGTCACCGTCACATCCTCCGTCGTGCCCGCGCTCCGCTTGATGCGGAGCGTGGCCTGCTGGCGGGGGCGCAGGGTGCCTTCGATGCCGGCGATCTCGTACGTTTCCGTCCCGTCGAGGCCGAGGGTCTGCGCGTTCGTGCCCTCCTCGAACTGGAGAGGGAGGACGCCCATGCCGACCAGATTCGACCGATGGATGCGCTCGAAGCTCTCCGCGACCACCGCGCGCACGCCCAGGAGCTTCGTGCCTTTGGCGGCCCAGTCGCGCGAGCTGCCGGTGCCGTACTCGTGCCCCGCGATCACCACCAGCGGCGTCCCCTCCTCGGCGTACCGCATGGCCGCGTCGTAGATCGCCAGCCGCTCGCCGGAGGGGTAATGCACCGTCACGCCCCCCTCCACGCCCGGCACCATGAGATTCTTGATGCGCACGTTGGCGAAGGTGCCGCGGGTCATGACGCGGTCGTTGCCGCGGCGTGAGCCGTAGCTGTTGAAGTCCTGCACCTCGACGCCGTTCTCCTGCAGGTACCGTCCCGCGGGCGAGCTGGCCTTGATCGAGCCGGCCGGGCTGATGTGATCCGTCGTGACCGAGTCGCCGAAGATCGCCAGCGGCCGTGCGTCCTTGATGACGTTCGTGTTCCTCGTCTCCGCTGCCATGTCCTGGAAGAACGGCGGCTCCTGGATGTAGGTCGACTCCGGGTTCCAGTCGTACGTCACGCCGGTGGACGAGGGGATCTCGTTCCAGAGCGGGTTCTGCTCGGCGAAGTTCGAGTACATGTTCCGGAAGTCGTCCGGCGAGAGCGCGTCCTTCAGCACGTCGCGCACCTCGTCGAGCGTCGGCCAGATGTCGCGCAGGAAGACGTCGTTGCCGTCGGCGTCCTGGCCGAGGGGGTCGTTCTGCATGTCGATGTCGACGCGGCCGGCGATCGCGAAGGCGACCACGAGCGGCGGCGACATGAGGAAGTTCGCGCGAATCGCCTGATGCACGCGCGCCTCGAAGTTGCGGTTGCCGCTGAGGACCGACACGCCGATCAGGTCGTGCTTGTTGATCGCCTCCTCGATGCGCGGGTCGAGCGGCCCGGAGTTGCCGATGCAGGTCGTGCAGCCGTAGCCGACGGTGTAGAAGCCGAGCGCGTCGAGGTAGGGCTGCAGGCCCGACTTGCGGTAGTACTCGGTGACGACGCGCGATCCCGGGGCGAGCGAGGTCTTGACCACGCGCCGGACGCTCAGCCCCTTCTCCACCGCCTTCTTCGCCAGGAGACCCGCGGCCAGCATGACCGAGGGATTGGAGGTGTTGGTGCAGGAAGTGATGGCGGCGATGAGCACGTCGCCGTGCTGCAGCTCCGCCACCGCGGCCGGGAATTCGTCGGTGAGCTCCGCCTTGTCGACGCGGTCGGGCGTCGGGCGGTTGTTCATCATCTCGTACTCGGTCAGCTCGCTGGTGTTGCGCGTGTCCTTCGGATGAGGCGTCGTGACCATCTCCTGGTCGCCGCCGCCGGCATGCTCGCCGCCGCCGCGCGCGACGCCGACGCGCGTGCGCACCTTGCGCGCGATCTCGCTGGCGCTCTTGCCGTAGCCGTTGGGCGGCTCGGCCTGGAGCATGTTCGCGAACGTCGGCTTGAGCACGTCGAGCTCGATGCGGTCCTGCGGGCGCTTCGGCCCGGAGACGCTGGCACGGACCGTCGAGAGGTCGAGCTCGAGCACTTTCGTGTACTCGACGTCGCCCTTCTTCGGGATGCCGAACATGCCCTGCGCGGTGTAGTAGTTGCGGAACGCGCTGATCTGCGCCTCGGTGCGGCCGGTGAGCGCCAGGTACTTGCAGCACTCCTCGTCGATCGGGAAGTAGCCCATCGTGGCGCCGTACTCCGGCGACATGTTGGCGATCGTGGCGCGGTCGGCGACCGGCAACGACTCGGCGCCGGGGCCGAAGAACTCGACGAACTTGCCGACCACCTTTGCGTGCCGCAGAAGCTGTGTGATGGTGAGCACGAGGTCGGTGGCGGTGACCCCTTCCCGGAGCGCGCCGGTGAGGTGCACGCCGACGACGTCGGGCGTGAGGAAGTAGACCGGCTGCCCGAGCATGCCCGCCTCCGCCTCGATGCCGCCCACGCCCCACGCCACGATGCCGAGGCCGTTGATCATGGTGGTGTGGGAGTCGGTGCCGACGAGGGAGTCGGGATACCAGACGCCGTCCTTCTCGAAGACGCCGCGTGCGAGGTACTCGAGGTTGACCTGGTGCACGATGCCGATCTGCGGCGGGACGATCTGGAAGCCGTTGAACGCCTGCGTCCCCCACTTGAGGAACTCGTAGCGCTGCCGGTTGCGGCGGAACTCGATCTCCGTGTTGAGCTGGAGCGCGTCGGCGCGGTTGGCGTAGTCGACCTGCACGGAGTGGTCGATGACGAGGTCGACTGGGACGAGCGGCTCGATGACCCGCGGGTCCTTGCCGGCGCGCTCGGCCGCGGCGCGCATGGCGGCGAGGTCGACGAGGAGCGGCACGCCGGTGAAGTCCTGCAGCAGGACGCGGGCGACCATGAACGGGATCTCTTCCTCGCGCGGCGCCGTGGCGCCCCAGTTCGCGAGCGTCCGGACATCATCCTCGGTGATCTTCTTCCCGTCGATGTTCCGGAGCACCGACTCGAGCACCACGCGGATGCTCACCGGCAGCTTGGAAACCGGCCCGATGCCGGCCTTCTCGAGGGCTGGGAGCGAGTAAAACTGTCCGGTCTGTCCGTTGCCGAGATCGAAGGATTGGAGGGTGTCAAAGCTGTTGTGCGGCATTGCGGCGGGAGCATATGGGCGGGGGGAGAGAGGGTCAAGCTGGTCAGCATGAATGAAGAATTTCGAATGAAGAATTGAGAAGGACGGCAGAAGCAGAGCTTTCTTCATTCGAAATTCGAAATTCTTCATTCGCCGGTTTACACTCCCCCCACCGAAACACCGATGGAGGTAACTCGCATGGATCCTGTTTCCGCTCTCGACGCCCGCATCGCGTCTACCCATCTTCTCGACCATCCCTTCTACCAGCGCTGGACGGACGGCACGCTCACGAAAGAGGAGCTGCGCGACTACGCGAATCAGTACTTTCACTACGCGATGGCGTTCCCGACCTTCGTCAGTGCGATGCACGCGCAGACGGAGGACATCGCGGTGCGGCAGATGCTGCTCGAGAACCTCATTGAGGAGGAGCGCGGTCCGGAGAACCATCCGGAGCTGTGGCTCCGCTTCTGCGAGTCGCTCGGGCTCGACCGGGAAGAGGTCAAGCGCGGTCTGGCCAACGAGGCCACCCGCGGCCTCATCGCCACCATGAAGTCGCTCGCCCGCGACGGCGCGCTGCACGAGGGGCTGGCGGCGCTGTACGCCTACGAGTCGCAGATTCCGGCCGTGGCCAAGGCGAAGATCGAGGGGCTGGCGAAGAACTACGGCATCTCCGCCGAGCGCGACATCGCCTTCTTCAGCGTGCACATGGACGCCGACGTCCTCCACTCCCAGACCTCGCGCGACCTGCTGCGCGGCCTCTGCGACACGCCGGAGAAAGCGGCCCAGGCCGATCAGGCCGCGTCCAGCACCCTGCGCGCCCTCTACGGCTTCCTCGACAGCGTTACCGCGAACTGACGATGACGGTGGAGGACAGGCAATCCTGCCTGTCCTTCATCGCTGCTCCCCAGGAGAGGCAGGATTGCATGTCCTCCACTTCTGGGATGCGGTTATGACATACTGGCCGCATGCGCCAAATCCTACCTTCCCTTCTCGCGCTCTCGCTCCTTCTGTCCGTCAACGCTGACCCCGCTTCCCGCCACGCTCCGCCGAGCGTCCCCGGCTGGCTCAACATCCACGGCCACAGCCTCCTGACGCCGGAGTTCTACGGGCCCGCGCCGCACGAGCTCGCGCCGCTGCGCGAGATGATCGGCGGCGCGCAGGTGGTCGGCCTCGGCGACGGCACGCACGGCACGCACGAGTTCTTCACCGTCAAGCTGCGCATCATCGACTTCCTGGTGCGCGAGATGGACTTCGACACGATCGTGCTCGAGGGGCCGGTGCCGCAGTTCGCCGACCTCAACGCCTACGTCCTCGGCGCCGACGTCGATCCGCGCGCCGTCCTCCAGGAAGTGGGCGGCCCCACCCTCGGCTACGTCTTCTGGGAGTGCGAGGAGATCCTGGCCGTGCTCGACTGGATGCGCGAGTACAACCAGACCCGCGGCACGCGCCCCCCCGTGCAGATCTTCGGCTCCGACAACTTCGGCCAGAACTACGCCTACCACGACGTCATCGACTACCTCGACGGCGTAGACCCCGGGCTGGCGGCGACGGCCCGGGCCGAATACGCGTGCATCGGCGCGTCCCACTTCACCACCAGCTGCGGGGCGCAGGCGACGCGCGTGCGCGACGCCCTGCTCGCCACCGAGGCCGGCCTGATCGCCCGCTCCTCCTTCTACGACTACTCCATCGCTCTCTACAACGCCATGACCGTCCTCAACGCACAGAGCGGGATCTTCGCACGCGACCGGGTCATGGCCGAGAACGTGACGTGGCTGCGCGACCGGATGAGCACCACCGGACGCGCCGTCTTCTGGGGCCACAACGCCCACATGTCGCGCCGGGAGATGGACCTGAGCGTCGGCGTCCCGACCGGGGAGTACCTCGCCGGCGCATACGGCGAGGACTACTACGCCATCGGCACCATGACCGGCGGCGGCTCGTTCCAGACCTGGGTCAGCAGACGCGGCCGGCTCGTCCGGCAGGTGGCGACGTTCCAGCCGTTCGGACCGAATTCGCACGAGGCGAGTCTCTCGCGGCGCAACGCTCTTTCCTTCATCCTGCCGCTGCGCGGCGAGTTGCCGGAGTGGCTGACCGCGGACCTGGAGATGAACGCCGCCAACGCCAGCGGCCCGGGCGACGGCAGCACGGAAGTGCTGCCCACGGCCTTCGACGCCGTCGTCTACATCCCCGAGACCACGCCGCTCCGGATGCTCCGCCCCTGATGGAGAAAGGCGTCACCACCAACTAACCATTCACCGGCGCATGCGGCCATGACATACTGACGGCATGCGCCGGACTTGCCTCCTCCTTCTCGCGCTTCTCCTCCTCTTCAGCACCACCGCCGGTGCCGCGAAGCGCCGCGCCGTCCGCCCCCCTTCGAATCCCGACGTGATCGGGCCCGATCCGAATACGGTCGCGGGGTGGCTGGCGATCCACGGCCACACGCTCTCCACGCCGGAGTTCTTCACCACCGGCACCGCCGAGCTCGCACCGCTGAGGGGCATGATCGGCGACGCGGAGGTGGTGGGGCTCGGCGACTCCACCCACGGCACGCACGAGTTCTACACCGTCAAGCACCGGGTCATCGACTTCCTGGTGAGGGAGATGAACTTCGACGCCGTGGTGATCGAGGGGCCGGTCGCGCTGGTGGCCCGCCTCAACGAATACGTCCTCGGCGGCGACGCCGACCCGCGGCCCGTGCTCGCCCAGACCATGGCCTCGCCGCTCTTCTACACCTTCTGGAACAACGAGGAGTTCCTGGCCGTGGTGGAGTGGATGCGCGAGTACAACGCCACGCGCGGCGACCGCACGCCGGTGCAGATCTTCGGCAGCGACACCTACGGGCAGGTCGATTCCTGGCAGCACGTCGTCGCCTACCTCCGCACGGTGGACGCCGGCCTGGCCACGACCGCGGAAACCGAGTACGCGTGCATCGGGAACAACCCCCTGACCCGCACCTGCACCGCCGAGGCGACGCGCGTTCACGACGCAATGGCCGCGGCGGAGGCGACCCTCATCGCGCGCTCGTCACGACACGCGTTCCACACCGCCCTCTACAACGCGCGCATGGTCATCCTGGGACAGGATTACCTCTCCGGCCGCGACGCGGCCATGGCCTCGAACGTCACCTGGGTGCGCGAGAACTTCAGCACCAGCGGCCGCGTCGTCTTCTGGGCCCACAACTCCCACGTGGCGCGCATCCCGATGGAGTTCAGCAACGGCAAATCCTCGGGGGAATTCCTCTCCCAGGCGTACGGCGACGACTACTTCGTGATCGGCACGATGACCGGCTCCGGCTCGTTCATCCAGTGGAACACCGTCCGCGGCCAGCTCGTCGACCAGACCGTGACGTGGGGCTCGCTCGGCAGCGAACAGCACGAGTCCTACCTCCGGCAGCGCGGCAGCCTCCCGTACCTCCTTCCGCTGCGCGGCACCCTTCCGGAGTGGCTGAACGTGCCCCGCGTCCTGAACCTCTCCGCCGCCGGCACCGCGATCTCCACCCAGCCGGAGCTGCTCCCCGCGGTGTTCGACGCGGTGATCTACATCGACCGCACCACCCCCATGCATTTGCTGCGCTGACGGGTTCCGCCTGACCCACCATCCAGGCCGTGCCTCACGCCGGGTACCCCAGACGCCCGACGCCTGACGCCGCGGCGCCGCTGTGGATTGCCTCTCCTCCACCTGTTGTTTCCCTCTTTCCATGCCCCGGTTCCGCGCCGCTGTCCTCCTCGTGCTCCTGGCCGCGACCGCCACGGCCGCCAGGCGGCGCTCGGCGGCGGCGCCGGGCGGGACGCATCCGGGCGTCTTCCCGCTGCACGCGGTGGAGCTCGTCGCCGACACCTCCGACCTCTACCCCCTCCGCCTCACGATCGGCCACGCCGGCATCGTGGCGCTGGGCGACTCGACGCACGGCACGCGCGAATTCTTCACCATCAAGCTGCGCATCCTCGACTATCTCGTGCGGGAGCGGGGCTTCGACGTGCTGTCGCTCGAGGCGCCGTTCGCGATCGCGGAGCGGCTCAACGTCTACGCGCAGGGCGGCCCCGGCGATCCGCGCGCGCTGCTGCGCGAGCTCGACGAGCGGCTGGTCTACCTCTTCTGGAACGTGGAGGAGCTGCTCGCGGTCATCGAATGGGTGCGCGCCTACAACGCCCATCGCGGCGACCGGCCGCCGGTCGAGATCGCCGGCGCGGACGTCTACGACGAGACGGGCGCGGTGGCGGGGGTGCTCGCCTATCTC
The DNA here is from genome assembly GCA_036399015.1 of Thermoanaerobaculia bacterium. Lineage (GTDB taxonomy): Bacteria > Acidobacteriota > Thermoanaerobaculia > Gp7-AA8 > Gp7-AA8 > QHVT01. Next base: position 10,736 of record DASWNW010000074.1, on the reverse strand, counting down.
CGCCGCACCGATCCGGCCGCGGCGGCGATTGCGGAGCAGGAGTACGCCTGCGTCCTGGCGCAGGACCGGGCGGTCGGCTGCGAGCGGCGCGCGGGACGCGTCCGCGATCGCCTCGCTGCAACGCCGGTCGCCTCACGCGAATATGCCGACGCGCTGCACTACGCCGACGTCGTGCTGCAGTACTTCGACAACCCCCGCTTCGAGCCGCGCGAGCGCAACATGGCCGCGAACCTCCTCTGGATCCAGCAGCACCGCGGCTCCTCGCGCAAGGTCATCCACTGGGGACACCAGGAGCACGTCGGGAAGCTCCCCACCGCCACCACGCGCGGCGAGACCATGGGCTCGCTCATCGCCGCGCAGCTCGGCAGCCAGTACGTGGCCATCGGCACCCTCACCGGCAGCGGCACGTTCCTGCAGTGGCGGCAGCTCGCGAACGGGATGTTCACCGAAGAGCTGACCACCTATCCCGAGCCGGCGGAAGGCTCGTACGAATGGCACATGCGGCGGTTCGGCATGAGCGCGATGTTCGTGCCGCTGCGGCGGCTCGCCGTGCCGGGGACGTCGTTCCGGACGGCGGGGACGCTCTCCGGCTGGATCACCGTCGCGCAGCCGCTCGCGCAGAAGCTCGACGGGGTGATCTACATCGACCGCACCACGCCCACGACGCCCTTGCGTTAATCGCCGTCCCCTGGAGCGGCGGGCTCTCAGCCCGCCGAGCTGCCGATCGTTCGGCGGCCGAAGCGGCCGCCGCTCCACCAGCACGCTACGCGCGCTTCACGTCGCGGAACGGCACCAGCGCGTTCGCGTAGTAGTCGCGCAGCAGGTGCTCGCGCGGGTTCCAGCTCCAGGCGTCTTCGAGCTCCGGCATCCCGCCGCGCTCCTCGAACAGCTCGTCGCGCCACTGCTCCACCGGCACGATGAGGTGCCGCAGCTCCAGCACCTGCCGGGCGGCCTTCCAGACCTCCTTCGGCGTCTTCTCGCGCAGCAGCCAGGGGCGGTCGCGGAACTCCTCCCGCACCCGCGCCAGCTCCGTCAGCATCGCCTCCTGCGTCAGGACCGGATGCCGCCGGAACACGGAGGCGACGAGCGTGACGGGGGTGACGGGGAGGGCGTCGGAGATCTCGGTCATCACCGTCTCGGCGAGCCGCTGCAGCTCCGGCTTCCGCTCCTCGAACGTCTCACCGAGGATGGCAGGGTGCGCACGCGCGAACTCGTCGATCGAGATCGGGCGCCCGAACGTCACCATCGCGTAGCCGTAGCGCTTGAAGCGGCCGAAGAGGCCGCGGAAGAAGCCCTTGAAGAGGAAGTCGAGCGACGTCTTGAGCTTCTCCCCCTTCGTCGGCCGCTCCTCCTTCCCCAGCAGCTCCTCGGTGAGGTTGCGGTCTTCGAGGACGCGGTCGTAGTTCACCGCCGTGGGGACGATGTAGAGCGGCTGGCTGAAGTCGGGATCGCGCTTCGCGGAGACGAGGTAGTCGAGCATCCCCAGCTTCGGCTTCTGGAACGCGCCGTCGCGGGTGAGGCCTCCCTCGATGAAGATCCCCTGCGTCACGCCGTGCTTGGTGATGGTCTGCACGAACTTCGAGAGCACCGCGTGATACAGCGGCTCGCGATAGCGCCGCCGGACGAAGTAGCCGCCGAACCACTTGAAGACATGGTTGAGCGGCCAGACGCGCGCCCACTCCCCGATCGCGTACGACAGCGAGATGAACTTGAAGAGCATGTGCGCGACGAGGACGTAGTCGGCGTTGGAGCGGTGGTTGATGACGTAGATCACCGCCGCTCCCTTCGCCTTCTCGCTGAACTCGCGGATCGGCTTGCGCTCGACGACGACGCGGTAGAGGAAGTGCATGATCGCCCGGGCGATCGGCGCCCCGATGCGGTAGTAGGCGAGGAGATTGAACTTCGGGACGATCTCCTGCAGGTACTTGCGCGCCTGCTGCCGCGCCTCCTCGATCGAGACGTTGTGGTCCCGCGCGTACGTCTGCACCGCCTGCACGATGTCGCGGCTCCCGAAGACCTCCAGCTCGATCTCGGCGTGCTGCCGCTTGAGCTTGAACTTGTCGACGTGGATGGGACGCTCGCGCATGGGTTTCGAGAGTTTAGCCGCGCGGAGCGTTCTTCATTCGAACTTCGAACTTCTTCATTCCGCGCCGACGGCGCGCACCTTCCCATGCAGCCCCACCACCGTGCGCACGTCCAGCCCCTTCACCTTCTCCAAAAAGTCCCGCGTCGCCGCGTTCTCCGGGTACTCCCCTTCGTTGATCATGTCCGACTGCCAGAGGATCTTCTCCTTCGGCAGGTGGACGATCAGCATGTCGCGGGCGTGGGGGTTCGGGCCGATGTTCAGAATCACCGCCTCCCGCTTGCCGTCGCCGATGGTGCGGCGCTCCTCCACCACCTCCATCTTCGGCGCGCGGGGGGAGCGCTGCAGGCGATCGGGGTCGAGGACGAAGGGGGCGGCGGCGAGCTTCTCGACGAGCGGCTTCGACGTGGCGCCGGTGAGGATGGTCGTCCCCTCGGCGACGTAGGCGCGGATGCCGCCGATGTGGTCGGAGTGGTGGTGGCTCTGCACGAGGTAGCGCACCGGTTTCCCGGGCGCGAGCTCGCGCACCTTCTCCAGAACCCGCTCCGTCGTTTCGCTGCCGACCGGCGCCTCGGCGAGCAGAACGAAGTCGTCGAACGCCACCGCCAGCACGTTGTACGACCACTGCCCGGTCGTGCGCGTGACGTTCTCCAGCAGCCACACCCCCTCCGCGAGCGGCTTCGCCTCGAACTGGCCGCGGTAGGAGTAGTCGGCTTTCGTGTAGCCCTCCGGGACCGTGAAGTCGTTCGCGCCGAATTCGGCGGCCGCCTTCACCTCTTCGTACCGGTAGACGTTCTCCACGGTGCCGTGAACCGCGTTCGCGATCCGCACGCGTACCCGCGACGGCAGGAGCGCGTCGCCAGTGCGCTTGTACTCCTCGTACAGCGTTTCGCGCGTGCTGTCGCCGAACGTGCTCGGGACCACCTGCTGCACGCGCTGCAGGAGCGCGGTCTTCGGGTCGAAGAAGAGCGTCTGCGACCCCACCGCCACCGTCTGCGCGTCGACTGCCCGCAGCGCGGCGCGGTTCTGCAGCACCTGCCGGAGCATGCGGTGGGGGAACCAGCGGTTGAGCACCGGCGGCTCGGTCGTGACGTCGCGGTACGTCTTGACCTCGGGCGTCAGGGCGAAGCCCTTGCCGTCCTGCAGCGCGAGGACGTCGCCGAACGCAAAGTCGCCGGCGATCGAGGACTGCGACACGACGCGCAGCCGCTTCGTCGCGGGATCGAGCGTCACGTCGATGCGGAAGGGGTACCCCTCAAACGGCGGCAGCGCGCCGAGGGACTGGCCTTCGGTGACCTGATCGGCGCGGATCGAGAGGGAGACCTTCGGGTCGGCGGAGCCGTGCGCCTCGACGGCGCGCTCGACGATGCGGGCGGCGCTCTGGGCGGACTGGAGCGGGTCGGCGAGGGCGGCGAGGAGGATGGCCGTCAGCAGCATGGCGCCAAGGATAAGAATCTTTTCGCATCCTCATAGGAAAGTCTTAGCAACGCGGGCGGCGGCCGGTCCCTACATTGACCACCATGAACAAGCGCAACACGACCGTCGCCACCCTCGTCGTCGCAACACTCGCTGCAGCAACCCTGACCGCCACCGCGGCGAACGACCGCTCCGCCAAACGGGCGCAGCAGACCGCGCGCGCCGCCGCGCAGGCGAAAGTGAAACGGGGGGAGTACCTCGTCAACATCGGCCACTGCCACGACTGCCACACCCCCTGGAAGATGGGCCCGAACGGCCCCGCGCCCGACATGTCGCGCCAGCTCTCCGGCCATCCGGAGTCGATGAAGATGCCGGCGCCGCCGAAGCTGCGGCCCGACGGCGCCTGGAACTGGGCGGGCGGCGCGACCAACACCGCCTTCGCCGGCCCGTGGGGAGTGAGCTACGCCGCGAACCTGACGCCCGAGCGCCTGACCGGAATCGGCATCTGGAACGAGGAGACGTTCCGCAAGACCATCCGCACCGGCCGCCACTGGGGCGTCGCCCGCCCGATCCTCCCGCCGATGCCGTGGCAGAACGTGCGCATGATGACGGACGAAGACCTCAGCTCCGTCTACGCCTACCTCCGCTCGATCCCGCCGGTGAAGAACCAGGTGCCGGATCCGGTGATCGCCACGGCGCCGTAGCGCGGCTTCGCCGCGGTTGTCGGTGATCGGTTCTCAGTTGTCTGCGGTGTCTCGCCTGAGGCCCACAGACAGCCGGCAACTGACAACCGAGAACAGCGAGCGCAGCGAGCTCAGAGCTTCCCCAACTCCTCCTCTAAAAACTTCAGCGCGTTCTCGAGCGCGGTCCGGTGTACGCCGGGCCGCGCGTTTTCCAGCTCGCGCAGCACCCGCGCGCGCGACAGCTCGAGGCCTTCCCGCTTCGCCTCTCGCTCCGTTTCACCGGCGGTGAGGCGGCGCTTCGTCCCGGCGAGGTCCTCGCCGCTCTGCTGCGACTCGACCGACTTGCTTTCCCACCCGCGCGCCATGCGCTGATTGTGCGCCCGCCGGCCGCGTCCGGCAACTCAGCGCACCGAGCGGCGCTTCCGGGTCGGCGAGCCTTGCGCGGTGATCGTGAAGGCCGGCGTCCCCCACGTGACCACGTTCCCCTGCTCGTCGCGAATCTCGATCGCGATCTCGATCTCCCCGGCGGGCACGCGGAGCGCGTCCGCGAGATCGACGCGGTAGATCACGCCGGCGGGCGGGCGGCCGTGCGAGTCGGCGGCGGTGTCTTCGCCGATCTGCACCGGCGTGAGCTGCACCCATGTCTGCGTCCCGCGGCGGCGGAAGAAGACCTTCGTCGCCTCGGCGGCGATGCGGCGATACGCCCACTCCTCGTGGCCGGCGGCGGAGAAGATCAGCGATCCGTTCCCGTTGCGCGGCAGGTGCGTCACGTGACGTCCGACGGCGTCGAGGACCGCGAGCGACGTGAGCGACGGCACGAACGCGGGCCCGTTCGTCGAATCGAATGACGCGGTGAGACGCGCGCCGCCGGGGACGCTCAGCTCCGCGCGATACCTGCCCCCCTTCGACACCGGCACGAAGAAGGCCTGCTCCCCGACGTTCCCCTTCGCCACCTCGGCGCCATTCGCATCGGTGACGCGATAGGACGTTCCCGCCTTCAACCCGCGCCGCAGCTCGCCGCGCGTGCCGACGAGCTCCGCGTCGGCGTAGATGGCCTGGTCGCCGGCCCGGAAGCGCGCCACGAAGTGCGTCGCGCCGCTGCCGAACTCCATCGCCTCCCCCGCCACCACGCCGTTCGGCAGCGACGGCGGGTCGAAGCCGCGCGCGGAGAAGAAGCCGCCGGCATTGCGGCGGATGACCGGCGTGATCGTGTCGGCGAAGCCGGCGGTCTGCGGCTGCGTCCAGGCGGCGATCTGCACGCCACCCGCGTAGTCCTCGTGCACTTCCGGCGTCATGAAGAGCGTGCCGCGCCATTCCGCCTCGGGCGACGTGATGGTGGCGACCGGCGGCATCGGACCGAGCTCGTTGACGCGGCGCGGCCAGTCGCGCGGCATGACCGTCAGCTCGCGCCGCGTCGCCCCATCGGGAAAGCGGACGCGCAGCTCCTGCGCCGCGTACGCGCTGAACGGCATCGTAAGCGTGTGGTCGGACGAGAGCCCGCGCAGCGGCGGATGCTGCGCAACGTGAATCGTGTTCGCCGCCGGATCGGTGAACGCCTGCGTCGCCAGCAGCCCCACCCGGTCGCTGAACGCCGACGAGTGGATCGCCGTGACGTGCGGCACCGGCAGCAGCAGCGAGCCGCCGCGCGGCAGGAGCAGGCGGATGAACGTCGAACGCACCTTGTCGGCGGCGTCTCCCGCGGCGTCGAGGCGCACCTCGTACGGCGCATCGGCCTCGCTGAGCGTGAACCGCGTATCCCCCGCGATGAGGACGTGCTCCTTCACGATCAGGCGGGCATCGTCGTCCTTCGTCGCGGCGATGAAGAAGTCGTACGTGGCCGGCTCGAGCAGCAGCTCGATCGCATGCTCGTCGAGAAAGGCGAACGAGGCGTACCGCCGCCCCTCCGTGCTCCAGGCGACGGTCGGCCGCACGCCGGCGAAGGACACCGTCGCCCGTCCGGCGCGCACGAACGCCCACGGCACGCGCACCGCCTCGCCGTCCCACTGCAGCGTCACCAGTCCGCCGAAGGCGAGCGATCGGGTCTCCGGCGCCGGCAGTTTCGCGTGGTCGACGGCGAGCGACACCTCGACCTCGCGTGACTCGCCCGGGGCCAGGGTGAATTCGGCCGGCGTCACCGTCAGCGCGATCGCGTCGCTCGCCCCGCTGAACGTCGCCGCGATGGCGCGCGGCGCGGTGCCGGCGTTGTGCAGCGTGAAGCGGCGCGTGGCGGTGAACGACGGCGCGGTCAGTCCGTCGAGTCCGAAGTTGAGCTGCGTCGGCGCGGCGATGACCGAGCTCGCGGCGGCGCGGACGACGTCGGGGTAGCCGGTGCCCTGCGTCATCACTTCGTGGCCGGCGATCGGCTGCGAGGTCGTCACCAGCGCCGCCTTCACGCGCGCCGGGCTCCAGTCGGGATGCTGCTCGAGCAGCAGCGCCGCCAGCCCCGCCACGTGCGGCGCGGCCATCGACGTCCCGCTGAGCTCCACGTACGAGCCGTGGAGGCCGGTGGAGAGGATGCGCACGCCCGGCGCGACGAGGTCGGGTTTGATGGCGGCGCTCTGCGGCGTGGGGCCGCGCGAGCTGAAATCGGCGACCGTCAGCACCTGGTCGTCGTCGATGTACGAGGCGCCGACGGTGATGGCCGAGGGGGCGGCGGCCGGGCTGCCGATCGAGTGGTAGTTGCCGTCGTTGCCGGCGGCGACGGAGACGACCACGCCTGCCGCGACGGCGTTCTCCACCGCGCGCGCCAGCGGATCGCCGGCATGTCCGCGCATGCCGAGGGAGAGGTTGGCGACGTCGGCGCGATCGGAGAAGTCGCCGTCGCCGTTCGGATCGATCGTGCGCTCCAGCGCCGCGATGATGTTCGAGGTGAGGCCGCGCCCCTCGGCGTCCAGCACCTTGAACGCCAGCAGCGAGACCGCCGGCGCGACCCCGGTGACGACGTCGCTCTGCGCGGCGATGATGCCGGCGACGTGCGTCCCGTGGCGATGATCGTCGGTCGGATCGGCGTCGTCGTTCACAAAGTCCCACCCGCCGAAGACTTTGCCCGCGAGCGCCGGATGCGCGGCGTCGATGCCGGTGTCGAGGACCGCCACCACGATGCCGGGTTCCTCGGAGTTCCTCGGGGTTCCTCGGGGTTCCTCGGCGTTAGGGGTTGCTCCGGTGGACGCCGCCCGAGGAACTCCGAGGAACCGAGGAACTCCGAGGAACCCCAAGGCCCTCACCTCCCGATCCACATACACCCCCGCCACGTACGGCAGCCGCGCCACGTCCTCGATCGACTGTCCTGGCGCGAGCTCGATCGCCGCGCCGCGGAAGACTCGCCGGAAGTGGCGCCGCACGCGGAGGCGCGGCTCGTCCTCCGACAGTTGCGGCGCGAACGCGCCGGCGCGGTATTCGACGATGTAGCGGTCGCCCGCGAAGAGCGGCAGCGCGAGGGTGAGCAGAAGGGCGATCCGGACGACTCTCATGACGACGGAGGAAATGGTACGCGCCGCGTGGCGGGCGCGTGCGTTCCATCGCGGCAACGATCACGCGTAAGCGTCAGGTAAGCGGCCATCCCTAGTCTGCGCCGCACCATGAAACGTCTGCTGAAGTACCTCGTCCGAACCGCGGCCGCGGTGGCCGCGCTCGCGCTGCTCCTCGTCGCCGTCGTCCTCGTACGTGCGAACCGGACGTTCGACGCGCCGTATCCGCAGGTCCGCGCCAGCACCGACCCGGAAGTCATCGCCCGCGGCGCCTACCTCGCCTACGGCCCGGCGCACTGCGTCAACTGCCACACCAGCGGCGCGGCGCAGAAGGCCGCCTCCGAGACCGGCGCGACGCCTCCCCTCTTCGGTGGCAACGCCTTCCGCCTCGGCGTCGGGAACGTCCATTCGCCGAACCTCACGCCCGACGAGGAGACCGGCATCGGCCGCTACAGCGACGGCGAGCTGGCGCGCGTGCTGCGCCACGGCGTGCTCCCCGACGGCCGCGCCGCGCTGCCGTTCATGGAGTTCCAGCACCTCTCCGACGAGGACCTCGTCGCCATCATCTCCTTCCTCCGCTCGCAGAAGCCGGTGCGCAACCTCGTCCCGCGCCACGAGTTCAACCTCCTCGGCAAGGCGCTGCTGGCGTTCGTCTTCGAGCCGGTCGGTCCGACTCGCACGCCGCCGAAGGCGAGCCCCGCGCACGCGGCGACGGTGGAGCGCGGCGAGTACGTCGCCACCTCCGTGGCCGGCTGCGCCGCCTGCCACACGAAGCGCAACCGCCTCAACGGCAACTACGTCGCCGCGAAATTCTCCGGCGGCAACCAGTTCGGCATCGACGGTGACAACGCGCACGTGCTGATCACGCCGAACCTCACCCCGTCGAAGCACGGCCGCATCACCGACTGGGACGAGGAGCGCTTCGTCGGCCGCTTCGGCGCCGGCGTCGGCCTGAAGGGGACGCACATGCCGTGGCGCCAGTACCAGCGCATGAGCGAGACCGATAAGCGGGCGATCTACCGGTACCTCCGCTCGCTCGATCCGGTCGACTACAACCCCGGGCCGTCGCTGCAGAGGAAAAAGAAGGCATAGGATTGGTGGTGCCATGCGCACCACCATCCTCCTCGCCGCACTGCTCGCCCTGACCGCCTGCGCGACGACGATGGCGCCGCCGCTCGACCTCGCGCGCGCGCAGGTGATCGACCTCACCTACTCGCTCGACGACCGCACGCTCTACTGGCCTTCGACCGAGGGCAGCGGGTTCCAGTTGCAGAAGCTCGCGTATGGGCAGACCGAGGGGGGCTACTTCTACTCGTCGAACGCGTTCTGCACGCCCGAGCATGGCGGGACGCATCTCGACGCGCCGATTCACTTCGGGGAAAACCGCCGCACGGTCGACAACGTCCCGGTACGGCAGCTCGTCGCTCCCGCCGCGGTGATCGACGTGCGGGAGAAGGCGGCCGGCAACGCCGACTACCGGCTGACGGTCGAGGACGTGACGGAGTGGGAGGCGCGCCACGGCGTCATCGCGCCGGGAACGATCGTGGTGCTGCACACCGGCTGGGGACCGCGCTGGGGAGACCGTCTGCGCTACTTCGGCGACGACCGCCCCGGCAGCACCGACAACCTGCACTTCCCGTCGTATGGCACCGAGGCGGCGCGCCTCCTCATCGAGCAGCGCAAGGTGGGCGCGCTCGGCGTCGACACGGCGAGCATCGACTACGGGCAGTCGCGCGACTTCATGGTGCACCGCATCGCAGCCGCGGCCGAGGTGCCGGGGCTGGAGAACGTCGCCAACGTGGAGCGCCTCCCCGCGCGCGGAGCGTGGATCGTGGCGCTGCCGGTGAAGATCGGCGGCGGGTCGGGCGCACCGGTGAGGATCGTGGCGCTGGTGCCGTGAGCTCCACACGTTGCGCGTACCGCGTGGCGAGTTGCTCAGGCGGTCTCGCCTGAACGACAAGGCCCGGGCAACGCGCAACTCGCAACACGCAACGCCTACGCCTTCATCGACAGCCCCACCCTCCGCCGCTCCAGGTCGACCGACACCACCTTCACGTGGACGCGGTCGCCGACGCGCACCACGGCGTGCGGATCGCGCACGAACTTGTTGGCGAGCTGCGAGACGTGCACGAGGCCGTCCTGGTGCACGCCGACGTCGACGAAGGCGCCGAACGCCGTCACGTTCGTGACCACCCCCTCGAGCTGCATCCCGACGCGGAGGTCTTCGAGCTTCTGCACGTCCTCCCGGAACTTCGGCGGCTCGAACGACCCGCGGGGATCGCGTCCCGGCTTCTTCAGCTCCGCGATGATGTCTCGCAGGGTCGGCTCGCCGGCGTCGCCGGAGACGTAGCGCTTCCAGTCGATACGGTCGGCCGCCTGCGCGTTTCCGACCAGCTCCTTCAGCGGCAGGCCGTGGTCGCGCGCCATCTGCTCGACGAGCGCGTAACGCTCCGGATGGACGGCGCTGTCGTCGAGCGGATGCCCTCCGCGAATGCGCATGAAGCCGGCGCACTGCTCGAACGCGCGCGCGCCGAGGCCGCGGACCTCGAGGAGCGCGCGGCGGGAGGCGAAGGCGCCCTGCGCGTTGCGGTGCTCCACGATGCGGCGCGCGAGCACCGGCCCGATGCCGGAGACATGCTCGAGCAGTTGCGGCGAGGCGGTGTTCGCGTCCACGCCGACGAGGTTCACGCACCAGTCCACCGTCTCGCCGAGCTTCTTCCGGAGGAGCGTCTGGTTGACGTCGTGCTGGTACTGCCCGACGCCGATCGACTTGGGGTCGATCTTGACCAGCTCGGCCAGCGGGTCCTGCAGGCGGCGGGCGATCGACACCGCACCGCGGATCGAGACGTCGAGGTCGGGCAGCTCGGCCGACGCGTACGCCGACGCCGAGTAGACCGACGCCCCGGCCTCGCTGACCACCACGGGGACGACGCCGGGCTGCCGCGCGGCCAGCTCGCGGGCCAGCCGCTCGGTCTCCCGGGAGGCGGTGCCGTTGCCGATCGCGACCAGCTCGACGGCGTGCGCCGCGGCGAGGCGGGCCTGGGTGGCGATCGACTCGTCCCACCGGTTGGCCGGCTGGTGCGGGTA
>DASWNW010000073.1:0-31809 GCA_036399015.1 Thermoanaerobaculia bacterium | reverse complement strand
CAGCTGTTGAAAGCAGATTACTGGCGGGGCGAGGCCGGGACGTACTCCGGATCCTTGGTGCGGCGGTCGATGACCGACGCGAAGGCCCAGACGTTGCCGCCGTTCGTCTCCACCTGGATGGTGCCATGCTTGAGGAACCCGAAGTCGAATCCGCCGATGCGGCTGGCGTTCGGCTGGACGACGTCCTGAATCATGGCCGCCACCTCACCGCTCTGGGGGTTGAGGAGCTTGATGGTCACGACGACAGGCGCGTCCGACAGGTTCGTCACGCCGACGTTGGTGTAGTAGTTCTCGTCGGAACGGACACCGGGGATGATCGCCGGCTTGTTGAGCTTCACGTTCGCACGCGATCTGGCGACGCCCGCGATGGCCTGGCCGTAGGTGCCCTGGCCCGGCTGGTCGAAGTAGGTGCGCGAGAACGTCAGCGGGAAGCGGACATTCGGGATCGGAGACGGAAGCGTCTCGATCTGAAGGATGCCCGCGCCGTCCGGAACCTCGGCGCCGAACACGCCCTGCTTGAGGATGTCCTTGTACTGCAGCGACTCCAGCGACTTGAGGACGACGCTCTTGGCCTCGCCTCTCTTGACGCCGGCACCGTCGTAGTACGTGAGGTTGAAGCTCATCGCATTGCGGTCCGGGTTGAAGATCGTGACGTCGCTGCGCCACTGGCCGGTGTGACCGACGCCGGGGATGACGATGGTGCGGAAGTCATCGGAGCCGAGCTCGGTCTCGCGTACGGCCTGCAGGTACAGCGGGTCGTTGCTGAAGCTGTCGATGTAGGAGGCGTAGGCGATGACCCACTGGCCCTCCGGCACCTCGATCTCGAGATAGAAGGAACGGTCGTTCGGCAGCGCGACTTCGTTCGCGAGGGTGAACTGGAGGTACTGCAGCGGCGGCAGCGTCTTCGCGAACTGCGCGATGGCGGTGTGCTGCTCGTCGTAGACGCGCACGGTGGCGTTGATCGCCTGCGCGTTCGGGTTCACGAACCCGACGTTGGTGCGGTAACGGTCGTCGTGGCGCAGCCCGGCCAGGTAGTACCTACCGCTGCCGACTGCGGCGCCGCCGCCCTGCCCATCCAGGCGGATGGCCGGGATGAACTGACCGAACGTGCCGTTCTCGCTCTGGTTGTACGTACGGGTCCAGATCTGCGGTGCCTTGTCGGCGGGCGCGCTGATGACCACAGGACCGATGGCGTTCCCCGTGGTGAAGAACGTCATGAAGTCGGAGTAGATGAACGTCGAATCAGTGATCCGCAGCTCCTTCGTCGTGCCGTTGAACGTCGCCTGCATCACCAGCGGGTTGTTCGGTCCGACGACGGGGTTGTAGAACTGCACGTCCGTGCGCCAGTTGCTGCCGGCCTGACCCGGCGCGTGGCCGACGATCGGGAGCAGGAAGCGCGCTTCGACGGGGCCTTCGATGTCGATGTTCGACAGCTTGCTGCCGGTCGGAGCGGTGGCCGAGCTGTCCGCGGCATTGCGAGCCGTGACGCGGACCGAGCGGCGGCCGGTCGTGGTGAAGATGTGCGTGATGGTCGAGGACGTACCAACGTCGTTCTGCTTCGACAGATCGGCGACGCCGTCGAACTCCCACTTCCAGCCGGTGGCCTGAATGTTCGAGGTGACGGTGAACGTCACCGGAGTGCCCGTGACGGCCTTGTTCGGGAACGTGCCGCTGAGCGACGGCGGCTGGAGAACCGGGACGTTCGAGAACGGCACGGCAACCGACGTCGTGACGCCGGCGGTGTTGGTCTGGTTGTAGACCTTCACCTTCACGTTGTACGAGCCCTTGGTGCCGGCCAGGATGCGGGTCGTCGCGGCCGTGGTGGTGGTGGCGGCAGCGCTTCCGTCGTCGAAGTTGAACTCGAAGCGGTCGCAGGCCTGCTGCGTGTACTGGAAGAAGTTGGTGGTGAACTCGATGGTCTCACCGCGCTGGCAGATCACTCCATTGCCACGCGCGCAGTTGCTGGTGAGACCGCGGTACTCGAGGGAGACGTTCGCCACGGTCGCGGAGCCGGAGCAGGCACCGCCGCCGGTGTCGGCGGGGTCGATGGTGAAGGTCCGCGAGGCGGTGTTGGACGTACCGGACGCGTTGGTGACCTTCAGCGTCACCGTGTGAGAGCCGGCAGTGAACGTGCGCGACGGCGACTTATCGGTCGTGGGGGCTCCGTCGATCGTCCAGTTCGCGGTATCGCAGGGGAGGAGGTTGCCCGTACCGCGCAGACCGGTGAACTTGACGGCCTGGCCGGCCTTGCAGTTCGCGCCGCCGCTGCCGCAGTTGCTCGGACCCGAAAAGGTGAAGCTCACGTTCTGACCTGGCGCAGAGCAGGTGGGCGGAGGCTCATCGCCGCCGATGGCCACCTGCTTGGTGAGGCTGACTCCCGACGTATTGGTCGGGTTCTTGATCGTGACTTTCACGTTGTACGTCTTCTTGGACGTGAAGGGGTGCGTAACGGTCATGCCAGTGGCAGTCACGCCATCGTTGAAGTCCCACGTGATCGTGTCGCATTCCTGGAAGGTGTAGTGGAACGCGGAAACGGTGAACGTGACCGGCTCCCCGATCTCGCATTCGGCGCAGTTCCAATCCATCGCGAGCTGCGACGGCATCGGGAGTGCGCTGCACTGGCTCGGCTCGACGTTGAAGTTCTTGGTGACGGGATTCGTGTCGAACACCGTCTCCGTCACGGACACGTTGTGCGTCCCTTCCTTCGTCAGTTTGAACGACAGCGGATTGGTCGTGCCGGAGGCGACGACGGTCGTGCCCTGCTTGACGGTCCAGGAGAGCTTCCAGCCGGCAGTGGAGCGGCCCGGGGTCCCCGAGAGGGCTTCGATGGAGCAGATGTCATTGACGAACTCGCAGTTCGTGAGCTCGATGACGGGATCCGGATAGGCGACCACGGTCTGGACGGCGAACGTCGCGTACTCGTCGCCGGCCGGAACGGACGCCGGGAGGACGCTCAGCACGAGCTTCACCACGTCCTCGTTCGCGAGGAGCGACCGGTCGATCGGGAACGGGGGGATGGTGGGCATGGCGGCGGTGTTCGTGAGAACCGCCTTCTCGGTGCCACCCTTGGATGTCAGAGTCCACTTGTACGTCCAGGTCGTGGCCGTGAGGGCCGTCAGGTCGTTGGTGAAGCGGCCGACGGCGCTGTAGGTGACGGTCGATCCGCTGCGCGTGACCGGCTTCAGCGCGGCCAGGAACGGCACGACCGTATAGGTCTTGCTCGTCACCTCGGCGTTGAACGGCGCGGTGACCGTCTTGGCTTCGTCGTACTTCCCGTAGGCGGCGGTGAGCTCGACGGTGTGCTCGCCGAGCGCGCCGACCGAGATAGGCTCGTCCGGTTTCTTCCTGGTGGTGGTGTTGCCGATCTTCCAGACGGCGACATGGCTTTCGACCGAGCCGTCAGAGGCATCGACGAACTCGTCACCGACGAGGACCTTGAGCCCGGACTCGGTCACCAGGGCGTCCGTCGCCTTGATGGCGATGCGCGCCTCCGGGACGGTGAGCTGCAGTGCGTAGGAGTCGCTGACGTTCGAGTCGCCCGACAGCGTGGCCGTGACCTGCTTGACCGAATTGACCTTCGAGAGCGTGTTCAAACCGGTGAACTGGTGGGTGACGTCGACACCGGTGGTGCCGCTGCGGGTGTTGCCCGAGGAAGCCTCGGGGTTTCCGAAGTTCCAGCCGATGCTCTGCGCGCCGGTGGCGTTCGCGAGAGTCGCGCGGAAGGTGACCGGGTCGCCGGGGAATGGACCGTCCTCGGTACCCTGCGAGTAGGGATTGTCCGTACCGAAGGTCGTGCTGCGAAGCACGGTGGAGAGCGACGGACCGCTATCCTCGAGCTGGTAGACGTCACCGAGACCGTACGCCATGTACATCAGGTACGTCTTGGTCCCGACCTTGAGGAGGTGAATGTCCTGGGGGAGCTTCGTGTAGCCCTGGGGCTCCGCGTAGCCGGAGGGGGCGGCGTGGTAGTACTTCAGGAAAAAATCGCCGGTATCGAGCAGCGAGAGCCCGCTGCCGTCTACTTTGAAGATGTAGGTGTTGTAGATGCTCCGGTTGTCGCGCTTGATCTCTCCGGCGACGGCCACGTAGCCGTTGCGGCTGTGGATCCGGGCCGGCTCGATGTACGTGGGGAACGGGGTGAGAATCGTGTCCGAGTAGCCGCCGCCGGAGGCGGTGACCTTGCGGATGCGCGCCGCACCACCGCGGGCGGGCGCCTCGGCGATCCAGAGGACGCCTTTTTCGTCGAACGAGAGCGAGGTGAACTCCGTGTCGCTCGTCAGCGTCTCGAGCGGCTCGTCGCCGCGGACATAGCCATCGTAGGTGTAGATGCGCACCTGGTCATCCGCATTGAGCGTGGCGATGACCTTCGCGTCGTCGTGCTTCGCCCACTCCTTGATGACCGCTTCCTGGGTGCTGGTGCGCCGCACGAGCTTCGGTGCGGTAGGCTCCGTGACGTCGTAAAGCAGACGGCCGGTGGAGGTATCTTTCCTCTCGCTGACGGCGACGTAGTACTTGCTCCCCGACCGGATCGTGAAGATCGCGTCAGGCGAGAGGCCGTTGCCGTACTGCTGGGATCCGGGGACGAGGCTCAGCTCCGCCCCGCCAATCTGCCCCTCGTCCCTCACGATGCCCCATCCGAAGATGTCGTACGCGAGGTAGACGTACCCGCGGTCGTCGAAGTCGAAGTCCTTGAGACGCTCCGTGCTGTCGGCGACGGGGACCTTCCAGGTCGCCTTGGCTGACTCGGGATAGACCCAGGCTCCAGGCGCGGCGAGCTTCTCCAGCGGGCTTCGTCCGCCGAACTTGGCGCCAGTCTTGATCGCGCTGACGGGGACCATCGGGGCCTTGAGCGTGGCCAGAAACGAGTCGATCGAGTACGCGCCGAACGTCCCGAGACCGATGTACGCATACACGCGCGGAGGCGCGGTGCCTCGGTTCGAGTACGCGGTTCTCACCCTGCCGGCGCGCGCGGTGCGCATGCCGATGTGCTGGATGTTCTTCGTGGCCTGAGAGTCGACGATGCGGCCCGCGAAGGCAGTGAGCGGCGCGTCGTACGGGTAGGTCGGCTTTCCGGCGCTCGGCTCGCCGGCGTCGTTGAACCCATCGCAATCAGTACAGATGGCCGGCGTTTCGCCGACCTTCTTCGGCATCGGATAGTTCTGCGCAAAGGACGGCGATCCAACCGTCAGCACGGCGACCAGTGTGAGGACGCTCTTCCACACGAATTTCAACTAACACCCCCGGAATTATTTGGAACGTTGAGGACGAGAACGAGTACGCAGGTTATTGTAAGGGAACACACATCAACCGCAAGAGTTTTTTTGCTGGACCGGACGGACGATTTCGAGACCACCAAAAAAAAGGCGGGCTGGAGATCCAGCCCGCCTCACGGCTACAGCGATAGGAACGAGATTACGGGACGACCGGATCCGGGGTCTCGTCCTCGGCCGGGCCAGGCATCGGGCCGCCGGTCTCGGTGAAGTCGCTGGTCTCGGTAATCGGCGTGCAGCCGTTGCCGAGCCACGCGGCGTCGAAGTCGACGGAGTACGTGCCCTGAGCGCGGAGCGAAACGATGACCCAGTTCTGGCTCGCGAAGTCCGCACCGGCACCCGCTTCGGCTTCTTCATCGAAGCCGTTGTCGAGGTTCAGGTACAGCCAACCAGCGGTCGAATCCTCGAACGTCTCCTGCGGGAAGACGTCCTCATCGCCAGCGGCGGTGAGCGAGGTCTCGGGCAGGACGATGTCCTCGGCGCCGATCGCCGGCGAAACGATGATCTCAGCACCAGCGACGCCGAGGCCGTTCTCGTCCTCGTCGAACGCAACCGACTCGGTCACGACGAGAGCGCCGTTCTCCGGGAGCTCATCGCAATCGAGGCCAGTGTTGATGCCTTCACGCCAGATCTTGAAGAAGGTGTTGAACTGACCCGTGCCACCGTTGATCCAGCGGGCGGCGAAGGTCGACGGAAGCGGCTGACGGCGGTCGAGCGTGTTGCCATCTTCCTGGTAACGGCTGTAGAACGTGCGGTCGAAGTTCGTGTCCAGACCTTCGCCGGGGTTACCCGTGCCCTCGGGGATTGCACGGATGTGAACCAGCGGGTTGCCCTGGGCGAACGCAGCGGCCGGGTTGACCTGCTGGTAGTCGCCGATCAGGACGTTGTCGAAGCGGATCTCATCCGTGAAGTACTCGTCGCCATCGGTCGGGAGACCGGTGCCGCAGAAGTTCACGACGTCGATCGTCGCGTAGCCGACAGCGTTGTCGTGCGGATTGCCGACCTGCTCGCAACCCTCGAAGTCGTCGTCGCCCGGAACCGCGGCGACTTCGCCCTCGGTGAACGCGGACTGCATGCGCTCAACGTAGAAGTCCGGCAGGCGGCCGAGAAGGACGCCGCAGTCGTCGAAGTCCTGCTCCGAGCCCGGCTCGGGCTCAACAAAGTCGCCCGTGCCCGTACCGGTCGAGGTGACCGTACCGGTGCCGTTCACGTTGCGAGCGCCGGCAGCCGGCGCGATGACACCGTCCCAGATCACGTCCCAGAGGTTGATGCTCTGGACGTCATAGCCGGTCAGGTAGATGTTGAAGTCGATGACCGGGTACGAGAAATCGGTCCAGAGGACAACGTGCGCGATGTGCGGGTACTGCGACGTGTTCGTGATCGTGAACAGCGTCGTCTCGCCCGTGCGGTTGTTGTCGACTTCGAAGTACGGCAGCAGCAGCGTGGCAGCCGGCGCAACGCCGATGTCGCAGCTGTCGTCGTTGTTCGTCGTCGCCGGCGCGCCCGTCGGGAACGTCGCGTTAGCGGCGACCTGGGGCTTGGCGAACGCAGAGCCTGCGACCACGAGCGTGGCCAACAAAGCCCAAACGGTAAGTTTCTTCATTTCTATCTCCTACACTTCCAATTGATTGATGAAAACGAACGAAGGTTGGCTCACCCAATCCAGACGATACGATCACCTCCGTGTTCAAATTTTCATACCCGTGGTAACGAACGATCAAAGCTTCTGTCGTTTAGCTGCTACAACCTAAGCCGAAATATTCTGAAAGTCAATACGGCGAGCGCGCGATTATGCGGTAGCGGCATATCACTCTCGACGATTGGCGGGAATATACGCTTTCTTGCCGGGCAGTGCAAGGCAAACGTACGCCACTACTTCGCCACCCCCCGGTTCAGGAACACCTGCACCGCTCCATTCTTCGGGGAGAACGCCGTCGCCGAGTCCGCCTCGTACATCAGGATCACGTCCGGGCGCTTGTCGTTGTTCACGTCGGCCACCGTGAGGTCGTAGTTGCGCTGCGCCGCCAGCGTCAGCCCCTCCACGTCCGCACGCTCGAAGCCACCATTGCCGTCGCCGAGAAGCAGCACCGCCTCGCGCGGGTCGGAGCGGGTGAAGATCAGGTCCTGATCGCCGTCGCCGTCGAAATCACCGTGGTTCAGCCCCACGATCGAGCGTGAGCCGTCGTAACGCACGACCGGGGTGCGCTTCGGCGTCCCACCCGCGAAACTGATCCGGTCGATCGCCGTCATCTTCATGAGCGGCGGCGGCGGGAGCAGCTTCGGATCGAGCTTCTCCGGCCAGCTGCGCACCGAGGAGATGATGGCGTCGTCGAGCGAGGAGGAGCTGAACGGCGCCGCCGTCACGGCGAAGTAGGTCCCGCGCCCCGGGATCAGCAGCGCCTCGGGGTCGTCGAGCGGCTCGTACTTCACGGCGCTGCCCTGTCCCTTGCTGAGGAAGAGCGTGTGCGTGGAGTTGTGGAACATCGACGATCCGACGAAGTCGGGTCGGTCGTCGCCGTTGAAGTTGGCGACGGACAGCCAGTCGCCGCTGATGCCGTATCGCGGACCGGCGAGGTTCACGCCTTCCCAGCGCTGGCCTTTGTCGCGGTTGAGGTACGCCCGCAGGCCGCTGTAGCCGCGGGCCCGCAGCTCCTTGCCGCGCGCGAGCGGTCCTTCCCACATCGCCACGACGTCGGTCCAGCCGTCGCCGTCGACGTCGGTGGCCGCGACGCGGCGCGAGGGGAACTGCGGCTCGCGGTGGGCCACCGTGAACGTCCCCTTGCCGTCGCCGTACAGCACGTCGACACCCTTGAGGTGGATGCCGAATGCGACGTCCATCTTCCCGTCCTTGTTGAAATCGGCGGCCGCCGCGCTGCCGTAGTCGATGCGGTGCGGCCACTTCACATCCCAGCCGGTCCAGTTGCCCTTGCCGTCGCCGAGGTAAATCGTCGGCCGGCCGGAGGCGCTGCCGCGCTGGGACGGAACGACCAGGTCGGCGTTGCCGTCACCGTTCATGTCCGCGACCGCGAGCGAGTTGCGGAACGATCCGCCGGTCGGCAGGCCGTTCGAAGCCTCCTCGAAGCGGATCCGGGTATCGGCTTTCGGCGGCTCGAGCGGCTCGTAGTCATGCCGCACCTTCTCGAGGTACGCGAGAGCGGTCGGCGAGTACGACGACTTCGAAATCGCCTCGCGGCGCTCCTCGTCGGTCCGGCGAGGCTTGAATTCCGGGATCCACACCCACACCCACTTGTCGTTCTCCTGATAGAGCTCGTCGGTCAGGTTGAGGTTCGGGTGGGGGCGCACCCAACCCGGCCGATCGGTGAGGCGGACCCACTTCTTGTCGAACTTCTGGATCGTGTACGGGTGCCCGAAGCGAATCCACTTCGTCTTCGGGTCGGGATTCGGGCCCGGATCTTCCTGCGTCCCGAGACGCTCACGCCGCTGCTCGGGTGTTTCCGGACGGATGTAGCGCGGCACTCCGCCGTCGGGGGTCGCGGTCGTGGCGGTGGTACCGGCGGCCTTCGCCTTCGTCTCCTGCGCGCCGGCGGCCGTGGCCGCCGCGAGCGTCAGGATGGACAGGACACAACTGAAAAGCTTCCGAAGAGACATGCTTTCTCCCTGAGTTGAACTAGATGACGTCGACGAGTGACGGCTGTGCGCGGCGGAAGAACATCAGCCCGGCCGCGCACGCCGATCCGGCGATCGTTCCTATGTATACGATCGAGACGGCGTCAGGTAACGGTGAGGCCAGCATTGCGCTGCGAAACAAACCGAGCAGCGGCGTCATCGGATTCCAGAAGAAGTACTTCTCGAACCGTCCCGCGACCGGATAAAGGATCGGGCTGAGGTAGAACCCGATGGCCAGCACGAAGGCGATCACGTGCGGGACGTCGCGGAAGAAGACGTAGGTGGCGGCGAGGAAGAAGCCGATTCCCAACTGCAGCAGGAACTGGAGGACGAGTGCCGCCGGAAGGACCCAGAGTTGGCGTAACGGCATGCCCTTGGCGGCGAGCGCGAGGATGAAGACCACCAGTCCGATGCTCTGAAAGATCATCGCGGTCGCGTTCGGCACGACGACCAGCACCTCGCTCCGCAGCGGGAGCTTACGGACGATGGCGGCGTTCTCGACGATCGCCGTTGTCGAACGGGTCAGCCCTTCGCTGAAGCCGAGCCAGGGCAGCAGCCCGGCGATGAGAAAGTAGATGTAGGTGTCCCCCATCGCCCCGGCGCCGGCGCGGCCGCCCGGGATCATGAAGGTGAACACGAACCAGTAGAGGACCACGAAACTGAGCGGCTGGAGAATGGCCCAGGCGAGACCGAGGGCGGAACCGGTGAACCGGGCGGCCAGGTCGCGCTTGATCAGTTCGCGGAGAAGGTGGAGAGTGGCGTACGTAACGGGCCCTTGGGCCTCGAGACGAGAAGTCTGCGGCCACAGCTTGAAAGTTTTGTCAGGTTATTGTTTAATAGCATAAAAGTCAACGAAAGCTGTCATGAACAGGCCTGCACAACTAGAACTCGTAGGACGCAAGATCCGCCAGCTTCGCCGGCAGCGGAAGCTCACGCAGGTGGAGCTCGCCGAGAAGATCGGCATTCACCAGTCCGACCTCTCTCGCATGGAACAGGGCGAGTACAAGGTCGGTCTCGACACGCTGCTGAAGATCCTCCAGTGCTTCGATCTCAGCATCGGCGACTTCTTCGACGAGAACAACCGCGCGAACACGGTCTTCGAGAAGTTCCGCTCCCTCAGCCCCACGGCGCAGAAGGAAGTGGAGAGCTTCATCGAGTTCAAGCGCGCGCAGGAGAACGACGGGGAGTTCGATGGGGTGGAGGGTGGGGATGCGAATGCCTGATCAGGCTGTGGACCGTGTGGAAGAGCTGCGCCTCGCCGCGCTGAGCCGCGTGCGGCTCGGCGACTACGAAGAGGCGCTCGGCCTGTACGACGAGGCTCTCGCGCTCGCGTCCGACGAAGACGTCGTCGAACTGCTCACCATCAACAAGGCGGACGCACTCATCGCGCTCGAGCGCTCGGGACCCGAGGTCAACGAGCTCCCGCGCGTCATCATGCGGCGCCGCAGCATGCGCCACGTCTACCTGGCGGCGTACGCGCTGCAGTACAAGTACCGCCTCGAGAACGATCTCAAGCGCGCCCTCTTCTACGGCCAGCTCGCGCTGCGCACGGCCGAGGAAGCGAAGGAGTCGGCGTGGCGGCGGATCGTCCTGCTCGAGCTGGGCAACATCTACGAGCTCGACTCGCAGATCGCCACCGCCATCGCCTGCTTCGAGGAGTCCCTCGCCATCGGCGAGGAGTCCCCGGAGAACCGCGACCGCGATCTCAGCCACGCCTACGCCATCGAGAACCTCGGCTACTGCAAGCTGCTCGAAGGAAAGATCGACGACGGTCTCGCCTACGTGCACGAAGCCCTGGAGATGCTCACCGATCCGATCGGCCGCGCCGAGGCGTACGTCGACCTCTGCTACGGATATGTCGAGCGTGGGAACTACGCGCAGGCGCGGATCTACGGCGAGGCCGCCCTCGAGCTGGCGAAGGAGCCGCGCCAGATCCGCAACGCGCACTACCTCCTCGGTGAGGCCTGCTACAAGGCCGGCGACACCGAAAGCGCTTCGTTCCACTTCGAGGCGCTGGCGAAGTTCTACCCGCAGTTCCGCAACCTCAAGAATCTTCTCTTCGCGATCGACTTGCGGTCCATGGTGAATTTCAAACTATGAAGAAGCTCCTGTTCCTGCTCGCGCTCCTCGTGCTGCCGCTGACCGCGGCCGCCGAGGTGTCGGACATGCTGCTGAGCAACTCCGGCGCGTTCTACACGGTGTCGTCTGAGACCCCGTCGGAGAGCGATGCCAGCGAAGCCTCGGCGCATCTCGTCCTCACCGAACATCGCGGCGACCAGACCGTCCGCGAGATCGTTCCCGCCACCACCGTCCGCGGCGATCATCGCAGCGCTCTCCTCGGATACGACTCCGACTCCGACACGCTGTTCGTCTTCTGGGTCCAGCACTTCGGCTTCGTCTACAACCAGTTGCTCTTCTGCACCCGCGACAGCCTCGGCCAGTGGTCGGAGGCGACCGCATTCGGCTCGCCGTACAGCTTCCCGAAAAACCTTCGCATTGCCATCACCCGCAAGGTCGTCGACGCGGAGGACGCCACCGCCCACACCGCGCTCACGGTGCACGCGGCGTGGTGGGAGTTCGACGCGGAGCTCGGCGTGGAGTCGCCACAGTACCGCATGCTGCCGATTCAGGACGGCCACGTCGTCGACGCCTCGTCCCTCGACCTCAGCGCGTTCGTCGATCGCACCGTCGTCGGTCCGCAGGATATTGACCGTTCCGTGCTGATGCACCCGATGCTCAGCAGCTCGCCGCAGCAGGACAGTGTGCTGCTGGTCTTCGGCGACACCGCGACGCGCACCTTCACCAAAGTCCGCATCACCCCCTACCGCAACGTCAAGGCTGACGGCCGCCTCCGCGTGCCGGTCGGCAAGGCCGACGGCGGCTTCAAGGCCCCCAGCTTCGCGGTCGCGGCGAGCTCGCGGCTCGAGGGGATCTTCGGCACCGAGACGCCGGCGGCGTTCTACACGGTGACGGACAACGCGCTCCGGTACGTGCTCCTCGACGGCGTCGACGGCGAGTGGTCGCAGACGCGGACCGTGGCGCTCGACGACAAGATCACGAGCAACGCCGCTGTCGACGCGCTGCGCAGGATGCTCGCCGAGCAGTAGCGCCGCACCTCCGCAGCACGACGCATCAAAAGCCGGCCCCGAGGGCCGGCTTTTTCGTCTGCGGCCGGGTCAGATCCGCGGCTTCGAGTGCTTGACCGAGGTGATGATGCCGACGCCGAGCAGCAGCAGCGCCCCGATGCCGATCCAGAACGGCTGAACGTCGAACCGGTAAGCGATGAGTGCCAGGGCGATGATGACGATGATCCAGCCGATGAACGATAGGTTGAACCAGTTCACGGAGTACCTCCGCCCAGCCGACTCAGCAAAGACGCTGCCCGGACGCCGAGTGACGAACCGCGGCTACGACTTCCTCGACGCTCGGCCGCCTGCAGGCGGCAAGAGCCGCCCCAGCTTTCTCGGCGCCCAGTGAGGCCGAGACGGCAGCCGCGGCGCGCGTCACCTCCCCTGCCGACGTACCATGCTGCAAAGCCGATCAGGATTCCAGAGATGAACCGCCGGTTCCCGATCGTCAGACAGATCTCGAAAGCTTCGGCGAACGCGGCCGAGGGGTCGTTCCCGTCGGCTAAGGCCACGAACCCGGGTCGCCGTCTCCCTGCGCCACCCACCCCACCACCGTCTTCGCGAACGCGGTGGCCTCCGGATCGGCATGCGCGTCCAGGGCGAAGAACTCCTCCGCGTGTCGCCCTGCCTCGCCGTGCCTGCCGATGAAGAAATTCATGACCGCGAGCGTCACCAGGCCGAGTGCCCTTACGGCACGCGTGCCGCGGCAGCCGACCCGGCACTCGCGATCCGTCTCGCCTCGAACCGGTGTTCATTCGACGACGTTCAGTGTTACAACCACGGCTCACGGAGGAAGAACGATGAAAGTCACGGTAATGAAGAACGGCCCGTTGCGCGTGGAGGGGGAAGACATCCAGCTCGCCGACCCGCAGGGCAACACGTACGGACTCGGCGGCCGGACGGTCGTCTCGCTCTGCCGCTGCGGCCTCTCCCAGAACAAACCGTTCTGCGACGGCAGCCACAATCACCATGGGTTCCAGGACGAGCCGGTGGCGAGGGAGCTGCCGCCGAAGAAGACGCCCTAATCCGGCACGCCGCCTACGTTACATTCTGTTTGCGGGAGGAGTTTCGATGCGATTGGTCATGGCAGCAGGTGTGGTGGCGATGTTGTTCGTGGCGGAAGCGGCCCAGGCGGGGACCGTCTGCCAGATGACGTTCACGATGTCGGGCTGGTCGGCGTTCTACAAGACTTCGTCGGGCACGGGCGTCATCAAGTGCGACAACGGGCAGAAGGCGAAGGTGAACGTCTCCTCGAAAGGCGGCGGCATCACGTTCGGCCGCTCGAAGATCAAGGATGCGATCGGCAAGTTCACGGAAGTCGACGACATCTCGGACCTCTACGGCTCGTACGGCCAGGGCGAGGCTCACGCCGGCGCGGGCAAGTCGGCAAAGGCGTCGGTGGTGACCAAGGGCGACATCTCGCTCGCGATCGCGGGCAAGGGCACCGGCGTGGACGTGGGGATCTCGTTCGGGAAGTTCACGATCGAGAAGGCGAAGTAAGCCTCGGACACAAAAAGGCCCGGCGCCGCGAGGAGCCGGGCCTTTCCGGTGGGCTCAGCGGTCCTGGATGATGACCGCGATGACGAGCGCGTAGATGACGAGCGACTCGATCAGCGCGAGACCGATGATCATCGCCAGACGGATCGCGCCGGCCGCACCCGGGTTGCGGGCGATGCCTTCGCACGCCGCGACGATGGCGCGCGACTGGCCGATGGCACCGGCAGCGGCGGCGATGCCGAGGACGAACGCCGCGGCGAGCGCGCCCCAGGCCACACCGTTGTTGGTCGCAGCGTCCTGGCCGAACGCGGAGAACGCGCCCAGCACCAGGATCACGAACAGGATCATGTTCTTCTTGGTCACTATGAATCTCCTCCTTTTCAAATCTCGAAACCCAAAGGGTGATCGAAGTCTCAGTGCTCTTCCGTGGCGACAGCGCCGCCGATGTACACCATCGTCAACAAGAGGAAGACGAACGTCTGCAGGAACGACCCGAAGATGCCCAGGCCCATCATCGGCCAGGGCACGATGAACGGCAGCATGCCCATGAAGATCCCGGTGGCGGTGTGCTCACCGAAGATGTTCCCGAAGAGGCGCATGCCCAGCGAAAGGATGCGCGCGAAGTGTCCGATCAGCTCGATCGGGAACATCAGCGGCGCCAGCCACCAGA
This sequence comes from Thermoanaerobaculia bacterium, assembly GCA_036399015.1. Lineage (GTDB taxonomy): Bacteria > Acidobacteriota > Thermoanaerobaculia > Gp7-AA8 > Gp7-AA8 > QHVT01. The sequence continues at coordinate 17,617 of DASWNW010000073.1, read as the reverse complement.
TCGGGCCGGCGAAGTGGGCGAGGTAGTGGCCGAGCCCCTGCGTCTTGATGCCGTGGTAGTTGTAGTAGAGGAACGCGGTCAGCCCGAGGGCGAAGGTCGTGTTCACGTTCCCGGTCGGCGGCTGCAGAAAGAAGAACAGGCCGAAGATGTTCGACACGAAGATGAAGACCCCGAAGGCGCCGACGATGTAGAGGAAGCGCTCGGAGTGCGGACCGACGATGTCGGTGAGCAGCCCCTTGAGGCCGCCGACGATCATCTCGAGGAACTGCTGCACGCCGCTGGGATTGTCGCGGCTGATCTTCCGCGAGATCAGCGGGAAGGCGATGCAGCTCAGGAGCAGCACCATCAGGGCCATGATCACGTGGTCCGGCACGTCGAACCCGAGGATCGGCCGAACGAGCTTGTTGAACGGCTCGTACAGGATTGAGTGTTCGTGTTCCATCTACCTTCGAGCTACCTCTCGGTACAGCGAATACAGAGCTTCGCCGCAGATTCCCACCACGATGATCGAGAATCCCAGCAACACACTTAACGCATTGAAACGAGCGATGATGATCGTAACCGTGAGCGCTGCACCGAGGAGGGCGAAGCGCGCCAGGGTGCGCACTGTGAGCCTCCGGGCGTGCAGATGCGCCGACGGCTGGAGCAGAACGTCAACGATCTCCTCCAACCAAAGGAAGCTGATCATAGTGACAGCAGCACTGCAAGTCAATCCGAGAAACCCCCGAAAACCGGCCCAAAACGAGGCCAAAACCGCGAAACCGGCGTAGGCCACGTACGCATTGCGCTTGATGCGCCTGAGCACGTCTGCCGGTGTCTCCTGCTCGAACCACGGCGGCCTCTCCGGCGGCGGCCCGGCGCTCACTTCGTGTTCGCGGCGATGCGGAAGAGGTTCACGAAAGCGGCAATGATCCCGAACCCGGTGAAGATCCCCGTCAGCCAGGGCCAGGTGCCGAACAGCTTGTCCATCCCCCATCCCCACAGCGCGCCGAGGCCGATGGCCACGGGAAACAACCACGCCAGCGCCGACGCCTCGAGCAACTGCCGGTACTCGCGCTTCTCCTTATCGGACGGCATCGGCGATCCGCTTCGACACCGGCCGGCCCGACCGCCCCGCCTCGTCGATGAAGTACGCCGGCCAGAGGCCCAGGACGAGCGTCACCACCAGCGCGATCGCCGCCACCACCCGCAGCCCGCCCGACGCGGTCACGACGTCCTCGCGCCCATCGCGCAGGTACATGGCCGCAACGATGCGCACGTAGTAGAACATCGACACCGCCGACATGAGCACCGCCAGGATGGCCAGCCAGCCGAAGCCGGCGCCGACCGCGGCGTAGAAGAGGAAGTACTTGCCGATGAAGCCCGACGTCGGCGGGATGCCGCCGAGGGAGAGCAGGAAGACGAGCATGGCGAACGCCCAGAAGGGCGCCCGGCGGTGCAGCCCCTGGAAGTCGTCCACGGTCTCGCCGGCGTACTCGCTCTTCTCCAGCATCAGCACCGTGGCCCAGATGCCGAGGGTGGCGAAGACATAGACCACCGAGTACACCAGCACGCCGCGCAGCCCCATCTCGCTGACGGAGATGATGCCGAGGAGCACGTAGCCCGCGTGGCCGATCGACGAGTAGGCGAGCAGCCGCTTGATGTTGTCCTGCGTGATCGCGGCGAGGTTGCCGATGATCATCGAGAGCGCGGCGATCGCCGCCAGCACGTACTGCCAGTCGAGCCGGAAGTGATGCAGGCCGACGTAGAAGATCCGCGCGAAGATCGCGAACGCGGCCGCCTTCGAAGCGGTCGAGAGGAACGCGGTGATCGGCGTCGGCGCCCCCTCGTACACGTCCGGCGTCCAGACGTGGAACGGCGCCGCGGCGATCTTGAAGCAGAGTCCCGCCCCCAGCATCATGATCCCGAACATCAGAGCGTCGTTCGTGACCAGCGTGGACATGGTGGTGGCGATCCGGAGCAGGTTCAGCGTCCCGGTGACGCCGTAGATCAGCGATAGCCCATACAGCAGGATCGCCGAGCTCACCGCCCCCAGCACGAAGTACTTCATCGCCGCCTCGGTGCTCTTCTGCTCGTTCTTGAAGTAGCCCGCGAGGATGTAGCTGGAGAGCGACATCAGCTCCAGGCCGACGTAGATCGTCGCCAGATGCGTTCCCGAAGCCATGAACATCATCCCGCAGAGCGCGAAGGCGAGCAGGGAGTAGTACTCCCAGGCCGAGTAGCGCGAGCCGCGGATGAAGTCGTGCGACAGCAGCGTGACCATGGCGATCGCGCCGATGAAGAGGAGCTTGAAGAAGATCGAGAAGGAGTCGAGCGCGAACATCGCCCGGAACCCGGCCGTCTGCGCGACGTTCTGCACCGCGTACGAGCAGGCGAAGAGCGAGCCGGCGGTGATGACGAGGAGCGCGAGCATCGACCACTTGGCCGTGTTCGGGTCGTTCCGGAAGCCGGTCACCGGGGCGATCAGCAGCAGCATCGCGCCGATGGCGACGATGATCTCCGGCAACAGGTAGAGCGTATCGCCCCAGGTCATTTCGAGGCGACCTCGTGGTGGCCGCCCGCCGGCGCCGCCGGCTCGGCCGGATGCGTGAGCTGCTGCTTGTCGAAGTAGCCCGGATCGACCTTGCGGACGATGTAGTCGACCGGCTGCTCGATGATGTCGAAGACCGGCTTCGGATAAACGCCCAGCCAGATCATCAGCGCGACGAGCGAGAGCATCAGCCCGAGCTCGCGGCGGTTGACGTCGGGAAGGGTGGCATTGGCCGGGTTGTCGAGCGGGCCCCAGAAGACGCGCTGGTAGAGCCAGAGCAGGTAGGCGGCGCCGAGCACGATGCCGATCGCCGCGATGACGGCGTAGGCGATCGTGCCGAACTGCACGGAGTTCGCCGCGCCGAGCAGGATCGTGAACTCACCGATGAAGCCGTTCAGCGCCGGCAGCCCCATCGACGACAGCGCCGCGACGAGGAACAGCGCCGCGTACATCGGCATCTGCTTCGCCAGCCCGCCGTACTCCGCGATCATGCGCGTGTGGCGGCGCTCGTAGATGAAGCCGACCAGAAGGAAGAGCGCGCCGGTGGAGATGCCGTGGTTGATCATCTGGATGATCGAGCCGCGGAGGCCCATCGGGTTGAGCGCGAACATGCCAAGCATGACGAAGCCGAGGTGCGAGACCGAGGAGTAGGCGACCAGCTTCTTCATGTCCTTCTGCACGAGCGACACGAGCGCGCCGTAGATGATGCCGATGAGAGACAGCACCACGATCGGCACGAGCAGTTGCTTCGTGGCGTCGGGCAGGATCGGCAGCGCGAACCGCACGAACCCGTAAGTGCCCATCTTGAGGAGCACCGCCGCCAGGATGATCGAGCCGGCGGTCGGCGCCTCGACGTGCGCGTCGGGCAGCCAGGTGTGGAACGGGAACATCGGCACCTTGATGGCGAAGCCGAAGAAGAAGCCGAGGAAGATCCAGAACTGCAGCGTCGGCGGGATGAGGTGCCCGATCTCGTGGAACTGCAGGACGCTGAACGTGGCCGGGTTCCCCAGGCCGCGGATGTTGAGGAACGAGATCCCGCCGTCGTTGAAGAAGAAGAGCGCCAGGATCGAGAGCAGCATCAGCACCGATCCGGCCAGCGTGTAGAGGAAGAACTTGATCGCGGCATACAGCTTCCGCGCGCCGCCCCAGATGCCGATGATGAAGTACATCGGCACGAGCATGATTTCCCAGAAGACGTAGAAGAGGAAGAAGTCGAGCGCGCAGAACGTGCCGATCATGCCGGTCTGCAGCATGAGCAGCAGCGAGTAGTACTCCTTCTCCCGGTGGTTGATCGCGCTGTACGACGAGACCACGCCGATGATGCCGATGAAGGTGGTCAGGAGGATGAGCAGGAGCGAGATGCCGTCGATCCCGAAGTCGTACTTCACCCCGAGCGACGGGATCCAGTCGTAGGTCTCGCGGAACTGCCACATCGCCGTGCCGGTCGCGGTGCGGTCGAAGTTCGGCCAGAGCCAGAGCGAGACGAGGAAGTCGATCACCATCGTGGCGGTGGCGACGATGCGGATCAGGCGCGGGTTGTTCTTGTTCACGAAGAACAGGATCACCAGCGCTCCGATCAGCGGGATGTAGGTGATGATGTTGAGGATACCCATCAGTTCGGATCTCTCCCCTCGCTACGGCTTCATGAACAGATAAACCATCGCGATCAGGACGATGCCGCCGCCCATGATCAGTGCATAGTTCTGAACCAGACCGCTCTGCATGCGGCGGAACATCAGCGATCCGCCTCGTGCCGTCGACGCCACGCCGTTCACCGCGCCGTCGACGACGTACTTGTCGAAGATCGACGAGCCGTGGCCGAAGCCGATCACCGTCAGGTGGCGCACGCCGTTGACGATGCCGTCGACCACCCACATGTCGAACCACCAGAGCACGCGGCAGAGCGCGAGCGTGCCGCCGATGACGGTCTTCCCATACAGCTCGTCGACGAAGTACTTGTTCTCGAGCACGCGGTGCACGAAGCCGAACCTCGTCGCCAGGCGCGCCGGCGTCGTCCAGTGCGCGTCGCGCTTGTAGAAGCGGAACGCGAGCAGGATCCCGAGCGCCGCCACCGCCACCGAGATGGCCATGAGCGTGTACTCGAGCGCGTACGACGCGTGATGAAACTCGAACGCGTGCCCCTGGATCGGCAGCAGCACCGGCGAGAGCCACTGCTGGAACCAGGTCGGATGCGCCCCGCCGAGCGGCGAGGGAAGCCCGATCCAGCCACCGACGATCGAGAGAAACGCCAGCACGCCGAGGACGCCGGTCATGCTGAGCGGCGACTCGTGCGGATCGTGCGAGTGCGCGTGGTGGCCGTGGGCCTTGTCGCTGTGCGCGTCGCCGTCCTGCAGGTGCGGCGTGGCGGGGATGAGATCGTGCCCCCCGTGCGCCGGCTCCGACTCCTCGATCCCCACCGCGTGCGCTCCTCGGTAGGTGCCGTGGAAGGTCATGAAGTAGAGGCGGAACATGTAGAACGCCGTCAGGCCGGCGGTCATGAGACCGACCGCCCAGATCAGCTTGTGGTGCGGCCAGGCGTTCGCGAGGATCTCGTCCTTCGAGAAGAAGCCGGCCAGCGGCGGGATGCCGGCGATGGCGATGCAGGCGATGAGCATCGTCAGATGCGTTCGCGGCATGTACTTGCGGAGGCCGCCCATCTTGCGCATGTCCTGCTCGCCGCCGCAGCCGTGGATCACCGAGCCGGCGCCGAGGAAGAGGCAGGCCTTGAAGAAGGCGTGCGTCATGACGTGGAAGATCGCTGCGGTGAACGCGCCGACGCCGACCGCCAGGAACATGTAGCCGAGCTGCGAGACGGTCGAATAGGCGAGGACTTTCTTGATGTCGTTCTGCGCCAGCCCGATCGTCGCCGCGAAGATCGCGGTGAGCGCGCCGACCGTGGCTACGATCAGCATGGCGTCGGGCGAGAGGCGGAACAGCACGTTCGAGCGGACGCACATGTAGACGCCGGCCGTGACCATCGTCGCGGCGTGGATGAGCGCCGAGACGGGCGTCGGGCCGGCCATCGCGTCGGGCAGCCAGACGTACAACGGGATCTGCGCCGACTTGCCGCAGGCGCCGACGAACAGCAGCAGGCAGATCGCCGTGGCGACCCAGCCGTACTGCGCCTCCCCGCCCTCCGCCGCCAGCGCGAAGACCTTGCTGTAGTCGGCGCTGCCGAAGGTGTTGAAGATCAGGAAAATGCCGAGGATGAAGCCGAAGTCGCCGATGCGGTTCGTGATGAACGCCTTCTTCCCGGCGTCGGCGGCGAAGTTCTTGTCGTAATAGAAGCCGATGAGGAGGTACGAGCAGAGCCCCACCCCTTCCCAGCCGACGAACATGACGATGTAGTTCGCCCCGAGGACGAGCAGCAGCATCATGAACATGAAGAGGTTGAGGTAGGTGAAGAAGCGGGTGTACCCCTTCTCGTGCGACATGTAGCCGGTCGCGTAGACGTGGATCAGGAAGCCGATCCAGGTGACGATCATCAGCATCGTCGAGGAGAGGGCGTCGATGCGGAAGGCGAAGTCGATCGAGAAGTCGGAGATCGAGCTGCCGACGGCGCCGATGCCCGACGGGATCCACTCGTAGTAGCTGTGCTGCCAGGGATGTCCCGCGCTCTGCAGCACGACCCAGGTGGCCACGATGGCGGAGAGCAGCGTCGCGCCGAGCGCCACCGCGTTGGTGATGCCCTTGTTCTTCGGCTCGTGCGGATTCGCGAGGGCGCGCGTTCCGTTGATCAGCGCCCCCAGCGCCGGCAGCAGGACCACCAGGAGCAGCGTGCTAGCCATGGAGCGTCCTCGCTTCGTCGACGTTGACGGTGTTCCGGAGCCGGTACAACTGGATGATGATCGCCAGCCCCACCGCCGCCTCGCCGGCCGCGATGCAGATGACGAAGATCGTGAAGACCTGCCCTTCCAGGCTGGCAAGGTGGTAGGAGAAGGCGACCAGGTTGATGTTCACCGCGTTGAGCATCAGCTCGATGCACATGAGCACGGTGATCATGTTCCGCCGCACGATGACGCCGACCAGGCCCACGGCGAACATGGTGCCGGAGAGCATCAGGTAGGCCTCTGTACTAGGCATTCGGACGCTCCTCCGGAGTCGGTGCGGAATTGAAAATTGAAAATTGAAAATTGAAAGATCGGAGCGCACGCGGCTCGACCCCTGCCGATTTTTCAATTTTCAATTTTCCATTTTCAATTTCGTCACGCACTGACGCTCTCCTTCACTTCCTTCTCCACCTCGGCCCGCTCATTGAAAATTGAAAATTGAAAGATCGCACCTGGGCGCGGCTCTCCGATTTTTCAATTTTCAATTTTCCATTTTCAATTTCGTCACGCACTGACGCTCTCCTTCACTTCCTTCTCCACTTCGGCCCGCTCCAGGATGTAGTTCGGCGTCGCCTCTTCTTCCTCGGCGGAGAGCTCGCGCTTGCCGATCACGATCGCTCCCACCATCGCCACGAGCAGGAAGAGAGAAGCCACCTCGAACGGCACGAGGTACTCGGTGTACAGCGCCATCGCCACCGCCTCGGAGTTCCGGTTCTGGCGGTCGCGCGTGCGGCGCACGAGCTTGTTCGGGTCGCTGGGATGCTCGGTGAGGTACGTCTCGCGCACGGTGGTCAGCCGCTTCTCCGCGTCGGAAGCGGCGTCGTGATACGCGCCGCCGCGCACCAGCGTGGCGAAGAGAACGAAGACCGCCAGGCCGACGCCGATCCCGCCCAGCCACACCGGCGACATCACCCGCTCCTCGGGGAGGTGGCGGTAGTTGATGAGCATGACCACGAAAAGGAACAGCACCATGATGCCGCCCGCGTAGACCAGCACCTGCACCGCGGCCACGAACTCGGCCGCCTTCAGCACGAAGAGCACCGCGACGCAGAGGAACGTGAGCAGGAGGAAGAGCGCCGAGTGCACCGGGTTGCGCATCGCCACGACCAGGATCGAAGAGGCGACGGCGATCGTCCCGATCACCAGGAAGACGAGCATCGGGAGATTGCCGGTCAAGCCGTCCATCAGCGCTCCGTCCCTCCCGCGATCTGCTTCGGGCCGGACGCGAGCTGCGGCTTCTCGTCCTCCTCCGGCAGTCCGGTGTATTGCGGCCGGTCGTCCCAGTACTCGAGCTGCTGCATGTTGAAGTACAGGTCGTTGCGGTCGTACGTCGACAGCTCGTACGTCTTGGTGGTGAGCCAGATCGACTTCGGCTTCGTGGGGCAGGCCTCTTCGCAGAGCGCGCAGAACATGCAGCGCTTCACGTCGATGTCGTAGCGGTCGAGGACCTTGACCTTCTTCTTCTTGCCGCCCTCTTCGATCATGTCGTCGTGGACGTCGATGTAGATGATGTCGATCGGGCAGGCCACCGCGCACAGCTTGCAGGCGATGCAGCGGTCGTACGAGAACTTGAACATGCCGCGGAAACGGTCCGCCGGCTCGACGCGCTCCTCGGGGTAGCGCACCGTCACCTTCGGCTTGAACAGCTCGCGGAAGGTGGTCTTCAGGCCCTCGAGCAGGTCGAGGAGGAGGAACTTCTCCGACCAGCTGTTCTTCGGATGGCTAACTTGCATGAATGACCTTCTGCGGTGCCGGGGCGGCCGGCTCCACGCGGCGCGGTTTGAACAGGTAGAAAGCGGTCAGGCCGATCGTCCCGAGGCCGATCCAGTACATCAGCCGCTCCTGCCCCGCCAGGATGAAGATCCCGGTGACGAAGATGTTCGCGAGCGACAGCGGGATCAGCCACTTCCAGCCGAGGTCCATGAGCTGGTCGAAACGGAAGCGGGGGAAGGTGGCGCGGAACCAGACGTAGACCAGCATGAAGACCATCACCTTCGCGAAGAGGATGACCGCGCCGATGATCCCGCCGAAGATGCCGAGCCCCTTGAGGAAGCTGGTGGTGATGCCGAGGTCGAACATGGCCAGCGTCCAGCCGCCGAAGAAGAGCGTCACGATGAGGCACGAGTTGACGATCATCATCGAGTACTCGGCGAGCATGAAGAACGCGAACTTCATCCCCGAGTACTCGGTGTGGAAGCCGGCCACCAGCTCCGACTCCGCTTCCGGCAGGTCGAACGGGGTGCGGTTGTTCTCCGCGTTCATCGACACGAAGAAGATGAAGCAGGCCACGATCTGCGGCAGGAAGTTCCAGGCGTTCATCTCCTGGTAGCGGACGATGGTCACGAGGTCGAGCGACCCGCAGATCATCAGCACGCCGACGATCGACAGCCCGAACGGCACCTCGTACGACACCATCTGCGCCGCGGAGCGCAGCCCGCCCATCAGCGAGTACTTGTTGTTGGACGCCCACCCGCCGAGGATGATTCCGTAGACGGCGGTGGAGGTGAGGGCGAGGATCAGCAGCAGCCCGACGTTGACGCGCGTCACCGTGAACTCCGGCGGCGGCCCGTACGGGATGAGCGTGAAGACGATGAACGCCGGCACCAGAGGCAGCATCGGCCCGAGGAAGTAGGCGATCTTCTCCGCGCTCGACGGCAGGATGTCTTCCTTGAGCAGCAGCTTCACCGGATCGGCGATGCCCTGGAAGAGGCCCCACGGCCCGACGCGGTTCGGTCCGAGCCGCGCCTGCATGAACCCGAGGAGACGGCGCTCGATCCAGGTCATGGCGACGACGATGAGCTGGACGATGACGAAGGCGATGAGGAACTTGACGACCGGCCAGACGAGGTAGGTGAGGAGCGCTTTGTTCATCGCACGCTCCCACACGAATGAAGAATTTCGAATGAAGAAGTGAGAATGGACTCCGCTCCTGATTCTTCATTCGAAATTCGAAATTCTTCATTCCTCATCGGTCCACCTCTCCCAACACGATATCGATCGTCCCGATCAACGCCACGAGGTCGGACACCAGGTGCCCCTTCGCCATCGCCGGCAGCGCCTGCAGGTTCACGAAGCTCGGCGGCCGCACGTGGCAGCGGTACGCGTTCTGCGTCTTTCCATCCGACACGATGTAGTACCCGATCTCCCCTTTCGGCGACTCGATCGAGTGGTATACCTCCCCTTCCGGCGGGCGGATGACCTTCGATATCTTCGCCTTGATGTCGCCGGCGGGGGTCTGCTTCACGAGCGGGATGCACTGCTTGAGGATGCGGTTGGACTGCCGCATCTCGACCATGCGCACGAGGTAGCGGTCGTACGTGTCGCCGTTGATGCCGGTCGGGACGTCGAACTCGAGGTCCGGATAGCACTCGTAGGGCTGCGCGCGGCGGAGGTCCCACTCCACGCCCGAGCCGCGCAGAGGCGGTCCGGTGATCCCCCACTCGATCGCCTCTTCCGGCGAGAGCACGCCGATGCCGACCGTGCGCCGCTTCCAGATGCGGTTCGTCGTCAGCAGCGACTCGTACTCGTCGATGGCCGCGTCGAACTTGCCGCAGAACTCCTCGAGGTCGTCGAGCCAGCCGTGCGGCAGGTCGTCCGGCATGCCGCCGATGCGCATGCAGTTCAGCGTCAGTCGCGCGCCGCAGTACTCCTCGAAGAGGTCGAGGATCTGCTCGCGCTCCCGGAACGTGTAGAAGAACGGCGTCATGGCGCCGATGTCGATGGCGTGCGTCGCCAGCCAGAGCAGGTGCGACGAGATGCGCTGCAGCTCCGAGAGCATCACCCGCATGAGCTGCGCGCGGCGGGGGATGCTCTTCGAGATTCCCATCAGCTTCTCGACCGTCTCCACGAAGCCGAGGTTGTTCGTGGCGGAGGCGACGTAGTCCATCCGGTCCGTATGCGGGATGCACTGCGGATAGGCCATGTGCTCGAAGAGCTTCTCGGTGCCGCGGTGCAGGTAGCCGATGATCGGCTTCGCGTCGATGATCCGCTCGCCGTCGATCTTGAGCAGCACCCGCAGCACGCCGTGCGTCGACGGATGCTGAGGCCCGAAGTTGACCTCCATCTCATGGACGTCAAACATCTAGTTGACCTCCTCGTCGTCGTCGGCCTGTGGAGCGGCGCCCGCCTCGGGCGCCGGCGCGACGGTGGCCGGAGCGGCCACCGCTCCAGTGGCCGCCGCGACAGGCTTCGGCGCAGGCTTCGGCGCGGCCGGCTTGGCGCCGCCGCCGATCTGCGCGGCAGGCCAGGTGCCGTAGCGCTTCCACTCCCCTTTATAGAGGTTGACGTCTGCGGCCGGCTTGCCGGTCGAACCCGGCTTCGGGCCTCCCCCCTCCGGGAACACCTCGGGGTAGATGCGCGCGCCGGTGTCGATGCCGCGGATCGGGAAGTCCTTGCGCAGCGGATAGCCGTTGAAGCCTTCCCACATCAGGATGCGCTCGAGGTTCGGGTGCCCCGAGAAGGTGATGCCGAGCATGTCGAACGTCTCCCGCTCGTGCCAGTTGGCGGTCTTCCAGACCGGGGTGACCGAGGGGACCGGGCCGTTCTCGTCGGTCCAGACGCGCAGGCGGACGCGCGCGTTCTTCTGGAACGAGTAGAGCGTGTAGGCGACGCTGAAGCGCAGCCCCGTGTGGCCCGGGTACTTCGAGTAGTCGACGCCGGCAAGGTCGACGAGGTAGACGAAGCCGTCGTCCTTGAAGGCGCGGCAGACCTCGACGATCCGGTCGCGGTCGATGAAGAGGGTGATCTCCCCGACCAGCTCCTTCGCGCCGAGAATCGCGTCGTCGATGCGCGAGACCGCGGCGGCGACGAGCGGATCGCGTTTGAGCTCGTCGACGCTGCGCGCCGGCGGTGCGGCCGGTGCCGCCGGCGCCGCGGGCGGCGTCGTCGCGGGTGGCGGGGAGCCCGGTGGAGTTAGCTCTGACATCAGTTGTCGGTTCCCGGTTGTCAGTTGTCTGTGGCGTTCGGCGCTGGCCCCCAGACAACTGACAACCGACAACGGACAACGGTTTCCGACTTACACGCCCGAGTAACTCTTCCCCTTCTCCTCCATGAGCAGCTTGAGCATGTCCAGCGTCTCCGACTCGCCGGGAACGCAGAGCGAGATATCGTCGGTCTCCCCCTCGGCGAGCGCGTTCGCGTAGCCCTCGCAGTCCCAGCCGCAGGCGCCGCAGTCGGTCTGCGCCATCGCCGCGAAGAGCCGGGTCTCCCACTTGCCGCCGACCTGCGCCGCGAGGTCCATGCGCTCGGGGAGCGTGAGGTCGTCGCGGTGGAACGGCGCGGCCGGCGATGCGCCGTCGGTGGCCTCGCCCGGCACGACTTCCGGCGCCGCCGCCTGTTCGATCTCCGCCTGCGACACCTCCCCTTCCGCCGGTGGAGCGGTGGCCGCTTCGGCCGCCGGCTTCGCCTTCGGGGCCGCCGGAGGCGCCGGGGCGCGCTTGATGCCGGAGATCGGCGCCTGCTTGAGCTGCGCCTGCTCGGCCCGCAGCGCCGGACCCTCGTGGGCCGGACGGAGCGAGTCGCGCACCGCGGCGCGCGCGAAGTCGTACGCCTCGCCGCCCTTCCGCAGGATGTGCATCTTCTCGATCTTCTTCTGCAGCTCCATCAGCCCCCAGATCAGCGCCTCGGGGCGCGGCGGGCAGCCGGGGATGTAGACGTCGACCGGGATCAGCCGGTCGACGCCCTGCGTGACGGCGTAGGTGTCGTACGGCCCGCCGCAGGTCGCGCAGGAGCCCATCGCCATGACCCACTTCGGGTCGGGCATCTGGTCCCAGAGGCGGCGGACGATCGGCGCCATCTTCTCGGTCACCGTGCCGGAGACGATCATCAGGTCCGACTGCCGCGGCGTGGCGCGGAAGACCTCCGCGCCGAAGCGGGCCATGTCGTGACGGGGGTCGAGGACCGCCATCATCTCGATCGCGCAGCAGGCCAGGCCGAACTGCATCGGCCAGAGGGAAGACTTGCGGGCCCAGTTGAAAAACTTGTCGACGGTCGTGGAGAGAACGTTCGACTCGAACCGGCTCTCGATCAGACCCATGTAAGGACCTTCCTCTTCCAGGCGTAGAAATACCCGACCAGCAGGATCGCAAGGAAAAGTGCCATCTCGACAGCTCCGAACCAGCCGAGCTGTTTGAAACGGATCGCCCAGGGGAAGAGGAACACGGTCTCGACGTCGAACACGATGAAGAGCACCGCGATGAGGAAGTAGCGGACCGAGAAGCGGTGGTCGAAGGCGAGGGAGGTCGGGGCCACGCCGCACTCGTAAGGCTCGAGCTTGACCTTGTTCGCGCGCGACGCGCGGATCAGCGGCGTGATGATGAACAACGTCAACACGGGCACCGAGATGACGATGAGCGCAGCTACCAGCAGCACCGAATAGTTCGCCATATTTCGCTCGCTGAGTTTACGACCGCGGCCATTCTAAACGTGAACCCGCGAGAGTCAAGAAAGGAACATAGGTGGGCGCCGACCCCTGCGCCGCCCCGCCCGGCAGAACCTGCCGAAGCTCAGCAGGTCCAGCAACTTAGATGGCAATCGCTATCGCGCGCACGGTTCCCACCGGAGGCGCAGCCAGGCAAAGACCCGGAGGGAGCTGAGCGGCGAGCTCCACCACCCCGCGCGTGCCCGCAGGTACGACAGATCGCACGACGCGCGCTCCACCTCCCTCGATCGGCTGCAGAACGACACCGCGAGAAACGGCAGGGACTCGTGCCTGAAGGCATAGATGAGGTGCCGCGAGCCCGGCGCGAGAAGGCCGCCGTACCCGCACGCGGCACCGTCCGGGCCACTGACGATCTCGATCGTCCCGTGGCCCTTTGAAAACCTCAATTGGACGGAGTCGCCCCACCGGCGCGTCGTACTCGATCACCTCTCCGACGAACACCGCATCCGCGGATTTGAATGAGGTCTTTGGATCCAACGTCATGCACGAGCATGCGCCCGCCTGGTCGGCGATGAGGAGGATCGCCAGAGCGGCGGCGGCGACGCGTGCATGGCGGCTTCCGCCTGACGGAGAGTGCGGCCGGGACGTCAGGTGCCGGGCTCCTGCGCGTAAACGTCGGTACTGAGGTACCGCAGTCCGGAGTCGACGGCGATGGTCACGACCGTGCTCCCGGGGCCGAGCTGCGCCGCCACCTGCAGAGCCGCGACGACGTTCGCTCCCGTGGAGGTGCCGGCGAAGATCCCCTCCTCGCGCGCCAGCCGCCGCGCCATCGCTTTGGCATCCGCGGTCGTCACGGTCGTGATGGCGTCGACGAGCTCCGGCTGCCAGAGCGGCGGGATGAAGCCGATGCCGATCCCCTCGATCTTGTGGGATCCCGAGGGGCCGCCCGAAAGGACAGCGCTCTCCGCCGGCTCGACGGCGACCACCCGGATCGCACGATTTTTCGCCCGGAGTGCCTGCGTCACGCCGTGGATCGAATGGGCCGTACTGACGGCGTGCACGAACGCGGAGACGTTGCCGCTCGTCTGCTCCCAGATCTCGTCGCCGAGCGCCAGATACCCTTTGATGGCGTCGTGATTCCTGAGTTGATCGCAGTACCAGTGCCCCGGGCGCCGGCTGATCTCGCCCGCGGTACGGATCATCTCCCTGATGAGCGCCTCGTTGATCTTCCTGTTGTCGCTGCGCACGTCGGTGATGTGCGCGCCGAACGCCTGCATGGTGCGGCGCTTCTCGTCGCTGAACGCGTCGGAGAAGACGATCTCGAGGTTGTATCCCTTGGCCGCGCAGACCAGCGCGAGCGAGATGCCGGTCGTGCCGGCGGTGTATTCGACGACCGTTCCGCCGCCGGTCAGACGGCCGTCCGACTCCGCCGCCTCGATCGCCGCCAGCGCCATGCGGTCCTTCATACTGCCGGTGGGGTTTGCCCACTCGAGCTTCACGAGAACGCGCGCACTGCCGCGTGGAACGACGCGGCGCAACTCGACGAGCGGGGTATTGCCGATGCCCGCGAGGACACCGCCGAACGATCCGTGCACGGACGCCTCCTGCTGGACCATCACCGTGACGACAGCTTATCGCCCCTCCCGCGACCTCGCAATTGCCTGATCTTCGCCGCCGTGACCGACAGCTCTTCGTCGGTTTGTGAGATGTGCCGATGCGGGTCGAGCTCTGAAACGGCATGAAGCGGTACGAGATGGAGATGCACGTGCGGCACGCTGAAGCCTTCCACGGCGATTCCGATCCGCCGAGCGTCCGTGGCCAGCTTCAATGGCTCCGCCAGTTGCTTCGCGACCTGGAAGATTCTGGAATAGAGAGGCTCCTGCAGATCGAAGACGTAATCGACGTGAGCCTTCGGGATCAGGCAGGTGTGCCCCGGATTGCAAGGGTGAATGCTCAGGAACGCGACGAAGTCGTCGGACTCCCAGATGCGATGAGCAGGCGCAACTCCGCGGATGATCTGGCAGAAGACGCAGGTGTCCATGGCGGATGACCGGTACACAAGAGACAGGACTGTAAAGGCAGGAGTGTAGCAGGCGAGCGCGCGGGAGTCCGCGAGCAAGGCGCCGCGCTTTGCACGTCCTGGTCCTTTGCCTCCTCACCGAAACTGTGTGGCAGTTGATCTCGCGAAGTCGTTCCTGGCTTCCGCTACTCGCCTACTCGCGCCACGCGGGGAGCCCGCCAAGCCGGCCCAACATATCTTCACACAGCCGCCGCGTGACGCCGTGCGTCCCGGGAGGAGAGGAGGGGCTTCAGCCGCGAGCCAGCGAACGGCCCGCCGTCGGCTGCAGTGAGAAGTTAGCTAGGCAGCGATCCGATTACGAGGCAAGCCCGGCCTAACTACTGCCGTCAACGACTTCAAACAACGACGGCTGCTCCGCATTCAGCGCTAGCGGTGTGGGAACGTACGACTGAAATGGATGTGACGGCTCCTGAGGACGGCTCATCTCGACTAGGCCAGCAGCTACTAGACGGCTGATTGATTGCTGTATTCCTTGTTTGGAGCGCTGAAGAAGAGCTGCGAGCTGACGCGTAGCAAAGGACTCATAGCGAATGAGCTCCAGAACAAGCGCGTCAACTTCGGCGCGAGTGGTTGGCTTTCGGAGCGTCTCCACGCGCTCGCGAAGGCTGCGAGGAAGCGCGCCAAGTAAGCTTTCACGGTCAGCAGCGACGGGACGCGCAGCGCGGACCGTCTTTGCACCGCTGCCAGGGCGCTCGAAAGAACTGCCCGGCAAGTATGTACGATTCGCTCCCGTACCTATCAATTCTACAATAGCAAGCTCGCGGAGCTGGCGCAACTGCGCTGTAGCTGTTAGCGTATCAACATGGTTGATACGGCGGTACTCCGAGTTTGTGATAGATCCGTTACGTCGTATAAGCACAAGCGCCTTCTGTTGCTCCTCTGAGAGGCCATAGCCCTTAAACCGGGCCAGCCACACGAGGTCATGATCGTTGAGAAACGCCTGCAGACGGAACGTCGCTACAAACTCGTCGCGAGCACGGTCGGAGTGAAACACCGGGGGAACAACGCCAGCCCGCTCAAGGGCCGCACGCATTGCGCGAATGCCAGACCCCTTGTTCTCCGCAAGTCGCGTCTCGTGGAGAATCATCGCGATCTTCTCATTGCGATTGACGGAGCCGGGCTCACCTAGCCGTTCATCCGGCACCAATGAAGCGCCAGGATTCCGTATCTCGATTCTGTCCGCGTATCTGATGATTTGAATCGGCTGGCGCGTCCGGTACGAGCGATGCATTACCGCATTAACGACAGCTTCACGCACAGCGAGCGCGGGGACAACCGGCAGCTCCTCGCGTTCAATACCGTTCGTTTGAATACGCGTGGCTTTGGGGATATCGCTGAGCACATTCTGAACGACGCGCGGTATAGCTATTAGTAGGGGGTCGAGGATCTCAATGGTTTCGCCGCGCTGTTCAGGATCGTCGATCCACTGCGTACCTGATAAGCGTATGTAGTCGATCCTGAAGAGCGGCGCTACACGCCTAAGCGCAGCGTATTTACCCAAGACAACTAATCCCGCGATTGTGGGAACCAACTCGCGACTGCGGGAGATCTTCGCCGCGCCGATCGCTCGCGCAAGCTCGCGATCATCAAAATTAAGCTCGCGGGCGCCAGGATCGAGCTGAGCGCGCATCTTGCGATAGGCGGCGAATGCACCTACATCAAGATCATCGAACGTTAACTCGTCGACCACGGTGTCATCGTAAGTGGCAGTACCGCGATGGTGGAACAACGCGGCGAGGTCGTCATCGTTACACCTAACGTCGTGGCCGGAGATCCGACGAAACGCACCCCTAGGGAGACCGAGGCGCCGCAGATATACCGGTTTTGCGCTCTCTTGAGCTTCGGGAACAAAGGCAACGACGACCGCACGCCGCGCGGTGCGGTCTATCATCGTCTCGATATCCGGCCTCACCGGGTGATTCAGCGTTTCGTCGGAGCACTTCGTAACGAACTCGTTTGTAAGCCGGTCAGGGTCAGTGACGCCGACCACCTCGAATCGTGGTGCGTCAGGGTCCACCGTGTCCGTCTCGCGAACGCCGAACACGATGTATCCACCACCGCGCCGCGGCTCGTTCGAGAACGCCGAGACCGTCTCCATCGCGGACGGGCCCACGTCAGCGCCAGTTTTCGCTTCGATTTCGACCGTCTCGTCGGACTCGGACAACCGCGCTAGCAATTCATCGAGGGTGTACTCCACCGCGGCATTCTACCGCGTCGAACTGCACTGCGGACGTTTCACCGAGGGCAGGTCTTCGTGTGCCTAACGTTTAGCCGCTAAGCTGCGTGGAGGCAACCTGCGGCAGCAGCGCGATGCGTGAGGATCGCGCTGCGAGAGGCGGCTCGGCCGCCGGGCCACGGAGCAGCCCCCGCTACAGCTTCAGCGGCGTAGTTGGACTGCGCTCGGTGCCGCGCGCCGTAGCTCAGGAAGCGAGCCTCCGGTTGCGCGGGAGCGGATGCTACGGCGCGCTCTGTGGACCGCACGGCTGCGCGGAAGCGTGCGGCGGCTGCGCCGCCGCGGGAGCGTGCCGGCAGGAGTGCCTGACGCTACGCGGAGAGGCCCGACAAGAACGCTCTAGCGTCGGCCGCTTCGCGGCCGCTCAGGTTGACTCCATGGGAGGCACGAAGCTGAACCTACCAAACACCTTCCGATTACGGAGTCGGTGGAACCTTGCTACGTTCGTGAGATCGCTCGGCGGGTCGGCCAGTTAAACCATCCGGTTTGCGCCGCGACGGTCAAAGTGCGGGCGCGTCTCACGACGCGCCCGCGGGACTACTGCTCATGAACTACGACGCCTGCG
>DASWNW010000072.1:0-39125 GCA_036399015.1 Thermoanaerobaculia bacterium | reverse complement strand
CCGTTGCAGTTCTTCCGGAAGCTCATCTCCGCGCTTGTCGCTGCCGTACTCCTGGTCTTCCTGTCGATCCATCCGTTCGGCTTGTTTGATCAGTTCCGCGATCTCGTTCTCCAGACGCTTCTCTTCCTGCTTCATCCGGTGTTACTCATCGCCTTGTGCTTGCTGGCGTTTGCCTTGATCTTCGTCCCATCGATGGCCACCCGACCGAGCTTTATCAAGCCGCTGTTCTTCGCGATCTTCACTACCTGCTTGAACAACTCGATGAACTTCTGCAGATGCTCGCGGCGAAAATCGCAGATCGTCCGATGCTGCGGAAGGTTCCCGGCCGCCAGCACCCGATCCGCCACATCCTCTTCGATCTTCTGAGCAATCCTTCGCGACGAAAACGTGCCTGTCGCATACGCGTACATCAGGATCTTGAGTATCATCGCCGGATGAAACGGCTGGTTCCCGCGAGCGTCGCTTTCCTCGTGCCGCCCATAGAACGCGCTCAGATCCATCTCGTCCACCACTTCCGAGATGAAGAACGCCAGATGATTCTCGGGAAGCCACTCGCTCGGCGATGGCGGCAGCAGATAGCTCTGCTCCGGTTGGTACATCCGGTAGTTCGTCGGCATGCACAATTTTACGCCGCGCTACCGCTTTTCTGCCGCGCAGGCTCCTAGGCTGAGTGCGTCAAATCGCATACACCGATCGCTTCGTCGTCGGCCGCCTTGCCGCTCCGATCGCGGCAGCCCACAAGATGTTCTTCGGCGGGCGTCGGCCGTTGAAAGGAGCTTCGCCCATTCCTCTCGGGCGTGAATCTCACGTCGCCGTACGGATCGATAGCGAGAAGGCGCCGCGCATCGGCGTGGCGTTCGAATTTTCGGCGCGACGCGCGCAAACATCACGTTCAAGCGTCGGAAAGCCGCGTCGTCAGATCTGGTGTCGGAAGAGCGCTCCAGGCTCCCTCGAAACTCACGACGAGGCCGGTCGACGGCAGGTAGTACTCCCGCTCGAAGGCTTGCTCCTCTCGAAAGATCCACCGGCGATTCCCCGCGCGCTGGCCCACCGTTGCGCCGGCGTGAATGGCTTCGATATCGGCGCGGATGAGCCCGCCGATACGCTCGCCGAAGGCATGGAGTTCTGCGCGCGACCCGCGCTCGGTTATGCTCGATGACGAGGTGCTCAAGCCTCCGAGCGTCAACATACCGAGCCTCCGGCTGAGCGATTGAACCGGCACCGTCAAGGATGCGTTCGAAGGTGAACGCGGTACCCGATCGCCGGTTGTAATACGCGGCCAAGGGGAAGAGGACACATACCTCATGACCGCGTGTCGTGGGGGAGCACGTCATGAGAAACGCAACTCCCTACACACGCCGATGATTCCGCGCGTAACGTGCAGCTGACTCACCGCGGCGGTCAATACGCGTCGATCGTCGCAGTCGGGTACGCCCGCCAGAATGAGAAGCAATGGGAGCAATCCGCATCGCGCTCGAAGCTCAGCGTCCGATCCGCTGAACGCGCGTTGTTGCACGAGCTTCTACACGACTCTGCAAACTCATAACCCAAGGTCGCGGTTCGGATCCTGTCCCCGCAACCAACATGAACCACGGGGTTCCTCGCAAGCTCTAAGAGTTGTTAACGCTCGCTGCTTCGCTTCGCAGCTTTAGCACGAGAAGTGATCTGATCACGGCACGGCCTCGAGCGCATGCTGCGCGACCGCGAGAGCGATGCTCTGTGCAGGGACCGGGGACGGAAGCGCGTTGATGATGACCGACACGGCGATCTCCTGATCGGAGAAATAGATGAGAGTACTGAGGAACCCAGGAATGGCTCCGGTGTGCGACACGGACGGATGCGCCAGTTGTTTCCCGACGAACACGCCGAGGCCGTAGGGCGTGAGGGTGTTGTCTGCGAGTCGTCCGGGGGTGGTCATCGTCGCGTACGAAGCGGGCAGCATGACGCGGCCGGTCGCGAGCAGGTGCGACCAACGAGCAAGATCCGTTGCGGTGGAACAAAGGGCGCCGGCCGCGAACGGAACCGACATTTCGACTGCTGGGACTGGTAACGGTTTCCCCTGGGATACGTTATAGCCTCCAGGTCGCGGCATGTTGTAAGTTCCGCACACGCCGGTGTCGATGAGCCCGAGCGGCACCGCGAACTCACTATGAATGAAATCGGCGTACGACCTGCCCGTGATCGATTCGATCGCGTGGCCGAGCAGGCTGAAGCCGGCGTTGCTGTAGACATACTTGGTGCCAGGCGGGAAAGCGAGCGGTTGTGCGTTGACGCTCTTGATGAACTGCTCGCGCGTGAGCGGCGAATAGTGGTCAGGGGGTGGCGCGGAGACTCCTGAGGTGTGGCTGAGGAGGTGCCGCAGTGTGATGGTCGCTCCTCGGGAGTTGAACTCGGGTACGAACTTCTCGATACGGTCATCGAGTGACAGAGCCCCGCGCTCGGCCAGCCGGAGAATTGCCGCTGCTGTGAACGGCTTCGCAATTGAGCCGACCTGCATCACAGAGCGGTCTGTTGCAGCCGTCGCGCTCTCTCGATCGCTCATGCCGAACGCGCCTGAGTAAATGACGCGACCGCGATGGGACACCGCGATCTGAACCGCCGGGACGCCCGCCTTCAATGCAGCTTCGGCGGCCTGGCTCGCCGCTATCACAATGGCCGCCGGCGGGATGGCCGCCGCCGGATGCTGCACGGCTCGCCTCCTCGCGGCCGCGGCAACAGGAACGTGTCCGAGAATCAGAAGCAGGGCGATGAGTGGTCGAATCATTATTGTGGTCCTCCTCGAGATTGCGGCGCCGGAGATTCGCTAAGAGTTCAGTGGATTTGTGCGCTGGAAGGTCCGCCTCATCCAACTTCGCGACGACGTCGCCAAACGTTTTGATTACGCCTGCATTGAAGCGCCACGCGTCTAACGTAACGCTCACCCGACGCGGCCCGCGTGCTTGCTGCCTCGCCAGTGCCAAAGTTCACGCGTGCCGGGCCGCGCGGGTCCATGTGAACCCTCACGGGATCCCCAGCGCAGCCTTCGCCACCGCCGTCGCAATGGCCAGCGGGCTCAAGCCCGGCGGCGCCGGGAACGCACTCGTCATCACCGCGACGGCGACCGCCTGATCCGGGAAGAAGACGAGAAAACTCTGGAAGCCGTCGATCGCGCCGGAGTGCCACACCGATGCTTGTCCCAGCATCTTCTCTGTCGCCACGCCAAGCGCGTAACCGCTCTGGACGAGATCGTTGTTGTCGAGTCGTGCCGGCGTGATCATCGTCGCGTACGACGCCGGCAACATCACCTGTCCACTTGCGAGCAGGTACGACCAGCGCGCGAGATCCGAAGCGGTCGAGCAAAGCATGCCTGCCGACAACAGCACCGACGTGTGCGGTGGGGTCATGGGCTTCGGCGCTCCCTTCGTCAGAAGACTGTATCCCTGGGGCAGCGGCAGATTGTTCGTTCCGCACACGCCTGTGTCGATGAGTCCGAGTGGCAGCGCGAATTCGCTGTGGATGAAGTTGCCGAACGACTTACCAGTGATCGTTTCGATTGCGTAGCCGAGGAGCATGTAGCCGGCATTGCTGTAGAACCATTTCGTGCCCGGCGGGGAATTGAACGCCTGCGCGTTGAGCGAGGTAATGGTTTGCTCACGCGTGACCGCCTCCGGAGGGGCGAGCCCGGACGACGTCTGCGGGTACCAGTCGCGAGGAAGCCCGGACGTGTGGCTCAGGAGCTGCCGCAGCGTGATCGTCGCTCCTCGGGAGTCGAATTCCGGCACGTACGAGTCAATGCGGTCGTCGAGTGTCAGCGCGCCTCGCTCCGCGAGCCGGAGGATTCCCGCCGCCGTGAACTGCTTGGTCACGGAACCGACCATCATCACCGATCGCGGCGTCGCCGCAGTCATGCTGGTTGTGTCGGTCACGCCGAACGCCTCTGTGTAGATGATCTGCCCGTACCGTGAGACCGCGATCTGAACCGCCGGCACGCCGGCCGCTGTTGCGGGTTGCGCGGCTTCACGCGCCGCCGTCACGACGGCCGCTGGCACGACGTAGGGTAACGGGTGCTGCACGGCTCGCCGGCGCGTGGTCGCGGCGACAGGAAAGTGTCCGAGAATCAGAAGCAGGGCGATGAATGCTCGAATCATTGGATGGGTCCCGTCGAAAGTGCGGCGCCGGAGATTCGAGCGCCTGTGGCGGTTTGGTGAGACTGTCTCGTCGCTGCCGCAAGGTCCGTTGAAGAGCAAGAAAGCGTCAAACTAAGAACCGGCAGCGTCACCGGTCTGGTTCCAGCGTTTCGTCTAACCGAATGGCTGAACATGATGCCTCGCACCACGTCGCTAGTGCTCGTCTCGGCCAATAAGTCGCGCCGCATGAATTCGCTGCGTACTCAGGCCGTCCAGTGAACATCTACTGGTGCCGAGGATTATCGGCACGAGCCACTTGAGGACAAACCGATGTGTGATGAGTCGGTCAAGGGGAGTGCGAAACGGTCGGCGGCGAGTTCTGGGAGGAGCCCTTCCAATTCGTCTGGGTGGTGCGATGCAGAAACAGAAACTGCGCAGTGAGAGCCGCGTGCATGATCGTGGGTGCTTCCGCGCGGCGCACGACGTCCTGCAGCAACAAGAGTCCAATGCGGGTTTTCCGTGCCTGCGTTCGAGTCTGAAGTGCACCGCTGACGTGGTGGAGCGTCGGCGCACGACCCGCTGAGCTCGCGCGGCATCGATACTGTATGGTGCCGGAGCGCGGCATTGCGCTCACGCGTGCTTCGGAGCGTAGGTGCGCCAACTTGCGAGGCCGTGCCGGCTCAGAACCGATTAAGAGGGCGGCCAGTTTCCTGGCGGCCCGCTTCAATACTCATCAGCAGAGCCCTAGCGGTGAATCGGGCGGCGCTGCAACGACTTGGAGCCGTAGACCCAACGTGACGTAGCCGTCGCCGGTGAGGCCGGCCGCGATCTGCGTCACTGGGAACTGCAGACGGTCCAGCGGACCGAGCGTCTGGTTCATTTCGCAGACCTGCGTGCCGGTGCTGTTGAAGACGCGTAGACGGAGGACCGTCGATGAGAACTGCGAAGCGTTCACGACGCCGATGTTCGTGCGAGAACGACTGTCCGAACGTGCCGCCCGGTGTGTCGTTGTCGATGCGGCCTTGGACGGTAATATTGAGGCAGTCACCAACATCGCAGGTGGTGCAGCTGCCGCCCTCGCGGCAGGAAAAGAAGATCAGATAGCCGTCGGCGGTCTCACGATTGAGCGCGCTCTGGGCGATGGCGATCAACTCGCGCCATTCACCCACGCACCCTGGACCGAAAAGCGACTTGACGTGGACATTCTGTAGTTATCTCCTCTTCGAGCAACGGAGCCGTTACGGCCGGAGCCCGTTGTCTGCTTACCGCGAAATGTGCGGCACTCATGATTGTGCGTTCGCGGCCAGACGCGCGAGAATGCGTCGTGCCGTTGTGTAGGTCGACGGATGGCGTGAGTTGCCTGGCCAACGGCCGGTGCCGGCGCCACCGCCCGCAGTACCTCTGGCCTCGTCATCAACGTGCCCTCCGGCAGCGGCGTGCACCGCCGCGGTTGGAAGCATTGCCCGAGAACTTGCATAATCTCCTCGTCGATCCGTGAAGGAACCGCCGGCACGCCCGCCTTTCATGCCGTTTGGGCGGCCTCACGTGCCGCTGCCCACGATGGCGGCCGGCGACTGATTCTCGTGAGAAACACGCCGAAGGACACACGCTTATGTGATCAGTTGGTCATCAGAGCTTCTGAACGGTCCGACGGGGGTTTTGGCTACGGGGGTTGGTGCACGCGTCACAGGTTCAGTGCCGGCCGTCAGCTTGGCGGGGGCTCAAGGCCTACGAACGGCATTGTTACAACGACGGTCGGAATGCCGGAAGGAGTGCGCGCCACCGACGACGCATGCTCGCCGAATCGTCGTGTCAGGCGGGCGCGCGTCACCTCGAGCGCCTCGTCGCCGGCCAGACGCGCCGGGTCGCCGACAGTGATCGAGACGGAGAGCTCGTCCCCTTTTCGGCACGTGTCGATCTCGAGCTTGCCGCGACCGGCGCCATCGACCATTACCGCCGGGACAACGATCGTGTGCAGTACGAGCGGAGGAACACGCGCTCCGAGAAGTGACTCGTCTGCCGCAATGTTCCATTCGAAACGACCGCCGGTCCGCGTCTCCTCGAGACGAAGGCACCGGTCGACGAGGTCGAACTCCTCGGCCAATGACACGTCGGCGTGCTGCTCGAGCTCCAGCATTCTTCGAAGCACGGCCGCGAGCTGAACGATCATCTGATCAGCCACTACGGGCGACTGACGCATCTGAGCTTTTACCTCGCGGAGTGCGCCGAAGAAAAACCTCGGCTGGACGCCCGCTCGGAGCCGCTGCAGCTCGTCGTTGGCGAGCTGCTTCTTGGCTTCAAGGAGCTGACGGTCCGATGCGGCCGCGGCGCGATACGCGAGCAGTAGATTGTAGACACCGAACACGACGAGGGTTACGAGGACGCTGTCGTGGAACCGGACGTGAATGGACCGCAGAAGAAAATCGAGGAGCTCGCCAGGGTGGCGGCCTCCCGCGGCGAGCCTCTGGACCGCTCCGGCGGAAACAGCACGACAGCTCGCGAGGAGCGGCGTAACCGCGAGTACCCCCACCACGTTCCGCCACCGGAAAGGTCGGCGGAGCGGCAGGCGCTCGGCGACGTATAAGATGACAGGCGTGAGCGTCGCCCAGAGCAAACCGCTCGTAAGCTCGAAGTACGTCAGGAGCTGCCATAGCTGGTAAGGCGCTTCTTCCTCGTCGAAGGAGAAGCCCACCCCCGGCATTCTGCCCATGTCGATGGCGACCCGATAACGCGCGCTCGATTGCAGGAGCGCGACAACGAACCAGACTGCGACGATCGTGATCGCGGTAGCAAACAGCTCGCGAAATGGTCTCCGCCTGGTCATGGTCGCTCCTTGACCTTCAGCGGGATGAGTACGCGAGCCACGAAGTCATCGCCCATACGAAGGTACGTCAGCGAGTGCTCTGACCCGTACATCGACTCCAACCGAGTCCTCACGTTCCGGATCCCGAGCCGTGG
This sequence comes from Thermoanaerobaculia bacterium, assembly GCA_036399015.1. Taxonomy (GTDB): domain Bacteria; phylum Acidobacteriota; class Thermoanaerobaculia; order Gp7-AA8; family Gp7-AA8; genus QHVT01. Next base: position 32,061 of record DASWNW010000072.1, on the reverse strand, counting down.
CTCGGCGCCACCCGTGTCAGGATCAAAGCCCGGCCCGTCGTTACGGATATCGATCCGAAGCCGCTCACCGGCGGACTCGCTTTCCCGAGTAACGAGCACCGACACACAGCCGCCGTAGCGTCGTCGCGCAACTCCGTGAATGATGGCGTTCTCGACCAGCGGCTGGAGGAGCATTGGCGGAATCGCAGCCTCGCGGAGAGCGGGATCGGAGATATCGATAGTCGCCGTCAGTTTCGGGCCAAACCTCATCCGCTGCAGATCGAAGTAGCTCGAAACCAGCTCGAGCTCTTCTTCGAGGCGTACCTCGCGCGCGTGCTCGGTTGCCAGGGCACTCCGAAGGAAATCGCCGATCTTGTCGAGCATCCGCGCGGCGGTTTCGGGATCGCTATGCAGCAGAGTGGCGACGCCATTGAGCGTGTTGAAGAGAAAGTGCGGACTGAGGTCCGCCCGAAGCTGCCGCAGGACCGCTTCTGATGCTGCCGCCTCGATCATGGCGATCGTGTGGCGCCGGTTGTTGTCTTCTTCCTCGATGCGTAGGAAATTTGTGATCCCCACGATCGCGAACGCGAAGATGACGTCAGTGCTAAACGGAACGGTGAGAGAGCCCTGCGCACCCAGCAGCGTTCCGTCCGAGGCCGCGCGAAGGAGCGCAACCCCGGCGGCCACGACGCAGACCAACAGCGCGTTCCGGATTCGATTCGGTTCGCGAATCGGCAGTACGTGTCCGACGTACAACAGCAACGGCGTCAGCAGCGCCCAGACGAGCATCCGCGACGCCTGGGTGATGAAATGTACGCCGAATTCGCTCGGTTGGCCGATTCGTTCGGCGAAGTCATGCATTTTCCAGGCGAAGAAAGCCGCCGCCACGATGCATGTGGTGACGATGACAGCTGCGAGGCGGACGGCCCTCACGACCTGGCGAGCAGCGGGTTGCCGGACGTGCCGCTTCAGGCTCCGCGCGCGTCCACTCACGGCAGCCGGTACTCAGCCGTACACAACGGCGCGACCTGCGGCATCTTCATATTGTCCCAGTCACGTTGCTCGAGCGCATATCAATTGGTACGAGCAGGATACCCGCGGTGTGGAGCGCGGCCGGTACCGGGGTGACTCGGACGGGTCGAATCAGGGAGAGCAGTTTCACGCGTACTCTCATTTTCGACGGCCGACGCCTGACAAGGTGATCGCGTCGAGGGGTGGCATGGCAGGCACCGCGTGGCCCGGACGAGCGAACGAGTCCTGAAAACCGGCAGCGGTTCCATGCGTCTCGACGAATTGAGCGCGGCGCAGGAGTTCGCGGTTCATCGGGGAACTTGGCGGGTCAGAGGCGGCCGAGCAGCATCTCGAGACGGCTGCGATAGTGGCGCGACAAGATCAGCCGGGTCCCGTCGTCAAGAATCACCGCGTAATCGCCGTGTGACGTTGGCTGCAGCTCGCGGACGCGCTCCAGGTTTACCACTGCCGACCGATGCACGCGCACGAACTCGCGGCCGTCGAGCTTCTGCTCGAGTGACGAAATGCTTTCACGGAGGAGGTGGTGCGCACCGCGTACATGGAGGCGGGCGTAATTCCCCGCCGCCTCGATCCAGTCGATGTCGTGGACACGCAGTAGCATCGCGCGACCGTTGCGCTTCACTACGACACGTTGCAGTGTCTGGGGCGCCTGTCTTGTCTCGACACCCAGTGCGATCTGCGACACGATCGCCGTTGCAGCGCGATTCGAGAGGACATCTCGGATCCGCTGCAATGCGGCCCGCACGTCTTCAGGGCCGAAGGGTTTCACGAGGTAATGCGTTGCGCCCACGTCGAATGCCTCGACGGCATATTGCGCGAACGCGGTGATGAAGACCACCACGGGTCGTTGCGCAGCGCCAAGTTGGCGCACGACGTCGACGCCCGACATTCCGGGCATCTCCACGTCAATGAATAGTGCGTGGGGCTGGTGCTCGGCGATTGCTTCGAGCGCCTCTTCATGATCGCTTGCTTCCGCCACGATCTCGACATCGTTGTGTTCGCTGATGAACATTCGAACGCGCGCGCGCGCGAGCGGCTCGTCGTCGACGATAACGACACGGATGGACATTACGGAAGTCTCTCCCTGGGCTCTGGGATGGGGCGCGGTCGGTCGGGCACGGTTGGACGGAAGGTTAGAGATCTTCCGGTACGGCTCGTGGATCAGTTCAGTAACAGTTCACCCCGCGAATGACGCCTCGGCCGAGGGTGTGTCATGCGCAGCAGCGAACGCAGTCTGTGCGGCTGTGTCTGCCTCCCCGACGGCGTGCATCCGTGAGTTCGCCCTCAGCGCGGTCCAGACACACTGGCCGACCGAAGCCGCCGGCAACCAGCACCAGCCAGGCGTCGCTGCGGTGATCGTCGATCACCAGCAGCGGGTCGGCGGGCCCAGTCCGACTCGGCCCCGATTTCGCCAGCTTCGTCACATTTCGTTTCGCTGTGCAAACGAGGCCGGGCATCCTTCCAACATGACTCGAGCACTCCTCGCCGTTGTTCTGATTCTCGGACACTTTCCAGCCGCCGCGGCCACGAAGCGGCGAGCCGTGCAGCATCCGGCCCCGCCTGTCACGCCAGCGGCCATCGTGTCAGCGGCCCGTCAGGCCGCCGAAGGCGCATTGGCGGCCGGCGTTCCGGCCGTTCAGATTGCGGTGTCACACCGCGGCCGCGTCATCTACTCAGAGGCATTCGGCGTGACCGACAAAGTGACCTCGACTGCCGCAACGCCGCGTTCGGTGATGCAGATCGCGTCCATTACCAAGCCGTTCGTTGCAGCGGCGATTCTCCGCCTGGCCGACCGCGGGGCGTTGTCGCTCGACGATCCGATCGAGAAGCACGTCCCAGAGTTCAAGCCTCGAGCGGTGACGATCACACTGCGGCACCTCCTCACCCATACCTCAGGACTGAACACCCCTTTGCCCGATGTGTATTCGCCGTACACGCGCGCGCAGTACATGGCGGCCGTCAACGCGCAACCGCTTCAGTTCACACCCGGCAGCAAGTGGGTCTACAGCAACGGCGCATACAAGATGCTCGGTTTTGTGATCGAGTCGATCAGCGGCATGACACTCGCCGACTACATTCACACCGAGATCGCTTTGCCACTCGGACTCATCGACACGGGCGTCTGTGGAACGTACGGCCTCCCGGTGCCTGACGGCTACGCAATGCAGGAGGGGACGATGAAGCGAACCCCCGCAGTCGACATGTCGGTTGCGTTCGCCGCCGGCGCGCTTTGCTCTACGGCGTCCGACCTGAGTCGCTGGTCTTACCTGCTGGCAACCGGCCGCGTCATGCTGGCTGCGTCGTACGCCACGATGATCACGCCCGCGACGCTCTCCGACAACAGCGTCACCTCGTACGGTCTCGGCGTCACCCTTGAAAAGATGCTGGGCCAGCCGACGGTGTCGCACACCGGCGCAAGCCCCGGCTTCCAGAGCTCTCTGATCTATTTCTCCAATCAGGAAATCGCGGTCGCCGTCATCATCAATGCGATGCCCCCCCCACCCGGCGTCGGTGCACATATCATCGCGCTCAGCGTCGCGGGCGCTGCGCTGGGAGCGCTGTAGCGCGCGCTCTTTACGGCCGCGGGATTGCTTCGGTGAGCGTTGGCCATGAGGGCATGCTCTCGCTGCGGTTCCGGCCGGTGCGCGGGCCTGCCGCAGGACCGCCGGTCGTTGAAACAGACGGCGTGAAGCCGCGCTCGCGCGGCAGATGTCAGCGCCGAATCCGCGGAATGGCAGCCGAATCGGTCCGGGCGAAAATGCGCGGCACTGCGTGTGCGTGTTTGTGTGCGAGGTACAGAAGAAACTCTGGGCGCCGGGATCGATGATGCCGTTGTGCAACATCACCGGTTGTCCCTGCAGTGTCTGCGCGTACACGCCGAGCGCGTAGCCGTACTGCGCGAGGGTACCGTCCTCGAGTCGTGCGGGGGTGATCATTGCCGCGTACGTCTCCGGCAGCATGACGCGGCCCGTCGCGAGCAGGTGCGACCAGCGGGCGAGATCCCGTCCGGTGGAGAAGTGCACCGGCCGCGCTCGACCATCCGCGAGAGTTCGCCAGGGGGAATGTTGCGGGTGACCCGGCTCAGGATGTGCTCGAACAGATGTGCGAAGCCCGAGCGGCCGGCCGGATCGTCCTTCGCGCCGACGTCGTACCACATCTGCACCGAAACATTGGCGCGCTTGCCGCCGCCGGCGCGCGCTGCGCCAGGGCGGGGACCGTCTGTACCGCCGCGAACGAACGAACCTCTTCGAGACATCTCTGGAGTGCCGGGCTCTCAGCCCGGCAGCTTTGCCGGGACTACGACGGGCTGAGAGCCCGTCGCTCCACGGGACGTCGCGGCTACAGCGGCGGGAGCGCAGCGCCCGCCACGGCGAGCGCGATGAAATGTGCACTGACGCCGGGTGGCGTGGGGAGCGCGTTGATAATGACCGAAACGGCGATCTCGTGCTGGGGGAAATAGACGAGGGAGCTATGGAAGCCAGGGATTGCGCCGGTGTGCCACACGGTCGGACGGCCCAGTTGGTTCGACAGAGACTGGCCGAACCCGTAGGGCACGAAGTTCTTGTTTGCGAGCTGGGTGGGGGTGGTCATCGCCGCGTACGAGGCAGGGAGCAGGACGCCGCCGGTGGCGAGGAGGTGCGCCCAGCGAGTGAGATCGGCCGTGGTGGAGCAAAGCGCGCCGGCCGAGAACGGAACCGACATGTGGATTGCCGGGATGCGCGCCCACGACCCCTGGACCAGGCCGTACCCGTCCGGCAGCGGCAGGTGGGACGTTCCGCAGACGCCTGTGTCGAGGAGCCCGAGCGGCAACGCGAACTCCTCATGGACAACCTGCGCGAACAACTTGCCGGTGATCGACTCGATCGCATAGCCGAGCAGCCTGTAGCCGGCGTTGCTGTAGCTCCACTGGGTGCCGGGCGTGAACGCGAGCGGTCCCGCGTTGACGAGCGTCATGTAGTGCTCGCGCGTGAGCGGCGCGTAGTCGGCGGGGGAAAGCCCGGTCACTCCCGACGTGTGCGTGAGTAGGTGCCGCAGCGTGATCGTCGCTCCCCGGGTGTTGAACTCCGGTACGTACTTCTCGATGCGATCGTCGAGTGTCAGCGCCCCGCGCTCGGCCAGGCGGAGAATCGCCGCGGCCGCGAATTGCTTCGTGATCGAGCCGATCTGCAGCACCGTTCGCGGTGTTGCCGCGGTCGCGCTCTCCCGATCGCTCATGCCGAATGCGGCCGCGTAGATGACCTGGCCTCGTTGCGACACCGCGATCTGAACCGCGGGAACGCCCGCCTTCAACGCGGCGTCGGCGGCCTGTTGTGCCGCTGCCACGATGGCCGCCGGCGCGACGACCGGTGCCGGATGCTGCACGGCCCGCCTGCGCGGCGCCGCGTCGACAGAAACGTGTACGAGCGTGAGAAGCAGGGCGAGGAGTGCTCGAGTCATGCGGGAAATTTAGCTGGTGGAGCCGGCGTGAGCGTGACGATCCGGTAAATGAACGCTCGCTGACGAATCGGGAACGTGGTGTAGTTCCGCCCGCTACGTCGGCCGGTCCTGCCTGCTGACGCGCGACTGCACGAGCGTGATGAGGCCGAGCACGCGCCACTCGGATGGGTCGCCCTTCTCCGCGCGTCAGTACCCGAACAAGCCGCCTTCGTTTTCAACGTAGACCGCCACCGGGTCGTGCTGGCGGGCATGGTCTGCCCCGCATCGCATCCCCGACGCGACATCTCGTGATCGGAAACGCATCCGCAGGAAATCGGATATCCAGCGGAAGTTCCGCAGGTCGTTCGCCGTGATCTCGTGACCCGGCTCGCCGAGGAGCTCACCGACGGTAGTGCCGAGCCGTGACGTCAGCCGCTTACCGTGAAGATGCCGGGATTCTTTGTGGGCTGCCGCTTCTTGTTCTCTGCGCGAAGGCGCGGGGGGGTGATAGTCGGGGTCGTTCTCGAGGATTCGTGAGGCGGCGTCGTCGATCGCGAACGGCCGGTGCGGGTCTCGACGGTTGTAGGCATCCACGGCTGCATCGAGTTTTTCGCCCGTCCGCCGTTCGCCTGGCGCGTAAGCACGGCACCGGCGATACGTCGGGTGCGGGAGCGGCCACTCCCGCCGCACTTCCTTGTCATCCCTCCGCCCGACCCCAGTACAAAACCGCTACAATGCGCAGTACAACAATCCGATGATGCTAGTACAGTCGTACATCAGCGGCATGACCGCGGTTGCGATCGCCGGCTCGGTCGAGACGGCCCTGAATGCCGGGCGGATCCGGCCGGGGACGCTCCTCCCTCCCGTCCGGCGGACGGCGGAGGATCTCGGGGTCAGCGCGGCGACGGTGGCGGCGGCGTACCGGCTGCTGCGCGACCGCGGCGTCGTGGTGACGGACGGGCGCCGCGGCACGCGCGTCCGTCATGGCGAGCGGGTCGCCGCGGCCGCCCGCTTCCTTCCCCTGCCGACCGGCGTGCGCGATCTCGCCTCCGGCAATCCCGATCCCGAGCTGCTCCCGGTCCTCAACGTTCGCAACGTCCGGCAGCGCCTCTATAACGAGGAGCTGAACAACCGCACGCTCCTCGAGCTGGCGGCGCGCTCGTTCGCTGCCGACGGCGTGCCGGCCGGCCACATCGGCGTGGTCAGCGGAGGCCTCGACGGCATCGAGCGCGTCCTCCGCGAGCACCTCCGCCCCGGCGACCGGGTGGCAGTCGAAGATCCCTGCTTCAGCGGCATCACCGACATTCTCGCGGCGCTCGCGCTCCTCCCCGTCCCGGTACCGCTCGACCAGCAGGGGCCGCTGCCGTCCGCGCTGCACGCGACGCTGCAGCGGGAGGTGAAGGCGCTCATCGTCATGCCGCGGGCACAGAACCCGACCGGCGCCGCGTTCACCGCCGAGCGGCAGGCGGAGCTCCGGCGCGTGCTGGCGCAGTTCCCCTCGCTGCTCCTCATCGAGGACGACCATGCCGGTCCTGTCGCCGGCGCCGAGTACGCCACGCTCGTCGACGAGTCGCGCACGGCGTGGGCGGTGGTGCGGTCGGTGTCGAAGTCGCTCGGTCCCGACCTCCGGCTGGCGCTGCTGGCCGGCGACGCGGAAACGGTGGCGCGGGTGGAAGGGCGGCAGACGCTCGGCATCCGGTGGGTCAGCCACCTCCTGCAGAACCTCGTCGTCGCCCTCTGGCGCGACCCGAAGACGCCGCGGCTCCTGACGCGGGCCGCGGAGACGTACAAGAAACGGCGCGAGGCGCTGATCCAGGAGCTGGAGCGCCGCGGGATCGCCGCCTACGGCTCCTCGGGACTGAACGTCTGGATCCCCGTGAGTGAAGAAGGCGTCGCCGTGCAGGCGCTCCTTCAATGCGGGTGGGCCGTGCGGGCGGCGGAGGCGTACCGCCTCAAGAGCGGCCGCGCGCTCCGTGTGACGACCGCGGCGCTCGAGCCGCACGACGCGATGCGCCTCGCGTCCGACCTGGAGAGTATCCTCCACCCGCGCCTGCGCGGATCGATGACTTGATGGAGCAACTGATGACCGTTGTAGAGACGAACGCCACCCTCACCGCCGCCGAAATCGTCGACCTGTCGAAGCGGCACACCATGTTCTCCTGGTCCGCGCAGGGCTCGGTCAACCCGATTCCGATGGTGCGCGGCGAGGGGATCTACTTCTGGGACGCCGACGGCAAGCGCTACACCGACATGAACGCGCAGCTCATGTGCGTCAACATCGGACATGGCGAGCGGCGCGTCATCGACGCGATCAAGCGTCAGGCGGAGGAGCTGGCCTACGCCGGCCCCGGCATGGCCACGCCGGTCCGCGCGCGGTTTGGAAAGATGCTGGCCGAGCTGACGCCCGGAGACCTGAACCGCTTCTTCTTCACCCTCGGCGGCGCGGAGGCGAACGAGAACGCCATCCGCATCGCCCGGATGGTCACCGGCCGCCAGAAGATCATGGTCCGCTACCGCTCGTACCACGGCGCGACGCTCGGCGCGATCTCGCTCACCGGCGACCCGCGGCGCTGGGCAAACGAGCCCGGCATCCCCGGCGTCATCCGCTTCTTCGACCCGTACAAATACCGCAGCCACCACTGGCGCGAGGGCGACACGGACGCCGAATTCACCGCGCGCTGCCTCGCCGAGCTGGAGGAGACGATCCAGTACGAGGGCGGCCACACCATCGCCGCGATCTTCATCGAGACCGTCACCGGCACGAACGGCGTCATCGTCCCACCGGACGGCTACATCCAGGGCCTGCGCGAGATCTGCGACCGCCACGGCATCCTCCTCGTCTGCGACGAGGTGATGTGCGGCCTCGGGCGCACCGGGAAGTGGTTCGCGGTCGACCACTGGAACGTCGTCCCCGACATCATCACCATGGCCAAGGGCCTCACCTCGGCCTACCTGCCGCTCGGCGCCGTCGCGCTCAGCGACCGCATCGCCGCCTACTTCGACAAGAACGTCTACTACGGCGGCCTCACGTACAACGCCCACCCGATGAGCCTCGCCGCGGCGGAGGCCTGCCTGCAGGTGATGATCGACGACGACATGGTCGCCCACACCGCCCGCACGGGCCGCGTCATGCGCGAGCTGCACGAGGAGATGAAGCGCACGCACCCCTCGGTCGGCGACGTCCGCTCCATCGGCCTCTTCGGCGTGCTGGAGCTCGTGCGCAACCGCGAGACGCGCGAGCCGATGGCGCCGTTCAACGGCACCAGCCCCGAGATGCAGAAGCTGGCCGCGTTCCTCCGTCAGGAGGGGATGTACGCGTTCATCAACTGGAACAACCTCTTCACGAACCCGCCGCTCTGCATCACCGAGGAGCAGTTGCGGGAGTCGTTCGAGTTGATCGACCGGGCGTTGGAGATCACGGACGCCGGTGTGACGGGGTAGACGGTTCCTCGGAGTTCCTCGGGTTCTCGGGTTCCTCGGGTGCCGATGAACGATCCGTCGGCTCTTGAGCGCAACGGGCGTCCGCTGAGCGCCCGGATCTGCGGCTGACCTGGCGCGGCCGCCGTGGGGCGCGGCTCGGCGTAACGCGCAGCATGGGGTGTCGCGGTACGATGTCGCAAAGTGACTCTTTTAAGTTACTTAGCGCATCCGCTTACCGACACTCATCCGTGTCTGATTCGCGCCGTCGCTAACGGAACGACATACGGTTGTCACAGCCGAAACCGCTCCTCGGACGGGCTCTCGACATCAACGGTACGGTGGCCGCGATGAGTCTCGGCGACCGAATTCGGGAGGCGATCGACGCGAGCGGCGAGAAGGATTTCGTCATTGCGGACGCGGCCCGGATCAGCACGACGACGCTGAGCAATATCGTTCGCGGCGTCACTCAGGACCCGAGCATCTCTGTCGTAGCTGCGATCGCTGACGCGCTTGGCGAGTCGGTCGATGCACTCCTGCAGCGCCCTGGTCACCCGCTGCTGAAGCACGAGCGGCAGACGCTCACCAACGCGGCGCACATCCTCCTCGAACGTGTCGTTCCCGCGCCGAGCGAACAGAAGGTCACGGCTCACCGGGTCGCGCCGCGGAGCCGCAAACGGGTCGAGAGCGTAGTCCTATCGGACGTAGCGGCAAGTCCCAATCGCCAGATCTTCACGGATGTGCATGAGATCCGTAGATTTCCCATCCCACGCGACCTCCGCGCGCGCGGCGTGCGGCGTGTTTTCCGAGTCGACGGCGATTCAATGACTGGTGCAGGGATTCAGCACGGCGACATTCTATTCGTCCGCACCAACGTCACGCTGGAACAGGCGAACAACCAGATCGTCGTCTGTCGTCATGGAGACGACGAAATGGTCAAACGACTCCGCGTCAACGCCGACCGAACCGTGACGCTGCAAAGCGCCAACGACAAGTACAAGCCTCAAACGCTCACCGCCGAGCAAGCGCGGGACCTGCAGGTCTACGGCATCGTCCACAGCCGCATCACGGCTGTGCCTTCGGCGGGTTAAGAAGCGTAGACGGTTCCTCGGAGGAACTCACTTCACCAGCCGCCCGTACTTTTTCAAAATCTCCCGCAGCCGGTCGTGCGGCAGTGCGTAGACCGTGTTGCCGTCGATCCCCTCCATCGTCTCCGCGGCGATGAGGGCGTTCACGATCGCCTCTTCCGTCGCGTGCACGGTCTCGATCAGCAGGGGGCTGATGCGCTCGTTCGGGAGCATCTCCACGCGCGCGATGCCCTCGGTCTTTGCGTTCTCGCGGTTGGCGGTGGAGAAGGCGATGAAGAGGTCGCCGGAGGTGTTCTCGCCTCGCCCGCCGACGACGCCGACGCCGAGTCCCGCGCGGCGGGCGAGGCGCTTGAGCTGGTGCGGCAGGAGCGGCGCGTCGGTGGCGACGACGACGATGATCGAGCCGGTGCCGTCGCCCGGGTCGCCCTTCTTCGGGAGGAGGTCGGGGATCTCCTTGCCGACCGGCACGCCGGCGATGTGCAGCAACTCGCGGCGGCCGTAGTTCGCCTGCACGAGGACGCCGATCGTGTAGCCGCCGTTCTCCGAGCTCAGGACGCGCGAGGCGGTGCCGATGCCCCCTTTGAAACGGTGCGTGACCATGCCGGTGCCGCCGCCGACGTTTCCCTCGGCGACGGGGCCGCCCTTCGCGTTCTCGAGCGCCTGGAACGCGTGCTCCTTCTTCACGTGAAAGCCGTTGATGTCATTGAGGAAGCCGTCCCAGGTCTCGGTGACGAGCGGCAGGCTGAAGTCGCCGGAGTAGCCGTCGCCGGCGCCACGCTTCGCGTTCCACTCGATGACCGCATCGCGCACGGTGCCGACGCTGTGCGTGTTCGTGATGAGGATCGGCGTGCCGAGGTGGCCCGACTCCTCCACCCACGCCGCGCCGGTCATTTCGCCGTTGCCGTTGAGCGCCGTCCAGGCCGCGAACACCCGCTCGCCGTAGCGCTTGCCGGTCGGCAGCACGGCGGTGACGCCGGTGCGCACCGGCCCCTTCCCCCGCTCGAGCTTCCCCGACCCGGAGATCAGCGTCAGGTGGCCGACTTCGACGCCCGCCACGTCTGTGATGGCGTTGAGCGAACCGGGCGTCCCGTCGAAGGGGATCCCCAGTCCGCGCGCGCGAGGTTTCTGCTGTGCGTCCGCTGCAGTCATGACGGCAACGATAGAACGAGCGGCGCGAGACGCCTCACGACATCCAATTGACACCCGCCTCGCGGTTCCACTTCGTGGTCATCTTCTTCGACTTCGTCCAGAACTCGATCGAGCTGTGGCCGGTGATGTCGCCGACGCCGAACTTCGACTCGTTCCAGCCGCCGAAGCCGAACGGCTCGCGCGGCACCGGGACGCCGACGTTGACGCCGACCATGCCGGCGCTGGCGCGCTCCATGACCTGACGCGCCACGCCGCCGCTCTCCGTGAAGACCGAGGCCGCGTTGCCGTAGGGCGAGCGATGCTGCACCTCGAGCGCCTCGTCGACGTCGCGGGCGCGGATGACGACCATGACCGGCCCGAAGATCTCCTCCTGGGCGATGCGCATCTCCGGCTGGACGTAGTCGATGAGGGTCGGCCCGACGTGATAGCCGTTCTCCTTCCCCGGCACCGTGACGTTCCGTCCGTCGACCAGCACCTTCGCCCCCTGCTGCTCGGCCTCGGTGATGTAGTGCTCGATGCGCTGCTTCGCCTCGCGCGAGATGACGGGGCCGACGTCGATTCCGGGGCGCATGTTGCGGAGGATGCCGGCCATCTTCTCGACGATGTGGCCGCTCTTGCCGACGGCCATGAGCACCGAGGCGGCCATGCAGCGCTGCCCCGCGCAGCCGGCCATCGAGGCGACGACGTTGCTGGAGGTCATCTCCGGCTCGGCGTCGGGCATGACGATGATGTGGTTCTTCGCGCCGCCGAGGGCGAGGACGCGCTTGAGGTTGGCGGTGCCGCGGCGGTAGACGATCTTGGCCACCTTCGTGGAGCCGACGAAGCTGATCGCCTCGATGCCGGGGTGGTCGCAGATCGCCTCGACGGTGGCCTGACCGCCGTGGACGATGTTGAAGACGCCGTCCGGGAGGCCGGCCTGACGCAGCAGCTCGGCGATGCGGCCGGCGCTGAGCGGCACCTGCTCCGAGGGCTTGAGGATCATGCAGTTGCCGAGGGCGATCGCGTTCGGGATCGTCCAGTGGGGGACCATGTTCGGGAAGTTGAACGGCGCGATCGAGGCGACGACGCCGACCGGATAACGCTCGACGCGGCATTCCACGCCGCGGCTCACTTCCAGCACCTCGCCGGCGGTGATCTGCGGCAGCGAGCAGGCGAACTCGCAGAGCTCGGCCGCCTTCAGCACCTCGGCGCGCGCCTCGCTGTCGACCTTCCCGTTCTCCTCGGTGATCAGCGCGGCCAGCTCGTCGATGTTCTGCTCGAGCAGCGCCTTGTAGCGGAAGAAGACCTGCACCCGCTCCTTGATCGGCGTCGCCGCCCATGCCGGAAAGGCCTTGCGCGCGGCCTCGACGGCGCGGCCGACGTCCACCGCGGACGAGAGCGGAACGCGGGAGATCACGCTGCCGTCGGCGGGATTGGTCACGTCCAGCGCATCGCCGTCGCCGTCGACGAACGCGCCGCCGATGTAGTTGCGCACCGCGGGGTACTTCGTGGCCAGCGGCTGTTCCATCACACTCATGGGTCTAAACTCCTCTTCGTTCTACCTCGTTCAACATCTGCCTCGCGGAGGCGAGCTCGCGTGCGTAGCGCGCCGGCGGGGCGGTTCGGATGAATTGCGTGAGTGCGCCGCGGGCAACGTCCCACCGCGCGTTCTGCCCCGACACGACGGCCAGGTTGAACATCGCATCGTACAGCCGCGGGTCGAGGGCGATGGCCCTGCGCCAGGCGTCGATGGCGGGATCGGTCCTGCCGGTCTGAGCGTACAGCACGCCGAGCGTGTTCAGCGCGAGCGGCAGCTCGGCGTCGATGGAGAGCGCGCGGTTGAGATGCTGCTCCGCGGCCGCGGCGTTGCCGTTGCGCAGCGCCACGATGCCGAGGTTCTGATGGGCGGTGGCGTTCGTCGTGTCGATCGTCAGCGCCCGCTCGAACTGCCGCACCGCGTCCGCCGGACGGCCGACGTCGGCGAGGGCAATCCCGTACGCGTTCAGCACGTCGACGTCTTTCCCGCCGGCGAACGGTGCGAGCAGCTCGACCGCCTCCTTCGCCCGCCCGGTCTCGCTGAGGAGGAGGCCGAGGCGCATTTTCGTGGTGTCGGTGGCGGTGCCGCGGCGGACTGCCTGCTGCAGCGTCTCGATCCCCGCCTCGGTGCGCTCGAGGTCCTGGAGCATGAACGCGAGCATCTCGCGCGCGACGCTCATGTCGGGCTGCCGGCGCACCACTTCCTCGGCGAGCGCCACGGCCTCCGCCCGCTCACCGCGCTGGTAGTGCTCGACCATGCGGTGCAGCATGTTGTCGACGTCGATCAGCTTCTTCGGATCGTCGGCGGCGGTGTAGGTCTTGCCGGGCGTGGTGCCGGAGACGTAGCCGAGGCTGAGGAGCTGCGCCGACTGCTCCGGCGAGACGCTGCGGTCGCCGCTCGCCTTCGCCGGCGCGGCGGCGGCCAGCGCGTTGCGCAGTGCGGCGGTCACACGGCGCTTCTCGGCGTAGACGTTCGACGTCTCCTTCGCATCCGCGGCGAGGTCATACAGCTCCGGCAGCGGCAGGTCGATGTACTTGTGGCCCTGGTCGATGAGGCCGACCAGCGGCGCCCACCCGCGGTTCAGCGACGCGGAGAGCGCCTCGAAATAGGCGGGAGCGGCGGCGTTGCGCTCGCCGAGGAGCGAACGTCCCGGCATCTCCGCCGGCTTCTCGATCCCGGCGCGCGCGAGGATCGTCGGGACGATGTCGATGTGACGCGCGGGATGGGCGTCGCTGCCGGGCTTCGCGGAGGGATCGCGCAGGAGCATCGGGACCTTCAACGTCGACTCGTAGGCGAAGAGTCCGTGCGTCAGCTCGCCGTGGTCGCCGAGCGCCTCGCCATGGTCGGCGGTGACGATGAGCGTCGTCGCCGGCTGGAGGACGGGCGTGAGGAAGCGCGCCAGCGTGGCGTCGACATAGGCGATCTCGCCGAGGTACTCCCGGCCGGCGTAGCGGGCGGCGAGCTCGCGCGGCGGCTCGTACGGCGCGTGCGGATCGTAGAGGTGGATCCACATGAAGCGCGGACCGCGCTGCCCGTTCCACCACTGCACCGCCGAGGCGAGCACCTGTTCGGCGCGCCGCTCCGCGACGCGGAAGTCCATCTTCCCCTTCCCCTCGGGGTATTTGTCGTCGTAGACGTCGAAGCCCGCATTGAGTCCATAGCGCGCGTCGAGCGGAAAGGCGCCGACGAACGCGCCGGTGGCGTAGCCCTTCTGCTTCAGCAGCGTGGCGATGGTGGGGAACTTCGGGTCGAGCGTGTAGCCCGCGTTGTCGCGCACGCCGTGCTGGTAGGGATAGAGGCCGGTGAGGATGTTGGTGTGCGACGGCAGCGTAACGACGTTGTGCGCGTGCGCGTTCGTGAACACGACCGACTGGCGCGCGAGCCCGTCGAGGAACGGCGTCTCCACGTCGCGCGCGCCGGCGAAGCCGAGGGAGTCGGCGCGCAGCGTGTCGATGGTCACCAGGATGACGTCGGGCGGCGCGGTCTGCTCCGCCGGCGCCGTGCGATTGCAGGCGGCGAGCAGCACGAGGGCAGCGGCGGCAGTGAGGCGGCGCATCGTCATCCCGCCAGTCTCCGCAACGTATGATCGGAGGGATAGCGCCGCAGGCCGCGCATGGCCCAGAAACGGGCACCGCGGCTGTCGCCGACCACGCGCAGCGTCTCGCTGATGGCGGCGTAGGACCGTGGCGTCGGCGAGGCCTTCTCCAGGTCGAAGATGAGCCGCGTGGCGGCGTCGTTCCTCCCCTCGGTGACGTAGAGGAGGATGAGATTGCGGTAGGCGCGAGGGTCCTCGGGGAAGAACTCGATCTCCTGCCGCAACGCCCGCTCGGCCTCCTGCGGCCGCCCGAGGCGCGCCAGCACGTCGCCGCGCAGCAGGTGCACGCCGGCCACGGCCGTCTTCTTCTGCTGCGCCGAGGCCAGCGCGGCGTCGAGGTGCGCGAGCGAGCCGGCGAGGTCGTCCCTCTCCTTCGCCACCGCGCCGAGCGTCAACAGCGCGCGTGCGTCGCGTGCGTCGATGGCCAGCGCGGCACGCGCCTCCCGCTCGGCGGCGGCGAGGTCGCCGCGCGCGACGGCCACACGGGCGAGCAGCTCGTGCGCCTGCAGCGGATCGCTGCGCAGGGCGAGCTGTGCGTGCTGCTCTGCCTCGTCCACGCGTCCCGACTCGATGGCGATGGTGGCGATGAGGATCGCGAGATGCGTGGACTGCGGCGAGAGCTTCAGCGCCTCTTTCGCCGAGGCGATGGCCTCCGCGGGACGTCCGAGGCGGACCAGCGCGCGCGCGCTGATGTCCCAGAGGTCGAGCATGCGGGGGTTCTCCCGCAGCAGCGGCTGATAGGCGGCCAGCGCCTGCTCGTACCGCCCCGCCTTGAAGTGGGCGAACGCCGCCCGGATCTGGCGGAACGTCTCCATCTTCGTCTTCGGGTCGGGCAACGGCCCCTCGGCGGGTGCGGCCGCGCCGAGGTACCCGAGGGCAGCGAGCTTCGCCGCCTCTTCGGGATCGATGGGCGCGGGAGCCTCGGCGCTCCGCACCAGCGGCTCGATCGCCTCGCGCATCGCCGCGTAGACGCGCCGCTTCGAGGTCAGCACGTTGTGCTTCTCGGCGACGTCGGTGGTCAGCTCGTACAGCTCCGGCTGCGGCGCACGGATGTAGTGATGCTCGCCGTCGACGATCGAGTGGAGATCGCTCCAGCCGTAGTGGAACTTTGCGAAGTAGCTCTCGCTGTAGATCTGCCGCCGCACCGGCGCGTCGAGGAGCGAGCGGGCATTGGCGGCGGACTTTGCCGGAGGCGCGGGCGTGCCGGTGACGGCGAGGACGGTCGGGTAGATGTCGCTGAGCTGCACCGGCTCCGCGACCCGCTCACCCGCTCTCTTCGCGCCGGGGAGTTTCACGAGCAACGGCACCTGCAGCGCCTCGCGGTAGAGGAAGATCCCATGCTCGTCCTCGCCGTGGTCGTTGAGCCCTTCGCCATGATCGGAGAAGAGGACGATGATCGCCTTGTCGTAGAGGCCGAGGTCCTTCAGGCGCTGCAGGAAACGGCCGAGGATCGCGTCGGCGTGTGCGATCTCGCCGTCGTACGGGGAGTAGCGCCCCTGGTACTCCGGCGGCGGCGCGTAGGGGGTGTGCGGCTCGTAGAGGTGCAGAAAGTAGAGGAGCGGCTTCGACGCGTTGGCGCTCAGCCAGCGGTCGGCGGAGGCGGCGCTGACGCCGCCGTCGCGCTGCACGGAGGAGACGGTCGCGCCGATGCGCTCCGCGCCGACGTCGTCGTCGTACGAGCCGAAGCCGCGCTCGATCCCGGTGCCCTTGCGCAGGACGTAGGCGGAGACGGCGGCGCCGGTGGCGTAGCCGCGGCGCGAGAGGAGCTCGGCGAGCGTCGGGACGTTCGCGTCGAGCCGGTAGCCGGTGTTGTCGCGCACCCCGGTCTCGGCCGGGAGCAGCCCGGTGAAGACGGAGGCGTGCGACGGGAGGGTGAGCGGGCAGTGGGAGTAGGCGCGCTCGTACAGGATCGAGTCGGCGCGCAGCGCGTCGATGTGCGGCGTGTCGACGCTGCGGTAGCCGTACGCGGGGAGGTGATCGGAGCGGAGGGTGTCGATGGAGATGAGGATGACCGGCGTTCCCGCCGCGTCCATGGGGCCGCGCGCGCCGCAGGATGCGAGGAGGAGCAGCAGGGCGGGAAGGATCAGGGTCCGGATCATCGGAAACGAAGGAGCGCGGGCGGATCACCCGCGCTCCTCATCTAACAACAGCGCATTCTAGAAGGTCATGCGCGCGCCGACGCGGAAGACGCGCGGGCTCTGGAGCTCCATGATGCGGTTCGCGGCGACGTTCGGGGTGGTGAGGTTGGTGTAGAGGCGGTTCTGCCGCTGCAGCACCGTCCGCTCGTCCGTGGCGTTGAAGACGTCGACCGAGAGCGTGAGTCCGCCGAGACCTCCGACGCGCACCTCTTTGGAGAGCTTCAGGTCGACGTTGAACGCGTTCTCGAGGCGGTACTCACCGATGTCGTTGATCAGCACGTTCTTGGCCGTGCTGTTGACCGGGACGCCGTGGTGGTACGGGATCGGGTAGCCCTCGCGGCCGGACGCCGTGACGCCGAGGTTGATCGCGAACGGCAGCTCGACCACGCCGGTCAGGACGTACGACCAGCGCGAGTTCATGAAGACGCCCGCCTTGTTGCCGCTCTGCGTCCCGGAGCCCTCGACGACCGACGAGCCGTCGCAGGAGCTGCAGCCGTAGCTGGTCTGCAGGTGCGTCGGGTCGCCGTTGGTGCCCCACTCGTTGTCGAGGTTCTGTTTCCAGTCGTTCCAGGCGACGTTCGCTCGCATGCTCCAGCGATTCGACATGCGCTTCGTCGCGAACAGCTCGATGCCGTTGTAGGTGCGGGAGTAGCCGGGGCGGTTCGTCAGCACCGAGTACAGCGGCGCCGGGACGCCGTCCGGTCGTTTGTAATACGGGACCGAGTAGCTCTCGCCGTTCGGCAGCGTGCCGGTTGCGTTGCCGGCCAGCACGTAGTCGGCGGCGGTGTAGAGGTCACCCTTGCCGCGGGTCTTCTCCGCCATGCCGAAGACCTGCCCCTCGAGCTGGCGGTAGGTGTAGTTCGCGCCGATCGTGAACTGCGGCAGCAGGGCGTGCTCGGCGCCGATGATGAACTCGTCGGTGGTCGGCACGTCCATGTCGTAGTCGATGCGCGTGGTGGAGAACGGCGCGGCGGGGTTCGCGGGATCGAGGCCGTACCAGTTGTACAACCCGTAGTCGAAGTCGATCTCCGGCCGCTGGATGTGTTTGTCGCCGTTGGCGTCGTCCCAGTAGTAGACGATGGCCTGGGCGAAGGGGAAGGGGTTCGCCGCGAAGAGATTCGCGCCGCTCAACTGGTCGGCGTATCTGTTGTACGCGGCGCGCCCCAATGTTCGGCCGTCGCCGCCGAACGCGTAGGTGGCGCCGATGCGCGGCGAGATCGAGTTCCACTCCAGCTCGCGCTCGTCGCCCGCGAAGTTGACGGCCGGCAGGAGGTCGGGCACCAGCGAGTTGGCAGGAACGGATGAGGCGAAGTTGGCGCCGCTCTGCATGTCGAAGCGGAGGCCGCCCTGGAGGGTGAGGTTGTTCCAGACGACGGTGTCACCGATGTAGGCGTCGTACGCCTCGACGCCGAACTTCGCCACCTGGTCCCGCATCAGATAGGCGAGGGCGAGGTTGTTGGCGTTGCCGAAGAAGAGACCGAAGTTCCCGCTGCCGGGCCAGGCGCTGACGGAGGTGGTCGGCGCATCGCGGTAGCCGAAGCCGAACTTCAGCTCGTGCCGGATGCCGCCGGTCCCGACGAACGCGGAGCCGTCCGCGCGGGCGTTGGTGGTGGGCCGTTCGGAGGAGTAGTAGACGAACGTGTCGTGCCACACGCCGAGGTGGTCGCGCCAGGAGTCCTTCTCCACGCCGCCCAGCGGCTCGAAGAAGAAGGTGTGGTTCGACTCGGCGTAGAGGCCGGTCAGGTAGAGGTTCTGGTTGAACATGTGCGTGTCTTCGATCTTGAAGACAGGCAGTCCGCCGACCAGCGGACCCTCATCCATGTGTCCCTGGTACCAGCTCGTCTCCGGCGGGCGGGTCGGACCGGCGCTGCGGCCGATCTTCTCCTTCGCGCTCTCGTAGTACATGAGCATGGCGCTGTTGTTCGGGATGAGCTGCGCGTTCAGCTTCAGGTTCGCGTTCGTGAGGAACGTGTCGTCCTTGTAGAGCTGCTGCTTCCCGGCCGGACCGGCCGCGGCGAGGTTCTTGATGTTCTGCTCCGCGTAGCCGGCGTAGAACCAGAGCTTGTCGCGGACGAGCGGCCCGCCGAGCTCCGCGCCGAAGTCCTGCACGTTGTCGACCTCGTTGACGCGCGAGAGATACGCCGTCGCCTCGCCCGGGACGGTCGGATCGGCCTGCCATTGGCGGTCGGTGGTGAAGTAGCGCGCGGAGCCGCGGATCTCGTTGCCGCCGCGCTTGGTGACGATGTTGAGGTTCACGCCGGCGCTGCGCACGCTCGGGTCGCTGCCGCCGGTGGCCACCTGCATCTCCGCCACGGTGTCGAAGTCGTAATAGCCGGGCGAGAAGCCGGCGAACTGCGACGTGTCGGTGATGTTCACGCCGTCGAGGTTCCAGGTGTTCTGCCCCATCCCGGTGCCCTTGCCGACGAAGACCGACTGCTGGCCGCTCTCGTTGCCGCCGACGTTGGTGCGGTCGATGAGGACGCCGGGGACCTGCTGCATGATCACCCAGGGGTCGCGCGCGCTCGGGAGGTTCTGCAGCTCTTCCTCCTCGATCGTCGTGCTGGTGCCGGTCTGGCGCGTGTCGATGAGCGGCGCCTGCGCGGTGACCGTGACGGTCTCGGAGAGGGCCGGCTGCATCTGCAGGTCGGCGGTGGTGTTGCGGCCGACGTTGACGTCGATGTTCCGGCGGGTGACGGTCCCGAAGCCGGCCAGCTCGGCACTCAACTGATAGGTGCCGGGGTCGAGGCTAAGGAACCGGAAGGTCCCCTCGGCGTCGGTGACGAACGTACGCGGCGCGCCGATGCCGGACAGCGTGACGGTCACGCCCGGGAGCGCTCCGCCGGTGTTGTCCGTCACCACTCCATGGATGTTTCCGGTCTGGTACTGGGCAGTTGCGGGGAGGGAGGAGAGGAGGGAAAACAGCAGCGCCAGGACGAAGGCGGCGCGCCACCTGACGCGACTTCTATCGTGCATAACCGGCTCCTTTTTCACGCGACGAATGCGAGTGGGCGAACGGCGGATCTGAAGCGAATGCGACGAACCTTTTTTGTACGGTTGCGCGTAAGCTTAAACCTGAAGGAGCGGGCATGCGTAAACTTTTTAATGCTTTGTTTGCAGTGGTTTGTACTGGAACAATCGCCGTCGCGCAGACGCCGGAACGGACCCTCGAGCTCGACTTTCCATCCCTCCATATCGGCGTCGCCGAGAACCCGGAAGGACCGACCGGAGGGGTCGTTTTCTACTTCCCGACCGGGGCGAAGACGGCCGTCGACGTGCGGGGCGGCTCGCCCGCGACGATCAACACCGAGGTGCTCCAACTTTCCTACGAATCGAGCTTCGTCGACGCCATCACGATCGCCGGCGGCTCGTCGTACGGATTGGAGTTCGCGACGGGCGTCGCCGCCGAGCTGCGCGAGCGCCGCGGCGGCTCCGGCGACTGGAACGACATCGCCACCGTGGCCGGCGCGATCGTGTTCGATCTCGGCCCGCGCCGCTTCAACACGTCCTACCCGACGAAGGAGATGGGGGCGGCCGCGCTGCGGGCCGCGGTGCCGGGACGCTTCCCGCTCGGCGGACGGGGGGCGGGGCGCTTCACGACGCAGGGAGGCTTCTTCGGCGGCTGGGAGTACCGCCAGCATTCGGGCCAGGGTGGCGCGATGCGCACCCTCGGCACGACGAAGGTCGCCGTCTTCACGGTCGTGAACTCCCTCGGCGCGGTCGTCGATCGCCAGGGGCGCGTGGTGCGCTGCCTCCAGCCGACGCCCGGCGCTCCCTGCCCGCTCATCACCGACTACCTCGCCGACGCGATCCGGCGCCGCGGCGCCACGACCACCGCGAGCCTCGAGCCGCGGAGGGAGAACACGACCATCACCCTCGTGGTGACGAACGAGAAGCTGGAGTACTGGGCGCTGCAGCGGCTCGCGGTGCAGGTGCATACGTCGATGGCGCGCGCCATCCAGCCGTTCCATACGCTGAATGACGGCGACGTGCTGTTCGCCGTCTCGACCGGCGAGGTGGACAACCCGTCGCTGAACATCGACGTCCTGAGCACGTTGGCGTCGGAGACGGCGTGGGACGCGGTGCTCGCCAGCGTGCCCGACCTGCCGGAGCGGGCGATGGACGTCATCCCCATTCCGGCGGAGGTCACGAACCGCTACGAGGGCACGTACGAGTTCGCGCCCGGCGCGCGGCTGACGGTGACGCGCGCCGCGGACGGGCGGCTGACGGTGGAGGCGACCGGCACGCGCGACGTCTGGTCGTTCAAGTTGAAGAACCGCTACGAGCTGCAGCCGGTGACGCGTGCGGAGTTCATCTCGACCAACCCGCGCCGCGACCGCCTGCTGTTCACGATCGACGGCGTGACGCTGAACCCCGGTCCGTGGGAGATGAAGGCGCGGCTGGCGCAGTGAGCATCCTCTTTTGCGGTCCGGGAGAGGCCATTAAGCATGTCCCGGAGGCCATTGAGCATGTCTCCCGAGGTGATTGAGCATGTCTCCCGAGGTCATCAAGCACGTCTCGGGAGGTCACTAAGCATGTCTCCGAGTCCACTAAGCATGTCTGCGGGGGTCATTGAGCATGTCTCCCGAGGTCATTCAGCATGTCTAGGGAGGTCATTCAGCATGTCTGGAGGCGCATCAACGATCTCCGCGGACGGATGAACGATCCCGCTGCACGCGTGAATGGAGTCCGCGGCACGCATTCACCACCGTTCGAGGGTCGCGCTGGCAGTGACGACAGCCTTGCGCCATGATGAAAGGCGATTGGTCTCTCGCAACGACGTCGCTGGGTGGGTTCGGCGTGTGGGGCAGGTCCACGCGTCGATCGCCCGCGGCGCGCGAATCGCCGTCGTCGCCAGTATCGTGATGGTATGCGGAGCATGCGCTCGTGCGGAGCGAGCGGCGGAAGAGGCAGCTGAAGCCGCGGCCGGACGCGCGAGAGCAGTTCTCCTCCGCCGGGATGAACGTCAACTGCAGGACGCATTGGCGAAACTGCGCGTCGCCGCGGCGAACGCCCGGACGGCGACGGTCTTTCACGTCGCGAACGAGTTCGACCCGGACTATCGAACGCTCGTGTCGACCGGGCCAAAAACCGAAAGTGGCTATCCGGTGCGCAGAGAGGTCACCGTGCCGATCCACCACCTCCATCCGCTGCTGGACGTCTTATCCGCTCGAACCACGTACTTTCCTCCAGGCGATGCCTGGACCTGTATTTTCGAGCCACGACACGTCCTGCGCGTTGGTTCCGGGGAGGCGGTGACGGTCGTGATTTGCGTTCATTGCGGGGATGTCGAATTCATCGTGGAAGGCAGTTCCATCGGGACCCGCAGCGTGGTTCCCGCGGCGAACGGGCAACTGGAGACGCTTCTGCGAAGCCTCATCGGCCCCATCGACGCTACGTAAGGAGAGAAGACATGTTGAAACGACTGCTGATCGTGGCGATCGCGTTGTTCACGCCATGTGCGACGGCGATGGCTCAGATCCATCGGGTGGCACAGATGACGACCGACCAGATCCGGGCGCTCGACAAGCAACGGACGGTCGTCATCCTCACGGGCGGGATCCTGGAGCAGCATGGGCCGCATCTGCCGTCCTTCACCGACGGGTATTCGAACGAGTGGCTCTCGCTCAGGCTCGCCGAGGCGATCGTCGCGCGCACCGGGCTGCCCGTCCTGATGTTCCCCACGATCCCCCTCGGCCATGAAGGTGCGAACGAGATCGGCGGGAAGCACGTTTTTCCCGGTACGTACTCCGTGCGGCGCACGACGCTCCGGGCGATCTTCATGGACCTCGCCACCGACCTGGGAGAGCAGGGCTTTCGCAACATCTTCATCGTGCATGGCCACGGCGCGCCGTACCACAACCTGATGCTCGATCAGGCGGGGGCGTACTTCCGCGACACGTACGGCGGGAAAATGGTTCACCTCCGCGGGCTGCTGCCGACCGCCGAAACAGACAGCCAAACTCGCACTGGCTCCGCCGGCTTTGGAGCTCTCCGAGGCCGACAAAAAGGAAATCGGCGAGATGGACGAACATGCCGGCTTCGACGAGACGAGCCGCCTCATGTTCCTGCGCCCCGACCTGGTGAGCCCGGGGTATGGACAACTGGAGCCGCGCACCACGAACAATCCCGTCGAGTTCTTCCGGCAGGCCAGAGTGGATGGCTGGCCTGGCTATCTGAGCTCCCCTCGGCTCGCGAACGCCAAGGCCGGCGCGATCCTGCAGCAACACCGCTCCATGCGCGACAACGCCATCGCGCTCGCGATCCTCGACGGCACGCTCGACGAGCGCGCCATCCCCCGCTATTCCGCGGTCATGACCGGGGACGAGCAGATGATGGCGGAACTGAGCGCGTCGGCGAAAAACGAGCGCGACCGGGAACGCCGGCAGCGGGAGTGGTTGCAGAAGAACGGGATCGAGTAACGGCTACCGGCGTGCGGCAACGACGCGCCCCAGCTCGCGCCTGTCGGCGCCGGCCGCAAGAAGGGATCTCACGAGAAGGTCGACGCTGACCGTCGGGTCGGCGGCTTCCATCTTCGCGACGCGCGACTGGCTCGAACCGACGCGGCGCGCGAACTCCGCCTGCGTCCAGTTGTGTCGTTCGCGCAGCTCACGGAGGTGGCGGGCGAGCGCGAGCTTGATTTCGACGAACTCGGCCTCTCCGGGTGTGAGGCTCAAGAACTCGCCCGCATCGGCGACGCGCCAGCCGGCGCTCTCGAGCTTCCGGCGCTTCTCAGCTTTCACAGGTCATCCTCCTGAGCCGCTCTTTGATAAGCCCTGAGTCGCTTGCGTGCGATCTCGAGTATCTGCTTCGGCGTTGTCCGCGTTTTCTTCTGAAAGACTTCGAGAATCACAACCGCATCAGAACCGAGGTAATAAACGATCCGCCAGGTAACGGCGCCGTCATCAATCCTCAGCTCGTAACACTGGCGCCCGACATCCGGCATTGGACGCGCTGCCGGCATTGCGATGACCTCACCGTTCTGCAGCCTTCGCAGCAGAAAGCCTGCCTCCAGTCTGGCGGCGCGCGAGAAGGGCGGCGTCTTGACCTCCCCATGCAGCCACACCAGCGGCTTACCGCTCGTCATCACCGGCAACGTATGTCATTGGTGACATATTCGCAAGATGCCGGACAACCGCCGCCGCGTAACGGCGTCCGGCCCGAGCGAGCGTAATCCGCCCGCCGTCAGCTCTCGTACACCCACCGTCCTCCCACCATCGTCCGTTCGACGGGAATCGTGATCAACGTGGAGGGGTCCTCGCGCAGCGGGTCGCGGCCGAGGACGACCAGGTCGGCGAGCTTGCCGGGGGTGATCGAGCCCTTCTCGTTCTCCTCGCGCGAGGCGTAGGCGCCGTGGAGCGTGCCGACGCGCAGCGCCTCCTCTACCGTAACCTTCTGCTTCGGCCCCCAGACGGTGCCGCGCATGTCGGTGCGGGTGACGCTCGACTGCAGCGCCATCATCGGCTCGAACGGGCCGGGCGGGTAGTCGGAGGTCTGCGTCACCTTCACGCCCGCGTCGAGGAAGCTGCGCACGGCGAACATCGAGTTCAACCGCTCGGCGCCGTACTCGCGCATCTTCTCGCCGTGGAAGTAGACGTACGTGGAGAACGGATTCGGGATCACGCCGAGCTTCGCGATGCGGCGCACCAGGTCGTCGTTGATGACGGTGCAGTGCTCGATCCGGAAGCGGGGATCCTCGCGCGGCGCCTCCCGCTGCAGCCGCTCGTACATCCCCACCACGAGATCGATGGCAACGTCCCCGTTTGCGTGGATGCCGATCTGCCACCCGGCGTCGTGCGCCTTCTTCGCGATCGGGTAGAGCTGGTCCTCGCCGCGCACGAGGATGCCGAAGTCGTTCGGCCGGCCGACGTACGGCTGCGAGAGGCGGGCCGTGCGCTCGGAGATCGAGCCGTCGCACGTCATCTTCACCGCACCGACGCGCACCCATTCATCCCCGAAGCCGGAGCGGACACCGGCGGCGATGAAGCGGTCGAGCGCCGTCGAGCCGATGAGGCAGTAGATGCGTGTGTTGAGCTCCCCCGCATCCCGCGCGTCCTGGTAGGCGCGCAAGTCCTCCGGGTCGCCGTACGCGTCGTGCACGGAGGTGACGCCGGCCTTGGCCAGCATCTGCGAGATCAGCTTCACGCCGGCGCGGTAGTCGTCGCGCGAATAGGTGTCGGGGATGACCTTGCCGAACGCGCCGAGGCCGGTCTCGAGGATGCGGCCGGTGAGGCGTCCCTCCTCGCGCACGTAGCGGCCGCCGGCAGGATCGGGCGTGTCTTCCCTGATCCCGGCCTTCTCGAGCGCGAGCGAGTTCACGTACGCGCTGTGGCCGCCGCGGTGCTCCACGTAGACCGGATGGTCCTTCGACACCGCGTCGAGATCGGCGCGCGTGAGGAAACGCCCCTCGCTGGTCTTGGTGTCGTCGTACTTGAACGCCAGCACCCACTCCCCTTTGGGCGTCTTGGCGGCGCGCTCGCGCAGCGCCTCCTGGATCGCGGCGATGGAGCGGAGGTCGGCGTCGACCTGCCGCAGGTGCAGGCGGCCGGAGACGGCGGGATGGGAATGGGCGTCGATGAAGCCGGGCACGATGGTCCGTCCGCCGATGTCGACCATCCTCGTGTTCTGCCCCGCCAGCGCGCGAACCTCCTCCACGCTGCCGACCGCGGTGATGCGGTCGCGCCAGATGGCAATGGCGTTCGCGCGGGGACGCGCCGGGTCGACGGTGATGACGTTCGCGTTGTAGAGCACCAGATCGGGATGGCTGGTGCGCATCGCGCTCAGGAGCGCGAGCTGTGCGACGAACTCACGGCGTGTGGTGCTCATTGTGCCTGCGCCCCCTCGGTCGCCTTCATCTTGTCCTTCAAGACCAGCTTTCCGTCGCGCACCTCGACGATGACCAGGTCCTTCCCCTGCGGGTTGCGGTCGGGGCCGAGCGTGATGGTGCCGGTCACGCCAGGGAAGCCGCTCGTCGAGGCGATGGCGTCGCGCAGCTTCGGCCCCTCGGTGCTGCCGGCGCGGCGGATGGCGTCGGCGAGCACGCGCGCGGCGTCGTAGGCCAGCGCGGAAAGCCCATCCGGCGTCCTGTTGTGGCGGCGGCGGTACTCGGTGACGAACTTCTGGATCAGCGGGTTCGGATCCTCGGGGAAGTAGTGGGTGGAGTAGAAGGCCCCCTCCAGCGCCGTGCCGCCGATCTCGAGGAGCTTCGGCGATTCCCAGCCGTCGCCGCCGACGAAGCGCTGCTTCATGCCGAGGTCGCGGGCCTGGATGGCGATCTGCCCGATGTCGGTGTAGTAGCCGGGGACGAAGATCACCTCGGGATTCGCGGCGCGCACGGCGGTGAGCTGCGAGCGGAAGTCGGCGTCTCCCTTCGCGTAGCTCTGCCGCACCACGACCTTGCCGCCGTTCTTGACGAACTGCTCCTCGAAGTAGCGCGCGAGACCGGTGGAGTAGTCGCTGCGGACGTCGACCAGCACGCCGACCGTCTTGATGTTCAACCTGCTGGTGAGGTAGTTCGCGAGCGACTGCCCCTGGTAGGAGTCGATGTAGCAGACGCGGAAGATGTAGTCGCCCTTCTCCGTGACGGCGGGATTGGTCGAGGAGGGGGTGATCATCGGCACCTTGTTGGCCTGGCAGATCGGCGCGGCGGCGATGGAGCTCGACGAGGCGACCTCCCCGAGCATGGCCACGACGTCGTTCTGCGTGATCAGCTTCGTGACGGCGTTCGGCGCCTCTTCCGACTTCGACTGCGTGTCCTCGACGAGGATGCGCAGCTTGCGGCCGTTCACGCCGCCGGCCGCGTTGATCTCGTCGATCGCGACCATGATCGCGTTGTGCGTCTCCTGGCCGAACGTCGCCTCGGAGCCGGTCAGCGAGCCGTACTCGCCGACGAGGATTTCGCCCGTGGTCGTGCGGGCGGCTCCCCCGCCGCCACCGTTCGACTCCGGCTTCGGCGGACAGCCGAAGAGAACGAGAGAGAGGACCGCCACCGCCACCGCGTTGCGCATTGAGGCTCCTTTTTCAGTGGCTCCAGATTGTAATGACCAACTCGCACCCGTTTGTCATGGAACAAAAAAGAAAGTCGCGACGGGCGGATAGCGGTCGGACACGAGCACGTTCCGGAGCGCGCCGCCCGCTCCCCCTGGAGCGGCGGGCTCTTAGCCCGCCGGAACGGGCTGAGAGCCCGTTCCTCCAGAGACCTCCGCCAGTTTCACGGCCACGCGGGCGAGATGCGCGACGCGCTGCCCGAGCGGCTCGAAGCGGGGGTCGTCGGTCTGGCCGCGGACGAAGCGGGCGTAGATCTGCTGGATGACGACCGCCAGCTTGAAGACGGCGAACACTTCGTAGACCATGATGTTTTCGATCTCGCGGCCGGAGCGTTCCGCGTAACGCTTCAGGATCTCCTCGCGCGTGAACCAGCCGGGGCGCGTGGTGACGCTGGGGATGGCCTCGTCGTCGCCGGCGGCATGCACCCAGTAGCAGAGGAGGATGCCGAGGTCGACGAGCGGATCGCCGATGGCGCTCATCTCCCAGTCGAAGACGCCCGCGAGACGCGCCGGCTCGTCCGGATGGAGCATCACGTTGTCGAGTTTGTAGTCGCCGTGCACGAGCGCGGGACGCGGCGGGTCGGCGGGCGTGCGCTCGTCGAGCCATTTCGCGAGCTGCTCCATGTCCGGCACGTCGCTCGTCTTCGCGCCGTGCCAGCGCTCGGTCCAGCCGCGGATCTGGCGCGCAACGAAACCGGCCGGCTTGCCGAGGACGTCGAGGTGGGTGGCGGCGACGTCGATGGAGTGCAGCGCCGCGAGCGTGTCGACCATGGCGGCGCTCACCCCGCGGCGGGTCTCCTCCGTGAACGACGGCGGCTCCTGCGTGCGAATCACGGTGCCGCGCCGGCGCTCCATCACGTAGAAGACCGAGCCGATGACGCCGGTGTCCTCGCAGAGCAGGTAGGGCTTCGGCGCGAGCGGAAAGTGGGGGTGCACGGCAGCGAGCACGCGGTACTCGCGCGCCATGTCGTGCGCGCGCGGCGGCACCGGGCCGAACGGCGGGCGGCGCAGCACGAGCTCGTATTCGCCGAACGCGAGGTCGTAGGTGAGGTTCGAGTGGCCGCCGGGAAACTGCGCGACGGTCATCTCCCCGCTCACCCCGAGCTCGCGGCGGAGGTACTCGGCGAGCTGCTCCCAGTCGAGCTGCTCGCTCGGCCGGACGGGGCGGGTATCGCTCACTTCACCCTCGTCACGCGCGCGACGAGACGCGGGAGGTGGCGCTGCAGCCGGATGGCGAAGATCTCCTTGCCGCCGACGTGCACCTCGTTCTTCTCCTTCGCCACGCCGCGCAGGATGGCCGGCGCGGCCTGCTCCGGCAGCATCGCGTTCGCGTGCGTGTCGTCGAGCTTCCCGTGACGCGTGCCGTCGCCGCGCAGCGCGTTCTCGGAGACGTTCGTGCGGATGTAGCCGGGGCAGACGATGGTGACGCGGATGCCCTGCCGGTGCGTCTCCGCGCGGAGGGTGTTGAAGAAGCCGTGCAGCGCATGCTTCGACGCGGCGTAGGCGGAGCGCAGCGGCACGCCGACGTAGCCGATCACGCTGCTGATCGGCACGATGTGCCCCGACCCGCGGGCGAGCATCGACGGCAGCACCGCCTTCGTCAGCGCGATGGTGCCGAAGTAGTTGAGCTCCATGATGGCGCGGTCGGTGGCAAGGTCGGTCTCCACGGCCAGAGAGCGCTGGCTGACGCCGCCGCTGTGCACCAGGATGTCGACCTGCCCGAGCTCGCGCAGCACGTCGGCGGCGGCCGCGGCGATCGCGTTGCCGTCGGTGAGGTCGAGCGGCTTCACGAGATGGCGCGACGGCTCCTTGCAGCGGCGGCGGACCCGCTCGAGCTCCGCGGCGTTGCGCGCCGACAGCACCACGCGCGCCCCCTCGCCGCTCCACGCCACGGCCAGCGCCTCGCCGATGCCGGACGACGCGCCGGTGATCCAGACCACCCGGTCCCGAAAGGTGTCGCTCAGCTCTCCCTCCTCAGCACGTTGCGCGCGATGACCATGCGATGCACCTCCGACGGTCCATCGTAGATCCGGAAGGCGCGCGCCTCGCGATAGAACTCTTCGAGCGGCGTATCGCCGGAGACGCCGAGGGCGCCGCACATCTGCACGGCGCGATCGATGATGCGGTTCACCGCCTCCGCGACGAACGTCTTGCAGATCGACGACTCGTGGCGGATCTCGCTCCCCCGCTCGTGCGCCCACGCCGCGTGCAGGACCATCAGCCGCGACGCGTGCAGCTCGATCTCGGAGTCGGCGATCGACCACTGCACCGACTGCTGCTCGGTGAGCTTCTTGCCGAACGCCGTCCGCTCCTTCGCGTAGGCGACGGCGATGTCGAGCGCGCGCTGCGCGATGCCGAGCCAGCGCATGCAGTGCGTCAGCCGCGCGGGACCGAGGCGTAACTGCGCGAGGCGAAACCCGTCGCCGGCCTCGCCGACGATCGCGGAGTCGGGGACGCGTACGTGATTGAAGTCGAGCTCCGCGTGGCCGCCGAAGGAGTGGCCGCCCATGACGGACACGTTCCGGACGAAGCGGTAGCCGGGCGTGTCGGTCGGGACGAGGAACATCGTCGCGCGCTGGTGGCGGTCGGCGTCGGGATCGGTGACCGCCATGACGACCGCGAAGGCAGCGCCTTCGGCGGCGGTCGCGAACCACTTCCGGCCGGTGATCTCCCAGCCGCCGTCCACGCGCGTGGCGCGCGTGCGCAGCATGGTGGGATCCGAGCCGGCGCCGGGTGCGGGCTCGGTCATGGCGAAGCAGGAGTGGATCTTCCCCTCGATGAGCGGCCGAAGGTAGCGCTCGCGCTGCTCGTCGTTCGCGTGATGTGCGAGGAGATGCATGTTGCCTTCGTCGGGCGCGGAGCAATGCAGCGCGAGCGGTCCGAGGAAGCTGCGGCCGGCCTGCTCGAAGACGACGCACATGCCGACGGTGCCGAGTCCGAGGCCGCCATACTCGCGCGGGAGCTGCGGACCGAAGACGCCGTCGCGGCGCGCCTTCGCGCGGAGGTCGGCCACGAGCGCGCCGGAGAACGGCTTCGCCTCGCGCGGGATCACTTCCTCGTGGACGAATTGCGCGACGCGGTCGCGCAGCTCGGCAAGCTCCGGCTCCAGGTCGAAGTTCATTGCAGGTTCTCGAAAATCGTCGCGGCGCCCTGGCCACCGCCGACGCACATGGTGACCATGCCGTAGCGGGAGCGGCGGCGGCGCATCTCGCCGAGGAGTTGCACGGTGAGCTTCGCGCCGGAGGCGCCGAGCGGATGGCCGAGCGCGATTGCGCCGCCGTTCACGTTCACCCGCTCCTGGTCGATATTCAGCTCGCGCATCACGGCGAGCGCCTGGCAGGCGAAGGCCTCGTTCAGCTCGATGAGGTCGATATCCTCGAGCTTGAGGCCGGCGAGCCGGAGCGCCTTCGGCACCGCCACGACCGGTCCCATGCCCATGATCTCCGGCGGGACGCCGCCGACGGCGTAGGAGACGAAGCGGGCCAGAGGCTTCAGCCCCAGCTCGTCGGCGCGGCGGCGCGACATCACGATCACCGCGGCCGCGCCGTCGGAGGTCTGGCTGGAGTTGCCGGCGGTGACGACGCCCTTCGCGTGAAACGCCGGCTTCAGTTTCGCGAGCGCGGCCTCGTTCGTGTCGGCGCGCGGCCCCTCGTCGGTGTCGAACGTGAAGCGTTTCGTCTCCCCCGGCCCGGTGATCTCGACGTCGAGCGGCACGATGCCATCCTCGGCCAGCCGGCCGGACTGCTGCGCGTCGATGGCCCGCTGGTGGCTGCGGAGCGCGAACGCGTCGGCGTCCTCACGCGAGACGCCGTACTTGCGGGCGACGTTCTCCGCCGTAAGCCCCATGCTCAGGTAGACGTCCGGGTCGTGCTCGACGAGGTAGGGATTCGGGCGGAAGCGATTGTTGCCGCGCACGAGGCTCATCGACTCGGTGCCGCCGGCGATGATCTGCTCGGCCATCCCGGCCATGATCCGCTCCGCCGCCATGGCGATGGTCTGGGAGCCGGAGGAGCAGAAGCGGTTCACCGTCACGGCGGGGACGCTGTCGGGCAGCCCGGCGCGGAGGGAGGCAATGCGGGCGACGTTCGTCCCCGACTCCCCTTCCGGCGTCGCGCAGCCGAGGATCACGTCGTCGATCTCCTCGGCGCGGATGTGTTCGTTGCGCGCGAGCAGCGCGCGCATGACCTCGGCCGCCATGTCGTCGGGACGGGTGGTGCGGAGCGCGCCGCGTGGCGCTTTCCCGACGGCGGTACGGAGACCGGCGACGATGACGGCTTCGTTCATGGTGTTCTCCTTTGGTTCCTCGGGGTTCCTCGGGGTTCCTCGGGGTTCCTCGGGGGGTGCTGCGCGGTGCGGCCGAGGAACTCCGAGGAACTCCGAGGAACCCGAGGAACCGTTTCACGTTCAATTCCTCAGCGGCTTCCCGTTCTTCAACATGAAGGCGATCCGCTCCTGCGTCTTCGGCTGCGCGAGGAGCTCCACGAAGACTTCCCGCTCGAGGTCGAGCAGGTACTGTTCGCCGAGCCACTGCGGGCTGGTGAGGTCGCCGCCGCAGAGCACGTGCGCCAGCTTCCCGCTCACGAACGCATCGTACTCGGTGATGTAGCCGGCCTGCTGGAGGACGTAGATGCCGGCCTTGAGCGCGGCACGGACGTCACGTCCGGCGGCGAAGCAGTCGTCGCCGTGCACCGGCGGCGCGTAGCCCTCGGCGGCGAGCGCCAGCACCTCCTGCTTCGCCTCGTGCAGCAGGTGGTCGCGGTTCATGACCACACGGTCGCTCTCCGTGAGGAAGCCGAACGACCGCGCTTCCGCCGCGCTGCCCGAGACCTTCGCCGCGCCGACCGTCTCCAGCACCTGCTGCACGAACGGCAGCGGGTCGGCGCCCGGCGTGCGCTTCATGGCCGGCGACACGACGCGGCGGACCATCTCCTTGCAGCCGCCGGCGCCGGGAATGAGGCCGACACCGGCTTCGACGAGGCCCATGTACGTCTCACCGGCGGCGACGATCCGCGACGCCGCCATCGCCACCTCGACACCGCCGCCGAGGGTGCGGCCGAACGGCGCGGCGACGACCGGCTTGGTGGAGAAGCGAACGCGCATCAGCGCGTCCTGGAAGCCTTTGACGGTTTCCTGTGGAGTGGCGGCCGCTTCGGCCGCCATCGTCTCTTTACCGGCGGCCGAAGCGGCC